>NZ_JAAZWB010000037.1 GCF_012524115.1 Bacillus sp. RO1 | reverse complement strand
CACTCTGGTCTTCATCGCCCTGATGAGAACCTCTCTCTACCTATTTTCCCGTCACTCGGGTCTTCATCGCCCTGATGAGGACCTCTCTCTACCTATTTTCCCGTCACTCGGGTCTTCATCGCCCTGTAGAAGACCTATATCCAACTATTTCCGCGACACTCCGGCCTTCCTTCCCCTGCTCAAACCCTCTCTCCACCTATTTTCGCGCCACTCGGGCCTTAACCTCCCTGATGAGGCCCTCTCTCCACCTAGTCCCGCGCCACTCGGGTCTTCGTCGCCCTGATGAGAACCTCTCTCCACCTTTTTCCTCGCCACGCGGGTCTTCATCGCCCTGATGAGAACCTCTCTCCACCTATTTCCGCGCCAATCGGGTCTTCATCGCCCTGATGAGGACCTCTCTCCACCTATTTCCGCGCCAATCAAGTCTTCATTCCCCTGATGAGGACCTCTCTCCACCTTTTCCCGCGCCACTCGGGTCTTCATTCCCCTGATGAAAGCCTCTCTCCACCTATTTCCGGGCACTCGGGTCTTCATCGCCCTGATGAGGACCTCTCTCCATCTATTTCTGCGCCAATCAGGTCTTCATAACATAATGGCGCTCGATATCTCCCATAAACAACAAAAGAGAGGAGCACAACGCCCCCCTCACTAATTAATATGACTTCCATTTCAACCTTGACGCTTCTTGGTAGCGTTTTTCAATGTCTTTCCAATTTACAAGATTCCACCACTTATCGATATAATCTTTTCGGTTATTCTTATATTGAAGATAATAGGCATGCTCCCATACATCTAACCCAAGAAGCGGAATGGTGTCCCATTGTGTAAATAGTTGTTGCTTTTCCGTTTGCAATATTTCTAAACGGTGTGCACGTGGAGACCAAACAAGCAGAGCCCATCCAACACCCTCCACTTTGTCAGCTGCTTCTGAAAAATGCCTTTTAAATTTCTCATAACTACCAAAATCTTGAACTATCTGCTGCATTAATCTTCCGCTAGGCTGGCCCCCACCATTTGGTGACATGTTATCCCAGAACATGGTGTGCAAGTAATGGCCGGATCCATGAAACGCCGCTTCCCGTTCCCAGTGCTTGATTAAATCATAATTGCCAGTTTCACGCGCCTCTAGCATCTTCATTTCCGCTTTATTCAACCCATCCACATAGCTTTTATGATGTTTTTGGTGATGCAGTTCCATTATTTCTCTAGAAATGTATGGTTCTAGTGCATTATATGGATAGGGAAGTGGTGGTAGGGAATGCTGCCCTATTGGCACTCTTGCATTATTAGCCCGTCTGCCTGAAACAGTCCGCATCTCTTCTGCCGTCTCTTCCACACATTTTTTAATATCCAGGATATCAGTCTCAAAAATATACTGTTGCTCTTGTGTATGTTGAATCCTCTTTAGTAAACCTCTTACCTCGGGTAACCAACTGTTACGGACATCCTCTTTGCTACCTTGATTGGAGGTCAATATTTCCAAACACCAATCTTCCACATCGCTTAAGTACTGTTTAAAAACAAGCTGATTTTGTTTGATATTCCTCGCCCTCCCCGCACTCATCGTTTTATTGTATGCAACATCTGGGCAATATGGAACAAGAGTGCAGTAGTAGAAAAAGAAAAAACACCACCCCCGAAAATAGGGCTGGTGCTATAAAATCAATTGCTTTGCATCATTTTTGTCCGGTAGTCCGTTTCATAATATTCAAGTTCTTCACGAACTGCTTGAAAATCACTCTCCAAGCCTCTAATCACCAATTTCAATGATTCTGGTGGCGCTTCATGGAACTGAATAGAATTTTTCCCGGTGTAGGCAGAACGGCTGTCCTCATACCAAGCATCGTTTCTCGGCGCAAAGAACTCTTCAATACATTGATGATAAATGTTATATAAAACTTTCTCAGCAGCTGACTTTCTGAACGGTTCACTTTTCAGGATAACTTGACAAGCATTCAACCCTTCGTCACAGAATACAGCAAGTCGACGAGTATTCAATAAAAGAAGTTCTACATACCCTTGGGTCGTTGATGACTCTTCCATCAGTGTGGAAAGCGTAGCTTCATTCAAGAACGTGTTCAATTGATGTACCGTATTTCCTAAAAAGCTCTCAACCTGTTCTGTTTGTGATTTTACAATTGTATTTGCCATTGAAAAATGACCCTCCAAGTATTAGTTTTTTCTAATTGTCGGTTTCTACTACGTTACGTACCTTAACATAAAAGTATTACTAGCAATGCTAGAATGTACTTCTAGCTTGGCCTACTTCAAGAAGAAGGTTGTGCTAAAAAGTGAAGTGGAGAGGTAAGTTTATAGTCACCCTGTTGGTGGATGTCTTCAAAGATTTCTCTTACTTTAGAGATATTCACTCCTTCAAAATAAGCAGCTAGCTCTTCTTGTGTATTGATATAGATACGTTTCCTTTGGCGAAAACTTGGGTTCTTTATTAAACAAACGATAGCTACCAAATCTTTAAATGTAATTTGTTTTTCACCAATCTCGAAAATAGGATCTGCATCTCCACTCATTGCAGGGATGAACTCAGAAAAGGTTTCATCATAGTATCGAATATACAGTACATGTAAAGTCTTTTCTTGTCCATCATCTTCAAAAGTTACTTCGGAGCGGTTAAAAAAATCCTCAGAAGTGTTGGGTTGTGCCTTTTCTAATTCATACCCTCTACATTTTATTATACGCATACGGTCACTCCCACCTGCTAGTCTGTCATAGGGGCTTTTTCATTTACAGCCTCCCATACTACTATTTTACCATAATAGGATTAAATAATCTTAAGATTCAAACGTTTCTTGAAACTTTTCAAAAAACAAGTCAGCTTCTTCGTCCATTTCTTCCATATTTACAGTTAGGGGCGGTAATTCTTTAATATCTTTTAATCCAAAATAATCGAGGAATTCCTTGGTCGTACCATACAAAATAGCCCTTCCTGTTCCTTCCGCTCTTCCGACTTCTTTTACAAGCGCTTTTGCTGCCAATGTTTGTAGCGGTCTTTCACTTTTCACACCGCGAATGCTCTCCACTTCTGTCCGGGTAATTGGCTGTTTATATGCGACAATTGCCAATGTTTCAAGGGCTGCTTGTGAAAGTGTTTGGGAAGAAGGCGATTCTACCAGCTTTTTCAGATAGACAGAATGCTCTTTTTTGGTGGTCAATTGATACGTACCTGCTAGTTCTATAAGAGTGATTCCCCGCTCTTTCTTTTGATAACCCTTTTTTAACTCTCCTAAAATATCCAATGCAACATGTTCCTCCACTTCAAGAACAGTTGTAAGTTCCTTAAGTGTAAGCCCTTCGTCTCCTGCAGCAAAAAGGAGGCTCTCCACAATCGCTTTCCAATTAATAATAGCCACTTTCCTCGTTTCCTCCTTCCTTATAAGACACATAGATATCCGAGAAATTATTATCCTGTTCCAAAAGGATACTGTTCTTTTTTAAAAGCTCAAGTATCGCCAAAAACGTCACCACAATATACTCTTTGCTTGATTCTGGAAATAGGTCATAAAAATGCTTACGTCCCTTGAATTGACGCAAATCCTGAATCAATTCTTCCATTCGCTTCTCAATCGGGATTTCCTGGCGTGTGATTCTAGTTTGCATCGGTTTTTGTATTTTTTTCCTACGCATTAGTTTTTGCAAGGCACCAAGCATGTCATATAAAGAAACATCCAATTTTACTTCTTCGGGCTTTACTTCCTTCATCAGACCGCTCAAATCACTTGGAGGCTTCGTAAAAAGATGGCTGCGTTCCTCTTCCATCTCTTTTAAGTCATCCGCTGCCTCTTTATATTTCCGATACTCTATTAGTCGATTCATTAATTCCTCACGAGGATCCTCTTCATAATCGGGGAAATCATCTTCCTCGTCTAGGATTTCATCATCATGTTTTGGAAGCAGCATTTTGCTCTTGATTTCAATAAGGGTTGCTGCCATGACAAGGTACTCACTAGCAACATCTAACTGCAATTCTTTCATAGTATGTATGTATAATAAGTATTGCTCGGTAATTTGAGCAACCGGAATATCATATATATCAATTTCCAACCTGTTTATTAAATGTAATAATAAATCCAACGGGCCTTCAAAGGCCTCTACTTTTACATTGTATTCCTGCACAATCATTCATCCACCTAACATAAACATCAAACTATACAATAGTATAGAGTATTGTATCAAGATTTTATAGAGTTTTCATGATTATGTTAAAATATTATTAGATTTGTATTAAGGAGGAAATCCTTTGTATCCTAAAGCTTACCTCGATTTTTTATATCATTTTCATTGTGATAGAGACTATTTTGAATGCCATGAAGTACTCGAAGAATATTGGAAGGAAAAAGACGCAAGTGAACGTGAAGTTCATTGGGTAGGTCTTATTCAAATTGCCGTGGGCTTATACCATCAGCGCAGGGGAAATTTTAGGGGAGCATTGCGGATGCTTCAAAATGCTTCTCGGATTATCGGCAAGGAGTCGTCAGCAATTGATGCGTTGGGGCTTGATAGTGGGCGATTGGTTCAATTGCTTGAAGAGCGGTTGGAATATGTGACGAAACAAGAACCCTATAAGAGTATGGATTTGCCGATAGCGGATCCTGATTTGCAACTGTCCTGTGATGCTATGGCGAAAAGTGGGGGAAAAGTTTGGGGGGCAGCCAGCGACTTGCATGACGGATCATTGGTGAACAGGCATACCCTTCGTGATCGTTCGGATGTGATAGCGGAAAGGCAGAGGCAGCTTGAATTGCGGAAGAAGGGTTAGGTTGACCATGAAGCCGGATGGGGAGGTGGCGCGTGTCGGAATTTGACTGTTCGTGTCGAACGGCATGTATTTGCTGCATTTCGGCTCGTATTTTCGTTTTTCGGACAGTATTTGCTCCGATTCCGCTCGTATGTTTACTTTTTGGACCGTATTTTACCTAGTTCAGCTCGTATGTTTATTTTTGGGACTTTTACAGTAGCTATCCGACCGAAAGAATTCATCTCCACAACACAAAAACGACGCGCTTTCACAAAGAAAGCCGTCGTTTTTATTATATATGCAGTTAATCACTGCATTCATCTTCATTTAAATCACATTTTTCAATAAATGCAGTAGTATATTGTGTTGTTTTGACTGCTTTGTTTGGATAGGTTTGCGTGAGCTCGACAACCATTTTCTTCCCAAACCCTTGCCCACGGTGGGACGGGATCACACTGATGTGTTGAATGGTGAAGCTATCCTCTTCCAACTCAATACCAATCAAGCCAATGATATCGTCTTCCTTCAAAAGGAAAAGCTGCCAGTTTTCTTTCTCTTCGTAGTCTCTCATCGATTGCTGTAATTTCTTCAGCTCTTTCTCAGTTGGCATAAAGGACATTAGACCCATAGCAATTTTCTCAAAGCTCTTCTTATAACGAATTAACATAAATTACCCCTCATTATCGAAAAAACTTTCATAAGTATAACTACAAGTAGTATAGGAAAATAGATGAAAAATGTTCCTATCTGAAAGATTTTCTTACTCTTAAGTATACATTCTATCCAAACAAAGCTTTAAAGTACACCTTTTTAAAATAAAACTTAGAATTCGCGTAATAAATTTGCCATTTCAATGGCAGCTGCAGCAGCTTCCCAACCCTTGTTTCCAGCTTTCGTTCCTGCTCTTTCGATTGCCTGTTCAATGGTTTCTGTTGTAAGAACGCCAAAAATTACCGGAATGCCTGATTGCATAGATGCTTGGGATACCCCTTTAGCCGCTTCGTTACATACGTAGTCAAAATGAGGAGTTGATCCGCGAATAACGGTCCCTAGGGTAATCACCGCATCATATTTACCTGAGTCAGCCATTCTTTTGGCTACCAATGGAATTTCAAATGCACCTGGTACCCACGCTACGTCCACTTGGTCCTCTTCTACACCGTGTCGTTTAAGTGCATCTTGTGCTCCTCCGAGAAGCTTGCTTGTAATGAATTCATTGAATCTGCCCACTACGATTCCTACTTTAAGTCCTGTTCCTACTAGATTACCTTCGAATACTTTTGCCATTATTGGTTCCTCCTAATTAACATTTATACTTCTTATTAAACCGTTGTTACTTTCCGCAAAACGCTTCGCTTTCCGCCGTGTGACCTTGAGACTCCTCGGCTTCGCAGGAGCCACTGAAAAAGACCTTGATTTTAAAATCCCACTAAACACCGCTGTTGATTTACGCAAATGGCTTCGCTTTCCTAGGGGCACTGCTGGAGCCTCCTCGGCTACGCCTGCGGGTCTCCACCTAGTGCTAATTCCCTCAGGAGTCTTCGCCTTTTGCTCCAATCACCAGCTAGGAAACATAAAAAACTTTACGTTATCAGTTTTTCAGTGGCTTCGCTTCGCCTGCGGGGTCTCAACATTGCTGCTTCTCCCCCGCTAGAGTCTCAGCAATTTACTCCAAGTAACAACTAGAGTACTGGAATATTTAAAAATGCAGCATATGTCCTAATTTTGAATGCTTGGTTTTTAAATAACTTTCATTAGCTTCTTTGGTCGGCATTTGAAGAGGCACTCGGTCTACAACCTCCAGCTCATATCCTTTTAATCCTGCAATCTTTCGAGGATTGTTCGTCAAAAGCTTCATTTTGGATACGCCAAGGTCTCTTAAGATTTGTGCTCCAATACCATAATCGCGCAAATCTGCACCAAAGCCCAGTTTCTCATTTGCTTCTACCGTGTCGTAACCTTCTTCCTGTAACTTATACGCCCGCATCTTATTAAGCAAGCCAATGCCCCGCCCTTCTTGCCTCATATATAGAAGCACTCCATTGCCTTCCTTCTCGATTTGAGCCAGTGCAGCATGAAGTTGCGGGCCACAATCACAACGATTGGAACCGAACACGTCCCCTGTCAAGCATTCAGAGTGAACACGGACAAGCGTTGGAGATGCATGGTCGATATCTCCTTTTACTAAAGCTACATGTTCTTTCCCATCCACTACATTTGAATAACCGATAGCTCGGAAATCACCAAATTCAGTTGGAAGCTTAATTTCCACTTCCCTTTGAACAAGCTTATCTTTTCGATTTCGATACTGAATCATGTCCTTGATGGTAATCATCTTCAAATCAAATTTGTCTGCAATTTTTCTTAGCTCTGGCACACGTGCCATGGAGCCGTCTTCATTCATAATTTCACAAATGACACCAGCTGGATAAGAACCACTCAATAAAGCTAAGTCCACCGCTGCCTCTGTATGACCCGCTCTTCTTAACACTCCGCCTTTTTTAGCTACAAGCGGAAAAATATGTCCGGGACGTTTGAAGTCTCCTGCTTTAGATGTCGGTGATAAGAGCTCCAAAATGGTGGTGGATCGTTCAAAGGCAGAAATGCCAGTCGTTGTGGATTTATGATCGATGCTGACAGTAAAGGCCGTGCCATGTGAATCGGTATTGTGATTTACCATTGGAACAAGGTCCAATTTCTCTGCCAACTCTTCTTGAACAGGAACACAAATTAGTCCACGACCATGTGTGGCCATAAAATTCACTACAGCGGGAGTTGCCTTTTCAGCAAGTGCTACGAAATCCCCCTCGTTCTCTCTATCTTCATCATCACAAACAATGATAACTTTGCCCTGCTGTAAATCTTCCAATGCTTCTTCTATTGTATTAAATACTTCACTCATCGTTCTCACCCACCTTATTTATATCCATGCTCTTCTAAAAATGATGCAGACATACTAGATTTATGAGAAGGAGTTCCGTTCTGGTGTTTCAACAGATGCTCCATATATTTTGCCAACATATCCACTTCAATATTGACGGTATCACCTTTACCTTTTCCTCCAAGAATTGTTTCATTCAAGGTGTGGGGAATAAGAGAGATAGTAAAGCTATTATCTGTCACTCCAAATATAGTCAGGCTTGTACCATCTACCGTTATCGACCCTTTAAGCATTATATAGCGAGATAATTCATTTTCAACCATGATAGTATAGTAGACCGCGTTGCCCATTCTCTTCTTACCTTGAATGGTCCCTGTTCCGTCAACATGACCACTGACAAAGTGCCCTCCGAATCTGCCATTGGCAATCATTGCTCTCTCAAGGTTTACCCCGGAGCCGGCGTTTAATGTCTTTAACGAAGTTGCACGAATCGTTTCAGGCATAACATCTACTGTAAACCGGTTTGCCGTAAAGCTTGTAACCGTCAGGCAGACACCATTGACAGCAATACTATCTCCAAGCTTTACGTCCTCTATCACTTTCTTGGCTTCAATCTCTAGAATAATTGCTTGATCGCCTCGTATGATTTGTTTAATTGTTCCTATTTCTTCAACGATCCCTGTAAACAAGTTCTCACCTCCGTTTATCTATCCTAGGAGTAGAAATAATTTTTAGGTCGGGGCCGATTCTGGTAACCTCTTTTATTTCAAGCTCCACCACTTCATCCATTCTTGCAAAGCCTTCCCCACCAATAACTGAAGGAGCATCACTACCACCTATCAATTTTGGAGCGATATATGTTATTACTTGCTGAATGGCATTATTTTTCAAAAAACTGCTATTAACTGTCGCTCCGCCTTCTACGAATAAAGAGGTGATACCTTCCTCCCCAAGCAACGAAAGAAGAACGTTGACCTCTACCTTTTCCATCGGGAGAGTAAAGACTCTAACTCCTTTTTGTCTCTTTAAAAAAGCCATTTTCTCGTGATCCGGTTTGGAGCCGGTAATAATCCAGGTAGGCGCCTTACCATCTGTAACCACTTTAGAATCCAGAGGAGTTCTAAGATGAGAATCCATGATGACTCTTATCGGATTTTTTCCGCCATTTGGCAGTCTAGTGTCTAAACTTGGGTCATCAGCAAGGACCGTCCCAACACCTACTAGGATCGCATCATGCTGATGACGATATAGATGGACATCCATGCGTGCGTCAGGTCCAGTGATCCACTTACTCTCATTGGTGTGAGTGGCCGTTTTTCCATCCAGGCTGGCAGCTGATTTCAATGTTACAAATGGTTTCCCTGTTTTTATATGATGGAAGAAAACCTGATTCAAGGCCAGGGCTTCATCCGCACAAACACCAACTTCCACTTCTACCCCTGCCTTGCGAAGCTTTTCTATTCCTTTTCCTGCAACCAATGGGTTTGGATCTGTTGATGCTATGACTACTCTGCTAACATATGATTGAATGAGAAGATCTGAGCAAGGAGGCGTTTTTCCAAAATGACTGCAAGGTTCTAGTGTTACATAAACAGTTGACCCTGTTGTTTTTTCCGCGCCTGCCATTTGAATGGCATGGACTTCTGCATGAGCCTCTCCTGCTCGCAAGTGTGCCCCAAACCCTACAATTTCTCCTTCTTTCACTACTACACAACCGACAACCGGGTTTGGAGAAGTTTGACCTGTTGCACGCTTGGCCAGGTCAATGGCAAATTTCATGTAATACTGATCTTCCAAAGCCGAATCCCCTCCTAAAATACATCAAAAAAATAATAAAAACCTCTAAGTATATCGCCTTAGAGGTTTGAGTGGATTAAAATTGCGTATAGGAAAATAAACAGTGCTCATAAATGAATTTTTCACTGCTTGCAATCTATAATCCTTCTCCCATCCAGACTTTCACTGTCGGCCCTGGAGTTGCACCAGATCCACCGCTTTTCTTATTCAAGAAAACCGGGTCACGGACTAAGAAGCATAAGCTTCATCACCGCCGGTAGGGAATTTCACCCACCCCCGAAGGACATTCATATGTAGTTGTATACCATTATTATTTTAGCATATCTTCCAGATAAGTAAAATTTAAAGTTTCAGATAAGTTTGTTAAACGATGAAAAACCAGTAAATTAAGCCCCAGACTAGCGACATGCCGAGTAATACGCCCAGTAAGATCCAATTCTTTTTATTCATGGTAGTTACCTGCTTTCTTTTCTTGTAAAAAAAGAGAGAGCATTTCTGCTCCCACTTTTAAAGCTATTATTCAGCGTCTGTTACTTCTACTTTCTCCATAACATCGCCATTTTTCATGTTTCTAGCTGTTTCAAGTCCAGAAGTCACTTTACCAAAAACAGTGTGAACACCGTTCAAGTGAGGTTGTGGCTGGTGTACGATGAAGAATTGGCTAGAACCAGTATCTCTCCCAGCGTGAGCCATGGAAAGGCTTCCTGCTTCATGCTTATGTGGGTTACCTTCTGTTTCACATTTGATCGTAGTGCCGCTACCGCCTGCACCTGTTCCAGTTGGGTCTCCACCTTGGCTTACAAAACCAGGGATAACGCGGTGGAATGTCACACCGTTGTAGAATCCTTCGTTTGCTAATTTTTCAAAGTTAGCAACTGTGTTAGGAGCTTCGTTTGGGTAAAGTTCGAATTCGATTTTTTCTCCGTTTTCCATAAGTATGTATCCTGTTTTTGCCATTATGAACATCTCCTTGTATATAAAATTAAAATGAACCAGTTATTATCATACATGATTATAGTAGGAAAAGGAAGTAAGACGGCCGGTTAAGCTGCTATTTCGTTAGTAGATTTCTTAAACACCGCTGTTGATTTCCGCTAATGGCTTCGCTTTCCTAGGGGCTGACGAGAGCCTCCTCGGCTACGCCTGCGGGGTCTCCACCTAGCGCTATTTCCCTCAGGACAAGGAAGACTTCGGCAGCGAAACATCGCACGAAGAAAATGCGTAGCATTTTCGAGGAGTCTTCGCCTTTTGCTCCAATCAACAGCTAGAAATTACGAATACGACAGTTGATAGTTTTCAAAATACTCCTAAGCTCTTTTAATCTTTAGGTGTATGAAGTTCCCTTGTTGATTGGAGTGGAAGGCGCGCAGACGCCCGCGGGAGGAAGGGACAGGTGAGACCCCGCAACGGAGTGAGGAGGCTCACGGACCGCCCGCAGGCAAGCGAAGCGCCTGGAACGGAAATCAATATTGTATAATATTTCTTACCTCTAAAAAAAGCCCACCCTTATTTAAAAGGGTGAGCTTTTGTTGGAATGGGCTTATTTCGTTAGCTTGGTTTTTGCTTGGAAAGGCAAATCCAATCTTACAAGGTCTTCGAAGGTTTCTCTGCGAATGACCAATTGAGCTTCACCCTCTTCTACAAATACAACTGCCGGCTTGGTGATTCGGTTATAGTTATTTGCCATTGCATATCCATATGCTCCGGTACAGAATACAGCCAAATAGTCTTCATGATTGGCTTTTGGCAAAGGAAGGTCCCAAATCAACATATCACCTGATTCACAGCATTTTCCTGCTATGGAAACCTTGTCATCTGCTTCATCTTCCACTCTGTTTGCAAGTACCGCTTCGTATTTAGCCTGATACAACGCCGGACGGATATTATCCGTCATACCACCATCGATGGCCAAATAATGCCTGATATTAGGAATCTCTTTTTTCGAGCCGATAGAATAGATGGTCGTCCCCGCATCACCAACCAATGAACGACCGGGTTCAATCCATATTTCCGGCATTTTTAAGTCATGATTTTTTACAAAGGATTTAACGTCGGTGATGATTTCTTCAACGTACACAGATGCAGGAAGAGGATTGTCTTCTTCCGTGTATCGAATTCCAAATCCTCCGCCAAGATTCACTACGCGTGCTTCAAAGCCTTCTTTGTCATTCCATTCTTTTAACGTTTCAAATAGTTTGCCTGCAGCGAGTTTAAATCCTGTTGTTTCAAAGATCTGAGAACCAATATGACAATGAATTCCCAGCAAGTCCAAGTGAGTTGCATTAGTTGCAATCTTCATTGCTTCGTGCGCCTGACCGCTTTGCAAGTCAAAACCAAACTTGGAATCCTCTTGTCCAGTCAAAATATAATCATGTGTATGTGCGTTGATTCCTGGTGTAACACGAAGCAAGATTGGCATAGTATAATCATGCTTTTCACATATATCCTGTAGCAATGTCAATTCCAAAAAGTTATCTACAACTACACAGCCAATTTTCTTCTCAACAGCCATTTCAAGTTCTTCCATACTTTTGTTGTTGCCATGAAAATGGATGCGATCTACAGGGAAATCCGCGACAAGTGCTGTATAAAGCTCGCCACCAGATACCACATCTAGAGATAACCCTTCTTCTTTTATAAGCTGAAACATAGCAACAGAAGAAAATGCTTTGCTTGCATATGCAACCTGTGCTTTGACACCGAGATTTTTGAAGGTAGTCTGAAAATCTCGTGCACGCTCCCGAATTAGTGATACATCATAAACATATAGTGGAGTGCCATATTCGACAGCAAGTTTAATTGTGTCGACTCCTCCTATTTCCAGGTGTCCTTTTGCGTTTACTTTACTAGTTCCATGAAAATACATATGCCGTTTCCCCTCGCGCAGTTAGTTTATAAGTAACTCTATCTAATACCATATTCTCTAATAGAGAATTGTGGATGTGTTCTAGCCCTCATTAAAAAATTTGGCTCTGTTAAACACCGCTGTTGATTTCCGCACTAGGCTTCGCTTTCCTAGGGGCGTTTGGGGAGCCTCCTCGGAAAAGCGCCTGCGGGGTCTCCCCTAAACGCTATCTCCCTCAGGAGTCTTCGCCT
>NZ_JAAZWB010000036.1 GCF_012524115.1 Bacillus sp. RO1 | reverse complement strand
CAATCAACAGCTGGTGCAACCCAAAAAATAAATGTATCTTTTAAACGAAAAAAGACCCGAACTAATTTAAGATTTTAAATTAGTTCGGGTTTTATTTAGACTAAAACACTTTTGTCCCAGCCTCTTCTTTAACAAATCATACTCCACTTTCAATCATACGAAGGAATTGTTTCGTTCTATCTGTCTTCGGAGTTTCAAATATCTCAGCAGGTTTACCCTTCTCGACAATCTTTCCATCATCCATGAAAATCACTTCATCTGCCACTTCTTTAGCAAACTTCATTTCATGTGTAACGACCACCATCGTCATTCCTTCCTGCGCCAATTCCTTCATTACTCTTAGCACCTCTCCGACAAGTTCGGGGTCTAGTGCAGAGGTAGGTTCATCAAATAGCATCACTTTTGGTTCCATAGCAAGTGCACGGGCAATTCCTACACGTTGCTGCTGACCACCGGAAAGCTGAAAAGGATAAAAATCTAGCTTATCTCCAAGTCCTACCTTTTCAAGCAACCTCCTAGCGCGTTCTTCCACCTTTGCTTTTGCTTCTTTCTTTACCGTAATCGGACCTTCCATCACATTTTGAAGTGCCGTCATGTGAGGAAATAGATTGTAGCTTTGAAACACCATTCCTGTTAGTCTTCTAAAGCTGGCAATCTTATTTGAAGATACCTTTTCAGCAAAATCTAGTGCCTGCTGATCAATCTCCACCCTACCGGAAGTAGGAGTTTCTAATATATTCAAGCAACGCAAAAGGGTTGTTTTACCGGATCCAGATGGACCGATTACCACTACTACCTTTCCCTGCTCCACGTTTAAATCTATACCTTTTAATACTTCTAACTCTCCAAATTGCTTGTATAAGCTCTGTACTGAAATCATATCTTGAGCTCCTTTATTAATGGCTGTTTTCTTGATAAAATCATTTTGCAACATACCTGTCCAAACGACGTTCTACTCTTCCTTGTACAAGGGATAAGCAAAAACATATTACCCAATAGATGGCCCCTGCTTGCGCATATAGTAACAGGAATTCATAGTTGGTTGCAGCAATTTGTTGAGCCACCCTGAACATTTCTGTTACAAGAATCAAGGAAGCAAGAGAGGTATCTTTCACCAAACTAATAAATGAATTGGACAATGGCGGGATAGAGACTCTTGCCGCCTGAGGTAATATGATTCTCCTAAGTGCTTGAGGATAACTCATCCCCATGGAATAAGCCGCTTCCCATTGTCCTTTTGGCGTTGAAAGGATTGCTGCTCGGATTATTTCTGATGCATATGCCCCAACATTCAAGGAAAACGCAATAACTGCGGCTGGAAATGAATCAATGGTAACCCCGATGGAAGGCAATCCATAGAAAATAATAAATAATTGCACTAAAAGAGGGGTTCCCCGAATAATGGATACATAGATTCTAGCTATAATTTGTAATGGTTTAATTGGCGAAATACGTGCCAATGCCGTTAAAATAGCAATCATCAGCCCAAAACTGAATGAAAGTAGCGTCAACGGTATTGTATAAGACAAAGCTCCCTTCACCAAAGGGAGAAGGGAACTTTGTGCGATTGTCATCCATCTATCTAAACGTTCCGGATCTGTCAGGATATTAGTTAAGTACATTTTCACCAAACCATTTCTCTGAAATTTCTTCATACGTTCCATCTTCAATAATTTCAGCAAGTGCTTTGTTTACTGCTTCTACTAATTCGTCACTGCCTTTGCGGAACATCATACCACTTTGTGCAGCATCATCCGCTTCATCAACAATTTTAATTGCTGCATTTGGACGATTTTTTTGGAAATCAAGAACGGATAATTTATCATTAATTGTAACATCGACACGGTTGGAGTTAATCAATTCTATTGCTTGGTTAAATCCTTCTACCCCTTCGATTTCCGCTTTATATTCACGGGCGATGTCTGCATAGTTACTTGTTAGAGATTGCGCAGATTTTTTGCCTTCAATGTCTTCAAAGCTTTTGATTTCTTCATTATCTTCTTTTGTTACAAGTACTGCAGCTGATGTTATATAGTGGTCGGAGAAATCGTATTTCTCTAAACGATCTTCACGAATACCCACTTGGTTGGCAATCATATCAAATCGCTTTGAATCAAGACCAGCAAACATCGCATCCCATTGTGTTTCCATGAATTTTACTTCTACACCCATTTTTTCAGCAATCGCTTCTGCAATTTCTACGTCAAAGCCTGTCAATTTTCCAGACTCATCATGGAATGTGAATGGAGGGTAAGTACCTTCCGTCCCAACTAGAAGTTCCCCTTCTTCTTCCACCTTGCTCAGAAGATTGTCCGTTTCCTCTTTCGGAGCTTCTCCTGTAGCACCATTATTATTTGTTGTACCACATGCAGTTAACACTACCGTAGCTAGTAAAAGTAATGTGAATAGAGATAAAATTTTCTTCATTCTGTTAAACCCCCAGTATTCTTATATGAATTATTTTTATTGCAACATACTGTATAGTATAAGAAGTCTTGAAGCTTGTCAAAGACTTTGTTTTCCTTTTTATTTTCTCCCAATATCCGTAAAAATAACAAAAAGGCTACGGGGGTAATTTTCCCCCATAGCCTAATGCTCTTAGACAGCAAGGTCCTTGCTACCCTGCTGTAATTCGTACATCTGATAGTACTTGCCTTTTCTCTCCATCAGTTCAGAATGGTTACCTCGCTCGACTATTTCTCCTCGATCAAGTACGAGAATTTGGTCTGCGTTCTTAATGGTAGAAAGTCGGTGGGCAATGATGAATGTGGTTCTTCCTTTCTTCAAGACCTCCAACGCCTGCTGAATGACGGCTTCTGTTTCTGTATCAATACTTGCTGTCGCCTCATCAAGAATCAAGATGGCAGGGTCGAACGCCAACGCACGTGCGAAGGAAATCAATTGACGTTGTCCGGAAGATAACGTACTTCCTTTTTCAATGACTGGCTCCTCTAACCCTTTTGGCAATGCATTGATAAATTCCATTGCCCCTACATCTTCAAGCGCCTTTTTCACGCGATCGACGGAGATAGTTGGATCGTCCAGGCTTACATTGGAGGAAATAGTACCGGTAAACAAGAACGGATCTTGAAGGACGATTCCCATGTGCTGCCTGATTGCTTGCTTAGGAAGCTCTTGAATGTTTTCCCCATCAATAATGATTTTACCTTTTTCAATATCATAAAAACGAAACAAAAGATTCATGATGGAGCTTTTACCTGACCCAGTATGACCGACCAGTGCTACGGTTTCCCCTTTTGAAGCTGTAAAAGAAATATCCTTTAATACATATTCATTTTCCTTGTAGCCAAACCAGACAGATTCAAAGGAGACATTCCCTTCATAGCGAGGATGTTTTACGTCGGAAACTTGAATTCCGGCTTCATCCATCAGTTCAAACACTCGGACCGCGGATACACGTGCCTGTTCAAGGTTTGCCAATTGATTAACCATGCCGGTAATCGGGCCGAACATTCTACCTAGATAGTCAACAAATGCATAAAGTACCCCTAGGGAAACGACAGTCCCAATCCCTAATGAAGCACCTCCGAAATACCAAATCACCACGACAAATGAAATATTTCTAAGTACTCCTACAAGATTATGGGATGTTAAAGCATTAAGGCTTAACAGTTTATTTTGGAAAGTGAAATGCTGTTCATTCCATCCCTCAAACTCTTCTGTTGCCTTCTTTTGACGTCTAAAAGCTTGAATAATGGTCATTCCTTGAATAGACTCATTAATGTTACCGTTAATATCACTAAGAAGTGCCCGGATTTTGTGGTTATAAACGGACGCATACTTTCGATAAAAGATAAACCAGACAATAAGAATTGGGATTAAGGTCAAGCAAATTAACGCCAATCTTACGTCAAGTAAAAATAAAGCGATATAAATTCCCGTTATATAAATCAAACCAGAAAAGAAAGTCGCAAGGACTGTGACATACAACTCTTTAATCGTTTCCGTATCATTGGTAATCCTTGATACTACCTTACCAGCAGGAAGATGATCAAAATATTGGATCGGTAATTTCTGTATCTGCCCGAACACATCCTCCCTCATTTTTTGAATGATGCGGTTGGCAGATGTCTGCAGGTAATAACTTTGACCGTATTGAAAGAAAGAGGCTAATACAAGCAAGCCAAAGTATATTCCTACAAGATAGATGATATATTTCACTTCTGGCTGATAAAAGTTAATCAGTTCACTATTTGTCAATCTTTGAGCAGGATAGGTTTGCTCCTCTTCTCCTCTACTAATGGTTACTTCACCATTTTCAGCAGATCTTTCCCCATCAAAGCTGATGTCTGATGGCAGGAAATAATATTCTCTGCCGACTTGGAGAATCCTAGCCGTATTCTCTGGAGTGGCAACCACTGCTTCGCGGTCTTCCCGTCCATAGTACTTCCCTTCGAAATATACTCGATTTTCTCCATCTTGCTCTGTTTCAATCCAAGCTTTTTCAATCCCAAGAATATGATTGTCTATCATCCTTTTTGCGATAAAAGGACCTGTCAACTCTGCTGCAACTGCAACGGACAGCATAAACAAGGCAATAATAATGATTTTCTTTTGCGTTAGTGCATATTGAAACAGACGTTTGCCTGATTTAATTTTCTTTATTTCATTCATGTTAAAACCTCGCCTCCTTTTGGCGATTGAACTTGCTGTCTTTCAAACTGTTCTTTGTACCAGCCCCCAATGGCCATCAACTGATCATGCATACCGGACTCTACAATTTCTCCATCCTCCAAAACAATAATCCAATCCGCATGCTGCACCCCTGACAAACGGTGAGTGGTAATGAATGTTGTTTTTCCAGCGCGTTCATTTCTAATATTTTCTATAATCGTTGCTTCCGTTTTCGCATCGACTGCTGATAATGAGTCATCAAGTATCAATATTTCAGGATCTGCAATAAGGGCCCGTGCTATTGAAATCCGCTGTTTTTGTCCACCTGATAGCGATACACCTTTTTCTCCAACCAAGGTTTGCAACCCTTCCGGAAGCAAGTCAAGATCTTTTTCAAAAGCAGATGATCTGATTGCTTGTGCAATTTCTTCATCTGTTGCATCTTCTTTTCCAAATAAGATGTTTTCTTTAACAGACCGCGAGAATAGGATATGATCCTGTGGCACATAGCCAATCCAGCCTTGAATGGTGTGCAATGGGATTTTTTCTAGATCCCCCCCGTTTATATTGATAGTACCTGTACCAAGTGGGTACTCTCTTAAAAGTTGCTTAATCAATGTCGTTTTCCCACTACCCGTTTTTCCTACAATTCCAAGTGTTTGCCCTGCTTTTAAGTGGAAAGAAACATTCTTTAAATTGTCCACTGTGGAGGAGGGGTATTTGAAAGTAACTTGATTAAATTCAATGATTTTTGGTGTGGAAACATCAATCGGTTCATGGTGATCGCTGACATCCTCTTTGTATGCTAGTGTCTCGTTAACACGATCGAGCGAAGCATTTCCCCTTTGCATGACATTAATCAATTCACCAATTGCAAACATCGGCCAAATTAACATACCTAAATAAACGTTGAACGCCACCAGTTCCCCTAGTGTGATTGATTTATGGAAAACCAAGTATGCCCCATAGCCGAGTCCAATCAGGTAACTTGCGCCGACAAGCAATTTAATGGTCGGCTCAAAAAGTGAATCGATGATGGCAACCTTAACATTCTTCTTATACACATCATCTGTCATCTGATGAAATCTGCCCTGGTCCGCTCTTTCCTGCACATAAGCGCGTATAACACGCACTCCAGCTATTGATTCAAGCACTTTGTCATTCATATCACCAAATGCATCTTGTGCCTCTGTAAAACGCTGGTGAATTTTCTTGCCATAAATATTCATTGCAAGTGCCATTAACGGTAATGGAATAATTGCTGCTAATGTAAGCTTCCAACTGATCATAAAGCCCATCGTCCCTAAAATGATCAGCATGAACACACTAGAATCGATCAGCGTTAAAACCCCAAACCCTGCTGTAGTGGAAATGGCTTTGAGGTCATTCGTTGCCCTGGCCATTAAATCCCCTGTACGGTTTTTCTCATAAAAAGTAGGCGTCATCTTTAACAAATGGCCCATCAATTTCGATCTTAAGGATCTTTCCACTAAGAAGGAGCTACCAAAGAGCTGATACATCCAAGTGTAAGTGATCCCATAAATGACTATCGCCAATATGGTTAGAAAGATTACATATTGCATTAATTTTTCAGGCGTAAACGCGCCTACTTGGATATCATCAATGGCCATTCCAATCATTTTTGGCGGAATAACCTCTAAGATCCCTGCAAAAATAAGTAATGCTATTGCTATTGTGTACCTTTTCCAATGTTCCTTAAAAAACCAACCCAATTTTCCTAGTACTGAAAACATAATGAAAAACTCTCCCTTCTAAGCTGAATTCAAGTTTCTTGCTACCCTCCATCCGAAGCCACTTTGTACATCATTAACCTAATGTAAATATTTCCCATTTTGTATTCCTCCTGTTTTATATGGAAGTGTTGTTGCTCCCAGTTATTTTAAATTTGGAAAATTATAGAAATAAATCAAAACAAAAAGGTGGCATACCGAACGTTCCTCGGTATGCCACCTTTTTTCTCCATAAAAAAAGCACACGTCACGCCCTGATGGTGACCTGTGTATCCTCCAAAGTTATCCTTACGCCTATACGTTAAAAGGAATAGATAATTCGACGATTAAAATACAATAACCGAATTTCTAACAGGACAGGTCACGAGATTTATTAAATTGATGAATTTACGATCTACAATTTCAATTGTCACAAACTTAATCATCATCGAACCCTCCCTTTCCTTAAAATTTGATTTAGTTTCATATAATTTCCACTTTTTAAACTTACCACCCCATACAAGCACTTGTCAATCACCAAAATTACCAAAATTAAAATAATTTAAATATTTCACTGATGTTACATTTATTAAATTAAAAGAAGGGGTCAGACCCGCACAGGAAAATTCCCCCCTCTATAATAAGCACACGTACAATTGGGGTTTTGTGCTGGTGGGTTGCTATTTTGGGATTTTACTGTTATTCTTAAGAAGAATTATTTTTGTTCGGTATGTAAGGATTCAAAGTTAAGATTTAACTTTCGCCTTGATATTTCTAAGAGCAAGAATAGTAATACATTGTGTGCAAGCACACTAGGAGGTAACAACATGTTACAAGGTACAGTAAAATGGTTTAATGCAGAAAAAGGTTTCGGATTCATCGAGCGCCAAGACGGAGACGACGTATTCGTTCACTTCTCAGCGATCCAAGGCGAAGGTTTCAAATCTTTAGAAGAAGGTCAATCTGTTACTTTTGAAATCGTTCAAGGTAACCGTGGCGACCAAGCTGCTAACGTAGTTAAAGCATAATTTATAGCACAGCATATAAAAGACCCCCAGTGATGGGGGTCTTTTTATTTTGGTTTTTATGAATTATTCAGAGAAGTAGAATCCAATGCTAAGCCCGACATGTGACCAATTTGTTAAAGATGTATTTGATATATTACTTTTATCACCACTATATCTTATAATAAAGATGCATTTAAAATATACCTTTATATTAACAGGGAGGAATTCAGATGCTTAGCTCAACCACTATTCAAATTGTAAAATCAACTGCTCCAGTGTTAGCCGTAAAAGGTGAAGAGATTACAACGCATTTCTATAAAACACTATTTTCCAACCACCCTGAGTTATTAAATATTTTTAATCATGCCAACCAAAAGAAAGGTCGACAGCAAACCGCTTTAGCAAACACGATATATGCAGCAGCTACATACATCGATCAATTGGAAGTTCTTTTACCAGCGGTCAAACAGATTGCCCATAAACATCGAAGCTTGGTTGTTAAACCAGAACATTATCCTATAGTCGGCGATCATTTACTTAAAGCAATCAAGGCAGTTCTTGGAGATGCAGCAACAGATGAAATTATTGCAGCTTGGGGAGAAGCATATGGAGCCATTGCAGATGTCTTCATTTCTGTTGAGAAAGAAATGTATGAAACAGCAGCGCAACAAACGGGCGGCTGGGAGGATTTCAAAAACTTTGAAGTGGTGGAAAAAGTCGAGGAAAGTGAGCTCATTACTTCCTTCTACTTGAAGCCGTCTGATGGGTCTCATGTACCGTCTTTCATCCCTGGACAATACATCACTATTAGAACCTCTATACCAGGAGAAATGAACTTTTACAATCGCCAGTACAGTTTATCTGATGCAAGTAACGGGGAATACTTCCGAATCTCTGTCAAAAAAGAAAAGGGTGTTCCTGATGGGGTAGTATCCAATTACCTTCATGATCAGGTGGAACCAGGGCATACCTTGGAAGTGACTGCACCAGCTGGTGACTTCATTCTTGAAACAAAACAAGACACACCTGTTTTCTTGATAAGCGGTGGGGTTGGAATCACCCCACTGCTAAGTATGTTGAAGACCATTGCGAAAGAACAACCATCAAGACCAACCACTTTCATTCATGCTTCCAGAAACGGCTCTGTACATGCTTTTAAAGACGAGGTTAGGGAAACCATCGACTTGATGGAAAACGGGAAAAAGCTTTTTGTTTATGAAAATCCATTAGAAGAGGATATACGATTAGGAGCTTTCCATGAACAAGGTTACATCACGGAAAAGATGTTTAAAGCGATGAACATAGACAAAGATACTCTGTATTATGTGTGTGGACCAGTTCCTTTCATGAAGTTTATCATCTCCATGCTTGGTAAACTTGGAGTTGCGGAGGAAAACATTAAATACGAATTTTTCGGACCTTTCATTGATATGAAGAAGGAAGAAGCGGTTGTAAAATAAAATGTGATGAGAGGCTTGCTGCATTTATGAGGCAGGCTCTTTGTTTCCACAAAAAAATACCCCTGCTCTCAAATTAAGAGCAGGGGACTACATGCAAACATGTTATAAAGTAAATGGTGATTTTATTATACCATTGTTTAGTAGATTTAGTGATTAATTTTTGACAATGTTGTGAATATGACAAAAACCTGCCGCAGCTTCCATAGGTGATGCCGCCTTTGAAATGGCAGAAATCACTGCGACTCCATCCGCTCCAGCCGCTAACACCTTTGCTGCATTTTCAACAGTAATACCGCCAATGCCCACTATTGGAACCGTCAAGCCAGCGTTCCTAATCTCACTGATTACCTCTGGCCCCTTCACTTCCCTAATGTCTTTTTTTGTGGAAGTAAAATACATGGGACCCACTCCGATGTAATCTGCGCCATCATCCACAGCAGCTGCAGCCTCTTCCAGAGTGTGACAAGAAACACCAATAATCATCCCAGGTGTTAGACGTTCCGCCACCACTGAAAAAGGTGTATCTTCTTGCCCAATATGCACGCCATCCGCTTCAACTTCCAAAGCTAAATCAATGTCATCATTCACAATAAAAGGGATATTATGCCTCTTACAGATTTCCTTAAGTTCCCATGCAAGCTTGCTTTTTTCTATCCCTACCTTGGCACCATGCCCTTTCTCACGAAACTGAAAAAAACTTACTCCTCCGTTAATTGCTTGCTGCAGAACTCCACTAGGATCTCGATCATCACAATCAGCACTGCCCATCACAAAATATAGATTCAACCACTCCCTTTTCATACCCCAACACCTGCTTTCCGGTATGCCCAATGATTGGTTGGACCATGACCACTACCAATTCCAAGCTCTACCTCAATGGCATGATAAATAAATCGCTTTGCCGTCAATATAGCATCCTCTGCTGTACAACCTTTTGCAAGACCTGCTGCGATGGCTGCTGCAAACGTACACCCGGTTCCATGAGTGTGCCTTGTATCAATGCGCATACTTTTCATCTCAAAAAATCTATGGCCATCATAAACAAGATCCACTAACTCGTCCTCTTGCCCATGTCCACCTTTGATGACAACATGGGAAGAGCCAAGTTTATGAAGCATTCGAGCTGCTTTCTTCCTCCTGTCCATTGTATCCAACGTCATTTCCGTCAGCACTTCCGCTTCAGGGATATTTGGCGTCGTTACAGTCGCAATTGGTAAGAGTTTTTCGCGAATAGCTTTGATGGAATCATCCTGTAAAAGTCTTGCTCCGCCTTTGGCTATCATGACAGGATCCACCACTACATTTCCCCAGCCGTATTCTTTAATCTTATCGGCTACCGATTCAATAATGACGCCACTGAAAAGCATTCCAGTCTTT
This sequence comes from Bacillus sp. RO1, assembly GCF_012524115.1. Taxonomy (GTDB): domain Bacteria; phylum Bacillota; class Bacilli; order Bacillales; family Bacillaceae_I; genus Sutcliffiella_A. The sequence continues at coordinate 26,196 of NZ_JAAZWB010000036.1, read as the reverse complement.
AATGCATCCGGTCGCAAATCCTCTGCAATAGAATTCAATTGCTCTAACACCATGTCAACAGGTATCGGAAAGACGTTTTGAACCCCTAATGTGTTTTGGGCTGTAAGGGCGGTGATGGCAGACATCCCATACACATCCAGCTCCTGAAATGTTTTTATATCAGCTTGAATGCCAGCCCCTCCGCCACTATCGGAACCTGCTATTGTTAATACTTTTGCTACCATAACCTTCTCCCACCCTTAACCTAAATATCGGTGATACAATGTTTTTGCCCTAGCAATATCTTTTGTTCCATGAACTAGCACTCTACCGTCCTGGAAAGCTACCAAGCGATGGCTTTCTACTTGAAAAGCTACCAAATATGGATTAGCTTCGACCTTTATGCCTTGGGAAGACAAAAGTTCTTTAACTCCCTTCAGACTCCTACCTCCAGAAAAAGTTTCCGCAGGCCTTATTTGTACGGAGTCTCTTCCGCATAAGACGGCCGTTTTCGTCTGGTTTTCAAAAGATAGATGGGGATAGATCCTATTTTCTCCACAGCTTAGGCACTTAGGGTCCTTTAATTTTTCTACATTCAAGGAGACATACTGATTCTTCCACAGATCAAAGGAAACAAGCTTTCGATTGCAGTCTTCAAGGTTCCCGGATAATATTTTTAAAGCCTCTGCAACTTGATGCGCAACTACCATTCCCACAGCAGGAGTAATAATTCCAACTGTATCGCAGGTTGCTCCTCCTAGTGGAACGGTTTTCAGTAAACACTGCAAGCAGGGAGTTTCCCCTGGAAAAATGGTAAACGTGATGCCGTAGCTTCCCACACACGCCCCATATATCCAAGGGATCTCATGCTTTTGACTAATATCATTCATAATCATGCGAATATCAAAGTTATCGGTCGCATCAAGCAACAGGTCAAAACTCTCATTTTTCACTAGCGTATCCAACAGTTCTGTCGTCACATCCGCAACCCGAGCATCTAAATCCACTTCTGAATTTATTTGCTGCAGACGCTCTTTTGCTGCCACCGCTTTCGGAAGCTTTCTATGTGCATCCTGCTCGGAATAAAGCTGTTGGCGTTGCAGGTTGCTCCACTCCACATAATCCCTGTCTATTATCGTGAGCTTTCCGACTCCCGCTCTTACTAGTGCTTCCGCATTTCCTGTACCCAACGCCCCGGCACCGATCAGCAACACATGTTTGTCACCTATGCTTTTTTGGCCGTCCAATCCAATCGGTGCGAACAGAGTCTGTCGTGAATATCGGTCCATTACCCGACACTCATTCCTTCACTTGGGCTGCTGGCTGTCGCGTAACGTTTCTTTTCCATTCTTCCAGCCTCAAATCCTAGTCGCCCAGCTTCAATCGCAAGTTTCATGGCCTCTGCCATTTTTACAGGATCTTTTGCTGCTGAAACGGCCGTGTTCAATAGTACTCCATCCGCTCCCAATTCCATGGCTTTCGCTGCATCTGCAGGGGAACCTATCCCTGCATCCACGATAACCGGCACATGGGATTGTTCGATAATAAAGCCCAAGTTCAATTCGTTAATGATTCCTTGTCCGGAGCCGATTGGGGACGCGCCTGGCATAATGGCGTGGGCACCAAGCTCTTCTAGTTTTCTAGCAAGCACGACATCATCTGAAGTGTATGGTAGAACTGTAAAGCCTTCTTTTAATAGTTCTTCCGTGGCCTTCAACGTCTCTACTGGATCTGGCAGTAGTGTTTTCCAACAACCGATCACTTCCACCTTGATCATGTCGCACAGACCAGAAGCATTCGCAAGCTTGGCAATCCTTACAGCTTCTTCGGCCGTTTTAGCACCTGCTGTGTTCGGCAACAACGTATATTTCTCCAAATCTAGCTTTTCCAAAAAATTTGGCTGACTTGCTTCAAATATGTTCATTCTTCTAACCGCAAATGTCAGTATTTCCGAACCGGAAACATCCACTGCCTGCTTTTGGATATCAAAGTCTGGGTACTTCCCTGTTCCCAACAACAACCTGGAATTAAATGAATATGTACCAATTTTCAACATATTAACCGCCTCCTACGAAATGTACTAATTCTAATTGATCTCCATTTTGCACACTTACCACTACATGTTGTTCCTTTTGTAAAATCTCTTTGTTTTTTTCCACTATGACTACCTTCTGATCCAGTTGAAAATGCTCTAGCAATTCCGATACAGTCTTCACGGATTCTGGAATTTCCATAGCGTCACCATTAATAATCAGCTTCATCTCCTACTCACCCCTTGCATAATCTATTAATCTATCTATCTTGAATGCTTCCATGTAACCTGGCATAGCCACACCCTTAATTATCATAGATACAAGTTTCCCTGTGATAGGTGAAAGCAAAATCCCATTACGGTAATGACCGGTTGCGATAATGAGATTCTTAAACTTTGGATGCTGCCCGAGATATGGGAGGCCATCCCCCGTTTGAGGTCGTATCCCCGACCAGGATTGTTCAAAAGTGGCACTTTTCAAAGCGGGAAGCACACCGGCAGCCTCTTCCATTAACTGAAAAAGCCCCCCTACAGTAACATTTTCAGAAAAAGTGTCAGGTATCATCGTGGCTCCTATAACCAGTCTGTTTCCACTCTTCGGAACAAGGTAACAGCTTTCAGTAAAAATAGTACTTGTGAGCAATGGTCGATCTGAGATGACAGAAAAGCACTCCCCCTTTACTGGATAAGCAGGAATGCTCACTCCACACTCCTCAAGCAGCCTTTTACTCCAAGCACCAGCTGCCACTACAATATTTTCCCCATAAAAAACTCCGTTGTTGGTTTCCACACCTCTAACAGCACTTCCATCCATGATTAGCGAGTACACCTCTACATACTCTTTCACTTCCGCTCCAAGGTTGACCGCTGATTTCGCAAATGCTTGTGTGAGTCGTTCGGGATTGACATGACCATCCATAGGAATATCCATTGCTCCCAATAAAGCTTGAGAAAGTTGCCCTTCCCTTTCTACTACTTGTTCCCTATCAAGCCACTTTGCCCTCTCCCCTAATTTTTGTTGGAAGGCAATCATACTTCTCAGGTTCCTAGCCTCTTCCTCATTCCTTGCAAGCTTCAGCATCCCTTTCTGCACAAGCTCTATGTCGATACCCGACTGCTCTTTCAATTCGTATTGAAGCGAAGGAAACATAGCCCTGCTTTCTTTTGCAATATCAAAAAGTGCTCCTTCTCTCGTCACTTCCACTTGTGCTCCGAGCATGCCGGCTGCGGCACTCGATGCCTTCCCCGCCAACTTTTCCCTTTCCAAAAGCAATACACTTTTGCCTTCACGAGCAAGGTAATAAGCAATGGAACACCCGTTTACACCACCTCCAATAATAATTACGTCATGGCTTTTATTCATCCAATCTCCTCCTTTTCGGCGAGCAATGCTGCTTGAAAAGCATTCGCTGCATGAACGTTATCTTCTGCATCCATTATTCCTGACATAACCGCAATCCCCCCAGCCCCTGAAACCCTAAGTTCCTTTAGTTTGTCAGGAGTTATTCCACCTATGGCAATAACGGGTATCTTTAAAGACTTTGTTAGTTTTCTTAATTCCATCAAACCTTTAGGTATCAACCCCTTCTTGGAAGAGGTCAAATAAATATGGCCGTATAGGATAAAATCAGCCCCGTCCCTTTCTGCCTGTATTGCTTCTTCGTAACTATGTACAGACTTACCAACCCTTAAGGCGGGAAAATTTCTGCAAATCTCAGAAACTCCAAGACTGTGATAGGCCAGATTTACTCCTCCGACATTAAGCACATGGGCAACATCAACTCGGTCGTTTATGATAATTTTTTCCGGTCGGACTCCAGATCTAATCAACTCATCAACCAGTTCAAAGACCTCCATTGCACTTAGGTGTTTTTCTCTTATATGGATGAAATCCACTGACTCATTGACTTTACACAAGATGGCTACAAGCTCTTCCTTTGTTTTTTTACCATCGGTAATAAGATGTAATTGCAAAGATCCTCACCCTTTTTAAAAAAGTCTTAAATGTCCGTTTAACTCCTGTTGATTTCCGTTCCAGGTGTTCGCTTTCCTAGGGGCGGTGCTTGAGCCTCCTCGAAACGCTTGAGGGGTCTCACACCTTGCACTACCGGGATTCTAATGCAACATTATAAAAAGCAAAAAACCCACTCTTTAACGTAAAGAGTGGGTCTCATCTATGTGTGGTAAGTATAGCCAACAGTGATAGAACATTTCCACTTCCCTACGCTAGTACAAACTAGATCAGGTTCAAAGGGTCTGGAAATCACTCTTTCCATCTCAGTCACTATTGACTCCCCTAGTGTTACAAATTATTCAATTGATGGCTTCAGTATAGCACACAATTCCTAATTTTCAAAAGAAATGCATACTATCCGCTGAATCTGACATCCGTTACCGGAAAATAAGGTAGACTAATGCCAAGATAAAGGGACAAAGCAATCATCAACAGGATTAATAACATAAACCACAAATCCATTCGGGAATAGCCCAGCTCATAATAATAGGTCCGATTCTTTTGATTACTGAATCGCTTTGCTTCCATGGCCACTGCAATTCGATGTGCTCGTCTGATGCTTTGAGAAAGTAAAGGGATGCTGTAAAAATAAACCTTTTTCAACAAACTGCCCTTTTGCTCTACTCCCCTTACAATCAACGCCTTCCTTAAGGTAAGAAATTCCTCCATGATTAACGGCAAAAGACGGATACCCGCCATAAAGCTATAAGCATATTTCGGCGGTAGCTTCCACTGTTGCATTAAGGAATAAAATAAATAAACAGGCTGGGTGGTCAAGGCGAATATCAGCCCGCAAAATGCAAATGCAAGGGAACGTAAACCTAAGTGAATTCCTCGATAGAAACTTTCCTCCGATACGTTTATTAATCCAAATTCTAACCAGATTGTATTTCCCTTTCCAAAAAGCACCATGGAGATTGCAGATGTGAAAAATAAAAAAATAAACGGGATCAATAAAAGAAGCTTCAGCTTATAGGTTTGCCCCGTCATTAATAGATAGACTAACAAAAGTATTGTGGTTAAGTTAAACATCACATTGATGTTATGAATGAACAGGACACCTATAAATAAAAGGACCATCGCCAGAAGCTTGAAGCTTGGATTTATTTCATGCATCCACGTTTTGTTTTTATATAGCTCCAACTGCATCCTTTTCTCCCCTGCCTCTTAGTCTTTTATTACTCCTCTTATCTATTAGTACTCCATTTTTTACTGTCCAGATAGTGTCCGAAAACTCTGCTACAATATGTTCATCATGGGTGACCATTAAGATTGCGACGCCTGCTTCCTTTAATCCTTCCAACCATTCGAGCATGGCAAAGGTATTTCTGCTGTCCTGTCCGAATGTCGGTTCATCCAACAGAAGGACACTCGGCTGGTGAATGACAGCTGCCGCAACGCTCAGCCTGCGTTTTTGGCCGAGGGAAAGTTGATAAGGATGGTGCTGACGCACGTGTTCTAGTTGAAAAAGCCTCAACATTTCCTCACACTTTTCTAAAACCAAATTTTCGTCCATTTTCTTTAGGCGGAGTGTATAAGCTACTTCCTCTTCCACTGATTTGGTAACAAACTGGAATTCAGGGTTTTGAAAAACGAAGGTAATCAGGTCAGTGGGAATGTTTTGAACCTTTTCTCCATTGATTTCAAGAGTGCCTTCTGTCTTTAACAATTTCATGAACGATTCGAGCAAGGTGCTTTTCCCTGCCCCATTTGCCCCTATCACGGAAATCCATTGGCCCTTACAAATTTCCGCTTCGTCCACGTAAATCTTTTTTTCCTTGCCACGAAAGCCTGACAGTTCCTTTACTTTTAACACCGTTTCACCCGTTGTGTTACCCTTTGAAATATGTTTTCTTCTGTCCAAATAACTCTCCCAAGCACCTGGATACCAAATGCCATATTCGTTTAATAAGGATGCGTAATTGTTAAATATATCTGTCGTTGTGCCATCAGCAACAATTTTCCCATGCGAATTTAATACGATGATTCTCTCTACAAAGTCAAGTAGGTGTTCCACTTTATGCTCCACGATGATGACTGTTTTATCATCTGCCACTTTCTTAATGGTGTCCCAAACTCCTCTGGTACCTTCTGGATCTAATAACGCCGTCGGTTCATCCAAAAAGAGCACATCTGGCTCCATGGAGAGGACGGAAGCAATGGCAAGCCGTTGCTTCATCCCTCCAGAAAGTTGTTGTATTTTCGTGTGGGAATTAGACAAGTGTAAACCCACCAGTTTCAAAGCTTCGGCTATTCTGCTTTGCATCTTCTCTCTTGGTACAGCGAGGTTTTCTAGTACGAACGCTAACTCTTCATCCACATACGGCATACAAAACTGAGCATCTGGGTCTTGAAAGACATAACCCCAAGATTCTGACAAAGTTTGTTCCTCTACAAGCATCGGCACTTCCACCACATTCGGAATCAGCCCTGCCAAAACTTGAATAAGCGTGGATTTACCGCTTCCGGAGGGACCTAGGATTAATACCTTTTCCCCTTTATTAATTTCAATGGACAAGTCATCAAATAACCGTTCTCCACCTGGATATTTCAGTCTTAAATGGTTTAATTGTATGATTGGCTCCATTTCTGCCTCCTATTGTCTTAAGGAATCATATTCATCCTTGTTCACTGGTCTTAGGAGACCTGTTACTCCCGTTGCCTCCAGCGCTTTTACCAAAATATAAGCAAGACCTCCGGCTAAAAGCACCGCTCCGATTAAACGGAAAGAAATCAGCAATGCCACATTCCACCATACATAATCAAACAGGTATCCTCTGAAAAGGTCCAATAGCAGCGAGCCGACACCTGCTGCAGCACCTGCAAGAGATGCGACAAGCAAATCAAACCGTCTATACCGGAAAGCCATGAAAACCAATTCTGCAAACAGGCCTTGTATCACGCCATATATCAGAACCATCAATCCATATTCCGAACCAACCAAAAATTCACCAGATGCGGCTGCCACTTCCGCAAGAAAAGCAACACCAGCTTTCCTGATTAAAAGATAAGCAACAGTAGCGGCAATAAACCACATACCATATGTTAACTCTTGAAGCTGCAATCCAAATGGCGCCAACATGTTATAAACCGGTGCCCAAATTTTATATACAATCCCAAATACCAATGCAATAATGACTGTCACCAATATATCTGTAAGTTTTAATCCTTTGTTCATATGCTTTCCCCTCCTATGCCTTTATTGCCGTTTCTGTTACCGGCCACTGCTCTAAAGTGTAGGCCATTTCCCAGAAGGAATATTCATACTGGCTGCTGATGATGAAATATTCAAGCATTCTAGCTTTCTCTTCTTCTGTGGCTTTGTCTGCCAACTCATCCAATCTATTGATTTGCTCCTCTACAAGCTCCCTGAACCATTCGCCACCATATGCTGCAATCCATTCCTGATAGATAGGTTCAGCTGGAGTACAATCTTTTAATCTTTCACCAATTTCATAATATAACCAGTAGCAAGGGAGCAGGGCTGCAATCACTTCTCCCAACCCCCCGGTCAACACGGCACGATACATATGGGAAGTATAAGCGTGTGCTGTAGGAGCTGCGTTGAAAGCCGCCTTTTCCTCTTCTGTCACGCCAAGACGTTTTGAAAAGTTTTCATGTAAAGATAATTCTGCTTCGTATGTACCTTGTGCATGTGCTGCCATCCGTGCCGTCGTATGTAGATCATATGCTTTTGCACCTGCGTAAGCTTGCACTTTTGCAAAGTGACTCAAATAATAGGCATCCTGCAATACATAATACTTGAACGACTCTAAAGATAAGTTTCCATCTGCTATCCCTTGTACAAATGGGTGATGAAAGCTTGCCTCCCATATATGATTTGCCTTTTCTCTTACAAGCTGTGAAAATTTCATTCTCGATTCCTCCTAAGATTGTTTGTAAATGCAAAAAACCACCTTCCTCGCTTGCGCAAAGAAGGTGGTAGATTCACTAATATAGCTGAAGATTAATAATTTAGTGTTTCGACCCCACTTCCCTACGCTGGTGTTAACCAGATCAGGTTCTAAGAGTCTTGAAGTCACACTTCAATCTCAGCCTTATAAAGGCACCCCTAGTGGTAAATTCGTATAAAGTTGTCGGAAAGCAATTTATGATACCTATATTAATTTGCTTTTTCTGATTTGTCAAAGATTAATTTTACACAGAAGCAGAATTTTCTAATCCGTCCGTCGTCTCTTCCTCTTCGGTAGCAAGTTTAGGCAAAGTAAACATATAGAACAACCCAACAAACATTAAACAGCCACCAACAAGAAGATGAAGCCCTTCCACTGTAAGGATTTTTTGAAAAGTCAACGCAATAACTCCGAGAGTAACAGATTGAGACAACATCATCAAAGGAGTAATCCAGCCCTGTACCCGGCCCATCATTTTAGGATCTACAATCCTTGGTAACCATCCACCAATCCCAATGTTGACAAAAGGCAGACCTAGGCCAATTAAAGCAGTGAATGCCAAATAGTAATACATATCTGGGCTGTAGCCACTTGCCACGACAAATGCACCAGAAATACTTAACCCTATGATAACCATTTGATATAGTTTAAGCTTTTTCGCCAACATAGAGGCAACAATGCTTCCGACCATAACCGAGATGCCAAATACTACTCCCATCACCATCATAAGCTGCTCATAGTCTGTTGGAGCGAGTTTATATTTAAGTATATAGGCTGGCATAACAGAGAGACCACCGTTCACAATTCCGAAAACAAAGAAGCCAATGATAAGGTAGACCAACAAAGGATTTTTTAAAATATACAGCATCCCATCTTTAAAATCATTTGCCACAAACCTAACATTTAGTTGATTCAATTTGTGCCTTCCATTGGGGAGGACAACATTTTCCTCTAATTTACACGCATGGATTAGTATCGCACTGACCATATAAGTGACAAAGCATACAAATATCGCTCCCTGAAGCCCAACCGTCCAGTAAATGAAAATCCCAAGGGCGTTACCAAACAACATAAACAAGCTGCTTGTCATCTGATTCAAACCTGCTGCAACCGTGTACTCATCTTTTGTCAGTATCCCTTGTATAATTGCTGCTTGAGCCGGGTGGAAGAACTTAGATACCGCACTTCTTAAAAACAGCAGTGCAAAAACCAGCGGCATCCAATCAATGTAGATAGCACCCATTAGAGCAAGTGACAACACAGCACAGATTACATCACTGTAGACAGCAATCTTTTGACGATCCATTCTATCTGCTAGTACCCCTACTAGGAAGAATACAGCGAGTGTCGGGAGGGAATACATTAATTCCGTCAAAGCGGCATAGAATGGCTGATCCGTATAGCGGTCCAACAAATACAGCATCAAAGCGGCAATGCCAACAATACTCCCCATGGTTGATGTAAAAGAAGACCAGAACAGCAAACTGTAATTTGGTTTTTTGAAAATCTCCATCATATTTCTCATTTTTATCCCCCACCAATCATTATTTAAGGTAATCTTACTTTAATTAGTAATGATTGGTAACAGACTTTTGGGTCTATTTCTCTCCGTCTGGAGGTGGAGTTGGAGGTGGTTTTGGTTTTGAAAAAAACACTTGTTAGGGAATCAACACAATTTTCCCGGTACTTTTCCTACTCTCTAATAATTCATGGGCTTTTGCTCCGTCCTCTAATGCGAACATTGTAGGAGATTCGATACGCAGTTTGTCCTCTTTTAACCATTGAAATAGTTGAGCTGCTCTTTCCATTCGTATTTCTCTAGTCTTTAACACGTTCCACAAATCCCCGCCTGTCAACGTCTTGGAAGTATCCATAAGCATACGTGGATCAATATGTACTGGATCTCCTCCTGCCATTCCGAAAAAGACAACCGTCCCTCCAATTCTTGTGGCTTGGAAACTATCCATAAACGTTGAACCTACCGATTCGTACACGACATCTACACCTTCTCCAGCTGTTAATTCTTTTACTTTTTCTGACCATGATGTTTCATAAAGCAATACCTCTTTTGCCCCTGCCCTTTTTGCAACTTCAGATTTCTCTGTTGTGGAAGTAAGGCCGATGGAAGTACCTCCAAGGATTGTCACTAGCTGTGTCAGTAATTGTCCTACACCACCGGCTGCAGCGTGAACAAGAACTGTATCCCCATTTTTCACTTGATAGCTGTCATGTACAAGATAATGCGCCGTAAGTCCTTGCAGCAAAAGAGAGGCAGCATGTTCATACGTCACTCCATCCGGTATTGGAATTGCTTTGTCATATGGAACAGAAACAAGTTCTGCATTGGCATGCGGGACATCTGCAAAAGCTATTCTGTCACCTACCTTAATATCTTTTATGGATGTACCGACTTTAACAACCATACCTGCCCCTTCATATCCAAGAATATAAGGAGGCTCGCCCACTAGATGATAGTTACCTTTTCTTCTGTATATATCAGCAAAGTTGAGGCCTATCGCCTTTGTTTGTACAAGCACATCGTGATCACCGATTGATGGCTGAGGGATTTCACTATACTGTAATACATCAGGACCACCAAATTTATTAAACGTTAGAGCTTTCATTGGGACACCTCTTTGTTTTTTTGTTTTATATATTGATAAGTAAATTATATTACCATACTATACACAAAGGCTTAATGTTGCAAAAAAAAACACCCTTCTCCATGCATGAGAAAGGTGTTCATTATTAATCGTCGTCATCGTCATCATCTCGATCTTTCTTTTTACTACGTTCTTTCTTGTCTTTCTTGTCTTTCTTCTCTCTCTTTTTCTCTTCTTTTTTGGATTCATCTCGTTTTCTATCTTGTTCCTGTTCCTTCTTAGCTTGTTCTTTCTTCTTCTGAAGGTTTCCAGGTAAATTAAGCGATTCCACCGGCTCGCCTTCAAGTGCTTCACTCACAACCTGTTGGAAGACTTTGGCCGACGGACTCCCCGCTCCAGAGATGATTGGAAGGACATTTTCAGCGGATTCTTTATCAAACCCAATCCAGAATGCCCCAACAATTTGTGGAGTGAAACCAACAAACCATTGATTAGAAGTAGCGCCGTGATTATTATCAGCGGTTTGAGTAGAACCTGTTTTTCCTGCAACTTCCCGTCCATCTATGATGGCGTTTTTCCCGCTTCCTTCTTCCACAACACCTTTAAGCATGAAATTCATCTTTTGTACAGCTTCTTCTGAGAATACACGTTCTTTTTTCTCTTCAAAAGAAGCTACTTCTTTTCCTGTTACCGTTTCTATTTTAACAATTCCATGTGATTCTATAATTTCCCCATTATTGGCATAGACAGAATACGCTTCAGCCATATGTTTTGGGGAAACTCCATGAAATCCACCCAAAGCGATATTACCGAGTTTGCGATCTTCTTTTTCATCCACCGGCAAATATAGCTTTTTCGCTGCATCCATTCCTTTTTGTATTCCCATATCATACAGCAGGGAAACAGCAGGAATATTATAAGAATTCAACACTGCATCATACATGGAAACCTCACCACGGTAATCCAAAGTGTGATTTTGTGGTTTGTAATCACCAAACTCAGTCGGAGAATCATTTAACATGTCGTATACATCATAGCCCTCTTCTAGGGCAGGCGTATAAACAAGCAAAGGTTTTGCTGTTGATCCTGGTGGCTTCTTAAGCTTGGATGCCCGGTTAAAATCACGGAACTGATAATCCCGGCCACCAATCATTCCTAGAATTCCGCCTGTTTTAGGATCAAGCAGAACGCCACTACTTTGCGCCACTTCTCCTGACTTACCGGTAGGAAAATTTGCTGGATCTGCATACACTTTTTCAAGCGCTTCCTGCACCTTAGGTTCAAGTGTCGTATAAATGCGATATCCTCCAGCAAGTAGTTCACTCTCACTGATGCCATACATTCTTTCGGCCTCATCAATAATGTAGTCCGTAAAGCTTGGGTATTTCCCTTTATGTGGATCTACATGTCTAGTTTCAAGTTTTAATTCCTCTTCTTTTGCCGCTTCCACTTCTTCTGCTGTGATGAATCCCTGTTGATGCATAAGTGATAGCACCAAGTTTCTTCGTTGAATGGAGCGTTCCTCATTATTTAAAGGAGAAAGCGCGGATGGAGCTTTAATTAATCCTGCTAACGTTGCAGATTCTGCAAGTGTCAGATCTTTCGGGTCTTTTGCAAAATAGACCGCTGCAGCACGTTTAATTCCCCATGCTCCTTCACCAAAGTAAATTTGATTAAGATATAAACTGATGATTTGGTCCTTCGAATAGGATTTTTCCACCTTTTTTGCTAAGAAGAATTCGTCCGTTTTTCTTTTTAATGTCTTATCATGTGATAAAAAGACGTTTTTCGCCAGTTGTTGCGTAATAGTACTTCCGCCCTGCACGTATCCTCCAGCTTTAACATTTGTGGTGAGGGCACGCAAGGTACCTACAAAGTCAAACCCATCATGCTCATAAAACCGCTGATCCTCAACGGCTACAACCGCTTGTTTCATCACTTCCGGGATTTCATCTGAAGGGACACCTTCAATCTGATTAGATGTAATCCTGCTTGCAACTTCCCCATTCCTATCATAAAGTACCGATGATTGTGGAAGTGGGTCTGTCAGCGCACTGACGTCCCTTGTATTAATATATAATTGCATTCCAAGCAATATAATGAGAGCCAGTAACCCCGCAATAAGAAGTACCGCTCTCATGCTAACTTTTCGTTTATACTTTCTTGCTCTTTCAGCCATAAGAACCCCCTATATGCAACAAAACTAATTATAGTAATTCGAATGCCACCCCCTCTTTTTTAGGGTGCCATGCATATTCAAAGAATGGCCACATTAGACTATGTATAAGCCATTCATCTTTGTAGATCATACCATTCCTCCAACTTAAACACTATTACATACCCTTTTTCAACAAAAGTGAACCCCTATTCTCATAGTCGAAATTTTCCGGCTATAAATATAGACTTGACGTTAATTCCTCCACCCCACTATAATGGGAAAAATACTCATTTAGAACTACTCGTATAATCTTGGAGATATGGTCCATAAGTTTCTACCAAACTACCGTAAAGAGTTTGACTACGAGAATCCCCACCCTCTTATTGTAACTGCAAAAATAATGCAAAAAGATTGAGGGGTATTCTCCATGGTCGAACTCCAAGTTATTGCTTGGAGTTTTATCTATTTTGGAGGGAAAAAAATGACATTAAACTTGGAATCTATGATAAAAGCAGCAGCAAAAAAGACAAAAGCAGACCTTGTTATTAAGAACGGCAGAATAATAGATGTATTTAATTTAGAGATAATAGAAGCAGACATTGCCATTAATGACGGCATGATTATCGGCTTAGGCAATTATGAGGGGCATGAAGTGGTAGATGCTAACGGCGCATTCATTTGCCCTGGTCTTATTGATGGTCATGTTCATATGGAATCTTCTATGATACATCCCCACCATTTCACCCAGACAATATTAGAACATGGAGTCACAACCATTGTGACCGATCCTCATGAAATTGCAAATGTAAGTGGGACTGCCGGGATACAATTCATGTTAGATGCTACAGAGAAAGCCCCAGTTGATGTATTCTTCATGCTTCCTTCTTGTGTCCCCGCTACATCCTTTGAGCATAATGGAGCCACCATTCAAGCAGAAGACCTTGCTCCATTTTACGAACATGACAGAGTTATCGGTTTGGCCGAAGTGATGGATTTTCCTGCAGTCCGTGACGGTAACGCAGCCATGGTCGCAAAATTGGCACAGGCATCTAAGAATAATAAAAAAATCGATGGACATGGCGCAGGCCTTTCTCCTGAAGACATAAATATTTATGCATCCGCCAATATAAAAACTGATCACGAGTGCGTCACGGCGCAAGAAGCAAAGGAAAGGCTTAAGCGCGGAATGTATGTCATGATGAGGGAAGGAACTGTCGCGAAAGACGTTAGAGCCTTAATCCCTCTTGTAAATGAACGAAATGCTAGACGCTTTTTATTTTGTACTGACGATAAGCACCTTGATGATTTAGTAAACGAAGGTAGCATTGATCATAATGTCCGCATCTCCATTCAGGAAGGACTTGACCCTCTGCTAGCCATTCAAATTGCTACTTTGAATGCGGCAGAATGTTTCTCTTTAACGGATAAAGGCGCGGTTGCACCAGGGTATCGTGCCGATTTATTATTCATCGAAGACCTTGAGAACTTCACTATCAGAGATGTCTATAAAAATGGTAAAAGAACAAAAGGAAAGGACCCACTCTCACCCATTCCTGTTCCAAATCTTTTACAGAACTCTGTAAACATGAAACCTATTAATAAGAATGACCTAAAAATAAGTGTGAGAACCGATCAACCATGCAACATGATAGAAATCATTCCCAATAGCCTTGTTACGAAGCACATAAAAGAAAATGTGACAACCTATAAAGATGAATTTATTCCTAGTATTGATAATGATCAATTAAAACTCGCCGTCATTGAAAGACACAAGTGTCTTGGGCATGTTGGTCTTGGAATTGTTAAAGGGTTTCAGATAAAGAATGGGGCAATAGCATCTACTGTAGCTCATGACTCTCATAATATTGTTACAGTTGGCACCAGCGATGAAGATATGTTAGTTGCAGTCAAGGCAATGGAACAGATTAATGGAGGCTTGGTGGTGGTTTGTGAAGAAAAAGTAATAGCCTCATTGCCCTTAGAGATTTCGGGCCTGATGGCCAACATGACTACAGAGAATACCCTTTATTCCTTAAAAGAGCTTCACGATGCCCTTCACCTCATCGGCAGTCAAAAAAGCTTTAACCCTTTTGTTGCACTTTCTTTTTTAAGTCTTCCTGTTATTCCAGAATTGAAGTTGACTGATACAGGACTTTTTGATGTAAGAAAGTTTGAGCATATTCCCATCCAAGCTTAGTAGAACAAGTATGGCATAATCTCCACCCCTTCTTCCTAGTTTTAAAACTTGTTGCTTAGGGTACTTAATTTACAACAATAAGCTTACTTAAAATAATGGAGAAGGAGACGATGGAGAATGGAAACTTTCACCAATATCCTAATTGCCTACGACGGTTCCAAGAGCAGCTTGAAAGCAGTACAAATGGGGATAGATATGAAAAAAAAGCTACACTCACACCTTACCATTTTACATGTCTTAGAAGAAACATCTGTAAATGTCCCAATACCTGCTACAAGACCTGACACACTTCCTGCGGGAGGAATGGGCAATGTAGATGGATTGAATATTTATACAAATAATGTGAAAGAAACAGTACCGAGTCAGCAACGTGTTGCTACTGCCGATGAAGATTACATCTCCCAATCACTTAGCGAAGTGCATTCCTTACTAGCTCAAGAAAGAGTGGAGGCACCAGTCGAAGTAATGCAAGGAGATCCTGCAAAAACCATTTGCAACTATGCCGACACAAATGAAAATGACCTAATCATTATAGGGAGCAGAGGGCTTGGAGGATTAAAGAAATTGATACTCGGAAGTGTAAGTGATAAAGTCACGAATACGGCTAAATGCCCAGTACTAATTGCAAAATAGACATAAATTTATAGTTGCTTTCTACCTATCAGGTTCCACTTTGGAATCTGATATTTTTTATGGTAATTAATAATTCACCAACCTCTGGGCGCCTGCATACCGTATAGAGAATTTATTAGAAGGGAGCAATCCTATGTATCCTTATCGTCAACTTAGTTTTCCGCCATTCGGACCGCCTCCCGGTGGCGGGCAAGGACCTGGTTTTGGACCACCTTCTGGTGGACCGCCAGGATTTGGACCACCGGGAGGACCTGGTGGAGGTCCTGGATTTGGACCGCCTGGAGGAGGTCCTGGTGGAGGTCCTGGAAGTGGCCCACCACCAGGTCCACCACCATCTACTCCACCACCCCAAACCACTAGTTTCGGTGCACCAGGTGGCCCAACAGCATTGGCAGTGGACCCAGGTGCATTCTATGGATGTTTATACCGCTATACATGGGTTCGGTTAAATAATGGGGAGCAATTCTGGTTTTATCCTACCTTTATTGGAAGAAGGTCGGTCGCTGGTTATCGCTGGTTCTTCTTTACTTGGATGTACTTTGGAATAGACTCTAATCGAATTCGTTCTTTCCAATGTGTTTGATACCTTAAAGAAATAGACTATTCAACATAGCAACACACCACAGTCAACTGCGGTGTGTTTTTGTTATTGTGATTCTCTTGTTGTGAGCCGATGTATATTGCTTTGAGCTCCTTGTCGTGAGGCTGCTAAGCGCTCTGTTTTCCCAATGGCTCTATGCTCTGTCTGGGATTTAAATAGAGCCTGCCTCTTCTCCAACTTGGCCTTCAACCTCTTATTCACATCAATTCCTCCCTCATCTCTTACCTAATAAGTACCCACTTTATCCAATATAAAACACATTGATTGTTTAAGTTGGCTATCATATAATGGTTTTACAACAAACTAACGAACGGTAGGTAGTTAAGGCTCAGGAGGGAAAACAATAATGACTAATTCAACAGCAGAGCGCATAAAGCAGCACGCACTCCAGCTTTTTGCTCAAAAAGGCTATTTTGGTACATCTTTAAATGAGGTAGCATCACTAGTTGGAATAAAAAAGCCTTCTCTGTATGCTCATTTTAAAAATAAAGATGATCTGTATATAACAATTCTACAAGAGCTAATGGACAATTTTATCGAACGTGTCACCATTGAGTCCGCAGAGTTGGAGTCGAGTACGACACGAGCATTGTTGTATCGCTTTCTAACTAATATGGTAGATTTCTGGAAAGACGAAACATTGGGTCTATTGTATAAACGGACTCTTCTTTTCCCAGAAGAAAAATTTCGTTCATCCATCCATGAACAATTTCTACAAACAGAAATCTATACAACTGAGATTTTGTCTAAAATCTTTACCATAGGACAGCACAATGGTGAAATGCCTCCGCAACCATTGGAACCTCTAATTGACGCTTATTATTGTTTAATCGATGGATTGTTTGTTCAACGTTTCTTCTATTCGAGTTCTGAATTCGACAAGAAAGTCGAGCATGCTTTTAACCATTTTTGGTTAGCAACTGAGATAGGAGGTAGGTAGCCATGCAATGGATATTAATTTTTATCGCAGGTTTACTGGAAATCATTTGGGTAATAGGGCTAAGGTTTTCCGAAGGGTTCACCATACTAAAGCCAAGTCTAATAACCCTAATTACATTAGCAATTAGTTTTTACTTGTTTTCTAAGTCATTAAAATTTTTGCCAATAGGGACTGCATATGCCATTTTCACAGGACTTGGTGCAGCAGGTACAGCAATTGTAGGGATAATATATTTTGGAGAATCAGCAAGCCCCTCCAAACTGTTTTTTCTAAGCCTTATGTTAATTGGAATTATTGGATTAAAAATGACTACTTCTGATGAAACAACGGAAACAGAAGTGTTAGAGGAGGGGAAATAGATTGGCGTGGATTTTTCTTACTATAGCTGGCATATGTGAAATTGGGGCAGTTGCATCGCTAAAATTAGCAGAAGGATTCAAAAGACTTTTACCTTCTATTTGTTTTGTTATAATTGGGTTGTCTAGCTTCTATTTTCTTTCCCTTGCCCTAAAAGATATTCCAATGGGTACTGCTTATGCTGTCTGGACAGGAATAGGTTCGGCGGGTAGTGTACTTCTTGGAATGATTTTCTTTCATGAATCTAGAGACAGAATTCGTATTTTTTTGCTTTCATTAATCATAATAGGTGTTATTGGTCTCAAGTTAGCACAATAAAAAAAAGCCATTCCAAATCTTCTATCTGGAATGGCTTTTGATTTATATTCTTTGTTCTTTCGGTATTTTAACTTCTCCATCTTCAGATCTTGCCACAATATATGCACAAGCTGCATCTCCAGTAATATTGACAGCTGTTCTAGTCATATCGAGCAAACGGTCTATCCCTAATATTAAGGCAATTCCTTCAACCGGAAGGCCGACCTGTCCAAGTACCATGGCAAGCAGGATGAATCCTACTCCTGGAACACCAGCTGTACCGATACTTGCCACAACGGCTAAGCCAACGACAGTAAGAAGCTGGGTCAAAGTCAAATCAATACCATATACTTGAGCTATAAACACGGTGGCAACACCTTGCATAATTGCTGTACCATCCATATTGATCGTTGCACCCAAAGGTTGTACGAAGCTACTGATCCTCTTTGGCACACCAAGGTTTTCTTGTGCGACATCCATGGACATCGGTAAAGTTGCGTTACTACTAGATGTACTAAATGCGACACTCATAGCCGGAATAAAACGTTTAAAGAAAATAATAGGATTGATTTTCCCGAGTAAAAACAAAGCAAGTCCATATGTTACAAAGAAATGTATAAATAAAGCTAAAATGACGACTAAAAAGTATGCTCCCATTGCTTTAATAGCATCTAACCCTAGTCCGCCGACTGCTGAGGCAATTAAACCAAATGCACCATAAGGAGCTGTTTTAATGACAATATTCACTAGTAGCATTACGATGTCATTCGCTTGTTCAAGCAAAGTTTTTACCTTACCTGCTTTTTCTCCTAAAGCATTTATGGCAAATCCAAGTAAGACGGAAAATGAGATAATTTGCAGCATTTCCCCTTCTGCCATAGCTTTAATTGGATTTGTTGGTATTATGTTTAACAATGTTTCCATAACCGGAGGAGCTTTTTCTGGTGTATCCTCATCAGCCAATTCATCAACTAACATACTTTCAAAGTCACCAGCAAGGCCCGGTTGAATAACAGAAGCAAGTGTAAGTCCGATGGTTATGGCAATGCACGTTGTGATCAGGAAGAAAAGAATGGTTTTCAGACCGATACTTCCAAGCTTTTTCGTATCCCCAAGTCCTACCACTCCTAGTGTAATGGAGATTAGTACGATTGGAACAACCAGCATTGTAATGAGGTTTAAAAAGATTTTTCCGAGTGGTTGAAATAAATATGTATCCAATGGATCAAATAGAGATGGTGCATAAACGTTTAATGCAAGACCAACTAGAATACCTAAAATAAGACCAATAATTATTTTCTTAGTCAATGTCATTTTCACATCGAAACCCTCCCTTTTGTTATACTAATAAAATTTCTCTTTTCAAACACCGGAGACTTCCCCTTTCGAATCGACAAAAGGCGACTTTTTTCATTCTACGGTGTATTTTTATTTATGTAAAGTGATTTATGATAGACCATTTTCCTTACACCTGTTATAATACACAATAAAAAGACCGAAAGTCGGGTTGTTTTCCTTTTAGAATTTTGATATATTTAACAACTGATTTCTATTTTTAATTACCCACTATTTTAACTTTTATAGCATTTACAAATAGAAAATTTTTCATGCAATTAATGGAGGGGTTTAAATGAAACTACTTTGGAGGGTAATCGTTGCGATATTTGTTCTTATTGTTGCAAAACTGGCTTTAGATTCATATCAAATAATTAAAGTTGCTGCAGGTGGAGATCATATTAGAATTGATCCAGCATTGTATTTTAATTTATCCTACGTGATTTTTGGTTTTATAGGAATGATGTTTTTCTCGGATATCTATAAAAAACACATGAAAAAACGAAACAATCAGTTAAAATTTTAATGGTACCCCAGTAAATTAATGGTATTTCCTACATAAAAAACCAGGACAATGGTCCTGGTTTTTTTATTAGGCTCTGTTAAAGCATATTGTTGATTTTTGCAGCAACCCAGCTGTTGATTGGAGCAATAGGCGAAGACTCCTCGAAAATGCTACGCATTTTCTTCGTGCGATGTTTCGCTGTCGAAGCCTTCCTTGTCCTGAGGGAGATAGCGTTAAGGGGAGACCCCGCAGGCGCTTTTCCGAGGAGGCTCCCCAAACCGCCCCTAGGAAAGCGAAGCCTAGTGCGGAAATCAACAGCGTTGTTTAACAGAGCTTATTATTAAAATATAATGAAAGTTAATCTACTTCTTTACCTTTAGACGCTTCTAAAATCTCAAACCACTGCTGTTTAGAAAGTTGGATATTCAATGATGACACCGCAGACTTTACTCTTTCTAGCTTTCCAGAGCCAACTATTGGAATAATTTTAGCAGGATGCGTTAATAACCAAGCATATAGCACTTGGTCCATTGATGTAGCACCAGTTTCAGCTTGTATTTTCTCTATCACATTCCTCACTCGATTAACATTGTCATCTGTACTAGTGAAGATACTTCCTCCGCCTAGAGGCGACCATGCCATTGGAGAAATTCGGTCCATTTGGCACTGTTCAATAGTACCTTTTTCAAAGTGTTCCAAGTGAGTAGCCGCAATTTCAATTTGATTTGTAACTAACGGTTCATCTAAGTAGGAGCTAAGCATCTTAAATTGTGAAGGAGCAAAGTTGGATACGCCAAAACGTTTTACCTTTCCTTCCCTTTTTAACTGAGCGAATGCCTCAGCTACTTCACTTGGGTCCATCATTGGATCTGGTCTATGTATTAATAAGACATCAATATAGTCGGTTTGGAAATTTCTTAATGATCGTTCTGCAGATTGGATGATGTGCTCTCTGCTTGTATCATAATATTTAATTTTATGCTCAGGTCTATTGGAGGAAATCAACTTGATTCCACACTTTGTCACTATTTCAATCGTTTCTCTTAAGGATGGCTTTAATGCGAGTGCTTCGCCAAATTTCTCTTCCACTGTGTAATTGCCGTAAATATCTGCATGATCAAAGCTCGTAACGCCAAGATCCAAACAGTTTTCTATAAAATCCACAACCTCTTCCTTGCTGTAACCCCAATCATTCAATCGCCACATTCCATGAACAATTCTAGAAAGGGAAACATCTTCTGCTAACTGAACTCTTTCCATATTAACACTCCTATAAATTTAATAATAAGAAATTATACCTCTTTTAAGTACAATTAGCCAAAAATACTGCTCATTTCCTATTCTTACCTATTAAAAGATATACATCTTTGGGACTTTAAATTAAAATAGAAAATAAAATACAACTTGAATTAAGAAAGGATCTTACCATGACTAAGACGTCCCACTTCCTTATAGGTCAAAAATTAATAGATATGAAGAATGAAGTAGCTGCTAGCATGCTATTGGAAATTCAAAATGCTTATCCTAATGTACCGCAATATAGAGATGAAGCAATTGAGGCTCAGATCAAGGAAATCTTCCGAACATTATTAGTATTCTTGGGCGAATATGTCCAAGACCCTAAAAATAAAGTTTTAGACCGTGCCAAAGAATGGGGAGAATCTGTAGGATTTATGTCTGTGAAGTCTGGCGGATCACTGGAAGAAACACTTTCTAATATGACGTTATATAAAAAATGTCTATGGGCCTTTATTCAAAGAGAAGGTTTTAAAGACGGGTTTAACATGAACCAAATTACAGATATTTTTATCCTAATAGATGAAATCTTTAATATTATCGTCTATGGATTCAGTCATGCCTTCTCCATTGCTACTGAACAGAAAATGTTAGAAACAAAAGCTACTTACATTCGACTATCCATTCCAATAGTCCCTTTACAAAAAGGGTTAGGGGTGCTGCCGCTTGTCGGAGAAATTGATGAGGTTCGCGCTGGGATATTGATAGAAGAAACACTGGAAAAAAGTAAGAACCTTTCAATATCCAACCTTATTATTGACTTTTCAGGTGTTTATCGTTTAGACGGAACCGTTTTGCACACCATGGACCTGCTGATTCGATCTCTCAAACTAATTGGCATCACACCAATCATAACAGGCCTGCGACCAGAACTCAGCCTACAGTTCATCAACTCAGGACTCAACCTTAAAGACATTCAAATTTGCGGTTCTATTGCGCAAGTATTACAGGAACAATAAAAAAAACCTGCCGGGGGTCAGACCCCGGCAGGTTTTTCCACCTTCTCGTCGAACCCTCCAAAAATGTCTTGCCATTTGTTTGTGATTCCTTTATGATAGTACTATCATTCTATCCAACACCATATATAGATTGATTTTAGCGAAACCATAACTACATATAGTATTTCAACATTCTACGTTAAAGGTGTCTTTTTATAGACTTAATAGGGAAGCCGGTGAGAATCCGGGACTGTCCCCGCAACTGTAAGTGCAGACGATTTTGAGAAACCACTGTACATGAACGCTTAACGGCTCTTGTATGGGAAGGCTCAGAATAGGAAGAAGCACGAGTCAGGAGACCTGCCTTTACCGATTTAGTTTCTTTTCTTCGGGAGTTGAGAAGATGAAACGATACATAGAACATGGTAAAAGCAGAACAGGGTTTCTTTGATTTTTGGTGATACATTCACCTATATCCTTATTAACCCCTCCCTGCATTCTTTCCTTCTATCTATGATCGTTTGATCCACTCAACCATTGAGTGGATTTTTTTATTTTAAGGCTCTGTTAAAGCATATTGTTGATTTTTGCAGCAACCTAGCTGTTGATTGGAGCAATAGGCGCAGACTCCTGAGGGAGATAGCGTTTAGGGGAGACCCCGCAGGCGCTTTTCCGAGGAGGCTCCCCAAACGCCCCTAGGAAAGCGAAGCCTAGTGCGGAAATCAACAGCGGTGTTTAACAGAGCCTATTTTAAACGAAGTGGAGCGTGGAAAAAATGACCGTACATACCAAGACTGGACAGATAGAAAATGCATCTAATCTTCAAGATTACCAGAGACTTATAGAAACTGTTTTGTCAGAGTTTCCAATGTTAGATACGAACGCATTTTTACAGAAAGCTACAAAGATTATGGATAAACTGCTCCATCAATCGAATCAACATGAACTTGCAAACCAACTAATTCTAGAAGCTCTCAATCATGTGGACGAACTTGAACCAGACTGGACCTATGTTGCTTCACGGCTACTATCACAAAAGCTTCAGCAAGAAGTGTGTCAAAACAGGAAAATCTCTAAGCCTTATACCGATTTTTATTCATTAATCAAAAGCTTAACAGAACAAAAAATCTATCAAACTCAGATTCTAAAAGCTTACACACCTGAAGAAATTAATGAATTAGAGGCTGTCATTGAACCTGGAAAAGATAAACTATTTACCTATATTGGACTTAAAACGTTAGCTGACCGTTATTTAACAAGAGATCATCACAAATGTTTACTAGAACTGCCTCAAGAACGATTCATGATTATTGCCATGACCCTTATGCAAAAAGAAGAGCACAACAGATTACATTACGTGAAAGAAGCTTATTGGGCATTAAGCAATTTGTATATGACCGTTGCCACGCCTACATTCGCCAATGCTGGAAAAACTTACGGCCAGCTCTCAAGCTGCTTTATTGATACCGTTGATGACAGCTTACAAGGAATTTACGACAGTAATACAGACATTGCTAATCTTTCAAAATCCGGAGGTGGTCTAGGTGTTTATCTTGGAAAGATACGGAGTCGGGGCAGTGATATTCGTGGTTTCAAAGGCGTTTCAAGCGGAGTGATTCCATGGATGAAACAATTGAACAATACAGCCGTAAGTGTTGATCAACTAGGTCAGCGAAAAGGAGCGATTTCAGTCTATCTGGATGTGTGGCATAAAGACATCTTTTCTTTTCTAGATAGTAAGCTCAACAATGGGGATGAACGTATGCGTACACATGACCTCTTCACTGGGGTGTGCATCCCTGACATTTTTATGGAGCAGGTGGAAAACAGAGGAGACTGGTATTTATTTGATCCACATGAAGTTAGGCAATTAATGGGCTATTCACTAGAAGACTATTTTGATGAGAAAACAGGTAGCGGCAGCTTCCGCGAAAAATATAAGGAATGTGTCAATCATCCAGCGCTCCCAAAAGAAAAAGTGCCGGCTATTGAGATAATGAAAGCAATCATGAAGGGGCAACTGGAAACTGGCAGTCCATTCATGTTTTATCGTGATGAAGTGAACAGAATGAATCCAAACCATCATAAAGGAATGATCTATTGCACGAATTTATGTACAGAAATCACACAAAATCAAAGTGCCACTACAACAAAAACGCAATATATAGAGAACGGCTCTATCATAACTGTTAAAACCCCAGGAGACTTTGTTGTGTGTAATTTATCTTCCATTAACCTTGCTCGGACTGTAATAGAAGGCCAACTGGAACGACTTATTCCCATTCAGGTTCGGATGCTTGATAATGTTATTGATTTAAATATTATACCTGTACTACAGGCAAAGATGACCAATGAAAAATATCGTGCCGTTGGATTGGGGACATTCGGTTGGCATCATTTGTTAGCCCTAGAAGGGATTAAATGGGAATCAACCGAGGCAGTGCACTATGCAAACGAGCTTTACGAAAAAATTGCTTATTACACAATCCAAGCTAGCTCACTTCTCGCAAAAGAAAAAGGATCTTATCCTGCATTTGAAGGTTCTGATTGGCAAACCGGTGACTACTTCAATAAACGAAATTATGGGACAGACTCAGATTTAGATTGGAAAAAACTACAAGTTGAGGTAGCTAGTTACGGGGTACGAAACGGTTATTTAATGGCGGTTGCCCCCAATGCGACCACATCCATCATTGCCGGTAGCACTGCTAGCATTGATCCAATCTTCCTTAAGGTGTATTCAGAAGAGAAAAAAGACTACAAGATTCCAGTTACAGCACCTGACCTCAATGCAGAAACAACCTGGTTTTATAAATCGGCTTATCATATTGATCAGCATTGGAGCATTGCCCAGAATGCAGCAAGGCAAAAACATATCGACCAAGCCATATCCTTTAATCTGTATGTTACGAACACTGTGAAGGCCAAAGCTCTTCTTGAACTTCACCTTGATGCATGGAGGCAAAAATTGAAAACAACCTACTACGTGCGATCCACCTCTTCTGAATTAGAGGAATGTGAATCATGTTCAAGTTAGTTCGTTATCAATTGTGACTGCAGCAATCTAAAAAGGAGAATGAAAAATGAATGCTCACCTAAAAACACGCATCTTAATGGATGTGGAAGCACCAAATAGATCGACCAAAATAATAAACGGAAAAAGCTCCAATGTCTTAAATTGGGACGATGTCGCATTTTCATGGGCTTATCCAAAATATAAAAAAATGCTCGCCAACTTTTGGTCGCCTTTTGAAATCAATATGTCCCAAGATATCAAGCAGTTTCCTCACCTGTCCCCTCAGGAACAGGAGGCATTCTTAAAAATTATCGGACTCCTTGCACTTCTTGACAGCATTCAGACAGACTATGCAGGCAAAGTGGCGGACTATTTGACCGATTCCAGTCTTAATGCCCTAATGATTATGCTAGCTCAGCAAGAGGTAATCCATAACCATTCCTACTCCTATGTCCTATCAAGCCTTGTGCCGAGAAAGAAGCAAGAAGAGGTGTTTGAATACTGGAGAACAGAACCCATCCTTCGAAAAAGAAATGACTTTATTACAGATGGTTACAAAGCATTTTCTGAAACACCCTCGGTAGAAAATTTGCTAAAATCCATCGTGTATGATGTTATTTTGGAAGGCCTATTCTTCTATTCGGGCTTTGCATTTTTTTATCACTTGGCGAGAAATCAAAAAATGGTCTCTTCCAGTACGATGATCAATTACATTAACAGGGATGAGCAAATTCACGTAGATTTGTTTGTGAAAATCTTCAAAGAGGTCCTTCAAGAATATCCAGAACACAACACAGAAAGTCTGGAACTATTTGTGGAGGAGACTTTTCAACAGGCGGCACAACTGGAGATTGAATGGGCTAGACATATTATCGGAAATCAGTTTGCAGGAATTGAACTGGAAGATGTTGAGGCTTATATTAAATTTTATGCCAACGTTCGTGCCCATCAACTTGGTTTCGAGCGCCCTTTTGAAGGCTACCGCACAAATCCATTAAAGTGGATCAAAGCTTACGAAGACGTCGACCTAGGAAAATCCGACTTCTTTGAACAAAAATCCAGACAATACACAAAAGTAAACGTAGTGGACAACGGATTTGATGAATTATAAAGAATAAGAAAAACTAGTGGTGTATAAAATACCCTAGTTGATTAGAGTGGAAGGCGCGTAGTCGCCCGCGGAAGGAAGGGACAGGTGAGACCCCGCAACGGAGAAGGCCACTGAAAAACTGATATTATATAGTATTTTGTAAATTCGAGCTGTGGATTGGAGCAAAAGGCGAAGACTCCTCGAAAATGCTACGCATTTTCTTCGTGCGATGTTTCGCTGCCGAAGCCTTCCTTGTCCTGAGGGAGATAGCGCTAGGTGGAGACCCCGCAG
>NZ_JAAZWB010000035.1 GCF_012524115.1 Bacillus sp. RO1 | reverse complement strand
GATTGGAGCAAAAGGCGAAGACTCCTGAGGGAGATAGCGGTAGCTTGAGACCCCGCAGCGGAGCGAGGAGGCTCAAGCACCGCCCCTAGGAAAGCGAAGCCATTTGTGGAGATCAACAGCGGTATTTAAAGCCAATACCTATGACACCTAAATTGTTCGTCTATTATAAGGCTTTTTTAGTTTTGTCCCAGCCTTTTACTATAAGAATAAGAAAGTATAATTCTGCTGATTTTCGTTCCAGGCGCTTCGCTTGCCTGCGGGCGGTCCGTGAGCCTCCTCGGCTTGCAGCCTGTGGGGTCTCACCTGTCCCTTCCTCCCGCGGGCGTCTGCGCGCCTTCCACTCCAATCAACAAGGTAGCTCCATGCAGCAAAGGGTTTGTGAAAGTTATCTATACGAATTAACTAAAAAAGAACTAACACATATTTCTCGTTATATTCCAGCTGTGGATTGGAGCAAATGGCGGAGACTCCAGCGGGGGAGTAACGGTAGGTTGAGACCCCTGAAGCGTTGGGAGGAGGCTCAAACGCCGTCCCGCGGAAAGCGCAGCTATTTGCGGAAAGGAACAGCGGTGGTTTACAAGACTACTAAAGTTTGTAAACGTTAAAAGAACCGGGCGGTTTTGCCCGGTTTTTCTTACAACGCTAATCCTTTTGAATGGTTTGTTTGTTTCTTTTATATTTTCTAATGAAATAGGCCCGTTGAACAAACAAGTATGCAAGGAAGACAGTGGAACAGAATATCGCTACCATCATGTTGAAAAGCATTCCCCCTATATAAAGGAGCCCATCGACCTTGCTGGTAAGGAAGTACCAAATTGTCGTAGTGATAAACCATGTAAGGATGATAAAAGAAAGGCTAATTGCGGTATGGAAAAAAAATGCCCCTTTACGCATCACCATTTGAGAGACATACGCATAGCTCACAAGTGTTGTGGAAACAATGGCCAATAAATTCAATAGCATGATATAGTCATACATCTCCATCACAAAACTCCTTTTTACTATATATATAGCGGGACAGATTCCTGGGTGAGTATCTAGGCAAAATATTTGCATAATAGCTGTAATGGGACATAATAAATATATATTTGAAAATAGGAAGGTGAAAAAATGAAAAGTTTAGCGTCTACAACAACCCTACATAATGGCGTAGAGATGCCTTGGTTTGGTCTTGGTGTATTTAAAGTGGAAGAGGGGCAAGAAGTAGAATCTTCTGTAAAGATGGCCATTCATGCGGGTTACAAAAGCATTGATACAGCAGCCATCTACAAAAATGAAGAAGGTGTAGGAAAAGGCATTAGAGAATCCGATGTACCTCGTGAAGAACTTTTCATCACGACAAAAGTATGGAACTCAGATCAAGGTTATGAATCTACGTTAAAAGCCTTTGATGAAAGTATGGAAAAGCTAGGCCTAGAATATCTTGACCTATATCTTGTACACTGGCCTGTTAAAGGAAAGTATGTAGAAACGTGGAAAGCATTAGAAAAGCTTTATAAAGACGGAAGAGTCCGTGCCATTGGAGTGAGCAACTTCCAAATTCACCACCTGCAGGATATTCTGGATGTGGCTGAGGTAAAACCAATGGTTAATCAGGTAGAATACCATCCAAAGCTTTCTCAAGTGGAGCTATTAAATTTCTGTAAAGAAAATGGTATTCAAATGGAAGCATGGTCTCCACTGATGCAAGGTCAGCTGTTGGATAATGACGCATTAAAAGAAATTGCAGCAGCTCATAATAAGTCTGTTGCACAAGTCATTCTTCGTTGGGATCTTCAAAATGGTGTGGTAACCATTCCAAAGTCAGTTAAAGAGCACCGTATCAAAGAAAATGCAGATATTTTCGACTTTGAATTGTCAGAAGATGAGATGCAGAAAATTCATGCATTGAATGAAGACAAGCGTGTTGGTCCAGATCCGGATAATTTTGATTTTTAATCTTAGAGAAATTAAAGGTGCAGGGCGAAGTCGCCCTGCACCTTTATCCGTTTTTATTCCACTTCTAATTCTTCTTGCTGGTGTTCGTGTAATTCATCTTTTTCTACATGTATCTGAACATAGTGCAGACCACTTTCTTTCATGGTCGCTTTCGCTTCATAGACACCATCACTGACTTCTTTTGCATCTACAAATTCATGTTTCTCTGAATCTTCGTGCCAAATTTCAAAACGAACAGTTGCATCTGTTAAAGCAACATCTTCTTCCTTGATTTCTGTTGATAATGTAATTTCTTGATTTGCTTTTACAGCGTCTGTTGGGTTTAATGTCATATTTAAGCTGCTCTCATGGCCATGATGCTCATTATGGTCTGTTTCTTCATGTGTCTCATGGTCATGACTGTGCCCTTCTTCTTCATGCTCTTCTTCCTTCTCAGAAGGTTCCGGATTTCCAACAGTTAATTCAACACGTGGCATTACATGCATATCTCTGGCAGTAGTGTGTGCGACTACATAGTAAAAGCCTTCCTCTTCAAAAGTTTTCATGATGGAGTAAATTCCAGATCCATCATTTGAAGCTACCACCATTTCATGATCAGCTTCCTGACCTTGTTTCCATACCTCAAACTTCACTTCACTGGCATCATCCACATTCTCTTCACCTTGAGTAACAAGTGCTTCTATTTTAACTTCTTGGTTAGGCTCTACTGCTTCAGGTAACTTAATTTCTACTTCCACCATGCTAGGAACTTCATCTTTATTTCCGTTTGTATTTTCATTGTTATTAGTGGATCCGCAAGCCGCTAGTATCATTAATGAAAGCAAGCTGATAAATAAAATTAATTTTTTCAAAAAAACACTCCCTCTCGTTCAATGATTTTATTATAACTAGTAACCTAACGGAAAATTTCATCAAAAAGATCAATCTTGTGAACTAAAATAGTATGATATAGGTAATGACCATAAATGCATGGATCTATACATAGGGAGTGGTTGAAGATGATAAAGCATTTACAAACAAAAGAAGAATTACTTGAAGGATTTCAAGTATTAAAGGAATTAAGGCCACATCTAACAGAATCTACTTTTATAGAAATATATGAAAACATGCAAAAAGAGGGCTACGAATTATATGCGTATGTTGAAAAAGAAGAGGTAGTCGCTGTTACGGGAATAATCATGCTAACGAATTTTTATGATGGGCGTCATATTTATGTGTATGATCTAGTGACTAAAAGCACAGTCAGATCAAAAGGCTATGGGGAGAAATTGCTTAGGTATATAGAAGCATTAGGAAAAGAAAGAGGCTGTGAGAAAGTAACACTCTCCTCAGGCTTGCCAAGGGTAGATGCTCATAGATTTTATCAGATGAAAATGGATTACGATAAAGCTAGTTACGTATTCAGAAAAGAGCTGTAGCAGAGGTGCTACAGCTCTTCTAACTTCAATAAGGAAGGTCCAAATCCAGTCGGAACGGGAGCATGGACAGTCACACTTTCTTCCTTAAACGGGTGAGGGACAGTTAACTTCCATGCATGCAGGCTATGACGATGATGGTTGTTTTGTGATCCATAAAGCTTATCGCCATAAATGGGATGGCCAATGCTGCTCATATGTACTCTGATCTGATGCGTTCTTCCTGTATCTAATGATAGCTCTACAAGAGTTAATTGTTCTTTTGGGAAAGATTTAACTACTTTAAAATGGGTGATTGCTTTTTGTCCATTTGGAGAAACTCTTCTCCTGGAAGCGTGATGGCGGTCTTTTCCAATAGGCTTGTCTACGATTCCTTTTGACCTGCTCATTACTCCTTCAACAAGTGCCAAATATGTTCGTTTAACTTTCCGTTCTTCTAGCATTCTGTCTAAGATAGCGCCGCTAATGGCATGCTTTGCGAACAGAATCGCTCCGCTAGTGTCTTTATCCAACCGATGTACATGACGTACTTTTGATGGAATTTCGTTCTTCTTGAAATAATGTGCCACTCCATTGGAAAGAGAGTGTAAGTCCTGATCTGAGGAGGGGTGAGTGTCGATTCCTGCCTCCTTATTCACTACCAATAGATGTTCAGTCTCGTATACAATATCAATAGCCATTTCGGTAGCAACTGGTGAAAGCTCTTCTGGTAAAATAGGGATTAAAATTTGGTCACCTTCTTGAAGTGGCTTTGTCCAATTAGGAGTGTCTCCATTCACCAAAACTTGCTTAGACATCCTTAATTCATGAAGAAGTCCTTTTGAGATCCCAATGATGTCTTTTAGGTAACTTTGTAATGGTAGGGACTGATTATTTGTTACGGAAAATGTTAGCTTCTGTCTGTTCATTATTAGCTCCTTTCTTGATTTATTTCTCTGTAGATATTTCTTGGAATGTCAAATTATATTGTCGTAATGAGTCTATGGATTCCATTAACTACCTACCCAAATAAAGATACATTTATGTTACTCTTTTGTTATAGAGAAGTTACAAGGGTGGTTTTAATTCGTGAAAGTAGTATACGCTTCAACTCCAGAGCAGGAGGACCATATCGGGGAATTGGTCCAACACCTCTTAACGAACATTCTTCCTTATTATTTCACAGATAAAGAGATAGAAAACCTTGCACAACAATTATCCCTTCACACTGGAGAAGTCCATGATACTTTTTCCGATTATAATGGAACACTGAAAGAAGCATTTCATATCATATCATGCCTTCAAGCAATTATTGCCGTTATTGAGACAATCCAAGAAGAGGACTTACTTAGCAAGCATCGTGAACTATTTAAGCGGAATGTCAATATGTTAAGGGAGTATGGATTTTCATTTCCATTCTCGATTGATCAATTTGTCCAAAAACCTAGCAAGCCGAATATCTTCAGTAAGTTTATTCAGCCTTCCAATCATTTTTTGATCTAAAGAAAAGACCTCGTAAAAATCGCTGTTAATTTTAGCAAAAGGTTTCGTTTTCCGCGGGGCGACCTTGAGCCTCCTCGGCAAGCCTGCGGGGTCTCAACATTGTCGCTGCTCTCCCGCAGGAGTCTACGCCTTTTGCTCCAATTAACAGCTAGAAAACTTCATAAGCAAACATTTGCAAAAGAAAACTCCTGGCGATTATTCGCTAGGAGTTTCTTTTACTTTTTCGAACCATTCGGTGTAGATGCTGCTGTCTTGGTGGTAGTTCTCTAAGCGTTCGACTTCTTGACCATCTACGAAATGGATGAAGGTAGGAGTAGAATTAATCCCATAATCGTCCCAGCCTTGTTCAAATTCCTGTAGATTGTAAAGTTCCATATCTATTCCCATCTCTTCAGCCATTGGTACAACAACAGGACTTGTTTGCTTACACGCAGGGCAAGTTGAGCTGTAGAAGTAAATCGTTTTGGTTTCTCCAGCGTCCAGGTCTTCTTTCAATTGATCAGGAGTGATGATGTTTTGGTAAAGTGGATCATCAAGCTGCTTTTGTGTTTCTGTATGAAGCTTGTCCTTACCGAAAGGATTCCCTTCCACGTTTTGCTTTTGCTGAATATTAGTTACCACAACAAGCGCTATAAAGATGGCCATGATGACCGCCATAATGATGATGAGTTTTTTCAAGATTAATTACCTGCTTTCTTTGAAAGTTTTTTTACATAAAACAATATTACTGTAATGGATGTAAAACCGATAAGTGCTAAAAACGGGATAGTGATGAAACCTAGCCAATTGATATATTGACCAGTACACGGTACAACTCCACAGGAAACGGAGTTCTCGCTGAAAAATGCAACTTTTTGAATCAAGTAATGATAGATGGAAATGGTTCCGCCTATTATAGATAAAGGAAGGACGTAAGTTGCAATACCAGCATCTTTTTTTACAGCAGCAATCCCTAGCAGTATGACTAACGGATACATTAATATCCGTTGATACCAACATAGCTCACAAGGTATGTATAATAATACTTCGGAAAAATATAAGCTACCAAGGGAAGCAACAAGGGCAATGATTGCTGAGGCAAGCAATAGATTCTCTATTTTTTTGGAATAATCCACGGTAACTCTCCTCTTTTGAATTCAAGATACTTTTCCTAAAATTATAGTCGTTACCTTTCATTATTGCAAAACTAATCCTATCCTTTGATTGTGAACTTTTTTTGACTTAAAGAAAGAAAGCGGTTTCCAACAGAAGTTATATCTTGTACAATAATTATGGAATCGATTTCATTTGTGAACAAGGAAGATAACAATAGATAAACTTAAGTTAGGAGAGGAATTTTTTATGCCAACTAGACAATGGTGGAAGGAAGCAGTAGTGTATCAAATTTACCCACGAAGCTTTAATGATTCAAACGGAGATGGAATAGGGGATATTCAAGGGATCATAGACAAACTTGACTACTTAAAAGAACTGGGTGTAGATGTAGTCTGGCTTTCCCCTGTATATAAATCTCCCAACGACGATAATGGCTATGACATAAGTGACTACCGCAATATCATGGATGAGTTCGGGACAATGGATGATTGGGAAGAGATGCTTGCACAAATGCATAAAAGGGGCATCAAATTGATTATGGATCTTGTGGTAAACCATAGTTCAGATGAACATGATTGGTTTAAAGAGTCCCGTAAGTCAAAAGATAATCCATATCGTGACTATTACATTTGGAGACCGGGAAAAGATGGTGCTGAGCCGAATAACTGGGAGGCAACCTTTGGTGGATCTGTTTGGGAATACGATGAGCAGACGGATGAATACTTCCTGCATCTTTTTTCAAGAAAACAACCAGATTTGAACTGGGAGAATCCAAAACTTCGACAAGAAGTATATGACATGATGAAATTCTGGTTAGATAAGGGCATTGACGGATTCAGAATGGATGTCATTAACTTCATCTCCAAAGTGGACGGGTTGCCAGATGGTGAAAAGGT
The DNA here is from genome assembly GCF_012524115.1 of Bacillus sp. RO1. Taxonomy (GTDB): domain Bacteria; phylum Bacillota; class Bacilli; order Bacillales; family Bacillaceae_I; genus Sutcliffiella_A. The sequence continues at coordinate 2,969 of NZ_JAAZWB010000035.1, read as the reverse complement.
GGAAGGGAAGAAATACGTCTCCGGTCATCAGTACTTCATGAATGGACCTCGTATCCATGAATTCCTTCAAGAGATGAAGGAAAAAGTACTGTCGGAGTATAATGTGATGACGGTAGGAGAAATGCCAGGGGTATCTCCTGAAGAAGGAAAACTTTATACAGGAGAAGAGCGCAAGGAATTAAACATGGTCTTCCAATTTGAACATATGGATCTTGATACGCAGCCAGGAAAGAATAAGTGGCACTTGAAACCATTGGACTTGCGTGATTTAAAGAGATCACTTGGCAAATGGCAGTCCGAGCTTGAAGACGGCGGATGGAACAGTTTATATTGGAACAATCATGATCAGCCACGTATCGTATCAAGATGGGGAGATGACAAGGAATATCGGGTAACCTCTGCTAAAATGTTGGCAACATGTCTGCATATGATGAAAGGTACGCCGTACATCTACCAAGGGGAAGAGCTTGGGATGACCAATATCAAGTTCGACTCGATTGAGGATTATAAGGATATTGAAACTTTGAATATGTACAATGAGCGTGTAGTTGGTAATGGAGAAGACCCACAAGGAATCATGCAATCCATTTATACAAAAGGCCGTGATAACGCTAGGACTCCAGTTCAGTGGAATGAATCAGAAAATGCAGGGTTTACGACCGGTACTCCTTGGATCAAGGTGAATGAAAATTATAAAGAGGTCAATGCAGAAAAAGCGATGGCAGATGAAGATTCTATCTTCCATTATTACCGTAAATTGATCCAACTTCGTAAGCAACATGAGATTATTGTGTACGGTTCATTTGAAATGTTGTACGAGGACCATGCTGAAATCTTTGCATATACTCGTACACTTGGTAACGAAACTTTACTTGTTGTGACAAATTTCTCGGGAAATAACCATCCTTTCGACAGTTCTAATGACCTAAATCATGCAGAGCTACTTATTTGTAACTATGAAACAGCTGAAAAGGAAGCAAATTCTTTTAATTTGCGACCTTGGGAAGCTAGAGTGTACAAGATTTGATATAGCAGGGACAGGTCCCTTGACCCACTTTTGGTGGGCAGGGAGCCTGTCCTTTATTGTTTTTTGTTTCGTTATGATAAAATTGGGGAATAAGTAATATTGGGCAATTCTCCGTTTTACATTAGAACCGGCCCCGTTTTTATTTGTTTGTACATAAGGATAGGAGATGATGGCATTGTCAAAAATCGATTTATCTAAATTTGAGAAAAAAATGATTATCAGAAACATAGAAATGAAAGACATAGATGATATTATTGCCCTTCAGCACTTGTGCTTTCCAGGCATGCAGCCATGGAAACCGGAACATCTCGAAAGTCATTTGAACATGTTCCCAGAAGGACAGCTTTGCGCGGAGTATGATGGGGAAATAATCGGGTCGTGCTCAAGCTTGTTAATAAACTTTGATGAATATGATGACCGTCATACATGGGATGACATAACAGATGAGGGGTATATCACCAACCACAATCCAGATGGATATAACTTATATGGAATTGAAGTGATGGTGCATCCAGGCTTTCGGCGGATGAAGGTGGGGCACAGGCTATATGAAGCTAGGAAAGATCTTGCACGCAGGCTTAATTTGAAGAGTATCATCATTGGCGGCCGCATCCCAAACTACCATAAATATGCGGAAGAAATGACTCCACGAGAATATGTTAGGCAAGTAATGCGTCATAAAATTTATGATCCCGTGCTTTCCTTCCAATTGTTGAACGAGTTTACTTTAATGCGTATTAACCCGGGGTATCTACCTGATGATGTTGCATCGAACAAATATGCGACACTTATGGAATGGAACAATGTAGAGTATATCCCGCAGACTAAGCGCCATTTCAAAACTTCTTTCCCTGTAAGGATATGTGTGGTTCAGTATATGATGAAATCCATTAGCTCGTTTGAAGAGTTTGCCACACAGGTGGAGTATTACACGGATGTTGCTTCAGATGCTGGTGCTGATTTTGCCGTGTTCCCAGAAATATTTACAACTCAGTTGATGAGCTTCCTTCATGAAAAGGTACCTAGCAAAGCGGTTCAGCGCCTAACCGAGTTTACTGAACAGTACATTCAGTTGTTTACAGACCTTGCAGTAAAATACAACGTGAATATTATTGGTGGATCTCATTTTGTTGAGGAGGATGAGAAAGTATTTAATATTGCCTATCTATTCCGCCGAGATGGTACGATTGAAAAGCAGTATAAATTGCATATCACACCGAATGAACGAAAATGGTGGGGAATTAGCCGCGGTGACAGTGTTCGTGTCTTTGATACGGATTGCGGAAAAATCGCGATACAAATCTGCTATGATATTGAGTTCCCTGAGCTTGCACGCATTGCAACCGAAAAAGGAGCAAACATCATCTTCTGTCCATTTAATACAGAAGATCGACAAGGGTATTTGCGTGTCCGCTATTGTGCGCAGGCACGAGCTGTGGAAAACCAGATTTACACGGTTATCGCAGGAACATGCGGAAACCTGCCTCAGGTGGAGAATATGGATATTCAATATTCCCAGTCGGCTATCTTTGCTCCTTCCGACTTTGAATTTGCAAGAGACGGGATCGTAGGTGAGTGTAACCCGAATATTGAAATGGTAATCATCGGGGATGTAGACTTAGAAATCCTACGTCGCCAGCGTCAATCTGGGACAGTGCGTCAATTGAAAGACCGCCGTAGGGATGTTTATGAGATAAAGTATAAAAAATGATTTAAGTGAGAAAGCGATCCTTTTGTGGGTCGCTTTTTTTGATGTGTTTTCCAATTTTTGAGGGTGAGGAGCTTGTTGTAATTTTATGAGGGGGATGAATGAGGACAATGTTTGGGTGTTTTTGGAGAAGGAGGTAGTCATACGAGGTCAATGAGGACAATGTTCGGGTGTTTTTGGAGTAGGAGGTAGTCATACGGGTGCAATGAGGACAGTGTTTGGGTGTTTTTGGAG
>NZ_JAAZWB010000034.1 GCF_012524115.1 Bacillus sp. RO1 | reverse complement strand
GTGGACAGTGTTTGTGTGTTTTTGGTGTAGGAGGTCGTCAGACGAGGGCAATGAGGACAATGTTTTAGTGTGTTTGAGGAAGGAGGTAGTCATACGAGGTCAATGAGGACAATGTTTGTGTGTTTTTGGGGCAGGAGGTCGTCATACGAGGTCAATGAGGACAATGTTTGGGTGTTTTTGGAGCAGGAGGTAGTCATACGAGGCCAATGAGGACAATGTTTGTTTGTTTTTGGAGTAGGAGGTAGTCATATGAAGTCAATGAGGACAGTGTTTGTGTGTTTTTGAGGAAAGAGGTAGTCATACGAGGTCAATGAGGACAGTGTTGGTGTGTTTTTGAGGAAGGAGGTAGTCATACGGGGGCAATGAGGACAGTGTTTGGGTGTTTTTGGAGTAGGAGGTAGTCATATGAAGTCAATGAGGACAGTGTTAGTGTGTTTTTGAGGAAGGAGGTCGTCATACGAGGTCAATAAGGACAATGTTTGTATGTATTAAGAGTAGGAGGTCATTATATTAAGTCAATAAGGACAATGTCGATCCAACGCAGCAAAACAAAGCCCTCATACGTTCTTGAATTAATCACAGGCAAAAAAAAAGAACCCCTAAAAGGAGTTCATATCAATAATATTTATATCATTGTCTAGCTTGCCCGACGATATCGATACTGCTGCCACTGAAACCTGATAAAACATCCTACACAAAACCCCATTAAAGCAACTCCTGAAGCAACACCTACCATGATGGCAAACGCAAAACCAATTACAACAAATCCAGAATAAAACCCGAAAAGCGCCAATGCCAAGCAGGCTACCGCAATGCTCTGATTAAACTGCAGCTGAGCAACATCCTCCTGAACATAAGATCCTGCAGGCTTAGAGAGGAATTTTCTTGCAACACTTAGAGCTGGATTCCACTTCAACAACAATCCCATAAGCCCTGAAACCAGAGGAAATACCATTAGAAAGTATAGTCCGGAAACGAGAGAAAGGATAACAGACGTCAATATGAACCATTGATTAAAAGTGACTAACGGTTTTGGTATAGTATTATTTTTCATATACAATTAATCCCACCTGTATTATCGGATATTTGTTATCAATATAATACTCTAAACAAGAAGAGAAGTGCAATAAATAAAAACTGGATATTGTTGTTATTAGAAAATTACTAATAAATATAAAAAAACACTTGCAAAATTGAATGCGTTTTCTTATGATGTATTTAAAGGTAATAACCTTTATTAAAAGGTAACAATATTATTATCATTTTAGAAACATCCAGACATTTTAGGAGGGAATTAGAATGAAATATTTTTTAGATAGTGCAAAGATTGAAGAGATTCGTTATGCGTATAAGAACTGGGGAATTGACGGGGTTACAACTAACCCAAGACACATCATGAACAGCGGCAAGCCTCTCTTGACAGTTTTAAAAGAATTAGGGGAAGAATTTAAAAACGTGGAGAACTTTCCGATCTCAGTTGAAATCAACCCGCATTTAGAAGATCCTGAAGAAATGGTACGTGAAGGAAAAGAGATTGCTAGTTTATCAAGCAACTTCATCATCAAGATTCCTTGCACGGAGCCAGGACTGATTGCTGCGAAAAGACTTGAGGAAGAAGGAATTCGTACAAACGTTACATTGGTATTCTCTCCTTCTCAAGCATTACAGCCAGCTAGAATTGGAGCGAAATTTGTTTCTCCTTTCGTAGGTTGGAAAGAAAACAGTGGAGAAGATACAGCTCCTTACATTCAAGACATTGTAGATATCTATAAAATGCACAATATGGAAACAGAAATCATTGTTGCAGCTCTTCGCAATGGTAAACAAATTGCAGATGCAGCGAAAGCTGGTGCAGATATTGTGACATGTGGCTTTGATGTATATAAAGCTAGCTTTGCGCATCCATTCACTGATTACGGTTTAGGAGTTTTCCGCGACGCATGGGATAACACTGCCAAGGAATTGGAAGAAGTGAAGTAATAAATTAGCGGGGCTCTTCTTAATGAAGAGCCCGCCTATTAAAACATCGCAATTTGGGAGAGTTGAAAATGTCTAAGCTTGAATTGTTAAGATCACTTAATACAAATCTATCCATATTCCATATAGATGATGAAGAATTCTTACCTTTTGGTAGAATAGTAGAAGAATACGATTTCACAAGTTATCTTAACTATATGAATGAAAAAGATATTCCAAAGGAAGGTAATGTCTATATGGCATCGATTCCGGAAATGGAAAAACAAGCACCTTCGGAATCAATCAAGGAAAACTTCTATGGCGGAATGGACATTCAAGTAGGTTATTGTAACGGGGTAAACTCCACATTAAATGGGTTGGAGTATCATAAATCCAGTGAGATCAACGTGGCATGTACCGATATGGTTCTCCTGCTCGGACAGGTCCAAGATATCGTAGATAATTCTTTTAAAAGTGTTAATGTAACCGGTTTCTTTGTTCCGAAGGGAAAAGCCGTGGAACTTTATGCGACAACGCTCCATTTTGCCCCTTGCAAAGTGCAGGATGAAGGCTTTAAAACGGTTGTTATTTTACCAAAAGGTACGAATGAACCTTTACCAGAAGGTCTGGGAAAAAAGACAAAGGAAGACCAACTGTTATTTATGAAAAACAAGTGGCTTCTTGCACATCCAGACAGAGAAGTGCTCATGGAAAAAGGAGCACATCCGGGGATTACTGGGGAAAATATCGAACTTTTCTATAAAATGTAAACGCTTAAAAAGTTGTTAGAATTGAAGGGGTGACAGATATGGGGATGTCTAATGTCCTTTTTACTTTATTATCATGTATGTTTTTTATGGGATTGGTTGCTTGGTTTTCTTATCTGAAAACAAGAGGAGAAGTAAACGATTCTACAGGTTACTTCCTGGCAGGTCGTGGCTTAACGGGGATGTTTATCGCAGGTTCCTTGTTGCTGACAAACCTATCAGCTGAACAATTGGTTGGTCTTAATGGGGCTTCTTACGGGAAGAACATGACTAATATGGCTTGGGAAGTAACGGCGGCATTTGCTATCACAATCATGGCCTTATATTTGCTCCCAAAATATTTGGGAGGGGCTTTTACGACGTTACCAGAGTTTTTGAGTACCCGTTATGACGAGGGTGTTCGTCGATACACTGTTATCTTGTTCATGTTAGGATATATTCTTGTCACTATTCCATCTACACTTTATTCTGGTGCTTTAGCAATCTTAAAGCTTTTTGATGTGCCCCAACTGCTTGGGATTTCTTATGGTCAATCTGTTTGGTTGATTATTTGGGTGGTAGGAATTATTGGTGCGATATATGCAATCTTTGGAGGATTAAAGGCAGTTGCTGTCTCTGATACAATCAATGGAGTAGGGTTGCTCGTCATTGGATTGTTGATTCCGGTTCTCGGTTTTATCGCGTTAGGGAACGGCAGTATGGTAGAAGGAATGAAGACTATCGCCCTTACACATCCTGAAAAATTAAATGCCATTGGCGGAAGCGATGATTCGGTACCGTTTGGAACTATCTTTACAGGTATGATTTTTGCTAACCTCTTTTACTGGGGGACGAACCAATACGTTATTCAACGTACATTAGGAGCAAAAAGTTTATCAGAAGGACAAAAAGGGGTTCTTTATTCCGGGTTTTTCAAATTAGCCATTCCTTTATTCATGATGATACCTGGAGTCATTGCGTTTCATCTATACGGAGGAAATTTTCAATCAGTAGATTTGGCATACCCAGCGCTTGTAGCTGATTTGTTGCCGACTTATATGTCAGGGTTCTTCTTAGCTGTTTTGCTTGGAGCAGTATTCAGTTCATTTAACTCCTTATTAAACTCAGCTGCAACGATGTTTGCACTTGATATCTATAAACCAACAATGAATCCAAGTGCAACAGATGCACAACTTATTAAGATCAGTAAAATCTTTGGGGTGTTAATTGCCCTTGTATCGTTCTGTGTATCGCCGTTATTAATGGAAGCGTCTACAGGACTTTGGGATTTGATTCGTCGGTTCACAGGATTTTTTAACATTCCAATCATTACGATTGTGTTAGTTGGACTACTTTCCAAACGCGTTCCAGCACTAGCTGCGAAAGTGGTAGTCATTTTCCACGTAATTACGTACTACATGCTTGTGTGGGGAACCAACCATTTATTTGGATATAAAGTAGACTTAAACTTTATACACATATACGCGATTCTATTCTTTGTTGAAGTAGGAATCATGTTGCTTATTGGTAACGTTAAACCATTGAAAACACCTTATGTATATAAAAAGAATGCACAAGTGGAGCTTACACCCTGGAAATACTCATTGTTGACAACGGTAATTTTATTAACACTTGTAGTGATGACATATGTTGTCTTCTCGCCGATCGGTTTAGCTTATGAGTCAGCAATTGTTTCACCGTATTTCTGGCCAGTAATGGGCGGTGTGCTCTTCCTATCAATTATTATGAGTTATTTATCTATGAAAGTTTGGAACAAGAAATATGAAAACTATCTTGATAAGAAGCAAGAAGAGCTTATCAAAAATAAAAAATCAGCGTAAGGGGGATATCCCATGGCAGTTCTTACTGAAAATGCATTGATGCAGGTAGTAACGGAGAATGATAATTTTACTGTTACGTGGAAAGGGGAGGAGATATTACATCATTCTCCTGAAACCCCCTTCCTTTTTGTAGGAAAAGGGCAAGAAAATGTTAAAATGTATCGCGGTAACTTTGACATTAAAGATTATGTAACAGAACGTGTGGCACTACCATTTATCACCGTAAGGAACGAGAACAGTTCCATTGAAATAGATTTTGCAAGTTATCCAAATGGCCCTTCTGTCGTAACTGTTCAATTGCTGCAAAATGCTAATCAAGTAAAGCTATTATTTGTAAAAGCAAACAAGGACATCAATCGTTTTTGGTGTCGTATAAAGGCAAATAAAGAGGAAAAAGTGTATGGCTGCGGAGAACAGCTGACTCACTTTAATATGAGAGGGAAGAATTTCCCCCTATGGACTTCAGAACCAGGTGTTGGTAGGAATAAAAGCACCTATGTAACGTGGCAATCAGATGTAACGGGAATGGCCGGTGGAGATTATTATCATACAAATTATCCACAACCTACCTTTGTATCAAGCAGAAAATATTATTGTCATGTAGAAACGACAGCTTATGCGGATTTCGATTTTAGAAACGATTCTTTCCATGAACTTCAAATTTGGGAAATGCCAAAAGAGATAGTACTTGAAGGAGCTAATGACTTTTTAGGATTGCTTGAAAAAATCACGGATCGCTTTGGCCGTCAGCCCGAATTACCAGAATGGACCTATAACGGAATTTGGTTAGGAATTCAGGGTGGTACGGATGTAGTCGAAGAAAAACTGGAAAAAGCCCTTGCTAAAGGTGTCAAAGTAGGCGGTGTCTGGTGTCAGGATTGGCAAGGTATCCGTATGACTTCTTTTGGAAAGCGTCTAATGTGGAACTGGCAGTGGAATCCTGAAGTGTATCCAAACCTGGACACTAAGATTCACGAATGGAAAGAAAAAGGTATTCGTTTCCTAGGATATATTAATCCTTATGTAGCCGAGGAAGGAAATCTATTTGCTACAGCTAAAGAAAGAGGATATTTAGCATTGAATGACGAGAATGAAGTCTACCTAGTAGATTTTGGCGAGTTCTTTTGTGGAGTGGTTGATTTTACAAACCCTGAGGCGACAGAATGGTATAAAACGGTCATTCAAGATAATTTGATTGGTTTTGGATTGGACGGATGGATGGCTGACTTTGGAGAATATCTCCCTACAGATGTGAAGCTGCACAGTGGAGAAGATCCAATGAAAATGCATAACGCGTGGCCTACCATGTGGGCAAAGGTAAACTATGAAGCTATTGAAGAAGCAGGGAAATTAGGCGACGTTGTCTACTTTATGAGAGCAGGTTATACAGGTATACAGAAATACAATACACTATTATGGGGTGGAGATCAGAGTGTTGATTTCACCTTGGATGATGGGTTAGCATCAGTCATCCCGGCAGCACTTTCAGCAGGGATGCTTGGTAACGGATTGCATCACAGTGATATCGGCGGATATACCAGTTTGTTTGGCAATAAGCGAAACGAAGAGCTGTTGCTACGTTGGACAGAACTTGGCGCATTCACACCTGTTATGCGTTCCCATGAAGGGAATAGACCGTACGACTGCTTCCAATTTGACGATACAGACCGTTCTCTTGAACAGTTGGCAAAAATGACTACCGTTTATACAACTTTGGCACCATATACAAAAATCCTGGTGAAACAAAATGCAGAAAAAGGTACACCTGTGCAACGACCTCTGTTCATGCACTATGAAAATGATGAAGCAGCTTATGACATACAATATCAATATTTATATGGAAAAGACCTCCTTGTAGCACCTGTTTATAATGAAGGCGCTACAACGTGGGATGTTTACCTTCCTGAGGATGAATGGGTCCATGTTTGGAGTGGAAAAGAGTATACAGGCGGAAACATTACTGTGGAAGCCCCAATTGGTGAACCACCTGTTTTCTACCGTAAAAACTCAGAGTGGGCAGATCTATTTGGTAAATTAAAAGAAATACAATAATAGAAATAGGGACTGATTTTGCAATAGAACAGTCCCTTTCTGTTAAAAACAAAGGTTATGATATTTACAAAAAGGTAGTAACCTATGTTATACTCAATGTAAGCCTATTCATAAAGGGGAACTAATGATGCTAAATAACAATATTTTATATGTACCTATTGGAAGAAAAACATTTGATTTAGAAGCAGGGGAAGCATATCGTCTTCAGAGCTCTGAATGGTTAAATACTACCTGTGCTAAGGTAATCGAGCCAAGTGGTATTTTAACCTCTGTAGAAGAATTGGAAGATTTCTTGAAAGATGTAAAACATGAAAAAATAGATACCATTCTTTATCAGAGTGTCACATTTGCAGATGGCGAATTCATGGTTGAAATTTTAAAGCATAGAACAGAGCCTGTTATTGTATGGTCTGTTAGAGAACCGAGTGTAGGAGGACGCTTACGTTTGAACTCCTTAACGGGAGGTAACAGCACAAGTAATGTGCTCCGAAACCATAACCATACATTTGCCTTTGTTTTCGGAAATCCAGATGAACAAAAGCTTCAAGATAAATTAGCAAAACAATTAAAAGTAAGTAGAGTCCTGGCTCAATTAAATGAGTTGACCATCGGTGTCGTAGGAGAACACCCTCCAGGATTCTTTTTCTCAGATACAAACGAACAAGAACTAAAAGAAGCACTTGGCGTGAACTTATACAAAATGGATCTGCAAAAAGCATTTAAAGAATGCGTGGAGCTTCCAAAAGAGGAATGGTTGCCTGCGATTGAAAGAGCAGAACAGCAAGTAATCGGCTTAAATCGATCAGATGAAACAGTGACGAAATTCGCACAATTCTCCACCTATATCAAAAAACATATCGAAGCACACGACATACAGGCTATAGCGGTTAGATGCTGGCCAGACTTTTTCAACGATTTAGGGGCTGCCGCTTGTTCCACTCTATCTCAATTTACAGAAGATGGTGTCGTTTCATCCTGTGAGTCAGACATCCATGGTTCTGTATCCATGTTTGTTTTACAACAATTGAGCGGTGGAAAAGCGCCGTATCTTGGTGACCTTGTCCATGTAAATGAAGATAATAATTCTGTTGTATTTTGGCATTGTGGTGCAGGAGCGTATTCCTTGGCAAGAGAAGAGACTGGTGCCACAGCAGGTGTTCATCCGAACAGAAAACTTGGATTTACCATGGACTTTGGATTGAAGGCTGGCGGTGTCACGATTTTCCGAGTGAGTCATACACCAGAAGGATATCGTTTACTGATCATGAAGGGAGAAGCACTAGATTCTCCACAGCACTTCCAAGGTACTTCTGTGGAAGTGGCCCTACAAAAAGATGTAACGGAGACTTTATATGAAGTTATGAATGAAGGATTTGAGCCGCATTTTGCCTTAGTATACGATGACGTGGTGGAAGAACTTGTGGAACTTGGTAGAATGCTAGGAATTAAAACAGAGATCTATGGCTCTTAAAAAGAGTTTGCTTGTCTAAGGGGACAACAAAGGGGTTTTTAATATGCACCAACAAAGCAACAAACAAACAGCGCTCTATCTTCAAATAAAGGAAACACTTATCCAGCGGATCCAGGAGAAAATATGGCTGCCAAATAAATTAATACCAACTGAACAAGAATTGATGAAAGAGTTTGAGGTTAGTAGAACGACCATCAGACAGGCAATCAGCATGATGGTGCAGGATGGATTATTGGAGAGGCAGCAAGGACGGGGTACCATCGTTAAATCCCAACAGCTTGTGGGAAGTTTGGGTCGGTTAAAAGGCTTTGCTGAAGAAGTGTTAGAGCGGGGTTTAACACCATATTCTCAACTGATAAGGGCTGAATTCTCCACCGACTTGTATCACGAAAAAGCAATGCTCCAAACGGAAGATGAGTCCATATTAGTTATCGAACGCATTCGGTTTGCCGATAACTTGCCAATAGCTTACGAAAGAAGCTGCTGGCCAAAATCAATTGGCGTGAAGCTGATGAAAGAGGAGCTCAATCAGGCAAACTTTTATCAGATCCTTGAACAAAATGGGATTGCCTTAAGAAAAGCTAGTGAAAAAATATCTGCCATGAATGCTACGATGCATGAAGCAGATTTGCTCGGAATTAGGGCAGGGGAAGCTTTAATTGAGATGACAAGACTAAGTTATGGACTGGATGACAAACCAATTGAGTATACCAGAACGAAATTCCGAAGTGATCAATACCACTACAATGTGGAACTAACAAGATGATAAAGGGGCTGTAATGATGACAACAACAACTATCTCGACACACGGACTATATATCAATGGACAAACAGTAGAAACGAAAGAAACCATGGCAGTTACAAATAAATACACTCAAGAAGCGGCATACCATGTTGCCGTCGCGGAACAAGCTCATGTGAAAGAAGCAGTACAAATAGCAAAGGATTCTTTAAAAGAAGACTTTACTCCGTATCAACGCTACCAAGTATTACTTAAAGCGGCACAGCTGTTAGTAGCAAAAAAAGAAGAGTTTGCTAACGTATTGGCTACAGAGGTTGGAAAGCCAATCAGAGAGTCAAGAGGGGAAGTAGAACGCGCAGCACAGACGCTGGAAATCTCTGCAGAAGAAGCAAAACGAATTCACGGGGAAGGTGTCCCTGTGGAAGCAGCACCAGGATCTGAAAACCGCATGGCATTCACTCTAAAAGTACCAGTTGGAGTTATTGCAGCCATTACGCCATTCAACGTACCACTTAACCTTGTTTGCCATAAAATCGGACCAGCATTGGCAGCAGGCAACAGTGTAGTATTAAAACCTGCAGAAGTGACACCTGTTTGCGCGTATATGTTAGCGGATGTGCTTATAGAGGCTGGGTTGCCTAAGGGACGTTTACATGTGCTTACAGGAGACGGCCCAAGCATTGGAGATTGGTTGTTAGAAAATCAGGATGTTAATATGTTCACTTTTACTGGAAGTCCTCGTGTTGGTGAACTGATCCGTCAAAAAGCTGGTCTTAGAAAAGTTGCATTAGAGCTTGGAAACAATTCCGCTACTGTAGTGCACTCAGACGCGGACTTAGAGCTTGCTTCCTCTATGGTAGCTCAGAAGAGTTTCAATAATGCAGGTCAAGTATGTATTTCTGTACAACGTGTGTATGTACATGAGGATGTGTATGAAACATTTGTCCAACAGCTTAAAGAGAAAACTGAAAAATTTGTGGTTGGTAATCCACTAGATGAAACAACCGATATCGGCCCGATGATCCGCTTAAGCGAAGCAGAGCGTGTGGAGGCTTGGGTGAATGAAGCAGTGGAACAAGGCGCAACGGTTGTAACAGGCGCTAAACGTGATGGAGCATTCTATTATCCTACAATTCTTACAGATGTGCATGATGATATGAAAGTTTGCCGTCAGGAATTGTTTGGACCAGTCGTTTCTGTTGCACCTTATAAGGAAAAAGAGGAAGTCATTGCGAAAGTGAATGATTCTGATTATGGATTGCAGGCTGGGTTGTTCACGAAGGATTTAGGGTTTGCGATGAAGGCTGCCAAAGAGATTGAAGTGGGTGGCCTGATTGTGAATGATGCTTCTGCTTATCGAGTGGATAGTATGCCATATGGTGGCGTAAAGAGAAGCGGTACTGGAAAAGAAGGCCCTAGATATGCGATGGAGGAAATGACAGAAGAAAGAATCGTTGTATTTAATTTATAATAGTATGGTAAAGTTATAGGATGGCCTGGCTCGGGTTGGTGGAGCCGGGGCTTTTCCATTTTTTATTAGAGGATAGAGGCGAAGAGGTTTGGCTTTTTTACAAGTACTACTACCTGTATTTATGATATTTGCCATAGGGTTCATCGGACAGAAAACATTGGGGTTTGATACCAAAACCTTATCAAAGATGGCCTTGTATTTACTATCTCCCGTACTGGTATTTAGGACTTTTTATACAAATGCATTTAGCAGTAACCATTTATACATCATCCTATATACGTTTCTTCTATGTTTTGCACTAATCGCTTTTGTGTATTTGCTTTCTTGGATAAAAAAATTCTCGAGAGCGGAAACTTGCGGGATGATTCTCGCGGCAAGTTTCATGAACAATGGAAATTACGGAACTCCTGTTGCATTATTGCTGTTTGGAGCGGCGGGCTTTGAGTATGCGATCGTGTTGATGGTTGTACAATCATTGTTAATGGGTACAGTGGGTGTTTACTATGCTGCCAAAGGTAGTCCGGAAAATGCCGGCGTGAAAACGGCTTTAAGAGCAGTAGTGAAAATGCCTATTCTTTACGGGGCGATTATTGGTTTGTCCTTCCAGATTCTTTCCATCCCTGTTTCCTCTTCTATCATGGAAGCCGTCGATCTTGTAGCAAATGCCACTGTTCCTGTTATTATGGTTATATTGGGGATGCAGCTGGCTAAGATATCTATTAAACATGCATCAAAGGAAAAATTGGTTTATGCTATTGGTATTAAATTATTTCTTTCTCCTTTAATTGCTTTTGGTTTAACATTGATGCTTCCTGTAGATCCGATGGTGAAGCAGTTAATGATTATTATGGCTGCGATGCCGACTGCTGCAAATACTACGATGTATGCGTTGGAGTTTAATACGGAGCCGGATTTTGTTTCGAGTAGTACTTTGATTAGTACGTTGTTGACTATTGTTAGTTTACCTATTATGTTTTGGATTGTTTTATAGGGTCAGTTCCTTTTATGGGAGCTGGCTTTTTTTGTTGTTTAGGAAATTATAAAATAATCGAAATGTGGAATAGTCCTCATCGCCGTGATGAAGACCTGAGTGACAAGGAAAGAGGAGGAGGGAAGTCCTCATGGTCAGTATGAATGAAGACCTGGAGTGACAAGGAAAAAGGAGTAGGGAGGTCCTCAGTGTGGATATGAAGACCTGAGTGACAAGGAAAAAGGAGTAGGGAAGTCCTCATTGAAGGTATGAAGACCTGAGTGACAAGGAAAGAGGAGGAGAGAAGTCCTCATGGTCAGTATGAAGACCTGAGTGACAAGGAAAGAGGAGGAGAGAAGTCTTCATGTTCAGTATGAAGACCTCAGTGACAAGGAAAAAGGAGGAGAGAGGTCCTCATGGTCAGTATGAAGACCTGAGAGACAAGGAAAGAGGAGTAGGGAAGTCCTCATGGTCAGTATGAAGACCTGAGAGACAAGGAAAAAGGAGGAGAGAAGTCCTCATGGTCAGTATGAAGACCTGGAGTGACAAGGAAAAAGGAGGAGTGAAGTCCTCATGGTCAGTATGAAGACCTGAGTGACAAGGAAAAAGGAGTAGGGAAGTCCTCATGATCAGTATGAAGACCTGAGTGACAAGGAAAAAGGAGAAGAGAAGTCCTCATCGCCGTTAGCTTATACGTCGCTGTTGATTTCCGTTCCAGGAGCCTCGCTTACCTGCGGGTGGTCCGTGAGCTGCGCCTCCGGGGTCTCACATGTCCCTTCCTCCCGCGGGCGTCTACGCGCCTTCCACTCCAATCAACAGCCAGGGGACTCAATAAATCAACAAGTCTTTTAAAATATGAAAAATAAATAGTGGGAATTTAAAAAATATTTATTGAATTTACTGAAAAAAGAAAGTATTATTTTAAATAGGAGTTATGAAAACGCTGCCATTTGACTTTCGCTTGTGTTAGAGGGGGTACTTTGGTTTTAAAGGTAGTAACGTAAGTAGGTTAAGGTAGTAACGTTATAATAAAAAAGGGGAAATGTTATGAAAAAATTTAAAATGCTCTCGATCATGTTGGCATTAATGGCGTCTCTTGCTTTAGTAGGATGTTCTTCAGAAGGATCAACTGGTGAGAAGGATGGAAAAACAACCATCAGTTTTATTCATTGGCGTGGGGAAGACGTTGAGGTGTTTAATGAATTGATAGCTAAGTTTGAAGAGGAAAATCCAGAAATAAAAGTCGATATGACGGCATACCCGTCAGAACAATATCAATCTACTGCACAAACGTTACTTCGTGATGGTACGACAGGTGATGTTTTTGTATCCATGCCTGGATCTCAATTTGAAATCATCCAAAAAGCTGGGTTCTTTGAGGACCTATCTGGAGAAGAGTTTGTCTCTAATTTTAATGAAAGTCTCTTAGAAGTGGGACAAAGCGAAGGAAAACAATATGCATTACCATATCAGCTTGTGTTTAACCAACCTATCTATAATGCAGGGATTTTTGAAGAGTTAGGGTTAGAGCCACCAACCGATTGGGAAGGATTTTTGGCTTTATGTGAAACCCTAAAAAAGAATGGCTACACACCTATTGCTTTCCCAGGTGCTGATATTGGTCCTGGTCAATTAATGAACGCTATGATGATGAACAATGCAACAGATGAAGAAGTTTTTACTAAACTTGTAAACGGAGAAGTTAAGTTAACGGACGAGTGGTGGGTAAAAACGTTATCTCAATTCAAGGAACTAAATGACAAAGAATATTTCCAAGCGAATGCTTTAGGAACAAAGCATGATGGAGCGATTGCTCTAGTGGGACAAGAAAAAGCTGCGATGCTTGCTACAGGCTCCTATGCGATGGCAAATATTAAGAGCCATAAAGAAGATGTCAAATTGAATTTATTGGCACCAATTACAGTTTCGGAGTCTGAAGCAAAATATGAAGGTATTCATACTACCACTTTCATGTTGGCAGTTAACAGTAAATCAGAGAAACAAGAGCAGGCGAAAGCATTCATTGAATTCTTGAGTAAACCGGAGAATGCTTCTGTTTATGCGAATAAGACTGGACAGCATTTAACGGTTAACGATGTAAACTATGAATCTGACGTTTTAAAAGATACGGTACATTGGATGGATAAAAATACAAGGTTCCAACCACGTTATCTAATTCCAAACGCTGATGTAGAAAAAGCGATTGTTGGCTCTATCCAAGATGTATTAAGCGGTACCGAACCGGCAGAAGCTGCGAAAAAAGCGCAACAAATTGTTGATCAAAACCTAAATTAATTTTTAAGGGGAGGAGGAGCTTGTTCTCCTCTTCCTTTCATATGAAAGGGGGATACGATGAAACAGAGTAAGTGGCTTTACTTATTTTTTGTACCAGGGCTTATTTTTTATAGTATTTTCTTTATTCTCCCAACGATTAGTGCAGTATTTTACTCATTCACAGATTGGGATGGACTTACTACAGACTTTAACTTTGTAGGATTTGAGAATTATACCAATCTAGTTACCAATGATTCTATTTTTATTAAGGCAATGACAAATAACTTAAAGTTCATGTTGTTTGTAGTGGTTTTTCAAACTTTGTTTTCATTGGTGTTTGCAGTTTTACTTGTGAAAAATACAAAAACAAATATTTTCCTAAGAGCTCTGTATTTCTTTCCGACCATTCTCTCCTCTGTATCGGTAGCATTCATCTGGTCCTATATGTACGATCCTAACTTAGGAATCATCAATAACCTCTTTACTAGTGTAGGACTTGAAATGCTTACAAACAATTGGCTTGGTGACCAAAACATAGCCATATATTCCATCGCCTTTGTACAAGTTTGGTTCCATACTGGGCAGATGCTCATTATTTTTGTTGCTGGTCTGCAAGCAATACCTGAGGATTTATATGAAGTGGCAAAAATCGAAGGTGCCAGTCGCTGGCAAACTTTCAGCAAGGTAACATGGCCGCTTATTGCTCCGGCTGCGACCATCGTCGTTGCTTATACAACCATTCAGTCTTTTAAAGCATTTGATCTGATATATGCGATGACAAGGGGGGGCCCGAACTATGCCACAGAGATTTTGGCAACCCACATCTACACAACAGCATTTAGAAGCTTTAAGTTTGGATATGCATCAGCGGAGTCTGTAATCTTTATGTTGGTCATTGCACTTATTACATTCCTGCAATTCCGTGTACTGCGGGCTAACAGAGTAGAAAATTAGAAGGGGGGAACGACGATGAAATGGACTAAAAAACTATTATTGATCATCTATGCAACTCTTATTCTAGTGCCAGTGATATCAATCGTACTAGCAACTTTTAAAACAACATCTGAAATTTATGAGAATATATTAAGTCTGCCTTCTAGCTTTAACTTTAGTAATTACTTTGGAATCTTTCAAGAGCAGGCGATGGGGACTTATTTTTTAAACAGCGTACTTGTGACACTAGTATCGGTTGTTTTTACTTTATTTTTTGCAAGTCTTGTGGCATTCGGCATTACACGGCTCGGAGGTTGGATAGGTGGCGGAATATTCGTGTTCTTTACCATTGGGATGATGGTGCCGGCACAAGTAAACATGATCCCTTTGTATCAATTAGTCTACAGTTTAGGTTTAACCAATTCATTAGTGGGTTTAATGATTGTCAATCTATCCGTTACCCTGCCTGTAGCGGTTTTCATTCTTTCTGGATTCATGAGGTCACTTCCGAAATCACTGTTTGAAGCATGTACAATTGACGGAGGGAACAACTGGCAGATGTACTATCGCATTGCATTGCCGCTATCCTTGCCATCTTTGTCAGCAACAGCTATTTTTCTATTTGTGATGCATTGGAACGATCTACTCTATCCACTTTTATTTATCACAAAAGCGGAATACAAAACTCTTCCGCTAGCACTATTAGAGTTCCAGGGAGAGTATATGACGAATTATCCAATGTTATTTACAGGGGTTATCATCGCTTCTGCACCTATGGTTCTTGCATATCTTTTCCTACAACGTTACTTTGTTGCCGGGATGACTGCGGGTTCTGTTAAGGGCTAAGATGTTTTGCAATAAATGGTAGTGACGATACTATCTTTTAAAGGTGAAACATATTAGAATAGAAGTAGATAGGTAAAAGGAGTGTCGGCAACAGTGAAAATAAATCATAGCAGTCCTATTCCACTTTATCATCAGATTAAAGATATTTTGGTAAAAAGAATTGTGGATAAAGTGTGGGGACCAGGTGACTTGATTCCTACAGAACAGGAACTGATGAAAGAATTCGATGTAAGCAGAACAACAATAAGACAGGCGATTACATCGATGGTTCATGATGGGCTTTTGGAAAAAAAGCAAGGTAAAGGAACAACAGTCAAGTATCAGAAGTTAGTGGGATCCCTTGGCCGTCTCACAGGTTTTGCAGAAGAAGTGATGGAAAAAGGCTTGATGCCTCATTCCAAGTTATTAAGAACCGAATTCAGGGACGACCTTTTTATTGAAAAAGCTAAACTCAACTTAAGTGATGAGGACAAGATATTAGTGATCGACCGAATTCGTTTCGTGAACGATTTACCGATTGCTCTTGAACGTACGTGTTGGCCGGAGGAAATTGGTGAAATCTTATTAAAACATGATCTCAATAACGCTAAGTTTTATCAGATATTAGAAGAAAACGGCGTTATGTTGAAAAAAGCAAACGAAAAAATATCAGCAGTCAATGCCACCCTTCATGATGCGGATCTTCTCGGCATAAGCGGTGGCCAAGCCTTACTAGAAATGACTCGTTTGAGCTATGGCATAAGCGATAAACCCATTGAATATGCCAAAACAAAATACCGCTCTGATCAATATCAATATCAAGTAGAACTAACAAGATAGCAACTAAACTGCCACAGTGCGCAAACTTTGCATGTGGCAGTTTTTTAATAGGATAATATCTAAAACGGTTGATTTCCGTTCCAGGCGCTTCGCTTCGTGAGCTTGCGGGGTATCACCTGTCCCTTCCTCCCGCGGGCGTCTGCGCGCCTTCCACTACAATCAACAAGGTAATTCCACTCACTGAAATATTTGTATAGAAAGCTATCTTAGAGTTAACTGTCTTCAGAGGTGCAAACAAGTAAATATCCATGCAAAACGCACTGTATTTCACATAGAAATTCACAGTGCGTTTTGTATTGTTGTACCAACTATCATATGAGTTTTTACTTCTAAAAACTACAATCAAATCACCTACTATTTCTAAAGATAAAAATAATTATTGGATGGAGTGTAAATTTGAAGGTGTTAAACGCAAGTCAATTAAAAATATGTTAAAATATAGGCATTATTCATAATTTTAACTATTCAACAAACGGGCAGCATTCCTGTTATGAAGAAAAATGGGGTTTGAACTAAAAAATAACCTCTTGGTATGATATGAGTGTCCTGAGCTGGCCAGCAAAATGGACAAAATCATATATACCAGGAGGCCTTCAAG
>NZ_JAAZWB010000033.1 GCF_012524115.1 Bacillus sp. RO1 | reverse complement strand
TTAAACACCGCTGTTGATTTCCGCATTAGGCTTCGCTTTCCTAGGGGCGTTTGGGGAGCCTCCTCGGAAAAGCGCCTGCGGGGTCTCCCCTAAACGCTATCTCCCTCAGGAGTCTTCGCCTATTGCTCCAATCAACAGCTAGGTTGCTGCAAAAATCAAAAGTATGCTTTAACAGAGCCTTTTTTAAATTAATTCTTAAGTAAGGATGTATATATTGGAGGATATTAAGTACAACGCTTTTATTTTTAATGCTAAGTGAAAATGAATTTTTGTGAACACTAGGTTTATAATTTTTCTTTCTTGTAATGGAGTCACCAGTTAAAAACTTTACATACTCTAATAATTCTATATCTGTAGAAGCAATAGTTATACAAGGGCGTCTATATTCATTTTTATGTATGTTTGTTAATAGGATGCTGCCTTCTCCATCTATAATACCGGCAAGATACGCAGCTTCATAATCTTTCATTTCTTCACCTTCTTATTCTATAGTTTGTTAATATAAAGGGTATAAGAAAATGTGTATATTAAATTTAGTCTAGGGCTATCAAACAGTGATAAAATTTATACTAAGGAGATTAAAACCTATGATGAATTTCCAAAACAAAACCGTCATCGTCACCGGTGCAGCAAACGGAATAGGAAAAGGGATCGCTTCGTCATATATAAATGCAGGAGCAAATGTAGTGCTTGCAGACATGGATGAAACAGCAGGACAGGCTCTAAAACAGAAGCTTGGGGAAAAAGCTCTTTTCGTAAAAACGGATGTCCGAAAAGAAAATGATATTCAACATCTGTTGACCAAAACCATGGAACACTTCCATCAAATTGATATCCTTATAAATAACGCCGGTGTATCCAGATTCACTCCACTTCAGGACCTGACAGTTGAAGCTTGGGATGATGTCATCAACACGAATCTGCGCAGTGTTTTTATTGCTTCTAAAGAAGCATCAAAGTACATGAAAAATGGCGGCTCTATCGTTAATATCGCCTCCACTAGAGCAACCATGTCAGAACCAAACTCTGAAGCATATGCAGCAACAAAGGGCGGGATTGTAGCGTTGACGCATGCGTTGGCAGCTTCCTTAAGTGAGCTGCATATCACGGTAAATGCTATTTCACCTGGATGGATTCAGAATGAAAATTATGAAGAGCTAAGAGATAAGGACCATGCACAACACATGTCCAATCGGGTCGGAAAACCGGAAGATATTGCAAAGGCGTGCTTGTACCTAACTGACTCTGAAAATAATTTTGTTAACGGCGAAAATATTACGGTGGATGGCGGGATGACGAGAAAGATGATTTATGAGGGATAACCTGATATGAAAGAAAAAGTGAAAAATGATTTGCTATTATATCAACAGGAACATGAGAACCCATGGAATCAGGTTCTGCATTATTTTGCTTTTCTAGCAGCTTTCTTGGCTTGGATCTTTTTATTAATTAATTGGCGGGTCACCATAGTGCTGGCTATATTGCACTATGTTTTTTCTTGGATCGGCCACTTTTACTTTGAGAAGAATAAGCCAGCATCATTTAAGTATCCACTCGTTGGATTTTATGCCGGTTTTAGTTGGTTTTTCTTAAAAACATTTGAGCTAATTTCAGGTAAAAAGATTCTGCCCAAATGAACCTATACGCTTCGAGAACCACCATGGTTCTCGAAGTTTTTCTATAGGTTCTGTTAAACACCACTGTTGATTTCCGCACTAGGCTGCGCTTTCCTAGGGGCGTTTGGGGAGCCTCCTCGGCTTGCGCCTGCGGGGTCTCCCCTAAACGCTATCTCCCTCAGAAGTCTTCGCCTATTGCTCCAATCAACAGCTAGGTTGTTGTAAAAATCAACAGTATGCTTTAAAAGAGCCAAATATTATTGTGGCTTTGTATAGTTCAAATCCCATTTCACACCAAAGGAATCTTGAACGCTTCCATAACGTGCTCCCCAGAAAGTGTCTTGAAGCTCCATCAATACCTTTCCGTTCTCGCTTAGGCGTGCGTAAAGGGTATCAATTTGCTCTTCACTTTCCATCTCTAACATGAGAGAGACATTGCTGCCAATCTCTACTGTCTGACCAGGGAATGAATCGGATGCCATCAGTGTTAGGTTTCCTTTTTCAAAACGCGCGTGCATAACTAGGTTGTCCGCTTCTGGTGGCGTCGGGAAGTCCGCTTCGCCAAAGGTCATGATGCCTGTAATTTCTCCTTCAAAAACCTCTTTATAAAACTCAAGAGCCTGTCTAGCGTTACCGTTAAATGATAAGTAAGGAACAGCTTGGTGCTTCATTTTCAACACTCCTTCTCAATAGGTATGTACTTACTCCCTCATTATAGATAGCTTCAAATAAAAAGTAAAGAACATACGTTCGACAAAGTGGAAATTTGCGAAAAATATTGAAAGCGAATTCACTAACTCGTATAATGAAAAAATCGAAACGTTTCAATAACTCATAAAAGGGAAGTGAGAATCATGGCTAGAATTACATGCGATTTTTTCTCTGAAGCTTTACAATGTTCAACATCCATGACGGTCATTTTGCCGCAGCCGAATTCACAAATAGGCGTATCAACAAAGATGAAACAAAAAAAGCACCCTACGATTTATTTATTGCACGGTCTTTCGGATGACCATACGATTTGGACAAGATTTACTTCCATTGAACGGTATGCCTCTGCGATGGGCTGGGCGATTGTGATGCCTGCTGCGGGAAGAAGTTTTTACACGGACATGGAGCATGGATATGATTTTTACAAATTTGTTAGTGAAGAAGTTCCTACACTTGCTCAAAACTTTTTTCCACTGTCAGATAAGAGAGAGGAAAATTTTATTGCGGGCCTTTCTATGGGCGGTTATGGAGCTTTCAAAGTTGCCATGAGGAATCCTGATAAATTTGCAGCAGCAGCCAGCATGTCAGGTTCTGTTGACATTAATGAACGATTGCCTGCATTCCCGAGGGATTTCAAGTACATATTCGGCGATCGACCTATATTGGGAAGTGAGGATGACCTTTATCATCTTGCTTCACGAATTGGAGAAAAGGCGCCAAGGTTATATCAGTGCTGCGGAACAGAAGATCATAACTACGAGGCAAATATTCGTTTTAGGGATCATGCCATCCAAGCGGGATTAGATCTTACCTTTTCCGATGGTCCCGGTGGCCATGATTGGGGATATTGGGACAAGCACATTGAGGATGTGTTGGCATTTTTTGAACACCAGCTTTAAAGGGGGACTATATGTCGTTTATTGAATCGTGTCATTTTCAGGTACACATAGATGGGGAGTTATTATTTCTAGGAAAGACAGATATGAAGGAAGACGGTCAGTTTGGGGAGAACTGGCTTGCTCATTCTGAAAAGGAAATTCAACTATTGTCTAATCGTGGAGAATTGTTGAAGAAAGTAGAGTTAAGCAATGTTCGTTCCATCAAATTGGAGCGCTTTATCGGGGCCGGTGCGCTAATAATTACTACTCGGGATGAAAAAGTAAATGAGGTTCTTGTCAGATGCTCCTCCTCTTACACGCAGAAATTCTCCATCGCGGAAAAATTTATTAACTGTTTAGTGCAAAATGAGCCAATTCCACAATTGTCAAAAACAGAACAGCCAAGGATTTGTCAGAAGTGTCAACGTCCATTTGAGGACGGTACAGAAGTATGCTCTGTTTGTGTGGACAATAAAAAAGTGATTGGTAGAGTTTTAGATTTCACTAAGCCTTATCGTGGCAAGATGGTGCTTGTCGCTTTGTTCTTACTTGTTGCAACCCTTCTAGAGCTCGCACCTCCTTATTTGACTAAAATTATTGTGGATGATGTGTTAGAGCCAAAGGATTTGGGAAGCTCCTTGATTATCCTGGTAATCCTTCTTGGTGTAACAGGGTTAGTTCTAACTTTAATGCAATTTTTACAAGGTGTTTTGGGAGTTTGGGTTGGAAGCCATATAATGGGCGATATGAGGAAGGAAATCTATGAAAACCTCATGCGCCTCTCTGTCAGTTATTTTGATCGAAGGCAAACCGCACAGTTTATCGCGAGAGTGAATAGTGACGCGGAATCTATCAGGCAGTTCCTAACCGAAGGGGTTCTATATATTGTCGGTCAACTAATGCTTTTACTTGCCATCATGGTCATGATGTTCAGTTTGGATTGGAAGTTGGCGTTATTTGCGTTATTGCCTTCCCCAATTGTTTTACTTTTCTCTATGATTATTTGGCCACGTGTACAGCATCTTTGGTATAAGCAGTGGCAATCCACTAATAAACTGAACATGATTGTCGGCGATACACTTCAAGGGATACGAGTGGTTAAAGCATTTGGTCAGGAAGGACAAGAGCAGGGGCGTTATATGGATGGAAATCGTGCACTTGTAACTCAAACGTTTAAAACGGATGGCCTTTGGCAAGGGGTATTCCCGTTGTTTTCCTTCATTACAGGTTCGGGGATGTTGTTGGTATGGTATTTTGGAGGTTTGTCTGTCATAAGTGAAGATATTACGCTCGGTACCTTGCTTGCATTTGTTGCTTATCTAGGGATGTTTTTTGGTCCGTTGCAGTGGTTCAATCAGATGATCAGTTGGGTGACAAGAGCCATTTCATCGGCTAATCGCATTTTTGAAATTATTGATACGCCTTCTGAGGTTCCTGATAATCGTGATGCTATCGTGTTAGAAAAAATAGAAGGTCATGTTCAAATTGCAGGGGTGACCTTTGGATATGAAAAGCATCAACCCGTCATCAAAAATATTAATCTGGATGTGAAACCTGGTGAAATGATCGGGCTTGTCGGTCATTCAGGAGCTGGTAAATCTACCATAATCAATTTAGTTACTCGCTTTTATGATCCGAATGAAGGAAGGATCTTATTAGATGGCATCGACTTAAAGAATTTAATGCAGGAACAGCTTCACCAGAGTATAGGAGTGGTTTTGCAGGAAACGTTTTTATTTGACGGAACCATATCTGAAAATATTGCCTATTCTAAGCAGGATGCGACACCGGAGGAAATAATGCGAGCCGCTAAAATTGCGAATGCCCATGAGTTTGTGGTGAAGATGTCGGATGGCTACGATACGAAGGTTGGGGAACGGGGACATCGATTATCGGGAGGTCAAAAGCAACGAATTGCTATTGCTAGGGCGATATTGCATGATCCCCGTATTCTTATCCTAGATGAAGCGACGGCTTCCGTTGATACAGAAACGGAAAGAAAGATTCAAGAAGCTATAGCAAGGCTAGTGAAAGGGCGAACTACCTTTGCCATTGCGCATCGCTTATCGACACTGCGTAATGCTGATAGGCTTGTAGTTGTGGATAAAGGCATTATCGCAGAAGTGGGTACACATGAAGAACTGCTTAAAGTAGAGGGAATCTATTATAAACTTGTGGAGGCGCAACGAGAGCTCTCACAAATAAAAGGAGTAGAGGTTGGATGAGTGAAGAATATGATATCGCCTATTTTGACCCACAAGAGATAGAGTTCTTCTACGGGAAGGGTACAACGATGCACTTCAGGCATAAGGGCACGGACTACTCGAATGTAGGTATTTTTCGCACCTTTCCTTTTTCAAAACCATACGAGTATATATCCATTTGGAATGATGATACAGAGCTTGGAGTTATTAAGAGTGTAGATCAATTGGATGGTGAAAGTAAAGCTGTACTGCATAGGGAACTGCATGTTCGCTATGTGGTCCCGGAGGTGAAAAGAATACAGTCCATAAAAGAAGAACCCGGTCTTTGGATCTTTGAACTCCTCACTGACAGAGGACCATTAAAGCTCATGATGAGAAACATACACGAGCACCTAGATATGCTTCCACCCAATCGAATCATCATCACCGATATGGACGGCAAACGGTGCGAAATTACAAATATCAAAGAATTAGACCTACACAGCAGAAAAGAACTATCAAAAGTGATCTAATAAAAGTAATTCCTGTTAAAGTTATCTCTTGAATAAATGACGCTCTCTAGCTGTTGATTGAAGCAAAGGGCGTAGACTCCTTAGGGAGACAGCGGTAGCTTGAGACCCCGCAACGCAGTGAGGAGGCTCAAGCACCGCCCCTAGGAAAGCGAAGCCATTTGCGGAAATCAACAGCGGTGTTTAACAAATACAATATGCAATTATCGAATCGATTCTATCAATGAGAATCGGTTCTTTTTTCTGCTTTTCATAAACATAGAAACATAGGTAATACCTACCAACCCTTAAGAATTAAGACTTTTCAACCAATTCTATTAATCTCCGAAAATATTTCGAAAATAATATTGTAATCGTTTACAAGACAAAGTATAATGACGTTAGTGAAACGTATCAATTGCAGATAAACAGCTAAAAAAGGTTGAGTAATCTCCCTTTTTATTTTTACGAACAAATTGAAACGTTTCGATTAAGGTAAGGTATGATAAAAATTCTTAAGGGGTGTATGGGTAATGAAATTAATGAAACCTTGGATCGCGATTGCCGCTTCGTTCATGCTGGTAGTTGGGTGCAGTAACTCCAACAATGCTTCAACTGACGCGGAGAAAAAAGGTAACAACGAAGATCAAGTAACCATTAAGTTTGCTAGCTGGGCGCTTGGAACAGAAGAAGATCAGAACATCGAGCGCTTAATGATTGCAGAATTTGAAGACAAATATCCTAATATCGATGTGGAAATTGATGAGTCTATCGCAACAGATGATTGGAACAATTCCCTTTCCTCTGCAGCAAGTGCAAATGCAATGCCTGACGTATTCATGGTATCTCAAGTACCAACTGGACTTGCAAATGATTGGTTGTTAGATGTAACCGAATTGGCTGCAGAAGATGAGGACTTTGCAAAAATCCCTGAAGTTGTAACAGATTCTGTTACATACAATGATGCAGTATATGCTATTCCTAGTGCACAGCATTTCCTTGGTTATTTTGTAAATAAAGATTTATACAACCAGGCAAACCTGGATGTTCCTGAATATGGTTTCTCCATAGATGATTTTACGGAATCGGTTCGTTCCGTAACAAACGTGAACAGTGGAGTGGTTGGTTTGAATAATCCATTTGCCATTGTGGACTGGTACCCATCTTCTGTAAACGAAGAGAATGGCTGGTACACATTCAGTGATGATGAGTATCACTTAAACAGTAATGAATTCATTTCTGGTGTTAACCTTACAAGCAACTTCGTAACAAATGGCTACTCTTATGAAAACTTGTCTGATGAGCAAAAAGCTAATTTTAATGGTGAGCATGCAGGTGAAGTATTTGCTGGTGGTGGAATCGGACTATTCTGGGATGGTACATGGGCAGTGGAAAACTTCTCTACTAACCTTGATTTTGATTGGGACTTCGTTGGAACTCCTGGTGGAAGAACGGTTATCGTAAATGATTTCATGGGAATCTCTAAATCTACTAAACACCAAGAAGAAGCATTCCTTTTTGCTAAGTGGATGAGCTTTGGTAAAGAAGGATTCTTGAAGCGTATTGATTTAGCAGTAGAGCATGACAAAGCATTGAACAACCTTCCTGTAACTCAAGATGAAGAAGTATTGGATGCATTCTTCGAAGTTCAGGATATCCCTGGCTTACGTACAGCATATGACAATCTGGCGAATGGAATTGTGGAACCTGTTAAAACAGTACCAGGATTCGTGCAGTCCAGATGGGAAGCACCAACTGGCGTAGCGGTAGGCGATAATCCTAATGCAAACATTGCAGCACTAATTGATGCGAGTATCAGAGGCGAAATCAAGATTGAAGATTATGCAGCACAAATTAATGAATTAGCAAATCAAAAGTACCAAGAGGGCAAAGAAGCGATTGGTCAATAAGATGTATCAACTGTGAAGGGGATGGGGATTAGATATGAAACGTAAAATGATGTTCTGGTCATTAATACTGCTGTTGCTAGTACCAGGCCAATTCGCATTTGCTGATAAAGAGAAGAGCCTTGAGCAGGTGGCAGAACAAGTCATTGAGCCACGCTATCTATCAATCCTTAAGCAGTGGAATGAAGTGGGACAGGGCAACGCGCAAGATTTCAAGCGCGTTGTCACTCCCACTGATTTTTTATCCGTTGATAAGAATAGCTTGCTATCTAGCGGAGAAAGCAAGGAGTATGGCGATCAGGTATATGCTTGGAGAAACAAGGATTCTGTCACAATGGAAGTGGAAGTAGAGGAAGCAGGCTTATATGAACTAGGCTTTGACTATTATCCTCTTGGTGAAGGAATTGTACCGATAGAGGGCTCTATCAAAGTGAACGGGGAATATCCGTATTTTGAGAGCCGCAGGATTACGTTTCCGAAGGACTGGAAAAGTGCAACGAATGAGTTTGAGCAGGACCGCTTTGGGGATGAAATTATTCCGGAACAACTACCGATCGAACAATGGCATTTTATTAAGGCAGAGGATTCTAGTCATCTACAAGCTCGGCCGTTAAAGTTTCAATTAAAAGAAGGAAAAAACACCATCACATTGGAAAATATCCGGGGAGAAATGCTACTTGGAAACATCTATGTAAACGGTGTGGAAACGATCCCTACATATGAACAATATAGAGAGAACCAAGCCGGGGATCTCACAGAAACAAACAGTATCACAATTGAAGCGGAGCACCCGCTGAAGAAGAACAGCTCTTTTATCAGACCTGTGAACAGACAGGATGCATCTGTTGTCCCATATGAGCGTGACAAGCGCCTGTTGAATGCAATTGGCGGAGAGTCATGGCAAACGAGTGGGCAAACGGCTACATGGGAGATGGAAGTAGAGGAAGCAGGCTACTACCAGATTTCCTTTAAAGTATTACAAGAGAAACAATCTGGCTTTCCGGTGTTCCGGACGGTCATGATCAATGGAGAGGTACCTTTTGAAGAAGTAGAAAGCTATTCTTTCCAACAGGAGAAAAACTGGGTAAATGAAACACTTAGCAACGAAGACGGGGAACCATATTATTTTTATCTAGACAAGGGGAAAAACACCCTGACACTCAAAGGTGATGCGTCACCTGTAAATCGCACACTATTCGAAATGGATGAAGTAATGAAGGGCATTGAACAGCTCTCTTTATCTATTAAACGACTGACTGGAAACAACCAAGATCGCTCTCGCGGCTGGAGGATTACGGAGTACATGCCTGAGATAGAAGGGGAGCTTACTTCCTGGGCCGAAAAGCTTGAAGGAGAAAGTGAGTATCTGCTTGAGTTAAGTGATGGAAAAGAATCAGTGGAGATTGTATCGCTCAACATTGCTGTTGAACGGTTAAGGGAGCTTGCAGCAGATCCTGACAAAATTCCGGCACGACTGACTCAGCTTTCAGAAGGCTCAAGCTCTGTCGCACAGCTTCTTGGAAATGCAACACTGGATTTGAAAAAACAGCCATTGATAATGGATCGAATATATATTCACGGTGACGAAACGTTACCAAAACCAGAACTTGGATTTTTTGCAAAAACAAAAGAATCTGTTTTGAAATTCTTCCACTCGTTCCAGTCTAATACGTTAGCAACGGAAAAGGTGGACGATGATGTAGTAGATGTCTGGGTGAACAGACCACGTCACTATGTAGAATTGATGCAAAATATGGTGGATCAGAACTTTACCCCTCAAACAGGAATAAAAGTGAGATTTTCCATCATGCCTTCCGAACAAAAATTGATTTTAGCCAATGCTGCCAACAGCCAGCCGGACCTTGCGCTTGGAATCAGTAGCTGGCTGCCATATGAACTCGCTATTCGTGGAGCGGCCTATGACTTAAGGGAGTTTGACGATTTCGATGAAACACTTGCTCACTTCTCTCCTGGGGCATTACTGCCAATGATTATTGACGATGAGGTTTATGGATTACCGGAAACGCAGGATTTCTTTGTTCAGTTTTACAGAAAAGATATATTAAATGCTCTTGAAGTACCTGTTCCTGAAACGTGGGAGGATGTAGTAGATGTCTTGCCGGAGCTTCAACGCTTTGGATTGAATTACTACACACCTATCGCTGGTGCTGTTGCTTTCAAACCGTTCCAGGCAACGTCTCCATTTATTTATCAACATCAAGGGGACTTGTATAAAGAGGATGGCATGGGAACGACAATTGACAGTGATGAAACAGTCCGCGGCATTCAGCTTATGACGGATTTGAATACAATCTACAGCACGCCGCTTCAGGTGCCGAATTTCTATAATCACTTCCGCTATTCCACCTTACCGATCGGTGTGTCTAATTTCCAGACTTATGTAGAGCTTACATCTGCAGCACCGGAAATCTCTGGCTGGTGGGACATTTCCCTTCATCCTGGAGTGGAAAATGAGGACGGAGAAGTGGAAAGATGGGCAACGGGTTCTGGACAGGCCGGCATGATTTTTAACGGCAGCAAGAATAAGGACGAAGCTTGGGAAGTGCTGAAATGGTGGATGTCCACAGAAACACAGACGGACTTTGCCACCACCTTGCAAATCATGTATGGACCTTCTTACATGTGGAATACCGCAAATCTTGACGCCTTTAAGCAATTACCGTGGCCAGAAGAACATAAAGAAGTCATCTTAGAACAATGGGAACATTTACGTGAAGTACCGAAAACGCCATATACCTATATGGTAGAGCGTGAGATTAGTAATGTTTGGAACCGTGTGGTCTTTGACGGGGAAAATACCCGATCAGCTGTAGACGATGCGGTGGTAACCATTGACCGTGAAATGAGGCGGAAGATGGAGGAGTTCGGATATATGAAAGATGGCAAAATCGTAAAAACCTATCCGATCCCGACAATCGAACAAGTAGAAAGCTGGGTGGAAGAAAATGAGGAGTAGCCTTCAAAAGCATGCAAGTACATCAATCTTTCTTGCACCATATTTAATCTTTTTCTTTACCTTTATCATCATTCCGGTGGTAGTGGCCATTCTCTTATCATTCACGTACTTCAATGCAATTGAGATGCCGAGCTTCATCGGGCTTGCCAACTATGTGAGCGTGCTAACACAAGATGAAGTCTTCATGCAGCGCGTCTTGCCTAATACGTTGATGTTTGCAGTCATTGTCGGGCCGGGTGGATATATTTTATCCTTCCTGCTTGCTTGGATGCTGGCACAAATCTCCAAAGGGCCGCGAACGGTATTGGCGCTTATCATCTATTCCCCATCCATGACAGCCGGCATTGCAATGGCAGTTGTGTGGACCATCATTTTCAGTGGGGATCAGACTGGCTATTTAAACAGTCTTTTAATCACAATCGGTGTCATCTTGGAGCCTGTTCAATGGCTGCAATCACCAGATCACTTAATGACGATCATGATTGTTGTTACCCTTTGGGGGAGCATGGGAGTAGGGTTCCTTGCGATGTTATCAGGTGTCTTGAACATCAATAAGGAAATCTATGAAGCTGGTTATATTGACGGCATTAAAAATAGATTCCAAGAAATCATTTTTATCACCATTCCATCGATGAAACCGCAGATGCTTTTTGGAGCAGTAATGGCTGTAGTCGGGACATTCCAGGCCGGTGCAATCGGGGTCGCCTTATCCGGTGCCAACCCAACGCCTCAATATGCAGGTCAGTTAATGGTTAACCATTTAGAAGACTATGGATTTATCCGTTACGAAATGGGATATGCAGCAGCAATATCGGTTCTATTACTACTATTCGTCTATATCTTTTCAAAAGTTGCCTGGCGTTTATTCGGAGAAAAAGACTAAATGGCGATGGTTGTTTTCTAGGGAAAAGTTAATAATTGGATTGGAGCGGAAGTCACTTGACTCAAATCCACTGGAAAACTGAATTATTATGTGCCTAGAGAATTCCTAGCTGTGGATTGGAGCAAAAGGCGAAGACTCCTGAGGGAGATAGCGGTAGCTTGAGACCCCGCAACGGAGGAGGCCACTGAAAAACCCAATACCCTATCTTTTGGGTAAATTATAGCTGTGGATTGGAGCAAAAGGCGGAGACTCCTACGGGGGAGAAGCGACATTGTTGAGACCCCGCAGGGCGTAGCCCGAGGAGGCTCAAGGTCGCCCCGTGGAAAGCGAAGCCGTTTGCGGAAATCAACAGCGGTGTCTGAACAAAATCTAAATTCAAGGACTTTTTCAGTGGCCACCAACGAAGTGAGGATGCTCAAGCATCGCCCCTAGGAAAGCGAAGCGATTTGCGGAAATCAACAGCGGTGTCTAAACAACATGTTAAATCAGATTAACAATCTTTAAGAAAACATCCAAGCCTATAAAACTTCTAATGTAGGGAGTGAATGATGTGTCGGCATTCCATGGAACGAAAATCAATCCAGACCGTTTTCACAAAAGCCAATTAAAGTTCTATGCATTTCTAATACCGCTCGCCATCTTTATGGCTATGCCCATCGTCTTTGTCTTTTCTCACGCCTTCAAGCCGATCGATGAGCTATTCGCTTATCCACCGCGCTTTTTTGTGCAAAAGCCGACGATGCAAAACTTCATTGATTTAATGAATAACACTAGCACATCGGGAGTCCCGATGTCCCGTTACTTATTTAATAGTATTTCCATTACCCTCATCGTCGTATTTGTAACGGTCTTAATCAGTACAATGGCAGGGTATGCTTTATCGAAAAAACGATTCAGATTAAAGAAAACCATCTTTGAAATCAACACACTTGCATTAATGTTCGTTTCAGCGGCAGTAGTGATTCCGCGTTATCTTTTAATCGAAAAAGTGGGACTGTTGGACACGTTCCTAGTTCATATTTTCCCGCTGATTGCGATGCCGATCGGGCTTTTTCTAGTAAAACAATTTATTGATCAAATACCGAACGAATTAATAGAAGCGGCCCAAATGGACGGGGCGACGGACTATCAAATTTTCCGGAAAATCATCATTCCGCTAGTAAAACCGGCCATAGCGACCATTGCAATATTATCGTTCCAACTTGTTTGGAATAACACGGAAACTTCGACATTGTTTGTTGATAATGAAAATTTGAAGACCTTTGCCTTTTACATGTCGACTTTAACTTCGACCTCCACTGGTAACACCGTAGCGGGTCAAGGAATGGCGGCAGCGGCATCTTTAATTATGTTCATTCCAAATTTAATCATCTTTATCATCTTACAAAGTCAAGTAATGAATACGATGGCACATTCAGGAATCAAGTAGAAGGGGGAGAAAAAGAGTATGAAGCGCATTTTCATTGGCTTATTGACTGTATGGTTAATCCTCCTTTCTCCTTTGCAATCTTTTGCAGCCCTGTCTGTACCATATAATACAGAGACGGTATCAACAGAAGGGGATATCATTGAAACGCAGACCGCCTATATTCCGGTGGGGCTTTTCGGAAGTACGAGTGATATAGTCAATCCGGAAGATGTCTATATCGATCAGAACAACGATGTATATGTAGCTGATTCCGGTACGAAGAAAATCACCAAGTTTGATGAGAATGGCAGAAAGCTGTTAGAAGTCGGAGAAGGAATCCTGCAAATGCCGACTGGGGTTTTTGTGGATGAAGCACAGCAAATTTATGTAGCGGATTATACAAATGAAAAAGTCTACCGCTTTTCTAAAGAAGGGGAAATGCTTCAAGAATACGGCAGACCAGATTCTCCTCTTTTTGGGACAAGAACTCCGTATAAGCCACAGAAGATTACTGTGGACAAACGAGGCAACCTCTACATTATCGGTGAGGGTTCGACAAATGGCATCATCCAAGTTGGCCAGGATGGTACATTTCTCGGATTCTTCGGAGTAAACCGCACAAGACCATCGTTAATGTCTGTGGTACAGGATGCCCTGACAACAGATCAGCAGCGTTCCAGCATGTTTTTAAAAGTGCCTCCAGCGCCTACTAACATTGCGATTGATGAAAAAGGACTTGTATACACCATTACAGCGGGTACTAGCTTTGAAGTCATACGGAAGCTGAACATTGCAGGTGGGAACATACTATCACCGTACATTTCCGAGATTACTAATCTTCAGGATATAGCAATGGGCCCCCTTGGGAATTTCTTTACTTTAGCTAAAGATGGAAGAATCTACGAGTATGATAGTTTCGGAAATCTGCTGTTTATTTTTGGCGGTAAAGACGATGGAACAAACCGCCTGGGATTGTTTATGGATCCTTCAGGAGTTGCAACAGATAACCTCGGTAGGGTTTTTGTTACAGACCGTGAACGCGGAACAGTTCAAGTACTGGAACCAACAGCTTTTGCAGAAATGCTTCATGGCGGGATCTCCCTCTATGCTCAAGGGCTTTACATAGAGAGTGAGCAATATTGGAGCGAAGTATTGCGTATGAATTCTTCCATTGGCCTTGCCCATAACGCCATGGGGGAAGCATATTACAAGCAGCAGGAATATGAAAAGGCTTTAGAATCATTTGAACTGGTAGGGAATGTAGCAGGATATTCCGACTCCTTCTGGGAGATCAGGAACCAGTGGATGAATAAGAATTTAAGCACTGTTTTTGCCATCTTAATCGGATTATTTGCTGTCAGGGCGACCTTGCTTTTTGCAGATAAAAAGAAAGGGATCCTAGCGCCGGCAAGGAAAAAATGGCAGGCATTTAAAAATAAGAAACTATTAAGTGAGCTATTATTCTTAGGGGAGTTTTTACGACATCCGATCGATAGCTTCTATTATATTAAAAGACAAAGAAGGGTCAGCGTATTATCAGCCACCATTCTTTACGTTATCTTGTATGCCGAATTCTTGTTCATGAAGTACTTCACAGGCTTCATTTTCAGGGGTGGTATTACTTTAGAGCAAATTAATTTCGGTATGGAATTCATTCTCTTATTCCTGCCAATCATTCTTTTCATCATTTCCAACTATCTAGTGAGTACGATTAACGATGGAGAAGGAAGGTTCTCGGATATTTATATTGGGACGATTTATTCGTTGGCACCGATCATTGTGCTCTTGGTTCCGATTACGCTCATGTCGAATGTGCTAACACTCAATGAATACTTCTTATATGTTTTCTTTATGCAAGTGATGATGGGATGGTCGTTAATTATCTTGTTCATCATGATAAAAGAAATTCATGCCTTTGAATTTTGGGGGACGGTACGAAATATCTTTACGACAATTTTCTGTATGCTCATCATTGTGTTGGTATGCTTCATTATCTACGTATTGATGGATCAGGTTATTGATTTTGTAACAGCAATCATTCAGGAGGTGATTCTCCGTGTTTAAAAAAATTCTGCTTGGGATGCTTATCGCCATTCTTCCGGTATCAGTATTCGCTGAATCATTAACCTCAAAGGAAGAACTAGAAGACATCGAAGTCGAAACAGAGATCGGAGAAGAGACGCTCCGCTTTGATTCCAATCAGTTCACCCAGCCAGAGGGTGAAAACAAACCTCTGCCAGAAGGAAACCTTGAGCGCTTTACAAAGGTAACAGAGAACGACAAGCTTGCGCTATATGTGCAAGAAGCGTCTCTGGCAATAAAAATTCAAAACAAAGAAACGGGATATATCTGGCATTCTGGTGTTGATAATGCGGAGAATTACCGCTTAAACAATACATGGACAGATATGGTGCAATCCGCGATCACCATTGATTACTTGGATCGACGCGGAAACATCAAGACGGAAAGCATACTGACAGAAGAAACGAAATCGAGCATTCAAATGAACGACGATGGCTTTACTGCAGAAATAGATTTCCGTGGTTCCAGCATTGAAGTAGTGCTGAACGTAACACTGGAAGACGAAAACATTGTCATTGAAGTGCCGAGTGAAGGTGTACAAGATGGCACCTACAATAAGATAGTGGCGATGAAAGTCTATCCTTTCCTTGGTGCCGCACATATGGATGATATCACCGGGTATTTGTTTATTCCTGACGGAAGCGGGGCGCTCATGCGTTTTGAAAAGAGTGCTTTCCGTTCTGATACACCATTTATCGGTGCCATTTATGGCGAAGATGAAGGATTTACAAGACCGCAAAGCACAGAAGATGATTACACCTACCCTGCACAAAAGATTTCCGTACCTGTATACGGTGCAGTACATGGTGTAAAACAAAATGCCTTCATCACATCCATCGAGGAAGGTCAAAGCTATGGACGGGTTCTTGCTTACCCGTCTGGTGCATCTACTGATTTCTTTTGGGTAACATCTGACTATCAATATCGATTTAATTATTTTCAGCCGACAAGTAAGAGCATGGGAGGCTTTAACGTCTACCAAGAAGAAAAAAACAATTTCAATATCAAACAGAAAGTCATGTTTTTATCTGATGAAGAAGCAGATTATGTCGGAATGGCGAACAGATATCAGCAGCATTTAGAGGATAAAGGCACTCTTTCTAGCAACAAGGAAGATAAGGTAGATCTTCGCCTGGAGCTTTTAGGCGGCGAAACGAAAAAAGGCTTGATTTGGAATTCCGTGGAGCAAATGACAGAAATTCAAGACATCCCTCGTTTTGTTGAAGAGCTAGAGCAAAACGATGTGGATAATCTGCATGTCGTGTTAAGAGGATGGACAAAAGGCGGTCTGACGGGAACACTGCCACAAAAGTTTCCGTTAGAGAAGAAGGTTGGCAGTAAAGGGGAGTTGGAGGAAACAATCCAAAAGTTAGAGGAAAAAAACATTCCTTTCTATCTGCACACAGACTTCACGACTGCATTTGACGGCGCATCCGGCTTTTCCGGTAGCAAAGATGTATCTAAGAAAATTAACGGCCAGCCGATGACGCAAAGTCAATTTGGCTATAGTAGTTATTATCTCAGTCCTGCGAAATCGCTTGAAATTGCCAAAAAAGATGCAGCTGATTTCAAGGATCATGGGGTAGGAAATATAGCAGTTGAAACGACTGCAAGCAAACTATTCTCTGACTTTAATAAAGGCATGACGTCTTCAAGGGCAGAGATGATTGAATTGAATCAAGAACTGTTTGCTCACTATCAGGAGCAAGGTATTGACTTATCCCTATATCGTCCGAACGACTACGCTTGGGGCTATATGGACAAGTACTTGGATATGCCTATGTACTCCTCCAACTATATGTTTGTAACAGACACCGTTCCGTTCTTACAAATCGTCTTGAAGGGATACACGCCTTATTATGCGACCTTCTCCAACTTCTCTCATAATCCAACGGAAGAAGTGCTGAGAATGATCGAGTTTGGTGCTTATCCATCCTTTTATCTGACCAGGGAGTCGGCACAGCTATTAATGAAAACTCCATCAAGAGGTTTGTACACCTCAGAGTTTGCTAGTTGGAAAGAGGAGTTGATCAGTCAATACAGTCAAGTGAAAGAAAGTCTTGGAAAAGTAGAGAACAGCTCGATTGTCGATCGGATTGTCCATCAAAAAGGGGTATCTGAAGTCGTCTATGCAAATGGTGTATCCATTATCGTTAACTACACGGATTCAGACGTTACCATTGACGGAACAGCGGTCGCAGCAACGTCATTTAGCATTAAAGAAGGGGGGAATTAAGCATGAAACAGCTGTCCATGCGCTCGAAGAATTCGCTGACAGGATTATTGTTCATCTCACCATGGATTCTTGGGTTTCTCTTATTCACAGCTTATCCCCTCTTTTATTCACTGTACTTAAGTTTTCAAAAAGTACGGATCACCACAGAGGGAATCCAAACAACCTTTGTCAAATTCGATAATTTCAAAGATGCCTTTACAGTGGATGCATTGTTTACACAAAAGCTGTTGACGTTTGTGCAAGAACTTGTGTTATCGGTGCCGATCATCATTGTGTTTTCTTTAATCATTGCGATTCTGTTAAATCAGCCGATCCGCTTCCGTAATTTTTTCCGGATGATTTTCTTCTTGCCGGTTATCATTGCAAGCGGACCGGTTATCAATGAATTGATCTCACAGGGTGTGACATCGATCCCGTCCATCAAGGACTATGCGGTGTTTGAAACGATGCTCTCTGCTGATTCATTATTCAGCAATGTGCTCCTGTATTTAATGGATAACCTGATCATTATTCTATGGTTTTCCGGAGTGCAGTTCTTAATATTCCTGGCAGCATTGCAAAAAATAGACACACAAGTCTATGAAGCTGCCAAAATCGATGGGGCGTCCAACTGGGAATGCTTCTGGAAAGTGACACTCCCAAGCATTTTTCCAATGATCGTCGTGAACACG
This sequence comes from Bacillus sp. RO1, assembly GCF_012524115.1. Taxonomy (GTDB): domain Bacteria; phylum Bacillota; class Bacilli; order Bacillales; family Bacillaceae_I; genus Sutcliffiella_A. The sequence continues at coordinate 42,922 of NZ_JAAZWB010000033.1, read as the reverse complement.
GTGTATACGATAGTGACATTCTCAATATTCTCGTTAAATCCAGTCATCGAGCATATCCAAACAAATATGTTTCAAATCAATACAGGCTTTGGCTATGCCTCAGCCCTATCATGGATCTACTTCCTATTGATTGCGGTAGCGCTGGGTATTTCAGTAGCGTTGCTGACCGTTAGAGGAAGAAAAAATTATGCTTAAAGGAGGCCGTTATCATGGCAAGCGAATCGCTGATTAACCGCAAACCAAAAGGGACAGGCATCGTAACCAGGTTGAAAAAGCTCGCTTTCGGAATGAAAGGGAACGACGGCCTTCTCTATAAGCTATTCATTTACGGCTTGTTGATCGGAATTGGCTTTGTATACTTATTCCCGTTGCTTTATATGATTTCATATAGTTTAAAAAGTCTGGATGATATCTTAAATCCACTAGTAAACTGGATCCCAACACAACTTTATCTGGATAACTATCAATCTGCCTATGCAGTATTGAAATTCTTTCCAACTTTAGTGGAATCTTTATATGTGACGGCCATACCGGCTATTGTACAAACAGCCGTATGTGCGGTGGTTGGATATGGGTTTGCACGCTTTGTCTTTCCATTCAAACGAACCATGTTTGTACTGGTATTGGCGACGTTCATCATTCCTCCTCAAGTAACGGTCATCCCTCGTTATGTATTTTTTAACGAGATTGGAATCCTTGGAAGCATTCAGGCTTTCTTGTTCCCGGCCTTACTTGGACAAGGAATCAACAGTGCAATCTTCATCTTGATTTTTTATCAATTCTTTAAAATGATGCCAAAAGCGCTGGAGGAAGCGGCTCAGCTTGATGGCGCAGGATATTTACGTATTTTCTTGACGCTAGCGCTTCCGATGGCTGCACCTGCGATCATCATTTCGTTCTTGTTCTCCTTCGTTTGGTATTGGAACGAAACATATTTGGCAGCGATTTATTTTGGTAACTCGTTAACAACCTTACCACTTGAGCTCCAAAAATTCGTAGCTACTTATCAACAGATGTACCCGCAGAGTGGTGGGGAAGCATCTGAAATCAATGAAGGCATCAATATGGCAGGTACGGTTATGACCATTTTGCCGATGCTTGTTGTATATGCCATTACGCAACGCTGGTTTGTCGAAGGTGTCGATCGTTCTGGTATTGCGGGTGAATAAAGGGATAAAGAGTGCCGTTATGGGCTCTTTATCGAAATGAATAGAAACGTTTCGAAAAACACGGTTTATTTTATTGCAAAAACTCTTATATTTATTCATTGTTTTTTGTAAAAACGTTTCGTATGCATGCAGTGTGATTGGGGAGGTAATTAAGGATGGCAAAAAACATGGAAAATCTTTTAAAACAAATGACATTAGAGGAAAAAATAGCCCAGCTCATGCAATTGGCGACATTCTTCTATAAAGGTGCAGCAGGAGATGGAGAAATTACCGGTCCTCTGGAAGACATGGGGATTTCAAATGATGTGGTGCAAAACAGCGGATCTGTCCTTGGTGCATCCGGGGCATGGGAAGTTGCCAATATTCAGCGCGAGCACCTTGCAGAAAACAGGTTGGGAATTCCTCTACTGATGATGGCAGATATTGTCCACGGATTTAAAACCATCTTTCCTGTACCTCTTGCAATTGGTTGTTCATGGGATACAAAACTTGCGGAAAAGAGTGCAGAAATTGCAGCAAAGGAAGCCTCTGTTTCAGGTGTTCATGTCACATTTGCTCCGATGGTCGACTTAGTTAGAGATCCAAGATGGGGACGAGTGATGGAATCAACAGGGGAAGATCCTTATTTGAACAGTGTCTTTGCCAAGGCCTTTGTCCGAGGCTTCCAAGGAGAAGACTTGACCAATGACACTCACCGTGTTGCAGCGTGCGTGAAGCACTTCGCAGCATATGGCGCACCAGAAGGAGGCCGCGATTATAATACAGTCAACATGTCAGAAAGACAGCTTCGCGAGTCTTACTTGCCAGCGTACAAAGCAGCACTTGATGAAGGCTGTGAGATGGTTATGACCGCTTTTAATACGGTCGACGGCATTCCTGCTTCAGGAAATAAAAAGCTGATGAGAGATTTGTTGCGTGATGAATGGGGCTTTGACGGTGTCATGATCTCCGACTGGGGTGCTGTAAAAGAACTAATTCCACATGGTGTTGCAGAAGACGAGCGGGAAGCGGCGTTAAAAGGATTGGAAGCCGGTGTGGACATTGAAATGATGACTGCCTGCTATGCGAAAAATCTTCAAGATCTTGTAGAAAGCGGCGAGCTTTCGGAAGCACTGATTGATGAATCGGTCTTACGTATCTTAAATCTCAAAAACAAACTTGGACTTTTTGAAAACCCATACCGCGGTACGAGCGAAGAACTTGAAAAAGAAGTCATCATGTCAGAAGCGCACCGCCAAGTGGCAAAGGAGCTTGCCATTAAATCTAGTGTTCTTTTAAAAAATGATCAGGTTCTACCGTTGAATAAAGAGCAGAAAATCGCACTGATTGGGCCATTTGCGAAAAATGGAGATGTGCTTGGACCATGGTCTTGGCAAGGTTCAAAGGAAGCGGCAATACAGGTTTATGACGGACTGCTTGCAAAAACATCTGAAGCTAATCTTTTGGTGGCACAAGGATCTGACATTGAAATAATTACAGAACAGCAACTTACACATGCTGTAGAGACAGCAAAGCAAGCAGATGTCATTGTCCTTGCACTAGGAGAAGCATCTGAAATGAGCGGAGAAGGTGGCTGCCGAGCAGATATCCGCCTGCCAGAAGCACAATTAAAGCTTGTAGCGAAAATATGGGAGCTTGGAAAACCTGTTGTGACGGTTCTTTTCAACGGTCGACCACTAGATTTACATGGGGTGATTGAGTATTCGGATGCAGTTCTGGAAGCATGGTATCCGGGAACGGAAGCTGGATCAGCCATCGCAGACTTGTTGTTTGGAGAGGCAAATCCTTCCGGACGATTAACGATGTCATTCCCTTACTCAGTGGGTCAGGTTCCCGTCTATTACAACTGCTTCAACACGGGACGCCCGCAAGGTGAAAACAAACGAGAGCGCTATGTCACACATTATCTTGATATTCCAAATGAACCTTTACTGCCATTTGGATACGGATTAAGCTATACAACATTTACCTACAGTGATGTGAGTCTATCTTCAGATAGCTTAACTGAAAATTCTAGCATCGATGTTTCTGTGAACGTAACGAATTCCGGAGAACGTACGGGTGAAGAAACGGTTCAGTTCTATATCCGTGACCTCTCAGGAGAAATCGTCCGCCCGCTTAAAGAACTAAAAGGCTATGAAAAAGTATGGCTAGAGCCTGGTGAAACAAAACAAGTAACCTTTACCATCACAGAAGATCAACTCCGATACTACCATTCGGATTTGACCTTCCAAAGCGACAAAGGAAAATTCCACGCTATGATCGGACCGAACAGCAACGAATTGACAATAAAAGAGTTCGTCTTAAATAAGTAATCTTTAACGAACGTGCAGTATTAGCAGATGATTGGAGAAAAAGGCGAAGACTCCCAAGGGTGATAGCGCTAGGTGGAGACCCCACAGGAGTAGCGAGGCCACTGAAAAACTGAAATCAAATATTACTTGGTGATTTCAAGCTGTGGATTGGAGAAAAAGGCGAAGACTCCTGCGGGGGAGGAGCGACATTGTTGAGACCCCGCAGGGCGTAGCCCGAGGAGGCTCAAGGTCGCCCCGCGGAAAGCGAAGCCATTTGCGGAAATCAACAGCGGGGTCTAAATAACACCTTAAATCAGAGGCTTTTTCAAGTGGCCTCTGCGTGGCCGAGGAGGCTCCAGCAGCGCCCCTAGGAAAGCGAAGCCTTTTTCCAAAATCATCTGCGTCCGTATAAGCAACAACCATTAAAGGAGGACATTAATCATGCAAACAACAACAGCGAATCAAAAGATTAATATAGAAGCCGGAAATGTTCGCTTTACTTTCCTAAACAGCGGGGACCTCTTCGAAGCAACACACAAAGAAATCATGATCAACCAATGGATGTCCAACCCAATCGACGGTGCACTGAACAATCTATACCTTCGCGTTCACAGCGAAAACGGCATCCAAGCCTATCCATTACTAGGCGTAAAATCAACCAGCCACACAAGTCATTCTCCAAACGAAATCAAATGGGAAGGAACAGTTGCCAACATCGACTATTCTGTAAACTTCCGCCTATCTTATAAAGGTATCTGGTTCTGGGATGTAAACATAAATGGTGCAGGACAAACAGTCGATATCGTTTACGGTCAAGACGTTGGAATCGGAAGCAAAGGACTTGTTCGTACAAATGAATCCTACCTCTCCCAATACATTGACCACACAGTATTTGAAAACGAGCAAAATGGCTATGTAGTCTGCTCCCGTCAGAATCAACCACAGCCAGGAGGTTTTCCTTACCTACAGCAAGGGTCTCTAACAAAAGCAGTGGGTTACTCAACAGATGGCTTCCAATTCTTTGGTCTTTCTTACAAAGAAACAAACGAGCCGGAAATTCTAACAAAAGAAACACTTGCCAATGAAATCTATCAATATGAATTTGCATTTACAGGATTGCAGTCTGAAAAGGTTGTGCTTGATGGGAAAGAAAGTTTTGTATTTTATGGCCTTTTCAAAGAAAATCATCATGAAGCTGTAACAGAGCTTGAATTTACAGATGAGGTAGCACAAGCTTGGGAGGAAGTAAAAGGGCTAGCTTCTGACTCTTCTGAAGAGCTAGAGAAAGTTACGGCTAACGCTCACCTATCCGGTGTGCTTTCCGGGGCTTCTTTTACAAAAGAGGAACTAGATAAGTATTTCCCTGTTCGCCAGCAAGAAGAATGGGACGGAGAGACGTTGCTATCCTTTTTCACCGATACGTATGAACATATCGTGTTAAAAGAAAAAGAGCTTGTCGTGGAACGTCCGCACGGTCATATCATCATGTCAGGAAATAATGACAAAATGACGGAAAACATCATCACTTCCACTTCTTATATGTATGGAATCTTCAACTCACAGCTTGTCGTTGGCAACACGTCCTTTCATAAAATGATGACAAATGCTCGTAATGCATTAAATGTTATGAAAACTTCCGGACAACGTATCTATGTGGAAGTGGAAGGACAGTACAAGCTATTAACGATGCCTACTTTATTCGAGATTGGCTTTAACTATGCTCGCTGGTATTACAAAACGGCGGACGATGTGATTGTGGTAACAAACTATACAGCAGTAGATTCTCCTGATATTCAGTTGGAGGTAACGTCTGAAAACGGTAAAAACTATCGCTATCTTGTTACGAACCAAATCTCCATGAACAACAATGAGTTGGTAGTTTCTTATAATATGAAACAAGACGGCAAGGTGCTTACGTTCACAGCGGTGGAAGGGTCTGATAGCAAGCATGTTTACCCTGACCTGGCTTATAAGTTGATGCTGGAAGGCGCAGACTTTACCGTTAGCGACGAAACAAAGCTTGCAGAAGGAGTGGCGCCTGAATCTGCTTCCCTAGTCGTATTGGAAACAGAAGCAACAGCAAGCTGGACGATGACCGTTCAAGGGTTGTTACATGGTGAAGAGAGAGAATTAGTGACTGGTGATTTTTCCACAGATGTGGAGCGTTACCGTGCATTTTTTGAAAAAGTGATGAACGGATTCAAGTTGTCATTAGGTGGCGAAAGCAAGGAAGAGCTAGAGAAAATGAATGCCACTGCATGGTGGTACACACACAACATGCTTGTACACTACTCTGTCCCACATGGTTTGGAACAGTATGGTGGAGCGGCATGGGGAACGCGTGATGTTTGCCAAGGGCCGACGGAATACTTCATGGCAACGCAAAACTACGAAAGTGTGAAGGAAATCATCAAAAAAGTGTACACTCATCAATATGAGGATACTGGAAATTGGCCGCAATGGTTCATGTTCGATCAATACAACCGAATTCAAAGTGAAGAGAGCCATGGAGATATCATTGTTTGGCCATTAAAAGTATTAAGTGATTACCTGAACATCACAAAGGACTACTCTATTTTAGAAGAAAAGGTTCCTTACACGGTTCGTGGTGCATTCCATTTCACAGAAGAAAAAGCGACTGTGTTCGAACATGCGAAAAAAGAAATTCAATACATTAAGGATCACTTCTTACATGATACTTTCCTATCCTCCTACGGGGACGGAGACTGGGATGACACGCTGCAACCTGCAAATGCACAGTTAAAGCAATACATGGTATCAAGCTGGACCGTATCCTTAACCTATCAAGTATTGAACACACTTTCCAAAGCACTTGAGGAAGTCTTAACAGATGAAGCGGCAGAACTGAAGGCTTTGGCAAAAGGAATTGAAATAGACTTTAACAAATACATGCTTGCATCTGATGTGATTCCTGGTTTTGTCTACATGGAAGATCAGGACAAGCCGGAATTGATGGTACACCCAGAAGATACGAAAACAGGCATTCATTATCGTTTGCTGCCAATGACTCGTAGCATGATCAGTGAACTATTAACACCAGAACAAGCGAAAGCACATTTTGATCTTATTAAGAAAGAGCTGTACTGCCCAGACGGCGTACGCCTTATGAATCGCCCTGCAAACTATGCAGGTGGCGTCAGCACACACTTTAAGCGTGCAGAACAAGCCGCAAACTTCGGCCGTGAAATCGGACTTCAATATGTGCACGCACATATCCGTTACGTGGAAGCAATGGCTAAGCTTGGCAAGACAGATGAAGTGTGGAGAGGTTTGAATACCATCAACCCAATCAATATCCAAAAGGTAGTGCCAAACGCAGAACGCCGTCAAAGCAATGCCTACTTCAGCTCTTCTGACGGTCAGTTCAACAATCGCTATGAAGCACAAGAACAATTCGGCAAACTGCGCGATGGCTCTGTTAAAGTAAAAGGCGGATGGAGAATCTATTCTAGCGGACCTGGAATCTACATGAATCAACTAATCTCCAACTGCCTTGGCATCCGTTTCCAAGCTGGAGACCTTGTTGTGGATCCTGTACTACCAGCCGAACTTGACGGACTGCACTTCACCTATAAAATAAATGAACACCATGTTCAATTTGTTTATCATTTAAATCAAGAGCAGAAACAGGTTCGTGTAAATGGAAAGCTAGTGAAGGGTGCAGAAGTTACCAACCGCTATCGTAATGGAGGATTTATCATCAGCAAGGAAGAGTTATCACAACTCCTGTCTGAAGGGGAAAATAAAGTCGAGGTATTCATCTGAGTTTTTTACCACTATAAGGGTAAAATAGGAAAATACCAATCTAATAATGAAATACGGCGTAGATTTAAGTGCGTCGTATTTTTTTGTGAGGAGAGAATATCTTGAAAAAAGTGAAAGTGGGAGTAATCGGTACAGGCACTATCAGCGGTATTTATTTAGAAGCGCCAACCAAATTTTCCATCTTGGACATTGTCGCAGTAGCGGATTTGAACTTGGAACGCGCGAAAGAAAAGGCAGCACAATATAACGTGGAGAAAGTCTACACGGTCGAAGAAATGCTGGCAGATCCGGAAATTGAAATGGTTATAAATCTGACCATCCCTAAAGCACACTATGAAGTAACACTTGCAGCACTTGAAGCAGGCAAGCACGTATTTGTTGAAAAACCGTTGACCATCGAAGTAGAGGAAGGAAGAAAACTTTTAGAACTGGCTGAGCAAAAAGGACTTCGTGTTGGTTGTGCCCCAGATACTTTCCTTGGCGGTGCGCTGCAAACCTGCCGCAAACTTATGGATGAAGGCATTATTGGTAAACCGGTAGCCGCAACAGGTTTCATGCTTGGAGCGGGTCCTGAGGGCTGGCATCCTGCTCCTGACTTTTACTATCAAAAAGGCGGCGGGCCGATGTTTGACATGGGGCCATACTATTTAACGGCTTTCATTCACCTATTAGGACCAATTAAACGTGTGACAGGCTCGACCCAATCAGCTTTTGAAAAACGGATCGTGACAAGAGCAGAAGATTACGGACGTCAAATTGAGGTGGAAACACCAACACATGTCACCGGCTTGCTTGATTTTGAAAATGGCGCGGTAGGTACATTGATTACAAGTTTTGATGTAATGGGTGGTACTCAGCTGCCTTGCATGGAAATCTACGGTACAAAGGGAACCTTAAGTGTTCCTGATCCGAATAATTTTGGTGGTGCAATTCGGGTCCGAGAAATTGGGGCGAACGACTTTAAGGAAGTTCCACTGGAATATGGTTACTCAGATAATAGTCGTGGAATTGGAGCAGCTGATATGGCCCATGCCATCAGAGCTGGCAGACAGCACAGGGCAAATGGACATATGGCCTTGCAGGTTCTAGAGGTAATGCATGCCATCCACGAATCTTCAATGGAGGGAAAGCATATTTCAATAAAAAATAGTTGTTCTCGCCCAGAAATCCTGCCTTTTGGATTAGGTCAGGACAAACAGGATTTGTTTGAAAAGTAAGTAGGATATTCTTTTGAAGAGCCCCTCTTTGGAAGCTATAAGCTATTGAATAATAAGAACGTTTACATTATGCTAGAGATAGGATATTGAAACGTTTCGAACAGGAGCAGAACACAGGTCATTTTGGGACATGTGTCCTGTCTCTATAAGGGGGTTAAGCAAGGTGGCAACAATTAAAGATGTGGCAAAGCTTGCAGGCGTGGCTGTTTCGACGGCGTCATATGCACTGAACAATGTAAACAAGGTCAGTCCTGCTACGATGAAAAAAGTGCAAGAAGCCGCAAGAGAGTTAAACTATATGAAAAATGGCTTTGCGTCTGATTTAAAAAGAACCAAAACAAACACGATTGCACTTATATTGCGGGATTTATCAGGACCATTTTATTCCGAGCTCATTAAAGGGGTACAGGAAGTTACAACAGCACATGGGTATGACCTGATAGCATGCAGCTCCGTTGGTGGTACCCAGTCAACTGCAGCAAAATTTTTGAAAGAAAAAAGGGTGGATGGCGCAATCATACTTGCCCATAATATTACAAATGATATTGTCTTAGAATCAGCCCGCGAAGGTTTTCCAATTGTCGTACTTGATCGAAAGATTGATCATGAATTTGTGTATCAAGTGGAAGTAGACAATTTTCATGGTGGATATGCGGCTACAGAATATTTGATTAATAAAGGGTATCGTGAAGTCGGGTATGTAAGCGGACCGATGAATTCTCATGATAACCAAATGCGTTTTGACGGGTACATGGCTGCCCTGAGGGAACACGGAATCCAGTATCAGAACAAATGGAAGCTATCCGGTGATTTTACTCGTGAGGGTGGCTACCGAGCAACAAAAATGCTGATCGCACAACGCCAGCTCCCGGAAGCGATTTTCTATGCCAATGATGAAATGGCGATTGGCGGTCTGCAAGCTTTCAAAGAGAACAAAATCAGCGTGCCGGATGATATCTCCATCATAGGGTATGATGACATTCAGATGGCTGAATATGTGAACCCGCCGCTCACGACTGTAAGGCAGCCCAAGTATGAGGTTGGTGCTCTAGCGGTGCATGTAGTTTTCCAAGCTTTGGCCAAAGAGGATACAGTAGAAAATTACTATAACCTTTCTACCGAGATAGTGGAGCGTAAGTCGGTGAAGTAAGGTAATAATAAAGTTATGTTCTGGCCTTTCCTGTTGATGTGACAGGGAGGGCTTTTTTTGATTGGTTGTTGGGGAGTTTGCCGGCTTTGAAAGTAGTTTTTATTGAATATTGGTCATCGCTGATGAAAATTGCCCATCTCGACTACTAGTACAATGGGAGGATCGACGTTTATCCATTGTAAAATGATTTTATCCATTGTTCAAAGCCATTTATCCATTGTAAAAAAAAAATATCCATTGTAAAAGTGATTTATCCATGTATACAACGCACTTATCCATTTTTCCTCATTTCCATCACTTTCACATCCGTGTATCTTCCCCCGTCCCCAAACTTACTCCCAACCTTCACACGAGAAGTCGGAATTTTACCATCTAGTTCGGACTTTAACATTGAAAACGCTTTATTATCCATTTATAATGTAGGAGAGTTCTCTAGGAATGTTGCATATATCCCAATATGGAAACGTTCCCACAAACATAACCATAGCAAATTAATAGAGTTAGAGATTTTACAAAAATTAAAGTAAGTAACCTAGCTGATGATTGGAGCGAAAGGCGTAGACTCCTGCGGAAAGTAGCACTAGGTGGAGACCCCGCAGGCTTGCCGAGGAGGCTCCAGCAGGACCCCGCGGAAAGCAAAGCCTGGCGCGGAAATCAACAGCGGTGTAACCAAAATAGACTGCAAGCAAAGAAAGGAGCAACAATCAATGATTAGAGTAACTGTATGGAATGAAAACCGTCATGAACAAACAAACGAAAAAGTGAGAGAAGTATATCCAGAAGGTATCCACGGTGCTATCGCTTCCTTCCTTAAAGAAGAAAACTACGAAATAAGAACCGCAACATTGGACGAACCAGAGCACGGACTAACCGAAGAAGTACTAAACAACACCGATGTTCTTTTATGGTGGGGCCATGTCGCGCATGATGACGTGAGCGATGAGATCGTTACTCGCGTAAAAAATAGAGTACTAGACGGAATGGGATTAATCGTTCTTCACTCTGGTCACTTCTCTAAAATCTTCAAAACATTGATGGGTACAACCTGTGACCTGAAATGGAGAGAAGCGGACGAGAAAGAGCGCATCTGGGTAGTATCACCAGGCCATCCGATCGCTGAAGGTATCGGGGAGCACATCGATATCGAGCGCGAAGAAATGTATGGCGAGCACTTCGATATTCCAGATCCGGACGAGTTAGTGTTTGTAAGCTGGTTTGAAGGCGGAGAGGTTTTCCGCAGTGGCTGCACATACAAGCGTGGAAGAGGGAAAGTATTCTACTTCCGTCCAGGTCATGAAACATACCCGACTTACTACCACGAAAAAGTACAAAAAGTTATCAAGAATGCCGTTAACTGGGCAAAACCGACAACAATCGGCGATGTATATTACGGGAACGCAAAACCATTAGAAGAAATCAAAAGCAAATAAGGGGGATAACCAAATGAAGAAATTACGAGTTGGAGTAGTAGGATGCGGAAGTATCGCAAAGCACCGTCATTTACCGGAGTACCATGCAAATCCAAATGTAGAGCTTGTTGCACTATGCGATGTTGTAGTAGAACGTGCAGAGCAAGCGGTTGAAACTTACGGCGGAAAAGCATATGAAAGCTATCAAGAAATGATCGACCGTGAAGAATTGGATGTTGTGAGTGTGTGCACACCGAACTACCTGCATGCCCCTGTATCCATCTATGCTTCCAAAGCTGGAGCGCATGTTTTATGTGAAAAGCCAATGGCAACGTCCAAAGAAGAAGCGGATGAGATGATTGCTGCTGCTAAAGCATCTGGCAAAAAGCTAATGATTGCGCACAACCAACGTTTTGTTCCATCCCACCAAAAAGCTAAGCAGCTTATCGAAAGTGGCGAAGTAGGAAAAATCTACAGCTTCCGGACAGCATTCGGACATCCTGGGCCCGAAGGATGGAGCGTGGACGGAAAAGACAGCTGGTTCTTCCGTAAAGAAGAAGCATTTATCGGGGCAATGGGAGACCTTGGCGTACACAAGTCCGATTTATTGCGATACCTTTTAGGAGAAGAAATCGTAGAAGTGGGTGCATTCATTGAAACTTCTGCAAAAGAAAACACAGATGTCGATGACACAGCGGTTTGCGCATTAAGAACAGAAAGTGGAATCGTCGGAACACTTGCTGCTAGCTGGTCCTACAAGCGTGAAGATAACTCCACGATCATCTATGCGGAAAAAGCAGTTCTTCGTTTAGAAGACGATCCGACTCACTCTTTAGTCGTACAATACGCAACAGGAGAAACAGTTCGCTATGAATTAGGTAAAATTCAAAGCAATGATGCAGGCGGACAAACTGGTTCTCATGTAATCGATCATTTTGTAGAAAGCATCCTAGAAGACAAAGAAGTACTTGTAGACGGAAACGAAGGAAAGAACTCCTTAATGGTTATTTTGGGAGCGCTTGAATCTAACGAAACGAAGAAGATTGTCAACATCCAAAACGAATTGAACTAAGGAGCGTGAACACTAATGAAACTAGGCGTATTTACCGTTCTTTTTGCAAATAAACCTTTTACGGAAATGCTTGACTATGTGAAAGCGGCAGGGTTGGATGCAGTGGAAATCGGTACAGGCTGCTACCCTGGAAACAACCATTGTCCATTGGATACTCTTCTTGAAGACGAAGGGGCACGCAATGCGTATATGGAGGAAATCCATTCCCGCGGTTTGCAAATCAGTGCATTCAGCTGTCACGGTAACCCAATTTCACCGGATGAGGCTTTTGCAAAAGAATCGCATGAAACATTGCTAAAAACAATTGACCTTGCTGCTTTGACAGGAGTTGAAGTGGTAAACTGTTTCTCAGGCGTTCCTGGTGACAGTGAGACGGCTAAAGCGCCAAACTGGCCGGTTGCACCATGGCCAAATGAGTATGGCGACGTACTAACATGGCAGTGGGAGACAAAGCTTGTACCTTACTGGAAGGAAGTAGGGAAGTATGCAGAAGAGCGTAATATCAAAATTGGTCTTGAACTGCACGGCGGATTCTTGGTACATACGCCTCACACGATGCTAAAACTTCGTGAGCTAACGTCCCCTGCAATCGGTGCAAACCTGGATCCAAGTCATTTATGGTGGCAAGGAATCGACCCTGTTGCAGCAATTAAAATTTTAGGAAAAGCTGGCGCGATCCATCATTTCCATGCAAAAGACACATATATCGATCAAGATAATGTGAACATGTACGGCTTAACGGACATGCAGCCTTATGGTGAAGTTCAAACACGTGCATGGAGCTTCCGTTCAGTTGGTTGCGGACATAGTGTCCAAGAATGGTCCGATATGATGAGTGCATTGCGCACGTACGGGTATGATTATGTAGTCAGCATCGAGCACGAAGACCCAATCATGTCGATTGAAGAGGGCTTTGCACGCGCTGTGACAAACCTTCAATCTGTGTTGATAAAAGAACAACCTGCTGATATGTGGTGGGTGTAAGAAATTAGTGGCCAAGGGTGTATAACTCTTGGTTGCTTTTGTTTGAACGATAAAATAATGATTGTTAAAGGGAGGAAAGTAGAGATGAAGCATAAAATAGCAGCGCAACTATATACGGTCCGAGATTTGTTGGAAGCAGATTTTCCGGGAGTATTAAGAGAATTGAAAGATATGGGGTATGCAGGGGTACAAATATCCGGCATGTTTGGACATGACCCACAGGCAATCTCTATATTAATGAAAGAACTAGGACTTAAGACAGCTGGGATGCATGTTGATATTAATAGTTTCCGAAATGATCTTCCGAAAGTACTAGAACAAGCTGAATTGTTTGAAACCAAAGACTTAATTCTTCCATACCTCGTAGAAGAAGATAGAAATGTAGAGAGCTACATTTCTTTAAAGGCTGAATTGAACCAAATTGCTAGAAAGCTTCAAAAGGATGGGTACCGCATTAGTTATCATAATCATGATTTTGAATTTGAGACGGAGATTGAAGGGAAAAATGCGTTGGAGTACCTATTGGATCCAACGGATGACAACCTGTTGTTAGCTGAACTAGATGTGTATTGGGTGAAAAAGGGTGGCAAAGAAATAGTTAGCTTTTTGGAGCCGTATTCCCACAGAATGCCAATTATTCATCTTAAGGACATGGCAAAAGATGAGGAGCAATCCTTTGCGGAAGTAGGGACTGGGACCATTGATTTTGAACCTATTTTACGTTGGGGAGAAAGAAATGGAATCGAATGGTATGCGGTGGAGCAAGATGTTTGTCCAGGTAATCCGTTAGATAGTCTGAGAGTGAGCATAGAAAATCTCCACAAGTTAATAGACTCCATGAGTTAAAAAACGACAGTACATAAGAAGGGATCGGCTCCAGGTGTGGAGAACGGTCCCTTTTGTTTTGATTTAGTTTAATTTTTGGTTGAGGAGTCTAATGAGAAGTGGTAAGATTACAACAAGAAAATAAATAATTTAATGAATTAATTAATTATTAATTAAAGCGAGGTGCAATCAAAGTGAAATTGCGTATTGGCATTATTGGAACAGGGCAGACAATCGGAGTTGCTACCGATCACCTTAAAGGAATACAGGCAGTTCCTCAATGGGACCTAACGGCCGTTTTTGATATCAATGAAGAAAACGCCAGAAGTTGGGTGGATCGAAACGATTTATCTTTGGGGATTATCTGTCAAAGTCTCGACTCTCTTTTAGATAAGGTAGACGCCATTGCCATCTGTACGGATAATTTGTCTCATGGAGCTATTGCGCGGGAAGCGATAAAGCGGAAATTGCACGTCCTATGTGAGAAGCCTCTTTCCATTAACTATTACGAATCCAAACTTTTGGCGGATGAAGCAGAAAAAGCAGGAATTACTCATTATATGGGAATGCAATATCGTTATCATCCTTACGCACAATTAATAAAGGAATTAATTCAAGGAGGAAAACTGGGAGACATTTTCTCCTATCGACATAAGCTCGGTGGATCTAGAATAGGAAATCCAAATGTCGGATTGGAATGGCGTATGAAAAAGGAGCATTCTGGCCCTGGTTCCGTAGCAGATTTCGGAATTCACCAAGTTGATTTGATTCAATTTTTCTTGTCGGATGTTTGTGGAGAAATTCATGATGTACAGGCAGCCCTTGGGACATTCATCACTTCCCGTCAGACAGAAGAAGGGAAACAAGCTGTAACCAATGATGATCTAGCATCGGTTATTTTGCGAATGGAGAATGGTGCTATTTGCACGCTGAATAATTCCAGGTTACTGCCACAGGAAGGCGATGGATTAGAGATTGTGGGGACAAAAGGGGCAGTTTCCATGAATAAGGATGGAGAGGTATATTTTCGAAGTCGAACGGAGAATGGCGCATGGGCTGATGAATTAGTACATATGACATTCCAAGAGAGACATATTTTCCCAGGGTTGGCTCGCGGGAAGCAATATGCCGAATTCTATGATGCGATCGTACACGATAAGCCTCATGAGCTTTCCTTTGCTTATGGAGCGAAGGCGGCTAAAGTAATTGATGCGGCTGTATTGTCTAGTGAAAAGGGAATAAGAGTGTCACTTTCGGAATTTCAATAAAACGTGTCACAATTCCAAAATAATTAAAGTGAGGGAATTTAATATGGCGAAAACAATCATACAGGAAAATCAGGTAAAACTTGCACCTTTATTTCATCCAGAGGAAGGAAAGGCAGTGATAACCCCACTCGGAAACAATACAGGCTATTGGGCAGGAGCACCTACCATCCTTTTTGATGAGAAAGATGAAACCTTCTACTTATATTATAGATTAAGAAATCCTCGTGGCTTGGGAGAAAATGAACGAGGCTTTGAGGTTAGAATCGCAAGCAGTAAAGATGGAGAGAATTTTACGGATGTATGGAGTTTGCATAAAAAGCAATTGAATTCAAGCTCCATTGAACGTTCTGCATTGGTTAAGGTAAAAGACAACCTATATCGTCTTTACGTCAGCTATGTGGATTCAGCAGATAATCGATGGAGGATTGATGTAGTAGAAGCTGAGACTCCGTTTTCATTTGATGTCAATAAGCGAAAAAAAGTGTTAACAGCATCTGATTATCCTGGTGTAGAAGGTGTAAAAGATCCATATATAGTGAAACATGATGACTTATATTATATGTATTTTGTATACGCCAAAGGAATAGAGGATGCTGACTTAGGCAGCATGCATAAAACAGAGGATGTTCATAATACTGGATTGGCAGTTGCCCCGACTGGCCTTGCTGTAAGTACCGATGGAGTAAACTTTGAATGGAAGGATACGGTTTTACCTGTAAGTGAATCAGGGTGGGACCGCTATCAATCTCGACTTACTTCCATTATCCCGTATCAAGGTGCTTATACCGTTTTATGGGATGGGAGTATCGGCGTCGAACAGAACTATGAAGAAAAGTTGGCATTGGCATTAACAGTGGATTTAAAAACCTTTGCGAAAATAAATGTAAACGGTCCTGTTCTTGAAACTAGCTTAAAGAAGGCGGTTCGTTATGTGGATGCCATCATTCACGAAGATCAGATATGGTATTATTATGAATACACAAGAGAAGACGGTGCCCATGAACTTCGTTTATGTAAGGTAAGGGTTTAATAGACTTTGAACTTGAAGTGTTAAACTCAGACCGTCTCCATAAAGAGGAGAACGTAATATGTCATTTATTGGCCAGAATACATTAAGAACCAAACAATTGAATAGAGCGTTGGTATTTCAAACTTTACTGCGTTTTGAAGCACCAACAAGACAGGAAATAGCAGCCTTTACCAAGCTTACGCCTGCCACGATAACCAACATTATAAGCGAGTTGATGGCAGAAGGCTTTGTGATAGAACTAGGAACCGGTGTAAGTGATAGAAAAAGAGCGGGTCGCAAAACAGTGGTACTTGGATTAAATGAAGAAGTAAAAAGGGTAGCAGCGATACATATCAGAAGTGACCGGGTTGAAATGGGTATTGTCACATTAAAAGGGAATGTTTTAACGTCAACTAGCTTTACCATTCCTGAAAAAATAAACCAGGTTGAATTTCTTCGACTTCTAATTGACAAACTGCAAAGCTTTCTTCATAAAAACCAAAGGTTATCTGTAAGCTGTATTGGAATCGGGTCGGTTGGTCTTGTGGATTTCGACAATGGGAGCATTCTGGAAGCGGAGCATCTTGGGTGGAAAAATGTCAACCTTGCTTCCGAGCTTTCCGATATTTTTCATGTACCTGTATACCTTGATCATAATGTACGGGGAATGGCACTTGGTGAGAAGATGTTCGGTTCATGCAAAAACCACTCAGACTTTTTGAGTGTTTATATCGGGCAGGGAATAGGAGCAGGTTTATTTCTTAATGACCAGCTTTACCGCAGTGAGTTGACCGGGGCCGGGGAAATTGGCCATATGACCTATCAGCCGGAAGGAATTGACTGCTGGTGTGGAAATAAAGGATGCTTGGAAAGATATGCTTCTGAAGAGGCTCTTTTACATGCGCTAAACCTTGAATCGGCGAGCAGTATCATTAAGGCTAGTCAGAATGGGGATGCAAAAGTGAACCACGCTCTTATGGAGGCAGGAGAGAGGATTGCTATTGTACTTACTTCATTCATTAATATGTTTCACGTACAAAAAATAGTTATTGGCGGTGAACTCGCCAAAGCAGATTTACCTCTCATCCAAGAAATTAGAGGGAAAGTCAATACTCTATCTTTTTTAGCAAAAAAAAGAAATATAGAAATTGTCACAACAGACCTTGGGGAACATCAAGGAATAATTGGTGCAGCAAGTGTCGCGTTATTATATGGGGTATTCACGGCAAATAAATAATATGGTGAAGAGGGGAAGCAACGATGGATATCGGTTATCTTACGAATTCAATAGTTCACCATGGTGTGAAAGATATAAATGAAATAGTTGAATGGTCTTTGAAACATGGTTTTCAACACTTGGAAATTGGCCCCAACATTCCATTTGATCATTTAGAAAAGGTGGTTTCTGAAGGGCAGATTAACATTACCGCTTTAACTTATTGTCGCAACTTCTTAAGTGATAATCCTGAAATTGCGAAGGGTCATCGTCTGGAGTTAAAAAGCCGAATCCAAAAAGCAGGCGAGCTGGGTATTCCAACAGTGGTAACGTCAACTGGCATTTCGATGAATGCAGAGGTGGATAAGTACGATAGCTATGATGCGATCCGTCCCAAACCTGAATACAGTTTAGATAAAGTGGAAGGTTTTTTTGAAGAGATGGTGGCATTGGCGGAAAAAGTCAATGTGAAAATTGCTTTTGAAAATTGTCCATTGATGGGGAATATCGCGATTTCACCTGAGCTGATGAGCAGGTTGTTCGAAAGATTGGATTCGCCTAATGTTGGATTGACCTTTGACCCGTCCCATCTAATCTGGCAGTTTATCGATCCTTACTCGCCTATTAAAGAGTTTGGCAACCGAATCTTTCATGTTCATGCCAAGGATACGGAGATTGATGAAGAGAGGTTGAAACGAGTGGGATTCCTGACAGATTATAGCTGGTGGAGGTATCGATTGCCTGGACATGGTGCACTGGATTGGAATAAATTTATTTCCGAGTTGCTAGAAGCAGGTTATGACGGTGTAGTCAGCATTGAACATGAGGATCCTATATGGGGCGGTAATTTGGAAAAAACCAAGGAAGGGTTGCTAATCGCCAAAGGGTATTTGGAGAAGCTCCCAGGATTGGTGAAAGTTTAATGATACAAAAAATAAAAGAGGAATCGATTGACATAATTCGATTCCTCTTTTTAGTGAGTAAAAATAGTTATAAAAATCTAACCACTAGTCGATCATCCACTTTTGCATGTTTGTTGGAAGTTAACGTCACCATAGAACCTTCATTATCTATCGTGTAATCTTCGCTGTCGACAATAGTTCGATCAGTATTTAAGCAAATGGTGTCGCTCTTCTGTGTTAAACGGAATTCGATGGAGTTATCCGAAACATTAAATATTTCTGCTGTTGAATAAACAACTGTAACTCCTGGATGATCCAAAGTAACGTTCAATGGCAACATCACGCCGTCTTTGCTTTGAAGGGTGAACTTGCGGCCTTCAAAAATATTCTCATTATCTAGATTCAGCTGGATCTCTTTATCAAATCCGTCAAGATTTAGAATGTGTACAAACCGTTCGTTCCCGTTTGAGACAGACGTCGAAAATATCCCATGGTACTCACAATCATGTGTAAGACCAGCAACGGCTCCAAGTTGCTCCAGTGCTGTTTTGAAAAGGTCGATATCGCAACGGTAAGCAGTCGCAAGTACGATGGCACGACCTTCTCCAACCTTCGCATCAAAACCACATACATCATCGGATTCGGTTACACGCATGATGGCTTCTGCATTAGAACCAAGCTCAAATGTCTGGTTAAAATAAGTGCGGATCTCAGGGCGCTCAGCTGCCCAACCATCCGCTGTTAAAGACATAAAGCGACCATGCTCATTGAATGCCACTCCTAAGGGCTTCACACCAAGCGCATCAGCTAAAGCAGTTAAAGGCTTCCCTTCCATATCAAAGGTCGGTACTTCTCCGTAAAGCAGAATTCCTCCACCACGCTGCAAATACTCAACCAATTTCAGCTGGACTTCTTTGTCCATATAACGCGCAGAAGGCAGTACTAGCGCCTTTGTCGCTTGTGGATCCAATTCTTTATTTTGCACATCCACAGAACTGAAACGATAGTTTGCAAGGAGCATAGCACGCGCTACGATTTCCCAAGCACCTGCCCCGCGGTGCATCGTGATATTGTCTGTGATCTCGCGCATCTTTGTGCTTTTTGGATAACGATACTCCGTCATGTAATAGTCAGGAATAAATGCAAAAGCTACAGAATCTCGGTCTTCGTCCATTGAGGCAAGCTTGTCACCGACAGCCATCATCGTTTGGATGGAGCGGGCCATTCGAGGGAAAGTATAGTTGAGCTTGCCCTCCGGATTAACTGGTGCAGCAAAACCATGACGCTCTCCAGTAGAAGCAATACGTCCATTTCCATCGCCTGCTGCTTCATTCATATTGTAGTTATATCCACCGGTAAAAAGGTAGTAATTGATCAGACGATTACCTTGTGCGACACACATTCTTGTTTTAAAATCGGCTGCGGAAACATCATAGCGACCGCCATAAGTTTCACCAAAGTTGCCATCGCCACAGTTGAACTCGACGCTAGTTAGAGGCTGGTCCGGGTTATGAACGGCGTCCATAAAACCATTGATCAAGTAAAGATCCTGGAATGACTCCATATCTAAGTCTCCAAAGTAGATATCGGAACCGGACATATAGCCATCACTTTGGGTATAAGACTCATAAAGTTGGGAGATGCCGATCGGATACGTCAATCCCCGGCCTCCACCTGTTCCGTGAATATTGACAATGAAAGGAATATCTTTTACACCGAACTCTTCAGCATACTCACGCAAAATAGCGACATAGCGTGTAAATCGATCTCTCATGTAATGACCAAGGTCTCGCATTAGTTCGGCTGCATACTCTTCTTTTGGAGAGCGGATGCCAGTAATTCTTTCATACGTATCCTGCAGATTAAATGGATATCGTTCTTTTAACTCTGCCTCTTCATATTTCTCGTTTAACCAGAGAACAAAGTCCTCCAACAATTGCTCTGTTAAATCTGGACAGTTGCTGACCCAAGATAGCATGCCAATTTCATTATCAAGCTGCACTCCAATAATGTTTCCGCCGTTTATATGCAAACGTGGTGCGATTACTGCCATCACTACCTCATACCATTTTTTCGTTTCTTTTAGAAAGTTAGGAGCCAGGTAATCAAGAGTTGGTGTAGTTGCGGCATTTCCATCCCACCCGACAGGTACAACTTCAGGATGCTTCTCAGCTACCCAATGTGGTATTCCTTCATTTTTCATTTCCGCCATAATGAACGGGCCTGGTCTTGCAAAGAAATATAGATTGTTTTCAGCACAAAGATCGATAAAAGCGCCCAAATCCAATTCCGGTCGCGTGCTGCCATCTAAATCCACCTGTCCTTCAACAGGTTCATGACACAACCAAGGGATATACGTTGCAACGGCATTACACCCTGCCTCTTTTAGTTTATTAATGCGATCCTGCCAATCTTTCCTTTCCAACCGGTAATAATGTATCTCTCCGCACATAATAAGCACGGGTTTACCATCTATGAGTATCTGTTTATTTTTTATTTCAATCATGTCTTTCCATCCCCTCAAAGTAAAGTAGAAAAGCGCTTACAAAATAATAAGAATCGAAACGTTTCGTTAGTTAAAATACAATAATAATCGTACCATAAATGGATGATTGTTGAAACGATTTTATTAATAGAAGGTGACTTCTCATTAGTATAGAAGCCAGGAACATACCGCACCTTATATAATAAGGAAGTAAAAAAATTTCTATTTCAAAGGGTTGACAATATACCCTTAGGGGTATAATATATGAGCATAGACATTGTTACTACATCATTTTCAACAGGAGGTGCATGTCTGATATGGAATACACAAACCAAATGAAGAATCGTTTGAAACGTGCCGAAGGGCAAATCAGGGGAGTTCTTCATATGATGGAGCAAGGCGAAGATTGCCGAGATGTGGTATCACAGTTAAATGCTGCAACCACTGCAATAGAACGTGCCATTGGCGTCATCGTTAGTACAAACTTGGAGCAATGCGTTCGAGAAAATGTACTAAAAGGTGAAGAGACTAGTGAAATGGTGCAACAAGCGGTTGATCTTCTTATTAAAAGCAGATAGTAAAAAAAGTACTTGATAATATACCCTAAGTGGTATATTATAGAGTTACCGATACCCACTAGGGTATTTGGGTGAAGGGTTGCATCATATTTTTTTGTATGTTACTATACCCCCAAGGGTATTGAAAGCGACGCATTATTTTTTTGAAGTAAAATATACCCTACCAGGTATAAAGATATAAAAAATATTTTTTAATAAAATAAATACCCCCAGGGGTAAAAAACTTAGGAGGAATTAAACATGAATGTAAATAAAGTATTAGACGCAAAAGGATTAGCTTGCCCAATGCCATTGGTGAAAACAAAGAAAGCATTAAATGAAGTGAACAGCGGTGAGATTCTAGAAGTTATCACGACAGACAAAGGGGCGAAAACAGACCTTTCTGCATGGTGCAAAGCAACTGGCAATGAACTATTAGACATGAAAGAAGAGAACGACGTATTTACTTTCTACATTAAAAAAGCGTAACGATCGAAAACATAAAAGGAGAGGATCTTATCATGGAAAAGAAGAAAACAACGATTGTACTTTTCAGCGGTGACTATGACAAAGCGATGGCAGCCTATATTATTGCGAACGGTGCCGCAGCATATGATCACGAAGTAACTATTTTCCACACATTCTGGGGATTGAATGCACTTCGTAAAGAAGAGCTTGTTCCAGTTAAGAAAAACTTTATTGAAAAAATGTTTGGCAAAATGATGCCACGCGGAGCTAACAAGTTGCCGTTATCTACAATGAACATGGCTGGAATGGGTCCGCAAATGATTAAAGGCATCATGAAAAAGCATAACGTTCAATCTTTACCAAGCTTGATTGAAATGGCAAAAGAGCAGGATGTAAAGTTAGTCGGTTGCCAAATGACGGTAGACTTACTTGGCTTAAAGCATGAAGAAATGATTGACGGAATTGAGTACGCAGGGGTTGGGGCTTATTTAGGCGATGCTTCTGAAGGTAATGTAAACTTATTTATCTAAAGGGGTGTAGCTAGATGGAGTTTCTTCCTTATATTTTAATGGGGCTGGCAGTGGTTTTTCTCATCAACAGAATGAAGCCGACTGCCGGCGTCCGTCAGATTACAACGGCTGAATTGAAACAAGAGTTAAACGATAAGAACAAACAGTTCATTGATGTGCGTACACCGATGGAATACAAAGGAAATCACATTCGACAGTTTCAGAATATTCCTTTGAACACCATTGGAAACAACACAAACAAGCTATCAAAAGAGAAAGAGATCATCGTAATTTGCCAAAGCGGCATGCGCAGTAACGCAGCCGTCAAACAATTGAAAAAGGCAGGATTTAAAAAACTTACGAATGTCAAAGGCGGTATGAGCGCCTGGTAATACTTATTAGAAAAGGAGCTGTTAATTATGAAAGAGATTACACCACAAGAATTAGAAGCAAAGCTTGCTGCAGGCGAGCAGTTATCTATCATTGATGTACGCGAAGCAGAGGAAGTGGCTGCCGGGAAGATCCCGCAAGCCGTGAACATTCCATTAAGTTTATTGGAGTTCCGCACGCAAGATATCGACAAATCCAAAACGCATTTCATGGTATGCCGTTCTGGTGGTAGAAGTGGGAAAGCCTCTATGTTCTTGGCAGCCCAAGGTTTTGACGTCATCAATATGGTTGGCGGAATGCTCGAGTGGGAAGGTAATGTAGAATAATATTTTTTCTGAAAAAGGAGATGACCTACTGATGAATGTAAATATGACTGTAGATGCGAAAGGCTTGGCATGTCCAATGCCGATCGTGCGTACTAAAAAGGCAATGGACCAGGTTGAATCAGGAGAAGTTTTGGAAGTATTGGCAACAGATAAAGGTTCCAAGGCGGATATTAAAGCATGGGCAGATAAAATCGGCCATCAATATTTAGGAACGCTTGAAGAAGGCGATGTACTGAAACACTATATCCGTAAAGCAAGATCAGAAGAGGAAAAAGAAGAGCAAACTTATCCTCATGTTGCAACGAACGAAGAGTTGGCAGTCAAGTTGGAAGAAGGCATCACGGTGCTTGACGTCCGTGAACCAGCCGAGTATGCATTCGGACATATTCCTGGTGCAGTATCCGTTCCATTAGGTGACCTTGAAAATAGTGTATCAGATTTAGAAAAAGAAAAAGAAACATATGTTATTTGTCGTACTGGAAGCCGTAGTGATATGGCTGCGCAGAAATTAACCGAACTAGGTTTTACAAATGTAAAAAATGTTGTTCCTGGAATGAGCAAGTGGGAAGGTCCTACAGCTTAACACGCTAAATTTTTTTAAAATAAATTATACCATAGGGGGTATTTATTCATGTTAAACGCAATGACTGCAAAAGATGTAACGAAAAAGATTTTGGCTAATGAATCATTATTTATTTTAGATGTGCGAAACGAAGATGCATTTGCTGATTGGAAAATTGAAGGCGCATCTGTTGAGCATAAAAATGTACCTTACTTTGAGTTGATGGATGGCGTAGAAGAAATCTTAGGCCAAATTCCATCTGAAGATGTATTAGTTGTCTGTGCAAAAGAAGGTTCTTCTATCTTTGTTGGTGAGATGCTAGTAGAAGCTGGTGTAAAAAATGTTTCTTACTTGCAAGGAGGAATGAAGGCTTGGAGTGAATATTTGGAGCCGGTCAAGGTAGCAGATTTAAAGGATGGCGGTACATTGTGGCAATTCGTTCGTATCGGAAAAGGCTGCTTAAGTTACCTAGTTGAATCTGATGGTTCTGCTATGATCATTGATTCCACACGTATGGTAGATCAATACATTTCGTTTGCTGAAGCGAAAGGCTTGAAAGTGGTACATGTGGCGGACACGCACTTGCATGCCGACCACATTTCTGGAGGCCGCATGCTTCGTGAAGCAACGAACGCGACGTACTGGTTACCTCCAAAAGATGCAGAAGAAGTAACGTTTGATTACGCTGCACTGGAAGATGGAGTGGAAATCACAGTAGGTACAACGAAGGTTGCGGTGCAAGCAATCTACTCTCCAGGTCATACAATTGGAAGTACATCATTTGTCGTGGATAACCGCTTCTTGTTAAGTGGTGACATTTTATTCGTTGAGTCTATCGGTCGTCCTGACCTTGCAGGAAAAGCAGAGGACTGGGTAGCAGATCTTCGTGAAACACTTTACTCACGTTACAAAGAGTTATCTGATGATCTAGTGGTATTACCGGCTCACTTTGGCACCATGTCCGAAGTTGGTGAAGGTGGGCTAGTGGCAGCACGTCTAGGCGACTTGTTTAAAAACAACGCAGGCCTAAACATCGAAGACGAAGCGGAGTTCCGCAAACTAGTTTCCGAAAACCTGCCACCACAACCAAACGCATACCAAGAAATCCGCCAACTAAACATGGGCAAAATCAACCCAACCGAAGACGAACAACGCGACATGGAAATCGGTCCTAACCGTTGCGCGGTGCACGGATAAAGAAAATTGTGAAGAGGGGTCAGACCCTCAAAGGAATTCCGCTCTTCGTGTCGAAGGGCGGAAAAATATTTAAAAAAGTTTAAAAGAGGGGTCAGACCCCTCTAGGAGTTTTGGCATTTGTGTCGAAACCCCCTCAACCTAGAAGGAGGGATGCTTTGTGGAAATTGATATTTTGTGGCTTGCAGCTTTGTTTGCTATAGGTTTTGTTGGTTCGTTCGTGTCGGGGATGGTTGGTATTGGTGGTTCAATCATCAAGTATCCGATGCTTTTGTACATTCCACCGATGCTCGGTCTTACCGCGCTCACCGCACATGAGGTGTCAGGTGTCAGTGCAGTACAGGTTTTTTTCGCCACCATTTCAGGTGTTTGGGCATATCGCAAAGGCGGTTATCTAAATAAAGATCTTATCATTTATATGGGGGTAAGTATCCTCATTGGTAGTTTTATCGGAGGGTATGGTTCCCGCCTTATGAGCGCGGACGGCATTAACATGGTTTACGGTATTCTTGCTCTTATTGCTGTTATTATGATGTTTATCCCTAAGAAAGGCATCGATGACATACCGTTAGATCAAGTTACTTTCAATAAAGCGCTGGCTGCGATTCTAGCGTTCATCGTCGGTATCGGTTCTGGCATTGTGGGAGCGGCAGGGGCATTCCTGCTTGTACCAATTATGCTTGTGGTACTCAAGATTCCTACACGTATGACCATCGCTAGTTCATTGGCAATTACCTTCATTTCGTCAATCGGTAGTACTGTCGGGAAGATCACGACTGGTCAAGTACTGTTAGTACCAGCTATCGTCATGGTCATTGCCAGCATTATAGCTGCACCAATCGGCGCTAAGCTTGGACAGAAAATGAATACGAAAGTGTTACAGTGGATTTTAGCACTATTAATTTTGGCAACCACTATCAAAATTTGGTTGGATATAATCTAATAAATAAGTAACTTTAATCTATTCGAGACGAAAATAAAAACTCCTGTCGGGGTCTGACCCCGACAGGAGTTTTTTTCTACACCAAATTCCACCAATGCAGTTGATTGCTATTGTATAATAAAACCAACGACGTAAAATGAAGGTTGCTTTGGTATGTTTGATACATTGATGTTTTTTTATTTGGTCGTACCGCTTGTCCACCTAATCCATGAGGCAGGTCATGTTAGTATGGCAAAACTTCATAAAGTGAAAAAAACGGAGATTGGGATTGGCATAGGTCCCAAGATTGTAGATTTTAATTTAAAGGGTACCCAGGTAAGGGTAAACATTATTCCGTTTTTGGGTGGATACTCTAGTAATGACCCGACAAGGGAGTTATCCCATAAAGAAATTGCCTGGATTTCATTTGGTGGACCTCTTTTTAATTTACTATCCGTTCTTTTCGTATTACCGTTTTGGACGCCATTCCAGTTTTCCTTTTCTGCCTTATTCGTCTATTTCAGCCTCTGGATCGGTATCGTCAATCTTATACCTTTTAAACTAGGAGAAAAATGTTCGGACGGCTGGCATATTGCGTCTTCGCTCATCAAACTAGTAAAAAATAGATAGATTGGGAGTGTATTAATGAACTATTTTATCGTTACAGGCTCTTCTAAAGGGCTTGGAGAAGCTACCGTGAAATTATTGCTAAAAGAAAACCATCATGTCATTTGTATTGCCAGAAGTGAAAATGTGGAGCTGGAACATGCAGCAAAAGAGAGTGGAGCAGAATTTACTTTTCTACAAGAGGATTTAAGCAAGCATGAACGAGTGACCGGGATTGTACAATATCTTTTATCTAAAATTGAGAAGGATGGGCAGACTGAGGGGATTTATCTGATAAACAATGCCGGAATGGTTGATCCAATTAAGCCGGCTGGGAAAGCAGACGAAGCCACTATGATCAAGGCTGTTCACCTTAACCTTCTAACGCCGATGCTGATGACCAACGAGTTCATCCGGCTAACAGAAGATTGGGACTGCAAAAAGGTGATTGTCAATATTAGTTCTGGAGCTGCCAACCGACCGATTCATGGCTGGAATACCTATTGCACGACAAAGGCTGGGCTAGATATGTTCACGAAATCAGTAGGGCTGGAACAAAGCCAAGCTGCACATCCGACAAACATCCTCTCTTTTTCACCAGGAGTGATGGATACAGATATGCAAGGAGTCATCCGCAGCTCTGATAAAGAGGATTTCAGTAATGTGGAAAATTTCAAAAGCTATTATGAAGAGGGACAATTAAGAAGTCCGGCGTTTGTGGCAGATAGAATGATTGATCTTATTTTATCTGGCAAGGAAGAAAACGGGAGAGTTTATGATATTAAAGAATTCCTTTGAGGAGCGCACTTATCAGTGTGCTTTTTTTGTTTGTAATTCCATAATTAATATGGGTTGGAAGTAATGTAGGTCATGAGAGGCTACAGGTTCTCCTCCTACTCTTGAGGACATTTTGTCAGTTAGTGTCGAACGGCTTGTATCTGATGTCGTTTGGACCGTATTTGGTACAGTTTGGACCGTATTTTTTATTTTCCGCCAAGTTTGGACAGTAAACCAGTCTTTTTAGCCAGTATTTCTTCAGAAGGAAGCATTGGGTACACCTTAAAAGTAATCCATAGGGTGTTTTGATTCTGAAGGGATAGAAGTGTAAGTAAATTGCCCACAGTCCCGTTATTTTAACTTTGCACTGACTCCATAACTATTAAAAAACAAAAAAGCCGGCGCATCACTCGCGCCAGCTCCCTCAATATTACTCTTCCCCTAAAAATACTTTCTCAATATCATCCAACATAAGGTTTGCTGCAAGCACTCCACCAGCAGTGTTCCATACTGCATCACTTACTTCATGGACATTTCCTGCCTTTGCAACCTCAAGGTTATTAAACAATGGATCTTCTAGCCATTCATCTTTAATTTTTGTTGCTTCACCGTCACCAGTTTCAAAAGAGAAATGGAAGAGAACATCTCCGTCCATTGCTGGAATTCTTTCTTTTGTAGCATTCATTTCAGCAAAGTCATCAACATTTTGAGATTCCGGACGTGCAAATCCAAGCTGATCTAAAATAATTCCAGAGAAGGAATCTTTATGATAGATACGAACATCACCAGCTGTAAAACGAACGATAGATACTTCTTGGTCTTTCTTATCACCAAGTTGCTCGCTCATCTCTGCAACACGTGCGTCAAAGTCGTCCATTACTTTTTTGCCTTCTTCTTCTTTATTCAATGCTTTTGCGTAAAGTTGGAAGTTTTCTTTCCAGTCACCCTTTAATGTCTCAGCAAAAACAGTTGGTGCAATAGCATCAAGTTGCTCATACACGTCTTCTTGACGAAGCTTGTTACCGATGATTAAGTCCGGCTTAAGTGCTGCAATCGCTTCTAAGTTTACCGCGCTTTCCGTACCAACTACTTCTACGCCTTCCATATCTGATTTGATATGATCATACCAAGTGTCGCCCAACCAAGATTGAACAGCTCCAACAGGCTTTACTCCCATTGCAAGCAATGCTTCTGTACCTTCGTTTGTAAGAATTACTACTCTTTCTGGAGTGCCTTCAATTGTTTCTGTACCCATTGCATGCTCTACTTCATAAGAAGTATCTTCCGTTGGAGTATCACCAGAAGCTTCTTCTTCGCCAGCATTATTGCCGTTGTTGCCTGAGCAAGCCGCTAAAACAAGAGAAGTTACTAAAGTAAGTAAAAATAATGTAAAAAGCTTTTTGTTTTTTAACATAATATGTAGCCCCCGTATTTAATGATAATGATTTTCATTCACAAGTTAAATAGTACTCCTGATGAGAATGATTGTCAATAATTTAATGAGAATGATTTTCAAAGTCATTGACACTTCCTTCTAATTCTCCTAAACTTATAGATAGATAAAAAGCTATGAAGATTGAAGGTACACATTATGTTACTTCGTAAAAATAGTCACAAAGTATTTGGATTGATAATTGGGTTTCTTTTATTATCAATGAGCTTTGTGGCAAGCATTATATATGGATATACAGATACTAGTTTTACGCTTGCCGTTGAGGCGTTTCGCAATTTTGACGGATCAAATGAACATATCATTGTTCAATCTGTCCGTCTCCCAAGGGCGATTATTGCTGCGGTAGTGGGGGGAAGCTTAGCGATTGCAGGACTATGGATGCAGGCGTTGACCAAAAATCCGTTGGCTTCCCCAGGAATTTTCGGAATTAACGCTGGAGCTAGCTTTTTTGTGGTAGTCGCGGTTTCCTTTTTTTCTGTCACCTCCTTACAAACTTATACATGGTTAGCTTTTTCCGGTGCAGCCGTTGCTGCGTTTGCGGTTTATTTTATCGGATCACTTGGGCGTGAGGGGCTGACACCGATGAAGCTGACACTTGCCGGTGCAGCTTTTGCTGCTATGTTTTCCTCTCTCACACAAGGGTTGCTCGTTGTGAACGAGACGGCTCTTGATCAAGTGCTTTTTTGGTTGGCAGGTTCTGTTCAGGGCAGAAGTCTGGATATGGTGTTTGCAGTTCTTCCTTATATTGCAGTTGCATGGTTTGCGTCTTTTTTCATCGGAAAAAAGATCAACTTGCTTGCGATGGGGGATGACGTGGCAACAAGCTTAGGAGTAAAAATAGGTCTCCTTAAAATAACGGCAGCAGTCATAATAATATTACTGGCAGGCGGTTCTGTCGCTATTGCGGGACCCATAGTATTCATCGGAATCGTTATCCCACATGTTGCGAGATATCTAGTCGGCACCGACCACCGCTGGCTGGCTCCTTACTGTGGGATACTAGGCGGGATTCTCCTGCTTGTGGCAGATATAGGAGCTCGTTACGTGATTATGCCGCAAGAAGTTCCTGTTGGTGTCATGACGGCGGTAATTGGAACTCCATTCTTTATTTATATCGCAAGAAGGGGGTTCCACGGAAAATGAAGAACTATAAAACGTTTCGACTCAGCAAGGGTCGCTTATCCTTCTTTATGGATAAAAAAGCGATACTTACAATATTGGGGTTAGCGCTCGCAGTCATCACTTTGTTTATTTTTAGTACAGGTATGGGGGATATGAAAATTTCTCCATGGAATGTGATAAAAGTATTCTTCGGACAAGGAGACTCCATGGAAACGCTCGTGGTCCAATCCTTCCGTCTACCGAGGATCATCATTGCATTACTTGTCGGAATTTCACTGGCGGTTGCCGGAGCCATTTTACAGGGCATAATTCGGAACCCTCTCGCATCACCTGATATTATAGGATTGACTGGAGGGGCTTCAACAGCGGTTGTCCTGTTTCTCGCTCTTTTCAGCGACAGCAACAACTCGTTGACTGTTAGCATTCAGTGGCTTCCACTTAGCGCATTTGTAGGTGCTACGACAATTGCGATTATTGTATACTCGCTTGCCTGGAAAAACGGACTATCGCCAATCAGACTTGTTTTGATTGGTATAGGAATTTCCACATTGATGCAGGCTTTAACCACATTATTTATGATACTTGGACCAATTTATCGCGCAAGCCAAGCAAACATATGGATCACTGGTACTGTATACGGCTCCAACTGGAGTCATGTCAAAATTTTATTACCTTGGACTGTTTTACTTGTTCTAGTCAGCTTTATGGTAGTACGTCAATTGAATATACAAGAACTTGGAGATGAAGTGGCAACAGGAGTAGGCGGTGCGGTCAATAAACACCGAATGGGCTTGCTTTTCCTGAGTACGGCATTGACAGGAGGAGCGGTTGCATTTGCAGGAGGAATTGGTTTTGTTGGTCTGATGGCTCCTCATATCGCTCGCAGGCTTGTTGGCTCCTCATTTGGAGTGCTGATTCCCACATCCTCATTTATCGGAGCCTTTCTAGTCATGCTGGCTGACTTAATTGGCAGAACTTTGTTTTCGCCACTTGAAATTCCTGCCGGCGTATTTACCGCTTCAATAGGAGCACCATATTTTATTTATCTACTTTATAAAACGAGAAATTCTTAACGAGAGGTGGAAGTAACATGAATGCTTTAGAAACCGAATCACTAACATTATCCTACGGTGAATCCATCATTATAGAGGAATTAGATCTGCAAATCCCTAAAGGGGAAATTACGGTCTTTATCGGTGGAAATGGCTGTGGGAAATCCACCTTGCTTCGTTCGCTAGCTCGTTTGTTAAAGCCAAGACAAGGAAATGTGCTCCTGGAAGGAAAGGCTATATCCGGCCAATCCACAAAAGACATCGCCAAGCAACTTGCCATCCTTCCACAAGGACCGACTGCACCAGAGGGGTTATCGGTGCTTCAGTTAGTAAAGCAAGGCCGTTACCCTTATCAGTCATGGTTAAAGCAATGGTCAGAACATGATGAGAAAGTAGTTTGGGATTCCCTTCGTGCAACAGGCATGGAGGAATTTGCAGAAAGAACGGTCGACTCCCTATCAGGTGGACAGCGTCAGCGTGCATGGATTGCGATGACGCTTGCGCAAGAGACAGATGTCATCTTGTTGGATGAACCGACAACATACTTGGATCTAACACATCAAATTGAAATTCTCGACCTTCTTTTTGAATTGAACGAAAAAGAAAACCGTACTATCATCATGGTACTACATGATCTTAACCTTGCCTGCCGTTATGCGCATCACCTTGTTGCCATCCGCGATAAGCAAATATATGCACAAGGCAAACCAGAAGAAGTAATCAACTGTGATCTTGTCAAAAGTGTTTTTGATATGAATTGCCAAGTAACAACGGATCCACTATTTGGGACACCATTATGCATACCGCATGGTCGCGGCCGATGCTTGGTTCCGAATTTGGAGGGACTAAGAGCATGATGGGCACGCTGACAAAACAGGAATTTCGTTTTCTGGAAGAAAGCTGCCGTTTTGTAGCAGGGGAGGCAGAAGTCGAGGATACTATCTCGCTTCATTCACTTATTTATGACGGAACGGAAGAGTATTTGACGAAGGTCAAGGCTGCATTGGGTACAGACGAAATGGACGTTGCGGCATCGCTTCTCATGAAAAGGTTGGGATTCCTTGCGGTAAACTGTTTGCTTTCCATGACGGCATTTAACAAAACACTGAAATTAGATCCAGCCAACATTTGGATTGATTCTTATGTGGAAAATGATGTGTGGCTGCCGAAGCTTCGTTATACAGAGGTGCAAGCAATGGAGGTCACGGGATTTGAAACGCGTGAGGAATGGAGAGTTCAGCATTTTAATGAACTTTTCAACGGAGTGTTTGCCCCGCTGATTCAACGAATGTCCAAAGAGGCAAAAGTATCCCGCCAAACTTTATGGGAAAATGTTGTGCTATATATCTACTGGATGTACGAGTCCATTCTCCCTAATCAGCAGCAGTTGGATGCGCCATACCAAGAAGAAGATTTTAAAAGTTTATTGGAGGCAGACCCTGCTTTATTTGGAATGAAAAGAAACCCTGCAGCATTGTTCTATAAACCGAAAACCTTCGTAGAACTGCACCAAGCAGAGATGAGAATGCGAACTACCTGTTGCTACTATTATAAAACCAACAGCGAAGGAGCCCGATGCTCGACCTGTCCATTGAATTGTAATGTCTGATTGACTTCACTATAATGGAACAAAAGCTTGAGGGGAGGTTTTGCAGATGAACGAAAAACTCGACCAGCAACTGGACGGTTTATTAGAAAAGTACACGGAACTACTTTTAGGAGAAGTGACAGAAGAGCACAAGGAAAATGTGAAAGCATGGGTGCTCTATACATATATCGCAAAATCAATGCCACCACTTGTGAAGCATTGGAATGAGCAATATCCAGACGCAAAGCAAGATATGATGGCACTGATTAGGGAAATCAAAGAATTAAATGACGCCCACCGCGCAAAAAGCGGGAAATAAAGGAGAGCCTTGGATTGCTAATGTGCAAATCAAGGCTCTTTTACTTGTTTAGGAAATTTTTGGGTATTTCTTGATCATGGTGATAAGACCTGAGTGACGAAGAAAAAGAGGGAGAGAGGTCCTCAACGTTGTGATGAAGACCTGAGTGACGAAGAAAAAGAAGGAGAGAGGTCCTCAACGTGGTGATGAAGACTTGAGTGACGAAGAAAAAGAAGGAGAGAAGTCCTCAACGTGGTGATGAAGACTTGAGTGATGAAGAAAAAGAAGGAGAGAGGTCCTCAACGACCTGAGTGACGAGAAAAAAGAAGTAGAAAGGTCCTCAACGTTGTGATAAAGACCTCAGTGACGAAGAAAAAGAGGAAGAGAGGTCCTCAACGTTGTGATGAAGACCTGAGTGACGAGAAAAAAGAAGCAGAGAGGTCTTCTCCCCTGATATGATGGCCTTGATTCAATTTAGGCAATTAACACGAGGAAAATAATGATTATAAACAGAGATCTTTATCCTCACTAACACCACGTGAACACCTATACCTTACTTCCGCCTTCTCCACATACCAAAAGTCATTTTCCTTCAACATTGTGAGCTTTATATCGCTGCCGGCAACAGAATCATCTCGCATTCCATAACTCATGATATAACCTTCCGCTTTATCCTCATCCGATAAAGTAATCCTGGTGGTAATTTCCCACACATCCATACCAAGTCCATAGCTGGTCTCTACATCCAACATCCATGCATTCATTAACAATCCTGGATTTTTCCAACTCTGATTGGCAATCCCAAGAGCCTGATTATACTCTCCATCCCACTCACGCCAATTTGTTACCCCTTTTTTCCAGCCATTCTCTTCCGCCAGCGAATCATCTATCAAGTAATCCCAAAGTTGTGCATCCACATCAGTCCACAAACGAGGAGCTTGATCTTTTGGAATCGTGATAAACTCTCCTGATTCCTCTTCTGCAGGCGTTTGTGAAACGGTTTCTAATTCCATTTCTTTCTCCTCAAGCTGCGCATAAACTTCCTCTATTTCGTTTTCCAACTTTATAACTGTTTCTTGATGGTCATCCGTATTAGAGCAACCACTGAGCAATGCTCCTACCAAAAATAAAGTGACAATACGTTTCACAAAATTCCCCCCCTAGAAAAATAAACATTTTGTTTAATTTTACCACAATAAATGGAATAATTTTCATTTTTTTAAAAGTTGCGGGTTTTGGAAAATATGCTGAAGGGTAGAGGGGAAGATACCATTTTTAATAAGACCTTATATAGAAACAAAAAAAGACAGAAGAAGCCTCATTGATTGGCTTCCTCCGTCGCTTTTATCACTTACTGCATCATTCCATTATTTCCATATGGAAACTGGTTGGAGTACCCTTGGAACTGCTGGTATTCTTGTTGAAGTTTTGTCTGATCAGCCGGCTCTAGTCCGTACCACCCTTTTTGAAACATGACATTATAAAGTTCACGCTGACAATTTTGAGTTTCATTAAAAATTGCAAGCAGGTCTGTGTAGATTTGTTGGTTGCTTGCTTCATTTAATGCAGTGCAATAAGAATCGGTCATATATTTTTCCGTAGCCAGCATATCGTTTATGAAATCGCGCTCATTCATTTGAGGTGTCTTGGCAACTTGTGTTTCAGGATTCTGGATTTTTTGTTGATTCATGTAGGTTGTCCTCCTTTCTATTGTAATGGCTGCTGTTGCTGCATTTGAGTTTGGCTTTGTAAGTGCGTCAATATCTTTTGGTAATGTCTTTGGTGCATCTGTCCTGCTTTTTCAATCGCTCTGACGACTTCCTGGTCCTGGCATTGGCTTGCAAAAAAGTGCGCTTTCTTCATCGCAAGTAAATTCCATGAAAGCATATCAGCAAAGTATAAAGAATCTTTTGTCGTGACCACGTTTGGCGGCTGTGGGTAATAGCCAGACTGCTGAGTAGTATTTTGCTGTGGTTGCTGCTGTTGCATACAACGACCTCCTATCATAATCTATCAAATGTAGAGTAACCTTTTAGCAAAAAAATATGTACGCCTCATAAAATCCAATACACCCAGAATGGCTAATTAAACGACAATAATCAGCACTATTTCCCGACAAATAATTTGTATTCAAAAATTTGAAAAGATGATAAAATGGGGGTGTAATTTTATTTTTACACTCAATGAAAGCGTTTACTATAAATTTCAGAAAATAGAATAAAGCAATCGGAGAGGGACACCAAGAAGAAGCGGGAGGAATATCAAATGGAACAAGTAATGCGCAATACATTTTTGTATCTATCAAAAAGCAAATCATTAACCAAAATGGCAAGAAAGTACGGGTTGCGTTTTGGAGCTGGCCGTTTTGTCGCAGGGGAAAGGATCGATCAAGCGGTAAAATGTATCCAAGAGCTTAACCAAAAAGACCTTTGCGTGACCATCGACTATCTAGGTGAGTTTATTGATACGGAAAAAGAAGCGAATGAAATGGCAGACAACTCCATTGAAGCCATTCGTGCAATCGGCAACGAAAACCTTGATTCTCAATTATCTTTGAAAATGACATCCATGGGACTAGATATCTCAGAAGAAGTTGTGATGAAGAACATGCGTAGAATCCTAGATGCAGCAAAGGAACACGGTGTATTTGTCACGATTGACATGGAAGACTATTCCCGCTGCGGAAAAACAATCGATGTATTCAAAAAGCTAAGAGAAGAGTATGACAATGTTGGCACTGTAATACAAGCTTACTTGTACAGAACAGTTAAAGACATGGAAGACCTTAATCAATACAACCCAAATCTTCGTTTAGTTAAAGGTGCATACAAAGAGTCACCGGAAGTTGCTTTTCCAGATAAAAAGGATGTGGATGATAACTTCAAGAAAATCATTGAAATGCATCTTTTGAACGGAAACTATACAGCTGTTGCAACTCACGATGATGCGATGATTGAATACACAAAAGAACTCGTCAAGAAACACGGCATTTCCAAAGATCAATTTGAATTCCAAATGCTCTATGGTATCCGCCCAGAGCGCCAACTGGAACTCGTAAAAGAAGGCTACAAAATGCGTGTATACGTTCCATACGGCACAGACTGGTACGGATATTTCATGCGCCGCCTAGCAGAACGACCAGCAAACGTAGCGTTCGTACTAAAAGGAATCATCAAGAAATAATAAGAGAGCGTGCGATATGCACGCTCTTTACGTTTATAGAATAAGAAAGCATATATATAATCCGGTAGATTTCCGTTCCAGGCGCTTTGCTTGCCTGCGGGCGGTGCGTGAGCCTCCTTGTCTCAGTTGTAGGCAACTGAAAAGTCTTTGATTTTAGATGCTGTTAAGACACCGCTGTTGATTTCCGCAAATGGCTTCGCTTTCCTAGGGGGGCTGCTGGAGCCTCCTCGGCAAGCCTGCGGGGTCTCCACCTAGCGCTATCTCCCTCAGGAGTCTTCGCCTTTTGCTCCAATCAACAGCTAGTGGTTATTAAAAACTTATGTTATCTGTTTTTCAGTGGCCTCACTGTGGGGTCTCACCTGTCCCTTCCTCCCGCGGGCGTCTACGCTCCTTCCACTTCAATCAACAAGGTGGTTTCATTCAATAAGAATTTATGAAAAACAATATAACTTTGTTTATTGAATAAGCATTAACATTACGTTTATATAATTTTTAGCAGTGGATTGGAGCAAATGGCGTAGACTCCAGCGGGGGAGTAACGGTAGATTGAGACCCCGCAACGAAGTGAGGAGGCTCAAGCACCGTCCCGCGGAAAGCGCAGCCATTTGCGGAAAGGAACAGCGGCTCATAACCCTAACTAATGTTTTATGGAAAAGAAGGAACGGGCGTTTTTTGCCCGTTTTTTTCTTATAACATTAGTCTTGCATATTCTGTTTCCCGTACTGTTGATTGTTGCTCGTCTTTTTACCGCTATAGTCCATCTCCACAGTAGGACCTGCGTTTCCTTTTACACTCGCAGCACTTTTAGCTGCATGAGAAGGTTGTTTTTTCAACTTTGCCATGATGTCTCACCTCCACAATTACATTTTCCCCACACCAATCCGCTACATGCAGCGTACATTAGAAAATAATATGGAAAATTCCTATTTATTTATTGCGAAAATTTTCAAAATACTTTATAGTTAAAACCAAGGGAACTCTTACAAAGGAGATATTTTTTTACGGTAAAAATGAATGAGCATTCATTCAAAAACCTGTTACTTACTTTTAAAACCAACTATCAAGGGGGAGGAAGAATGAAACAAAGTATTAAAAAGGCTGCTGTAATCGGATCGGGAGTAATGGGATCCGGGATTGCCGCACACTTAGCAAACGTTGGAATTCCTACAATCTTGTTAGATATCGTTCCTAACAAATTAACGAGTGAAGAAGAACAAAAAGGCTTAACACTCTCTGATAAAGCAATCCGAAACAAGTTTACAAGCACAGCTTTACAAAAATTATTAAAGCAAAAACCAGCTCCACTTACATCCAAGTCTAATCTTGCTCTAATTGAAGCAGGAAATCTAGAAGACGATATGGCAAAAATCGCGGATTGCGACTGGGTAATTGAAGTGATCGTTGAAAACCTGGAAATCAAAAAGCAACTTTTTGAAAAAGTAGATGCACACCGCAAACCTGGAAGTATCATCAGTTCCAACACATCCGGTATTTCCATTGAAGCGATGGCAGAAGGACGTTCGGAAGACTTTAAAAAGAATTTCCTTGGAACGCACTTCTTTAACCCACCGCGTTATTTGAAATTACTCGAAGTGATTCCAACTAAAGACACAAGTCCTGAGGTTGTCAGCTTCATCAAAACATTTGGTGAAGATGTATTAGGAAAAGGCATTGTTCTAGCAAAAGATACGCCAAATTTCATTGCCAACCGCATTGGAACGTATGGTCTACTTGTGACAGTGAATGAAATGCTTGAGGGTGGTTATAGTGTAGGAGAAGTGGATTCTGTTACTGGCCCTGCTATCGGCAGACCGAAGAGTGCCACATTCCGTACGCTTGACGTTGTAGGATTGGATACATTCATCCATGTAGCCAACAATGTTTACGAAAAAGTCGAGGTCAAGGAACAAGAAGTATTCCGCATTCCAGACTTCATGAACAAGATGAAGGAAAAAGGCTGGTTGGGCTCCAAATCCGGTCAAGGTTTCTTCTTAAAACAAGGAAAAGAAATTCTTGAACTTAATCCAGAAACGTTGGAATATGAGGCACGTAAAAAGTTGAAAACTCCAGCTCTTGAAATGAGCAAACAAGCAAAAGGCTACAGCAACAAAATGAAAGCGCTTGTATACACTGACGACCGCGCTGGAAATCTGATCTGGAGCATTCTTGCACCAGTGTTGAGCTATTCTGCTGAATTACTAGGTGAGATCGCTGATGATATTGTGGCAATTGACCAAGCGATGAAATGGGGCTTCGGCTGGGATCATGGACCATTTGAAACTTGGGATGCCATCGGTCTAGAACAGTCAGTCCTGAAAATGAAAGAAGACGGAGTTCCGGTTCCAAAATGGGTTGATGAAATGCTAGCGAACGGCCATCGTTCCTTCTACAAAAAAGATGGTGGAACAACCTTGTTTTATGACAACGGCACTTACAAAGCGCTTGAAGTAAATCCAAAAGTAGTTCACTTGAAAACATTAAAAGAAACAAATGGTGTGATCAAGAAAAACTCTGGAGCAAGCTTAATCGACCTTGGAGATGATGTGGCATTACTTGAATTCCAATCTCCAAATAATGCTATCGGGCTAGATATCATCCAAATGGTGAACTACGCGCTTGAAGAAGTAGATAAAAACTATAAAGGGCTTGTAATCGGAAACCAAGGAAAGAACTTCTGTGTAGGTGCTAACCTTGCGATGATACTAATGGAAGCGCAAGACGACAATTATTTTGAAATAGAAATGGTCGTAAAGCACTTCCAACAAGCCATGATGAATATAAAATACAGCTCCAAACCGGTAGTGGCCTCGCCATTTGGCATGACGCTCGGAGGAGGAACAGAAATCTGCCTACCAACAAGCCAACTGCAGGCATCCAGCGAAACGTATATGGGCCTCGTAGAAGTCGGAGTCGGATTGATCCCTGGGGGAGGCGGAAACAAAGAGCTTTACATGAAGCACTTGAACAGCATGCCACAAGGCCTAGAATATGATCTGCAAAAGGTTGCAAACAAAGTATTTGAACAAATTGCAACTGCAAAAGTCTCGACTTCCGCAGCGGAAGCAAGAGATCTGCACTTGCTGAATAATAAAGATCAAATCAGCTTCAACGGTGACCACTTGATCCATGATGCAAAGCAAGCGGTAACAAGCTTGTATGAAGCAGGGTACACAGCACCTGTTCGCAGAAAAGTCCCTGTAGTGGGAGAAACCGGCTATGCAACGTTAATGCTAGGAGCACACAACATGCAATACTCCGGATTCATTTCCGAACACGATTTAAAGATTGCTAAAAAACTGGCCTACGTTATCGCAGGCGGAAATGTACCGTTCGGAACAGAAGTAGATGAACAGTACCTACTAGACCTTGAACGTGAAGCATTCCTAAGCCTAGTTGGAGAAGCAAAATCCCAACAACGCATGCAGCACATGCTAGTAAAAGGAAAACCATTACGTAACTAAACCAACTCTTAATGTTAGATAAATTTCATAGCTGTTGATTGGAGCAAAAGGCGAAGACTCCTGAGGGAGATAGCGCTAGGTGGAGACCCCGCAGACGAAGACGAGGAGGCTCACGTCAGCCCCTAGGAAAGCGAAGCCATTTGCGGAAATCAACAGCGGTGTTAAAAACAGAATCTACTAAACTACTAGAAAAGCGAGGGGAGCATTTTGAAAGAAGCGGTTATTGTTGCTGGTGCAAGAACACCAGTCGGAAGATCAAGAAAAGGATCACTAGCTACAGTTCGACCAGATGATCTAGGGGCATTAGTAGTAAAAGAAACACTTAAACGAGCAGGCAACTATGATGGTCCAATCGATGACCTCATTTTCGGATGTGCGATGCCAGAAGCAGAGCAAGGTCTCAATATGGCAAGAAACATTGGAGGATTAGCTGGACTCCCATCAAGCGTACCTGCAATTACCATAAATAGATATTGTTCTTCAGGCTTACAAACCATTGCCTATGCAGCAGAGCGAATCATGCTTGGCCACTCTGAATCCATCATCGCCGGTGGAGCAGAATCCATGAGCATGGTGCCAATGGTTGGCCATACAGTAAGACCAAATGCAAGACTTGTTGATTCCGCACCAGAGTACTATATGGGGATGGGCCACACGGCGGAACAAGTAGCAATGAAATACGGTGTAAGTCGTGAAGACCAGGATGCATTTGCTGTTCGCAGTCATGAGCGTGCTGCAAGAGCAATACAAGAAGGAAAATTCGTGGATGAAATCGTCCCTGTGGATGTAACATTGCGCAAGGTTGGTTCCAACCACAAATTACAAGAGTCAACCTTCACTTTCAGTCAGGATGAAGGTGTAAGAGCAGGTACTTCCATGGAAGTATTGAGCAAACTTCGCCCTGCATTTAATGTCAAAGGGTCCGTAACAGCAGGAAACTCTTCCCAAACAAGTGACGGAGCAGCATCTGTCCTTGTGATGGAAAGAGAAAGAGCGGAAGCACTTGGATTAAAACCTATTGCTAAATTCCGTTCCTTTGCAGTAGGAGGCGTGCCACCTGAAGTAATGGGGATCGGCCCGGTAGTGGCAATCCCTAAAGCACTTAAACTTGCAGGCTTGGAACTTTCCGATATCGGCTTACTAGAATTAAACGAAGCTTTTGCATCCCAAGCAATCCAAGTTATGCGTGAATTAAACCTTGACGAAGACAAAGTGAACGTAAACGGCGGAGCAATCGCACTCGGACATCCACTTGGATGCACAGGCTCCAAACTGACACTGACCCTTCTACACGAAATGCAACGCCGTAACGAACAGTTCGGTATCGTCAGCATGTGTATCGGAGGCGGAATGGGAGCCGCAGGCGTATTCGAACTACTGGCTTAAAAAGTAGTATTTAAAAGTTGTGTAAATATACTTTATTCAATTGTGATTTCTCCTGTTGACTGGAGTGCAAGGTGTGAGACTCCTGAGGGAGATAGTGGTAGCTTGAGACCCCGCAACGAAGTGAGGAGGCTCAAGCACCGCCCCTAGGAAAGCGAACACCTGGAACGAAAGGAAACAGGAAGTAATCCAGTAAACAAGTATTTTAGTAACCAAACGGGAGGAATAAACAATGTCAAACACATTAGAAAATGTAATCAAAGGCGGAAGCTTCCTACTTGACGACATCGCCGCAGAAAAAGTCTTCACACCAGAGGACTTCTCAGACGAACACAAACTAATCGCCAAAACAACCGAAGAATTCGTCGTTAACGAAGTAGTACCAAACCTAGAAGAAATCGAACACCACAACTTCGATATCTCCGTAAAACTTTTAAAAGAAGCAGGAGAACTGGGCCTATTAGGAGCAGACGTACAAGAAGAGTACGGCGGTTTCGGACTTGATAAAATCAGTTCATCCTTAATCACAGAAAAGTTCTCAAGAGCTGGCGGATTCTCCTTATCCTACGGAGCACACGTTGGAATTGGATCCCTTCCTATCGTTCTTTTCGGTAATGAAGACCAAAAGCAAAAATACCTTCCAAAACTGTCTTCCGGCGAATTGCTTGCAGCGTACGCATTAACAGAGCCAGGTTCCGGATCTGATGCACTTGGTGCGAAAACGACAGCCAAGCTGAATGACGAAGGAACACACTATGTTTTAAATGGTGAAAAACAATGGATCACCAATGCAGGCTTTGCAGATGTATTCGTTGTTTATGCAAAAGTCGATGGCGAGCACTTCTCTGCATTCATCGTAGAGCGCGGCTTTGGTGGCGTTTCCACTGGACCCGAAGAAAAGAAAATGGGTATCAAAGGCTCTTCTACACGTACATTGATTTTAGAAGATGCACTAGTACCAAAAGAAAACCTTCTTGGTGAAATCGGACGCGGTCACGTAATCGCATTTAACATTCTAAACATCGGTCGTTACAAATTGGCTGTTGGAACAGTGGGTGGCTCTAAGCGTGGTATTGAGCTTGCTGCAACATATGCGAACCAACGTCAACAATTCAAAACTCCAATCGCAAAATTCTCGCTTATCCAAGAGAAGCTTGCAAATATGGCTGTTAAAACGTATGCAACGGAAAGCTCCGTTTACCGTACAGTCGGCCTTTTTGAAGACAGCATGGGCCGCCTGACAAAAGAAGAAGAGAAAGATCCAAATGCAGTGGCAAAAGCGGTTGCTGAATATGCAATCGAATGTTCTTTGAATAAAGTGTTCGGTTCTGAAACACTTGACTATGTAGTGGATGAAGCAGTTCAAATTCATGGTGGTTACGGCTTTATGGCAGAGTACGAAGTAGAAAGAATGTACCGCGACTCCCGTATCAACCGTATCTTCGAAGGAACAAACGAAATCAACCGCTTATTGGTTCCAGGAACGTACCTGCGTAAAGCACTAAAAGGTGAACTTCCACTTATCCAAAAAGCGCAAAGTCTACAAGAAGAGTTAATGATGCTTATGCCTGAAGAAGTTGGCGATGGAGTGTTGGAGCAAGAGAAATATCTTGTGAAAAATGCTAAGAAAATTGCTATCCTAATGACAGGTCTTGTTGCTCAAAAGTACGGAAAAGCATTGGAAAGAGAGCAAGAATTGCTTGTTAACATTGCTGATATCATCAGCAACGTCTATTCCATGGAATCCGCTGTATTACGTACGGAGAAAGCAATCGCAAAATCCGGCGAAGACAAGAATAAATTGAAAGTCCTTTATACGCAAGTATTCTGTCAAGAGGCGTTCAACCAAATTGAAGCAGATGCAAGAGAAACATTGGTAGCTGCTGAAACTGGCGATACGCTTCGCATGATGATTTCTGCTCTGCGCAAATTCACTCGCCACACACCAATCAATGTTGTTGCGAAGAAACGCGAAATTGCAGCTGTCGTATTGGATGCACAGAAATACACAGTATGATAATGAAAAGAGGCTGGGACAAAAGTGTTTTAGTCTAAATGAGACCCGAACTAATTTGAAATCTCAAATTAGTTCGGGTCTGTTTTCGTTTAAAAGATACATTTAGTTTTTGGGGGCACCAGCTGTTGATTGGAGCAAAAGGCGAAGACTCCTGAGGGAGATAGCGGTAGCTTGAGACCCCGCAGCGGAGCGAGGAGGCTCAAGCACCGCCCCTAGGAAAGCGAAGCCATTTGTGGAAATCAACAGCGGTATTTAGAGTCGATACCTA
>NZ_JAAZWB010000032.1 GCF_012524115.1 Bacillus sp. RO1 | reverse complement strand
GCTCAAGCACCGCCCCTAGGAAAGCGAAGCCATTTGTGGAGATCAACAGCGGTATTTAGAGCCAATACCTATGACACCTAAATTGTTCGTCTTTTATTAGGCTTTTTTAGTTTTGTCCCAGCCTCTTAAATTTTCGGGCTATAATTCTAAAATAATCGCAGAAGATATATCCGGTATGAGAAGGATTTCATCTACAAGCACTTTTTCAAGCGGCTGGTCAAAAGAAAGCATCATAATGGCTTTACCGCCTTGGAGCATCCGGCCCACATGCATCGTAGCGATATTAGTCTCGTGTTTACCGAATATGAGACCCAGTTGTCCGATTACACCAGGACGATCCGTATGCTGTACGTAAAGCAAATGCCCACTAGGTGCAAAGTCAATATCGAATCCGTTCATATGAACAATCCTTGCTCCAAAACCTTCGATGAATGTCGCCCTTACTACTAAGTTAACATCTTTTCCCCGCGCCTCAACTTGAATGATATTGGAGTATCCATAACTATCTGATTGATGTTTTTCTCCATAAATGATGCCCCGTTCTTTTGCAATGGTAGCAGCATTTACTTCGTTGACAGTCGTATCGACACGATTTCTCAAAAACCCTGCTATAATACTTTTAGTCAAAATGGATGTTTCCCATTCCGTTATTACTCCGGCGTAGGTTGCAGTAATTTCTTCAATTGGTGTTTTGGCTGATTGTGAAAGGATAGATCCCAACGTTTTTCCAAGCTGATAAAATGGTTGAATCTTTTTGTAGATTTCTTTTGGGATGGTAGGCAGGTTGATGCTTGTGTTGACAGATTCGCCATTTAGATACGCCAACACATCTTTTGAAACTTGGAAAGCTACGTTGTATTGTGCCTCTTTGGTGGATGCCCCAAGATGCGGTGTAACAATTACCTGGTCATGTTGTACAAGATCGTAGTTGGTTGGAGGTTCCACTTCAAACACATCAAGAGCGGCACCAGCAACATGTCCTGTGTTTAAATGGTGAAGTA
The DNA here is from genome assembly GCF_012524115.1 of Bacillus sp. RO1. GTDB lineage: Bacteria > Bacillota > Bacilli > Bacillales > Bacillaceae_I > Sutcliffiella_A. The sequence continues at coordinate 23,064 of NZ_JAAZWB010000032.1, read as the reverse complement.
ATGCTTCTTCATCAATAATACCACCACGGGCACAGTTAACAAGATACACACCTTTCTTTAAATGAGGGATATTTTCTTTATTAAATAAACCTTTCGTTTCTTTCGTAAGAGGTGTATGTACTGTAATGATATCTGCTTGCTTCATCACCTCATCTAAAGGTAAGGAGGTGACACTTAATTTCTCAGCCCGCGTGTCTGTTAAAAACGGATCATAAACTACTACTTTCATTTGAAAAGCTTTTGCACGCTTGGCAATTTCACCGCCAATACGGCCAAATCCCACAATTCCAAGGGTCTTTCCGAATAGCTCTGTCCCAATGAACTTTTTTCTGCTCCATTGGGAGCCTTTCACATTCATATTTGCTTGAGGAATATGGCGCACTAAGGAAGAAATCATGGCAAAAGTATGCTCAGCAGTGGATATTGTATTCCCGTCGGGTGCATTTATCACGACAATGCCTCTTTTTGTTGCAGCGGTTATATCAATATTGTCTACGCCCACTCCGGCTCTGGCGACGACTTTGAGATTGGAAAGGGAAGAGAGAAGGGCATCATCCACCTGTGTAGCACTTCGTACAAGTAGTGCATCGATGTCATCTGAATTGTAGTTGTCACCTTCACGATCCTTCCGATATACTTTAATATTTTCCGCTTCTAAGAGCGGAGTCAGTCCATCTGAACTTATAGAATCTGCAACGAGCACATGAAACATAAATGGAATCCCCCCAAAAAAATATAAAATTTCTGATAATTTATCATCTATAGGAGGGCGTGTCAATAACTTTACAACAGGTCGAACCTATGTAAGCGCTTATTGTTTCAAAATTCCTATAAAAAATGAATAACAGTTCATTTCTCTTCCCTTTTTACTATTTTTTGAGTATAATAAACTCGTAAGTTAATAATATGATCTATCTTCGGGGCAGGGTGAAATTCCCGATCGGCGGTGATGAGAGTAATTCTCTAAGCCCGCGAGCCTGATATTGGGGCAGGATTTGGTGCGATTCCAGAGCCGACAGTATAGTCTGGATGGGAGAAGATGGAGGTTCAAAGTTGTCGAAAATTCTTCTTTTCGATGCTTATTTCTGATGCCTTCGTACTCCCGTTTGTTCATTTGACAAGCGGTTATTTGCGTGGTTTGGCATCAAGAAATAAACACACATCTTTGAATTCTCTCTTTTCGTACGAGGTGGATCTCCATTTGAAAAGGAGAGAAGAACAATGAATCAATCAAAACGCGTCAAAAAAATGGTAACTGTAGGGATGTTGAGTGGTATTTCGTACCTGCTTATGTGGCTAAGCTTTCCATTACCTTTGTTGCCACCATTTTTATCTGTGGACTTCAGTGACGTCCCAGCATTGCTTGCAGCCATTATCTTTGGGCCAGTAGCAGGCATCACAGTCGAAGCAATTAAAAATATCCTGCATTATATTGTACAAGGAAGTATGACAGGAGTTCCTGTTGGACAGTTGGCTAATTTTACAGCAGGTATCTTGTTTATATTGCCGACTTATTTCATCTTTAATAAGATCCGTACAACGAAAGGTTTAGGGTTAGGTTTGATTGCGGGTACTGTTTCTATGGCTTTAATCATGAGTGTGCTTAACTACTATATTTTCTTGCCTGCTTTCACATATTTTCTCGGAGTAGATTCCGGTTCTTCTGCTCAGATGATTGAAGGAATTGTGAAGGGGATCCTTCCATTTAATATAATTAAAGGGCTGATTGTCACTTTCTTGTTTTTATTGTTATATAAGAAGCTTGCAATTTGGCTTGACCGTCAATTAGAAACAAAGAGTGTATAAATAAATATTCAATAAAAGAAGCCCCCAAATCCTTGTATCAGGATTGGGGGCTTCTTATTATTTACTATTCAAATTTCAATGCGTCGCCATCAAATGGCTCATCAGCAATTTTAATTGAATCAGTTGGACAGCCTTCAAATGCGTCCATCATGTCTTCTTCAAGTACATCTGGAATTTCTACAATTCCTTGGTTGTCATCAAGTGTTACGAATGCAATACCTTCATCATCATAATCATAGATATCCGGAGCTGCAGCACCGCATGCTCCACAAGCGATACAAGTATCTTTGTCAACAATCGTGTATTTTGCCATGAAAATAAACCTCCCAAATAGTAACTAGTCAATTAAATGATTTCCAATATTTAGTTGGAAACCAATTCCTCATATTATATATTGTAAAACTGTTTTCCCAACTTTTCAATAGAAAACTCAATGAGAATGCTTATCACACAAGGGTTTTGAAACATATTGTTAGATTACCCGACGAAAAGATGTGATAAACATGACATCCTTTACAAAATTTTGATAAAATGTCTGTAGGGGAAGAAAGGTGTAGAATTTTGATGAATTCATTCGAATATTTGTGTCTGAAATGCCTCCAATCATTTAGAGGAGAACGGAGCATTTCAGCGATATACCATTTATTTAGAGGTAAGAAATCTTCTCAAACTATACAGGATGCCAATATCTTCGCATTGGTGAATGTTTATGGACTTTTTCCCGATTTAAATAGAAATTCCCTTCAACAATCAATACAAATATTACAAACGGAACAACTGATTCGTGAAGTACATAGCGAGCATTTTGAACTTACGCACAAAGGGGAAAATCAGTTGGTAAACGGCGAAAAACTTTTCAATTTAGCTCCCTACTTAAATGGATATGCATACAAAGATAAAAGTTTGACATTTTGGAAGAGATATTCACTGCTCGTTCAAACTTTGTCTAATCTGGCAGGAAAAGAAAGTACTTTTATCCCTATTCAGTATGACGATCATATACAAAGTTGGGTGAAAAATTATTTGTTAAGTCAAAAAGGCAGTTCGAAGAAACGGTTGTTAAAAGATTTGTTTATTGAAACGAACGGTCTGCTAACTCAATTGCCGGCTAATAAGGCAACTGTCTTTACACTTAAACTATCGGGTTATCGTCATGCAGGAAATACAGATGAGCAAATAGCCAGAACCTTAAAAACAGACATTGCATGGATTCATATAGAGTTTCAATCAGCTCTGCACTATATTATTCAACGCTTAGAGGAAAAAGATGCAGTGTCAACATACAAACATCTCTTTTTAATATGTCGTGATTTTCTGGAGAAATCACTGCTCACGGAAACGACACAAAAAACTTTGAAGCTGCTTCATCAAGGATTCACTCTAGAGGAAATCGCCAATATCCGGAGATTGAAGGAAAGTACTATAGAAGATCACATTGTAGAGATTTCCATGCAGATTCATGATTTTTCGATAGCTCCTTATGTAAAAGGGGACGACGTTCAAGCAATCAAAGCTGTTATTAGTGACTTGCAAACACACCAACTTCGAAAAATAAAAGAGAAGTTGAAAAATTTTGATATCAACTATTTTCAAATAAGGTTAGTGTTAACAAGGATGGGGGATAGGGATGAATCTAGACAACCTGCTGGAAGTTAAAACTGGCTTCACTTCTTTTAGACCGGGACAAAAGGAAATTATTCAGGATGTCCTTTACAAAAAAGATGTCATTGCGTTACTTCCTACAGGAGGGGGTAAATCTCTTTGCTATCAACTGCCAGGCTACGCTCTTCCGGGCACTGTCGTCATTGTTTCCCCTTTATTATCGCTAATGGAAGACCAGGTACAACAACTGAGGTCAAGTGGAGAAAAGAGTGTCATAGCATTAAATTCGTTTTTAACTTTCTCTGAAAAAGAAAAGCTGTTGTCCATCAATCTTAATTCTTATAAATACCTTTTTATTTCACCAGAAATGCTCCAAGTAGATAAATGGATCAAGAAACTTCAATCAGTACGTATTGATTTGTTTGTAGTGGATGAAGCGCATTGTGTATCCCAATGGGGTCATGACTTTCGGACAGATTATCTAAAATTGGGCACGGTTAAGAAATTTCTTGGTAATCCACCAACTTTGGCTCTGACAGCTACAGCAACTAAAGCTGTCATCCAAGACATCCAATCATTCTTATGCATGTCAGACCCTGTTTTTCATATCAATTCATTGGACAGGCCAAACATAGCTTTAAAAGTGGAAGAGGTCATCAATAATCAAGAAAAGAAGGAAAGACTATTGGAATTGGTGACTGATCTGCAACCCCCTGGTATTATCTATTTTTCAAGCAGAACAAAGACGGAAGAGCTATATGCATACCTAACTGAGAATGGAATAAATAGGATTGCATATTATCATGCAGGATTAACACAAGAACAACGAATTTTAATTCAACAACAGTTTCTGATGGACCAAATAGATATTATCTGCTGTACAAGTGCTTTTGGAATGGGCATCAATAAAAGTAATGTTCGATATGTTCTTCATTACCACCAGCCAACTCAGATGGAGTCTTATGTGCAGGAAATTGGTCGTGCAGGAAGAGGGGGAAACCAAAGTATTGCGATCCTTCTGAAAAGTAAGGAAGATGCGATGTTACCAGAGTTTATTATTGGTAATGAATTACCTGACCCGGAGTGGGTGTCATTTATCCTTCAAAACCTAGTGAAAAAATTTGGTGAAATTGAATCTTTATCAAAGCAACAATTGAAAGTATGGATAGAAGAATATCCAGAGCAAGAGTCCCATTGGAGATATCTCCAGTTTCAACTAAACCAGTTCTTAGAAAGACAAGGAAAACTGAATGTCACTTCCCTTGAACAATGTATAGACTTGATACAAAGCAAGATTGAAAAGCGAACCTTCATGAAACGTTCCAAGCTTGAGGAATTTAATAAATGGACTACTACATCTCTTTGCAGGAGAAAAGAATTGCTTCTGTATTTTGATGAAAACATGCCCACCACTATCGAACAATGTTGTGATAACTGTGGATTGAATATGGACATTTATAGTAAGGAATCAAGTATCACACCAACGAGTAATTTTAATGAACCTGTAAGCTGGGAGAAAATTTTGAAAAAAATATTTTGGCAGGAAGATGAGAATTGAGAAACAAACAAGCAGAAATTATTAAACAAATGAATGCTAGAGAGCTTCTATATCACCTTTATCTTTCTCAGTTTGCTTTTTTCGTTATCGGACTAATACTAGCCTATTTTTTGTTTAACAGTATCCAATCCGTTAAAGTGATATTTTCATGGCAGCCCATTAACATCTTTGTCATTGGGACAATCGTCGCACTTATTGTGGTAGGCATTGATCTCGTACTCATGAAGTTGGTACCTAAGAGGCTGTTAGATGACGGCGGTATTAATGAGAAAATGTTTCAGACAAGGTCATTGCCTCACATTATCTTTTTGGCATTCATTATAGCCTTTGCAGAGGAATTCCTTTTTCGAGGAGTTATTCAAACTCATTTTGGTATTTGGGTTGCCAGTATTTTGTTTGCAGTACTTCATATCAGGTACTTACATAAGTGGGTATTGTTCATTTCGGTCATCATTATCAGCTTTATACTCGGATACACCTATGAAGTGACAGGGAGTTTATGGGTTACAATTTGGGCCCATTTTCTAATTGATATGTTGCTCGCCTACAAGATAAGAGCAGACTATTTAAAAAATAAAAATTAGTGGAAGACGGGAGTGGAGAGAGATGGAAAATAATAAAGGTTTAGATCAAGCAGATGGCTTACGGGAAGAAGTACAAAAAGAAGCAAATAAACTCCCATCTAGAAGTGAACTTCACGCACAAAAACGAGGCAAGAAAACGAAGTGGAAAGTGAACTTTCCGTTCGTCAGGCTTATAGGTGTACTTTTTTTACTAATCCCTATAAGTATAATGGCCATCCATTTTAACAATCAGGAGACCAATTTCCTAAACAAGATGTTTACACCTGCAGTTAAAAACGTGGAGCAAATCTCCATTCCTACGAATGTTTCTGCAAGTACTGTGGATCCGGCTGATAAGGAAGATGAGGAAGATAGCGAAGCCCAAGTAGATGCTGAAAAGATGTCTACCCAAGAAAAAGAATCAAATGAAAGTACAAATCAAGGAAATGCTGCAGAGGGCTCTGGAAAAACGGCAGATAATAAAGAGATTCAAGGTTCTACTAATCAAACAGATTCAACTCCTGTATCAAAACCAGAAACCGAAGAAGAAGATATAGCGGAAGAGGAAGAGGAACCATCGAATGTGACATATGTAGAGCATATTGTTCAAGAAAGTGAAACTCTTTATCGCATTTCCATGAAATACTTCAGCAGCAGAGATGGAGAAAGGATCATTAGTGACCACAATAACCTTGTGAACAATCAAGTAAATGTCGGTCAAAAACTTCTCATTCCAATTAATAGATAACATTAAGCACCAATGGCGGAGACTCCTCGATAATGCTACGAATTTTCTTCGTGCGATGATTCACTGTGGAAGCCTTCCTTGTCCTACGGGGAAGTAGCGGCAATGTTGAGACCCCACAGTCTTGCCGAGGAGGCTCAAGGTCGCCCTGTGGAAAGCGTAGCTATTTGCGAAATGGAACAGCGGTGGTTAACCAATAACTAAAAATTTTGGCTTTTAAAGACCGGGGTGGTATTTCTGCTCGGTTTTTTCTATATGCCCTAAATCTCTCCATTAGTAAATCATAGAGTGAGTGTTTCTTGCATAGTTTTCTAGTAGGACAGGTTGGAAAGAGGGGATAACATTGGAACATGTTATAAAAACGCTAAATCACCATACAGACGAAGCAACAAAACAAACACTACAACTCTTAGTAGACAAAAAGCGTAAACAAGATACATTTAAGAAGCGCGAGTGGAGATGGAGAATTTCCTGTTGCATTACGTTAGGCCTTTTTTTAACTTACATTTATTTTTTTATTTTTAAACAGTTTTCTTCTTCTTCAGCAAGCATTTCCTATTTCTTTGATCGTTCCATCCATTTTTGGATTGTCATGTTTATTGCCTATCAAATCGGGATGATTAAATACCTACTATATAAAAAAGATAAGGCAGAAAAGGAATACCATGACCTTAGAAAGGAAATGGTAAAGCGCAGTGACGACTACTGGTCGAAACCGACTGACTGGAAGCAAAGACACCACGTATTTGATCTAATGAAAAAAGAGTTTGATATCAATTTATATCATGAAACCAAGTGAGTGTAATACAATTTCCCATGAGTATGATATAGTTGATTTACAATTATGTTCAAAAGGGGAACTTCAAAATGATATGGATTCTACTTGGAGTGGTAGCTCTTTTTGGAGTATCACTTCTTTTTTATATGTACAAGCAAGCAACACAAGAAAATATTATGGAGCAAACACTAGCTTTTCCAGATTTTCCGCATAGCTTTGGTAAAATAAGAATCTTTTTCATCTCCGACATTCATAAGCGTAAAATTAATTCCGAATTCATTGATAAGATTAGCAGCATAGATTTGGTTATTATAGGTGGAGATTTAACGGAAAAGAAGGTACCTTTTCAGCAAGTTTCTGAAAATATCAAAAAACTAAAGAAACTGGGCATTGTTTTTTTTGTATGGGGAAATAATGATTACGAGGTCGATTATCACGAATTAGACTCCCTTCTTCTTCAACATGGAGTAAAAATACTTGATAACTCGAGCTATTTATTTGAAAGCGAACAAGGAGACATGCTTGAGTTAGTTGGTGTGGACGACATGGTCCATGAACGGGACGAGCTTGAAACCGCTCTAGAAGAAACAAAGAGAGACAGTTTTAAAATCTTGGTCAGTCATGAACCCGAGATAGTCGATAAGTTTACAGATGAGGAAAAAATCAGCCTGGTTTTAAGTGGGCATACTCACGGAGGGCAAATTAGGATTTTTGGTTTCGGTCCCTACGAAAGAGGCGGACTGACTCAACTGCCTCATACAACACAGTTAATTAGTAATGGCTTTGGTACATCTTTGGTGCCGTTAAGACTAGGTGCCCCACCTGAAACGCATATATTGACCGTTACCACTAGAGCGGAGGCCTGATTTTTCAGGTGCCGCTTTTTCTGTGTCAGCCTATTCAAAACCTATACAAAGTTTACACAACAACATTCGTACTATATAATGCAAGTAATGATTTTGCAAAGAGAGAAAGGGATCTGTATGGCAAATAACGAAGGTAAATATAATATTAAGGCAGCATCCAAAATGCTGGGTATCCAACCGGGTACATTACGGGCATGGGAGAGAAGATATCAGATAATAGCGCCCGTAAGGAACGAATCTGGGCATCGTCTATACACCGAAGAGCATATCAAAATACTCAAATGGTTAATTCAGAGGGTTAATAAAGGGTTTACCATCAGTCAAGCCGTTTCACTATTTGAAAAAAACAATCAGGCTCTTTTGGAATCAGATTCTTCACATCATACGGATCAAGAAGATTTATCTACTGATTTGCTAAACCAGTTGCTAGAAGCTCTATTAGAGTTTAATGAAGGCCAAGCGCACGAATTAATGGATAAAATATTTAGCTTATATTCTGTAGAAAAAGTGCTGATAGATATTTTGGGGACGCTGCTCGTGAAGGTTGGTGACATGTGGGAGAATGATGAAATATCAAGTGCTCATGAACACTTTGCGTCTGCATTTTTACGTTCTAGAATAGGAATGATTCTTCATGGATTACCTGTTAATGGGTTCCTGCCTAAAACCGTATCAGTGTGCGGACCAGGTGAATGGCATGAGCTTGGTTTACTGATCTATACATTGTTTGTACGTAGAAAAGGGTTTGAAACGATATATTTAGGTACTAGTATTGCCGATGATGATATACATGTTGTTCTAAAAGAAGTACAACCTAAATTTCTATTCCTATCATGTACACTTTCCATTAATCTACCAAAAACATTAGAGTTAGTGTCATCACTTAAGGAACAATATCCGGAGCTGATTATTGGTTTGGGTGGTACAGCTGTGGATAAAATGCCTGAAAATAAAAAAAGCCAATACAATGAACATTTAATTGGAAATTCAATGAAAGAATGGGAAGATTGGCTGAGAGTGAGAATGAACTGATTTCATCCCCAACAATAACAATTACTCACGAACCAACTTACACCTTTTATCATAAAATGTAAGAAGTTCAATGGTGTTAAAGGTTGGGAGGAGTCTTTCATGCGGCTGGAACGTTTAAACTACAACAAGATAAAGATATTCCTCACATTTGATGACTTGGAAGACCGCGGGTTAACAAAAGAGGATCTATGGAAAGATTCGCAAAAGGTTCATCAGCTGTTTCGAGACATGATTGATGAAGCTAGTGCGGAGCTGGGTTTTGAAGTGAGCGGATCATTGAATGTAGAAGTATACGCTCTTCAAGCTCAGGGAATGGTGGTTATCGTAACATCAACAGAACATGAGGAATTAGAAGAAGAGTTCAATGATGATTATATAGAGATGCAAGTGACAGTAGATGAGTGCCAAGACCTGTTTTATGTGTTTCAATCGTTCGATCACTTAATTGACTTAGCAAAAAGGCTGCAAGGCCTCAAAATAAATGGCGGTACCATTTATTCTCATGAGCAAATGTTCTATCTTCTGCTGTTGGATGAAGATGTGGATACTGAATTGGATATTGACACCTTAATCGCACTTTTGTCTGAATACGGCACACCATCGACCATGACGATACATCGAATAGAAGAATATGGAAAAATGATAATGAAAGATTCCGCTTTAAAGCAAATTAATACGTATTTTAATTAGAAAACAGCCTATTCTACATATATAAATTTGTAGTGTAGGCTGGAAGTATTTTCAGATATTTCTTACGTTTTGTAATCGGTTACATTTTTTTAATAAAAGTTTATTTTCTATCTTTGCATAAGTTGAAGTAAGGTGTATACTATGTCATGAAGATGGACTTTTTTCAATCTTATTATGTGAGACAATCTAGGAGGTTTACTTATGGTAGCCGAGAAAAGCAATGATAAAAAAAGTACTAACGAAGATAAGTTAGATGTATTAAAATCGACACAAGTTGTTATACATAAAGCGTTAGAGAGGCTAGGCTATCCCGAAGAAGTCTATGAATTACTAAAAGAACCTATGCGCATGCTTACTGTAAAAATCCCTGTTCGTATGGATGACGGATCAGTGAAGATCTTTACTGGATATCGCGCACAACATAATGATGCAGTTGGTCCAACTAAAGGTGGAATCCGTTTCCATCCAAATGTCTCTGAAAAAGAAGTTAAAGCACTATCCATCTGGATGAGTTTGAAATGTGGTATTGTGGATCTTCCTTATGGTGGTGGTAAGGGCGGGATTGTTTGTGATCCCCGTGAGATGTCATTTAGAGAACTAGAAAGATTAAGCCGTGGCTACGTTCGCGCAATCAGTCAAATTGTAGGACCGACAAAAGATATTCCAGCTCCAGACGTCTTTACGAATTCTCAGATTATGGCTTGGATGATGGATGAATATAGCAGAATTGATGAATTCAACTCACCTGGGTTCATCACAGGAAAACCTTTAGTATTAGGTGGTTCCCATGGTCGTGAATCTGCTACTGCAAAAGGTGTTACCATCTGCATTCGCGAAGCAGCGAAGAAAAAAGGAATTAACATTGAAGGTGCTCGTGTAGTTGTACAAGGGTTTGGTAATGCGGGTAGTTACCTTTCCAAGTTCATGCATGATGCAGGAGCTAAGGTTGTAGGTATTTCTGATGCTTACGGTGGCCTTTATGACCCAAATGGTCTGGACATTGACTATTTGTTAGACCGTCGTGACAGTTTCGGAACGGTGACAAAACTATTCAATAACACTATTACGAACAAGGAATTGCTTGAGCTTGAATGTGATATTTTAGTTCCGGCAGCCATTGAAAATCAAATCACGGAAGAGAATGCACACAATATCCGTGCTAAAATCGTTGTAGAAGCAGCCAATGGCCCGACAACAATTGAAGGTACGCAAATACTAACGGACCGTGGCATCCTGCTGGTTCCAGATGTACTTGCAAGTGCTGGCGGAGTGACAGTGTCTTACTTCGAATGGGTACAAAATAATCAAGGCTACTACTGGACAGAGGAAGAAGTAGAAGAAAAGCTTGAAAAAGTAATGGTTAAATCATTCAATAATGTGTATGAAACTTCACAAAGCCGCCGTGTAGACATGCGATTATCTGCTTATATGGTCGGTGCACGTAAAATGGCCGAAGCATCCCGCTTTAGAGGCTGGATTTAATATTTGCTTAAGCTTTCACAATCCCCTATCATATAATGATGGGGGATTTTCCAATTGAGTAAGTAAATGAAGAACCCTTGTTGATCGGAGTGGAAGGCTCGAAGACTCCTCGAAAATGCTATCGCATTTTCTTCGTGCGATGTATCGCTGTCGAAGTATTCCTTGTCCTGCGGGAGGAAGGGACAGGGGAGAACCCACAGGCGAAGCTAGGCCACTGAAAAACTGAAATTTTATGTTCTAGTAATCTTAGCTGTAGATTGGAGCAAAAGGCGAAGACTCGTGAGGGAGATAGCGGTAGCTTGAGACCCCGCAGCGGAGCGAGGAGGCTCAAGCACCGCCCCTAGGAAAGCGAAGCCGTTTGCGGAAATCAACAGCGGTTTTCCAATCAGCAACCTTATTCAAATAGTTTTCCAGTGGCCTCGGCGAAGCCGAGGAGGCTCCCGGACCGCCCGCGGAAAGCGAAGAGCCTCCAACGGAGATCAACAAAGTTATAATAGATCCCCTGAATTTAAGAATACGGAGTTGAACAACGGTGATAAACAGAGATGCCATCATTGTCGGCGGTGGTCCATGCGGACTGGCAGCAGCCATTGCACTTAAAGATGCAGGACTATCCCCGCTTGTCATAGAAAAAGGAAACATTGTAAATGCCATATACAATTACCCAACACACCAAACATTTTTCAGTTCAAGTGAGAAGCTGGAAATAGGGGAAGTACCATTTATTACGGAAAATAGAAAACCTGTCAGGATTCAAGCACTTACTTACTATCGAGAAGTAGTGAAGAGGAAAAAAATCGAAGTGAATGCATTTGAATTGGTAGAGCATGTGGAAAAAATGGAGGACGGTTCATTTATCGTACATACATCGAAACAATCCTATTCCACAAGGTATGTCATCATTGCTACCGGCTATTATGATAATCACAATAAACTAGATGTGCCTGGAGCGGAGTTAAATAAAGTGTCGCATTATTTTAAGGAAGGACATCCTTATTTTGATAAACATGTCGCTGTCATTGGTGGGAAGAACTCGAGTGTGGATGCTGCATTGGAATTAGTGAAAGCTGATGCACATGTAACCGTCATCTACCGAGGAGAGACGTATTCGCCGAGTGTGAAACCTTGGATTCTTCCTGAATTTGACGCGTTAGTACGTAATGGCACCATCCGCATGGAGTTTGAGTCAAACGTGACTAAAATTACGGAGAACGAGATTTCATTTGTTAATAAAGCTGGTAAGGAGCAAACGTTATATAATGATCACGTGTTTGCTATGATTGGCTATCATCCAGACCATTCTTTCTTAACTAAGATGGGGGTTGGGATAGATGAAGAGACAGGACGTCCAACCTTCAACGAGGCAACAATGGAAACAAATGTTTCGGGGATTTTCATAGCAGGTGTCATTGCAGCAGGAAATAATGCAAACGAGATCTTTATTGAAAATGGACGTTTTCATGGCGCGATGATAGCGGAAAGTATTAAAAGGCGGCAGTAGGATTGATTTTTTTTGTTAGAGTGTTTGATTTGGGGCTATCCAAGCCCCAAACAGAAACAAAGGTTTGTTAAACGGTAATAGTAAGGGCTTATATACACCCAAAACGGATGTCAGATTCCGAAACGGTAATAGTAAGGGCGTCTCAACACCCGAAGAACGTGTCTGATCCCGAAAACGGTAAGAGAGAGGGCGTCTCAACGCTTGAAGAACGTGTCTGATCCCGAGAACGGTAACAGAGAGGACGTCTCAACGCCCGAAGAACGTGTCAGATTCTGAAAACGGTAAGAGAGGGCGTCTCAACGCCCGAACAACTTGTCTGATCCCGAAAACGGTAACAGAGAGGGCGTCTCAACGCCCGAACAACTTGTCATCTCCCAAAAACGGTAAGAGAGAGGGCGTCTCAACGCCCGAACAACTTGTCAGATCCCGAAAACGGTAAGAGAGAGGGCGTCTCAACGCCCGAACAACGTGTCATCTCCCAAAAACGGTAAGAGAGAGGGCGTCTCAACACCCGTAGAACGTGTCATCTCCCGAAAACGGTAAGAGAGAGGGCGTCTCAACGCCCGAACAACGTGTCATCTCCCGAAAACGGTAAGAGAGAGGGCGTCTCAATGCCCAAATCGAGTGTCTGATCCCGAAAACGGAACAGGGAGGGCATCTCAACGCCCGAACAAAGTGCCAGATCCCGAATACGGAACAGAGAGGGCATCTCAACGCCCGAACAAAGTGCCAGATCCCGAAAACGGTAACAGAGAGCCAAGCGGCGATAGATCCTCCCGAGAACAACCAGATCCTTACCTTAGAAACAACTCCTGCAGTTTATCAGGGTTATTCGTACTTTCTAGTGCAACCATCAGTTTAATTCGTGCTTTTTGTCCGTTAAGTCCGTTGGAGAATATGACCCCAAGTTCCTTTAACCGGCGACCTCCACCTTCATAGCCATAAATATCCTGGACTATACCGTTGAAACAACGAGATACCATTACAACAGGGATATTTGCCTCTCGTAAGGACTTGATTCCTTCCACAGCCGTTGGAGGAATATTACCTTGTCCTAAAGCTTCTAAGATTACCCCGTCCACATGCATATCTTTTAACGCATGAAAAATACTTGAATCCATTCCTGCATATGCTTTCAAAAGCATGACGTTTTTCGTAACGGAATCCACTTGGTATTTGTCTTCAGAAACAGGTGAGTGGTGGAAGAACGCTCCTCGCTTTGTGACAATTCCTATTGGACCATACTGTGGACTTTGGAAGGTTGCAATATTAGAGGTGTGCGTCTTTGTAACGTTTTTAGCTGTATGAACTTCATCATTCAACACAACAAGAACCCCTTTATTTTTAGCTTCTTCACTTGCTGCGACCTTTACAGAAGAAAGGAGATTGTAAGGCCCGTCAGAACCAATTTCATTGCTTGAACGCATTGCTCCCGTCAGAACTATTGGAACTCGTGTCTGAACCGTTAAATCAAGGAAAAAGGCGGTCTCTTCTAACGTATCTGTTCCGTGCGTCACTACAAAACCTTCGATGCCGTGCTCCATGACTTGTTGATCAATAAATTTTGAAAGCATAAGCATGTGTTTTGATGTGATGTGTGGGGAAGGAAGATTGAATAGTTCATGACTTTCTATATCAATATTAGAGTCGACAATCAAAGGTATCGTGGTCAGAGGATTTCTTTCTCCGTGCGATACTGCGCCGGTTCGTTCGTCCTCTGACATCGAGATGGTACCTCCAGTGTGGATAATCATGATTTTCTTTTTCATTGTCATATGCACCTCATTAATTTAGGCTATCTTTTATTTATTTTACAAACAATTTCCAAAAGTTTAGACATCTTATTTCAATAATTACGATAACATGATACGATAAAAAAAAACAGATTGAAACGAGGCTTATTTATGCTGGCAGTTGTGTCCGCCGGGATTGCTCCAGGCTTAGCATTGTTGTCTTATTTTTATTTAAAGGATACTTTTGAAAAAGAACCAATCATTTATGTATTTAAAATTTTTGTGTTCGGGGCATTGCTTGTGTTTCCACTCATGTTCATGCAATATGTTATTGAACTTGAGCTTGGAGTCACTTCACATTTGGTAAAAGCGTTCCTTTTATCAGGTCTACTTGAAGAGTTTTTTAAATGGTTCATCCTCATTTACCTTGTCTATCAAAACCTGCATTTTGATGAGCACTACGATGGGATCGTTTACGGTGTTGCTGTATCTCTCGGATTCGCTACGGCTGAAAACATCCTCTTCTTGATTGCGAATGGAGTGGAGCTCGCGTTGGGCAGAGCCATACTTCCCGTCTCAAGTCATGCCCTATTCGGCGTGATAATGGGATACTACCTTGGAAAAGGGAAATTCAACACAAATATCAAACATAAAAAGATATGCCTTACATTGTCATTATTCACCCCGATTTTTTTGCACGGTATGTATGACATGATTATCCTCTCTCAAAAATATTGGGGATTATATATGGTTCCATTTATGATTTTCTTATGGTGGCTCGGTCTTAGAAAAGTCAAGCTCGCAAATACGGTTGAAATATAGTCCACACAAACGTGAAATATATAAACGTTTGTGGCGGACTATTTTTTATGTGGAGAATCCATTTTATGGAATACCTCTTTTCTCCAAATGTACCTGTATAAAATACCAATATCTACAGAAAATACATTGTAACAATTGTTTAAAGAAGTCAAAGGAGGAAATGTAAGGTGAAACGGTTACTGTTAATTTCATGTATGTTTCTTTTTAGCACATGTATGTTATTTACGATAAATCAAGACTCAGTCAGTGCCTTCTCTGAGCAAATCATTCAAAAAGGTGCGACGGGGAATGATGTTGTCGAATTGCAAGCACGCCTCCAATATAACGGTTATTACCATGCAAGGATTGATGGTGTATACGGATGGAGCACCTATTGGGCGGTAAAAAACTTCCAGCAAGAATTCGGTTTAGACCAAGTTGATGGGCTTGTAGGGCCTAAAACGAAAGAAATGCTTCATAAATCTACAAAGTTTTATAAAGATTGGGTACATCAACAGTTAAATTCAGGTAAGAAATTTACCCATTACGGCGGTATGGAACTAAAGTATCAAGTAGAGCCATCGCAGGCGACTGTGGAAAAAGCAAAGCAAGGTGCAACAAATCAGTGGGCAAAGCAAAAAACGCAATATCAAAAACCAGCTCCAGCCCCGCAAAAAGATCAAGGGAAACCTGCTCCTGATCAACAACAGCCAGCTCCGGGACAGCAACAAGAGCAACCAGCACAACCAGCACAACCAGCACCGGAGCAACAACCTGCGCCACAAGAACAAGCACCGGCGCCAGAAGGACAGCCAGCTCCTGAGGATCAACCTGCAGAAGATGAAGGGGAAGCGCAAAGTGCAACCAATATGCCTGGTGGGTTTTCGGAAAATGATATTCAATTGATGGCGAATGCCGTTTATGGGGAAGCGCGTGGTGAACCGTATGAAGGGCAGATTGCGGTAGCGGCCGTTATCCTGAACCGCATTAACTCGCCGACTTTCCCAAATACGGTTTCAGGAGTAATCTTCGAACCGCTAGCTTTTACAGCCGTTGCAGACGGTCAAATATGGCTAACACCGAATGAAACGGCGAAAAGAGCCGTTATTGATGCAATTAACGGAATGGATCCATCCGAAGGAGCAACCTACTATTTTAATCCCGATACGGCAACAAGTGGTTGGATTTGGGGACGTCCACAAATTAAGCGAATTGGAAAGCACATTTTCTGTGACTAAAAAAGAGGGTGAAGAATTATGTTGAGACTTGTTATCATCGCTGTTTTAGCAATTGCGGTAGCAGGAACTGGCTACTGGGGTTATCAAGAGCATCAAGATAAAAACGCAGTCCTCATTAATGCGGAGAACAATTATCAGCGTGCTTTTCATGACCTTGTCTATCATGTAGATTTGTTGCATGACAAAATAGGAACGACCTTGGCAATGAGTTCAAGAGAACAACTTTCCCCTTCCTTTGCCGAGGTATGGAGAATCACTTCAGAAGCACAAAATGACGTTGGTCAGTTACCTCTGACACTCTTACCTTTTAACAAAACGGAAGAGTTCTTGACGAAAACAGGAGACTATACGTATCAAGTTGCAGTTAGGGACTTGGACAAAAATCCTCTATCTGAAGATGAATATAGTACACTTCAAGTGCTTTATCAAAAATCGGATGAAATAAAGCAGGAGCTTAGAAGAGTTCAAAGCATGGTTATGAGCAACAACTTGCGATGGATGGATGTGGAATTAGCTCTTTCTGCAAAAGATCAGCCGCAAGATAATACAATCATTGATGGTTTTAAAACGGTGGAAAAGAATGTGGAAGGCTATGATGAAGCTGACTTCGGACCTACATTTACTTCTATGAACCAGGAAGATAAGGATTTCAGCCAGCTCCAAGGAAAAACCATCACAGAAGAAGAGGCAAAAAAGGTTGCCGATAAATACTTAGAGCTTGAAGGAAATGAAAAAATCACCATTACTGAAAATGGGGAAGGCTCAAATGTTGGTTTCTACAGTTTAAAAATTGTAGACAAAAATCAGCAGGACACATACATGGATATTGCCAAAAAAGGTGGCATTCCTATTTACTTGGTCCAAAATAAAGAATCAAAAAAGAAAAACATCAGTTTAAACGAAGCGACTGAAAAAGCTAGAAACTTTTTGAAACAAAACAAATTTGACACATTGGATCTGTACGAAAGTGTAGAGTACAACAAACTTGGCATTTTCACATTTGTGTCAAACGTAGACGGAGTTAAGATATATCCAGATTCCATCAAAATGAAAGTAAGCCTGGAAACTGGTGAGATAGTGGGCTTTTCTGCAAAAGATTACTTATTGTCTCACCATGTAAGAGAGATACCTAAAGCGGGGATCTCGCTTGAAGAAGCTAGGGAGAGAATTAATGATAAGGTGATGATCATGGAGGATTCCCTAGCGGTCATTGATAATGACCTCGGGGAAGAAGTGCTGTGTTATGAGTTTTTGGGGACGATTGAAAATGATACCTACCAGATCTTCATCAATGCCAATGATGGACGTGAAGAAAAAGTAGAGAAGTTGAAAAACCCGGAACTCTTGTATGATTTGTAATTTTATGGAGGAAAAGTCAAAATTGGCTTTTCCTTTTTTTCGTTAAATGGTTTAATAAGTATATAGAGAGAACGGGTTTGTTAAGGGAGGCAGTTATTTGTTAAAGCCAGGGGTTGTATTAACACTACAAGTGAAAAACGATGATAAAGTTGAAAAATATAGATGTAAGGTACAGGAAGTAAAAGAGAAAGAATTTTATGTGGACTATCCAGCACATATTGTGAATGGAAAAACGACATACATATTGAACGGTACGCAATTATTAATCACTTATGTGTCAGACGAAGGTGTTGCATATACATTTGAAAGTGAAGTTCTTGGACGCATAAAGCAAGCAATACCGATGGTTCAATTGTCTTTTCCAGGCTACCATCAGGTGCTTAAAGTGCAAAGGAGGCAGTATGTAAGGGTCGAAAGTAATATCGATGTATCGGTCCATCCATTATCTTATCACTTCACGCCTTTTATTACGCTTACACAAGATATAAGTGCGGGAGGGGCTGCACTTATTTTGCCTGAACACATTAGTTTTCCTGAAGAGGGGCATATATTCACCACATTTATTATTCATTTAAATAATGGGGAAACGCACTATTTAAAACTTAAAAGTAAGATAATCAGACTAGTGAAAGATGCGTCAAAGAATAGGTGGAAAGCATCATTGCAATTCGATCCCATTAATGAAATTCAAAGGCAAGTAATAATGAAGTACTGCTTCGAACAACAGCTTTTATTAAGAAAAACTCATTCTTTAGCATAATACCTTCCAATTCCATCCATACTATTAATGGTAAAAAAGATCGGTTAAATAGAAGGAGAATTATATGAAAAGAGTGGAACGTATTATCATTAAGCTGATTGTCATACAATTAATCTGTCTAATTTGTGCGCAAGGACTCTTGTTATATACCGATTCTGCCCCTTTTTTAAGCAAAGTTATTCAATATGAGGGAGTAGGCGGCATGAAGATAGTTGAACATATAGAAACATTCGACCAAAGTAGATGAATATGATAAAATATACATAAATAATTCTAAGGAAATATGCAGGGTGACCTGCTTTTTTCATGTGAAAAATGATTAAAGGTACATTCAGGAGGAACTATGAAACAACAATTATCTATAGCAATTGATGGTCCTGCAGCTGCAGGTAAAAGTACGGTGGCAAAGATTGTAGCAGACAAACTAGGATACTTATACATAGATACAGGAGCCATGTACAGAGCGGTAACATTTCAGGCAATTCGAGAGGATGTTAACCTTGAAGATGAGGTATCCTTACAGCAACTAGTAGAAAAGATGAACATCGACCTTCGAATCGCAAACAACCAGACGCAACATGTTTACATAAATGATGAAGATGTAACAGAGCAAATCCGGACGCATGAAGTAACGAATAATGTATCAATTGTTGCTAAGCATAAGCATGTTCGTGAAGAAATGGTTGCAAGGCAAAGGGTGCTAGCTAAAAGAGGCGGAGTGGTCATGGATGGAAGAGATATAGGGACCCATGTGCTTCCTGATGCGGAAATAAAAGTATTCCTTTTGGCTTCTGTAGATGAAAGAGCACATCGAAGACATGCCGAAAACCTTTCTAAGGGCTTTGATTCTAATCTTGAAAAACTAAAAGAGGAAATCGCTAGAAGGGATAAACTTGATTCCGAGCGGGAAATCGCCCCATTACAAAAGGCAACAGATGCGAAAGAAATTGATACCACTTCCTTGAACATTGATCAAGTAGTGGAGAAAATAATGGATTTGGTTAATCAAAATGAGGGGACTAGATAACCATGACATTCTACTCATTTGCCAAATTCATTGTTTCTGTGGTGCTAAAGCCGCTCTATCGTATTAAAGTGGTGGGTAGTGAGAACATACCAAAAGAAGGTTCTGTATTAATCTGTTCTAATCATATTGATAATCTGGACCCTCCGGTTGTTGGGATTACATCCCCGAGAACTGTTCATTTTATGGCGAAAGAAGAGATCTTTCATGTTCCAATCCTGAAAACAATTCTTCCAAAGTTGCATGCATTTCCTGTGAAAAGAGGAATGAGTGATAGGGAAGCATTAAGAAAAGCGTTAAAAGTGCTGAAAGAGGGACGTGTTTTGGGACTTTTTCCAGAGGGTACAAGAAGTAAAACGGGCGAACTTGGTAAGGGATTGGCAGGTGCAGGTTTTTTTGCCCTGCGTTCCGAAGCAACAGTAGTTCCTTGTGCCATCATTGGACCTTATAAAAAGTTCCACCCCTTAAAAGTGGTGTATGGAGAGCCTATCGATTTCACCCAGCATCGTTTGGAAAAAATTTCAGCCGAAGAAGCCACTTTATTGGTAATGGATTCCATAAAGGAACTTATCGAAAAAAACAGATAGTTTAAGAGTTTTGACTTGACAAAATGTCCTATTTGTTAGAAGTTAGTAGAAGGAAGCTAAATTATGTAGGAACTTGTTAAGGTTCTATCTACTTATTTAGTACCTGGCAGTACTAATTGATCTGTCCGATTAATCAAGTAAGTTAACATCCGTTAATTTATGAATTATTACACGAAACAGATGCAACTTTTGTTAAGTTCGCATGTATCGGCATATGCCAGCATGCTTACGTAACGTCTACCGTTACTTACATAAATAATGGATTAGCTGGTTTGTATGGAGGAGGTAATAATGATGGTGGAAGACATGAATCAAGTAGAAGTTAACAATTTAGAGGTTGGCAACACAGTGACTGGAACAGTTACAAAAGTAGAAGAAAAACAGGTCCTGGTTTCCATTGAGGGCAGCAAGCTAGATGGTATCATCCCTATAAGTGAACTATCCAGCCTTCATGTAGAAAAAGCGACGGATGTCGTTTCAGAAGGCCAGGAGCTTCAACTTAAAGTGACAAAAGTAGAAGAAGAATTACTAGTGTTATCCAAAAAAGCAGTGGATGCTGACTTGGCATGGGAAGATCTGCAAAAGAAATTCGAGTCCAAAGAAGTATTTGAGGCTGAAATTAAGGATGTTGTCAAAGGTGGGCTTGTAGTTGACCTTGGCGTCAGAGGTTTTGTTCCTGCTTCCTTAGTTGAAAATTACTTCGTTGATGATTTTTCTGATTATAAGGGAAAAACATTAACATTTAAAGTGGTAGAACTAGAAAAAGAGAAAAATCGAGTAATCCTTTCTCACCGCGCTGTAGTAGAGGAAGAGATGCAAAATAAAAAACATCAATTGTTAGATACCATTGAAACAGGTCAAGTCCTTGAGGGTACGGTGCAACGAATCACTGACTTTGGGGCATTTGTAGATATCGGTGGAGTAGATGGATTGGTTCATATCTCTCAATTATCATACGAACATGTAGGAAAACCTTCTGACGTGGTAACAGAGGGCCAAAAGGTAAATGTTAAAGTTCTTTCTGTTGATCGTGACAATGAAAGAATTTCTTTATCCATTAAAGAAACTCTGCCTGGGCCATGGTCACAGGTTTCAGAAAAGCTTACCGCAGGCAGTGTGACAGAAGGTGTTGTAAAACGCCTAGTTTCCTTCGGAGCTTTTGTTGAAGTACTTCCAGGTGTAGAAGGGTTGGTCCATATATCTCAGATTTCCAACAAGCATATCGGTACTCCGCATGAAGTATTAACAGAAGGCGATAAAGTACAAGTTAAAGTGTTGGATATAAACGAAGCGGATCAAAGAATTTCCTTAAGTATCCGTGAATTGGAAGAGCCTGAACAAGAAGAGGATTTCAGTCAGTATAATCAATCAGAAGACACTGGCGGCTTCCAATTGGGCGAAATGATAGGGGATAAATTAAGTAAGCTTAAGAAATAATAAAATATATACAAATAAAGATGTCAAGGTGATTACTGGTGAGTAGAGCACAAAGGAAAATGGACCATATACAACACGCATTAACAACTGGACAAGTAAGACAGACTGGTTTTGACGATGTAATGTTCATTCATCAAAGCTTGCCTAATCTCTCCACCGCTGACATTCAATTGAATACAAAAATAGGCGAACTTACACTAAGTTCGCCTATTTTTATCAATGCAATGACAGGTGGAGGCGGCAAAAAAACATGGGAAATCAATAAAGCACTAGCTGAAGTCGCGAAAGTCTGTAATATTGGCTTAGCTGTAGGATCTCAAATGTCAGCTATTAAAGATCAGGATGAGGCAGCTACATATGAAATAGTTAGAAAAGCTAATCCAGATGGTCTAGTTTTTGCAAACTTAGGAAGTGAGGCCACTGTTGATCAGGCAAAAAAGGCAGTTGACATGCTAGAAGCAAATGCTATTCAAATTCACTTGAACGTTATCCAGGAACTTGTCATGCCGGAAGGTGATCGTGATTTTACCGGTGCCCTTGGTAGAATTGAGCGAATAGTAAACTCCTTGAAAGTGCCGGTGATTGTAAAAGAAACAGGTTTTGGCATTAGCCGTGAGACAGCTAAGAAATTAGTAGATGTAGGAGTATCCATCATTGATATTAGTGGCTTTGGTGGGACGAACTTCTCTAAAATAGAAAACGAGCGCCGTACACAAAGATTGGAATTCTTCAATGACTGGGGAATACCTACCGCTGCTTCCATTGCAGAAGTGAAGCACGCGTTACCTGGCACTTCGATTATCGGCTCTGGAGGGATTCAAAGACCATCGGATATTGCCAAAGCGATAACATTAGGAGCTTCCGCGGTTGGAATGGCAGGCTATTTCCTGAAAGTATTTATGGAAGAAGGCCAAGAAGCTTTAATTCATTTAATTCATCAAACACATGATGAACTTAGATGGATGATGACAGCTCTCGGGGCAAATACTATTGAGCAATTGCAACAAGCTCCCGTCGTGATTAGAGGGGAAACGTATCATTGGCTGACTCAGCGTAGAGTAGACTGCTCAGCTTACAGCAATAGAACAATTCAACACTAAAGTAAAAACCAACGCCTTCTTTCTGAACAATAGAAAGAAGGCGTTTTTAATAGAAAGTACATAACACAGTTGATTTCCATTCCAGGCGCTTCGCTTGCCTGCGGGCGGTCCGTGAGCCTCCTCACAACGCTTCAGGGGACTCACCTGTCCCTTCCTCCCGCGGGGGTCTACGCGCCTTCCACTCCAATCAACAAGACGACTTCATTAACCATAGTATTTATAAAGAGGCTTTTGAGTTAATTGAAAAAATGATTAACCTTTTGTTCATCTAATTTCTAGCTGTTTATTGGAGCAAAAGGCGAAGACTCCTCGAAAATGCTACGCATTTTCTTCGTGCGATGTTTCGCTGCCGAAGCCTTCCTTGTCCTGAGGGAGATAGCGCTAGGTGGAGACCCCGCAGGC
>NZ_JAAZWB010000031.1 GCF_012524115.1 Bacillus sp. RO1 | reverse complement strand
GTTCCCATACCGAACACGGAAGTTAAGCTCTTCAGCGCCGATGGTAGTTGGGGGATCTCCCCCTGTGAGAGTAGGACGTTGCCAGGCTGGTATTAATCAACCATCGCTCAGCGGTAGAGCATTCGGCTGTTAACCGAAGGGTCGTTGGTTCGAATCCTACTGGTGGAGCCAACTAAATGGAGAGCTGTCCGAGTGGCCGAAGGAGCACGATTGGTACTCGTGTAGACGGTCAAGGCCGTCTCATGGGTTCACATCCCTTGTTCTCCGCCATTATCTTTGGCCCGTTGGTCAAGCGGTTAAGACACCGCCCTTTCACGGCGGTAACACGGGTTCGAATCTCGTACGGGTCACCAAAGTTTCTTAGGATAGTAAAAATAACTTTCCTTATGAAGTCTGTCAATGAACATAACATTTGACATTACATAGGAGGATTAGCTCAGCTGGGAGAGCACCTGCCTTACAAGCAGGGGGTCGGCGGTTCGATCCCGTCATCCTCCACCATTATATCTTTGTAACATATTTATTACTATCGCGGGGTGGAGCAGTCTGGTAGCTCGTCGGGCTCATAACCCGAAGGTCGCAGGTTCAAATCCTGTCCCCGCAACCAAATGGTCCCGTGGTGTAGCGGTTAACATGCCTGCCTGTCACGCAGGAGATCGCCGGTTCGATCCCGGTCGGGACCGCCATTTTCTTTGAAAATTAAATTAGGCTCGGTAGCTCAGTTGGTAGAGCAATGGACTGAAAATCCATGTGTCGGCGGTTCGATTCCGTCCCGAGCCACCATGATTTTTTCACCAAAATGAAAGAATCACCATATAATGCCGGTGTAGCTCAGTTGGTAGAGCAACTGACTTGTAATCAGTAGGTCGTGGGTTCGACTCCTATCGCCGGCACCAGAAATATGGAGGGGTAGCGAAGTGGCTAAACGCGGCGGACTGTAAATCCGCTCCTTCGGGTTCGGCAGTTCGAATCTGCCCCCCTCCACCATTCCTTAAAAATTAGTAACAAATTGTATTGTAGGGGCATAGTTTAACGGTAGAACAGAGGTCTCCAAAACCTCCGGTGTGGGTTCGATTCCTACTGCCCCTGCCAATTTAAAAATTATGGCGATTGTGGCGAAGTGGTTAACGCACCTGATTGTGGTTCAGGCATTCGTGGGTTCGATTCCCATCAGTCGCCCCATAATTTACTTATTATCGACTTTCATTTAAGTCTTTTTTATTTCTAAATTTATTGGGCTATAGCCAAGCGGTAAGGCATCGCACTTTGACTGCGACATGCGTTGGTTCGAATCCAGCTAGCCCAGCCATTTTTGCGGAAGTAGTTCAGTGGTAGAACACCACCTTGCCAAGGTGGGGGTCGCGGGTTCGAATCCCGTCTTCCGCTCCAAATATTTTAGGTGGCATAGCCAAGTGGTAAGGCCAAGGTCTGCAAAACCTTTATCACCGGTTCAAATCCGGTTGCCACCTCCAATTTTATTAAAAAGTAGTTATTCATATATACGAGACAAGCCGGGGTGGCGGAACTGGCAGACGCACAGGACTTAAAATCCTGCGGTAGGTGACTACCGTACCGGTTCGATTCCGGTCCTCGGCACCATTTGAATAATTATGATTGAGTATGCCGGTGTGGCGGAATTGGCAGACGCGCACGACTCAAAATCGTGTTCCTCTGGAGTGCCGGTTCGACCCCGGCCACCGGTACCAATCGCGGGTGTAGTTTAATGGTAAAACCTCAGCCTTCCAAGCTGATGTCGTGGGTTCGATTCCCATCACCCGCTCCATACATAACTTTTCAAGACTTCAACTTATTGTTGAGGTCTTTTTTGTATTTTTAGATGTTCAGTTTAATTCATAGCTAAAAAAGCCACGGAACATTATTATGTTCTGTGGCTTTCGCTTTCGTAAGTGATTCGCTCTACTCAGTAAGCATGCTAATTCCTTTTTCAAGTTCTTTTAACACTTCAGGATCTTTTTCCTTTGTTTGATAATGTTGCAGTGTTTCTAAAGCTTGCTTGTCCCCTATTTTTCCTAATGCCCAAGCTGCGGTTCCTCTTATTACCGGACGAGGGTCATTTTTTAATAGACTTTGGAGATCAGGTATAGCCGAAGTATCTTTGTAATGAGCGAGCGCGATAATGGCATTTCGTTGTATAGGTTTTTTCCCACGCCATGATCCAGAGATCTTACCAAAGTTCCCTTTGAATTCTCTGTTGGAGATGGTCAAAAGAGGTTTTAGCTTCGGTTTTACGATTTCAGGATCGGGCTCCATTTCAGGATGCAGGTGAAAATCTTTTCCTTTATTCTCAGGGCACACTGTCTGGCAAGTATCACAGCCGTATAGTCTGTTACCTAATTTGGTGCGATATTCTTCGGCAAGGAAGCCTTTTGTTTGTGTCAGGAAGGCAATGCATTTATTAGAATCGAGTTGTCCACCTTGAACGAGTGCACCTGTTGGACAAACTTCTACACATTTATTACAGGACCCACAGTTATCTTCTAAAGGGGTATCTGGCTCAAAAGGTATCGTAGTTATCATTTCCCCTAAATACACATAGGAGCCAAATTCAGGAGTAATGATGGCACAGTTCTTCCCGCTCCAACCTATACCTGCGCGTTCTGCAACAGCCCTGTCACTTAGCTCACCGGTATCTACCATAGATTTTGTTAGAGCGTCTGGGCGTCTTTCTTTAATAAATGCTTCTAACAATCTGAGTTTCTCCCGTAAGATATCATGGTAATCGACTCCCCAGGATGCGCGGCAAAATATCCCTCGTCGATCTTCACGGGTGCTTCTTGGTGCGTCTTTCATTTTGGAGGGATATGCAAGAGCAATGGCAATAATGCTTTTAGCCTTGGGAACTAGTAGTTCCGGGTTTGTACGTTTCTCAATATCAGCTTCTTCAAACCCAGATTGATAGTGGAGTTGCTGTTGAGTGATTAGTCGCTCTTTTAGACCAGTGAACACTCCTGCACTTGCAAATCCAATCTTATCAATGCCAATCTCTTTACTGTATGAGATAATTTCTTCTTTTAGTTTTATGTTTTCCTCATTCAATGTGAACACCTCCTTCATTGTATTTAGTCTTGTATTTAGTCAACCTATATTTTAACATATTTTTTCGATGGATCATTTTGTTTGATATAACTAATTATATCCATTATGAGTCAAAAATCTTGAAGGGAGCATTGAACAAGTTATATGATACAATTACCGTAATCATGAAAAGAAAGGGTGAACTAGATGAGAGTATTGGTTGCTGAAAATATAGCCGGGAAGTTCGGTATCATTTTTTATCAAGATATTACAGTGGGTTCCTCGCCACAGATGTTGAAAGGCAGAATTCGCCTTTTCCAAGAATCGCTTCACTTGGATTTAGAAGATAAGGATATGAAAGATATTCCGGGGGTGTCGGAGTGGCGTTCTGTATTCAAGGAAACAGGGACAGATCCATCTAGGTATCGTCCATCTGTCGAGGCGTTGTACCGCAGAATTAAAAAAGGGCAGTTCCTAGAACCGTTCAATTCAGCTGTCGATTTGAATAACTTTTTTTCTATGAAATATGAAATACCCTTAGGAATCTATGATGCTGATAAGATTATCGGAGATGTAAGGATTTCGGTGGGGGACGAGACGGCAACCTATGAAGGATTAAATGGACGGGAAATTAAGTTATCTAAGATGCTTCACACAAGTGATGAAGCTGGTCCGTTTGGAAGTCCTTTTGTCGATAGTCGTAGGACGGCCGTGTCAGAGGAGAGTACTTCTGCGCTGCATGTTGTGTATTTCAAACCATCGATGGAAAGTGGTGAATGTGAAGAAATGCTTGCGGCAATTAGCGAGATGTTTCTACAGGTTCATGGTGGAACAAGCGAGTATTGGGTTTTGGATTAAAAGTAGGTAATTAGGTTTGCCTGCTTTTTTAAAAATTTGAAGGGAGAGTTGTGAATGAGTTTTATGATGAAGGAGCGTATGGAGTCAGAGGAGCTGAAATTATTAAGAATGCTAAAGGCTCGAGAAGGTCTCTTGGATGATAGCCGATTTTGGAATCTCGAAAAAGGCTATCAGGGGGAGGTGCTTTTTGATAAATGGTTTTCTGGCTTGGATGGCGAGTGGATTGTGGTGAATGATCTGCGGCTGGAATACGCAGGCAGTTTGTTTCAAATTGACTCGCTTGTGATTGGAGGGGATAGGGTGTACTTGTTTGAAGTGAAGAATTTTGAAGGGGATTTCTTACTTGAAAAAGACAGGTGGTATTCCGGTAGTAAAGAAGTAAAAGACCCCTTATTACAAATGCAACGGTGCGAAACCGCGTTAAGACAACTTCTTAAAAGCCTCGGATATCAACTCCCCATAGAATCAAACCTCATATTTATTAACCCGGAGTTTAATCTATATAATTGCCCACCTAAATTACCCATAGTGTTTAATTCCCAATTGAATCGATTTTCTAAAAAATTATTGAAGCAATTTTCTGGTTCTGTAAGGTTAAATACACGTCACTCTCGTTTGGCCGAGAAGCTGTGCGAGCTGCATATTGAGAAGTCACCATATGAAAGACTGCCTGAGTACCGGTATGAGGAACTGCGGAAAGGGATTGTTTGTGTTGGGTGTGGGGAGATGGATATCCGCCATCAGTATAGAATGATTGAATGTAAAATGTGCGGAAGTAAGGAAGATTTGGAGGTGGCTTTGGTAAGGGCTATAAATGAGTGTTGTAGTTTGTTTCCACAGATGAAAATCACTACAAAGATCATTCATGATTGGATTGGGGAAATGGTCTCTAAGAAAGTAATTCAAAGGGTTTTACACATTAACTTTTCATTAATTGGACATGGAAAGTCGGCTAATTATGTTAAGGATTCACAAAGAATTGGTAATTAAATGCTGAATGACTCCCTTCATTAAGTGAGTTGAGGAAACATTGTCCCCATACGAAGTGAATGACTCCCTCCACCAAGGGAAAGTGAGAAACATTGTCCTCATACGAAGTGAATGACTCCCTCCACCAAGAGAAAGTGGGAAACATTGTCCTCATACGAAGTGAATGACTCCCTCCACCAAGAGAAAGTGAGAAACATTGTCCTCATACGAAGTGAATGACTCCCTCCACCAAGGGAAAGTGGGAAACATTGTCCTCATACGAAGTGAATGACTCCCTCCACCAAGGGAAAGTGGGAAACATTGTCCTCATACGAAGTGAATGACTCCCTCCACCAAGAGAAAGTGGGAAACATTGTCCTCATACTAGACAAATACCTTCGTGACCAAAATCCAGTTACCCAAAAGCTTTTCACAAAGACCAAACCAAACCACATTCTTCACATGCACTTCTAAAAAATACAAAAAACAAAATCAAACCAAAAATCCCCTACACAAAACCCAAGCCCCCCACATAAACATATCTACAAGGACCATTACCCAGAGAGAGGGGCAAGCCCATGAGAGATAAGCTTAAAGCACATATTCAAAATCGCCTCGATACTTATGTTTACAAAAGCAAGCAAACCAGCAGAACAATTATGAACGATGCTACGATAAAACAAAAACAAGAAGCACATAAGCGTAGAGGAGCGGAGATCGTTAAGTGCAGTGCGACGGCGAGAATACATTCGATACATGAGGATGAACAACAGCGGGAGGCTAATGTTTTTTATGAGATTCACATTCGGTATCTGATAAAGCAAAAAGAAAATCTGTATCTTGAGGAAGAAGCTGATCAGCGTTATTCGGAATGGATTGACGGTGAACTTATACAAGACTTCTCTATTCAGGATGAGGGAGATCGTACTTCTCCTCGGTTCATTCCGCCACAAGAAGAGGATGAAAAACAGCAGCCTCTCCGTTTTAAGTATAGTCGTATGGAAGCGGTCAGGTATGCAGAGCAGTATTGGAACAGCTACAACCCACAGTTTAAGAAGTTTGAGGTGAATTGTACGAATTATATTTCGCAGTGTTTGTATGCTGGGGGAGCACCGATGGTCGGTTATCCGAAGAAATCTGGCGGATGGTGGATGCGGAATAATGATTGGAGTTATACGTGGGCAGTGGCTCATGCGCTCAGATGGTATTTACCAAATGCAAAACAAGGACTGAAGGCGAAAGAAGTAAGCAACGTGTCGCAGCTTATGCCGGGTGATGTTATTTGCTATGATTTTGAGGGAGATGGCCGGTTTGATCATAATACGATTGTGGTCGCAAAAGATGAGAATGGGGAGCCTTTGGTGAATGCCAACACTTATAACTCGCGGATGAGATATTGGAAGTACGAGGATTCCACTGCGTATACGCCTAACATAAAATATAAATTTTTCCACGTCATAGACCGTTAGAAGACACTTGATTCCAATGAGATAAAAAGGTATTGTTGTATAGGATATAAGTGAAAGAAATATGAGGTGACGATTGTGGGATTACATGTGGTATTATATCAACCAGAGATTCCAGCTAATACAGGAAATATTGCTAGAACTTGTGCAGCTACGAACACAACATTGCATTTAATCAGACCGCTTGGCTTTTCGACGGACGATAAGATGTTGAAGCGTGCGGGGCTTGATTATTGGGAATTTGTTAATGTTGTTTATTATGACTCTTTGGATGAGTTGTTTGAAAAAAATAAAGAAGCCGAATTCTTCTATATTACGAAGTTCGGGATGAAGCCCCATACTTCATTTGATTACAGCAAATTGGATAAGGATTACTTCTTTGTATTTGGAAGAGAGACGACAGGTCTTCCAAAAGATTTGATTCAGAGTAATTTGGATCAATGTTTGCGTTTGCCGATGACAAAGAATGTAAGGTCATTGAATTTGTCCAATACTGCTGCGATTTTAATATACGAAGCTTTACGTCAGCAGGACTATCCGAACTTATCCATTGAGTTTCCGGAAGAATAAAATAAGAGAAGCCCTCCACCTTCCAAGCAAAAGTTGAAAGGTAGAGGGCTTCTTTATTTTATACGAATTACTTTTTACGTGTACCAGGGCGCTCATTATAGCCAGCAGTGAAGATTGCTGTTAGGAATGCAAGACATACGCCTAAGATTAAGAATCCAGATGTACCCATGTTAGGTTCCTCCTTATGTAGGTTTAGTTCATGTAAGCATACTATCTATATTATAGCCCAATGGACGGGTTATGTGAATGAAATCTGTGGATAATTTTTGACAGTGTTCTTTTTTAACCCTTTGTTTCCACCCGTTCCAGGTGTTTGCTTTCAGAAGGCAGTGATTGAGCTTAAGTCTCCTCGTCTGTGGGTTCTCCAGTTATTGCTGCCTCCCTCCGATGTCTCACACCTTGCACTTCAGGCAACAGGGGATGTCTTACATTCATTTATGTACCTACAAACTTTTAAAAATAGCATGTTTCACTTCCAAGGAGCATAGAGTATATTAATCACGAAATCACGACTCTTGAAGCTGTAATAAAAGGGGAGGTCCTTATGGATATTTTACGTAAAATTGAAAAGTATCGAGAAGAAGAACAGAGGCTGAAGTGGGAAGGAACCTTCGGGCAGTATTTGGAAATTTTGAAACAAGAACCTTGGGTAGCTCAATCCGCACATTCACGGGTTTACAATATGATTAAAGATGCTGGGGTAGAAGAGATCAATGGTCAGCGAAAGTATAATTTCTTTAGCAATGCTCTTTTTGGTTTAGAAGAAGCATTAGAGCGTTTGGTTGAGGAGTATTTCCATCCGGCAGCCAAAAGATTGGATGTTAGGAAAAGGATCCTTCTTTTAATGGGACCTGTTAGTGGAGGGAAGTCCACTCTAGTGACTATTCTTAAAAGAGGCCTAGAGCAATACACCCATACAGATAGAGGGGCTGTATATGCTATCAAAGGCTGTCCGATGCATGAGGATCCGCTGCACTTGATACCACATCATTTACGTGATGATTTTTATAACGAATATGGCATCAGAGTTGAAGGTAACTTGTCTCCATTAAATATGATGAGATTGGAAAAGGAATTTGGAGGCAGAATTGAAGATGTTTTAGTGGAACGTATTTTCCTATCAGAAAATCAACGAGTGGGAATTGGTACATTCAGCCCGTCCGATCCAAAATCACAAGATATCGCAGATTTAACAGGAAGCATCGACTTCTCCACCATTGCAGAGTTTGGCTCGGAATCTGATCCTCGGGCATATCGTTTCGATGGGGAGCTGAATAAAGCCAACCGCGGAATGATGGAATTCCAGGAGATGCTCAAATGTGATGAGAAGTTTTTGTGGCATCTATTATCCTTAACACAGGAAGGTAATTTCAAAGCAGGACGATTTGCGTTGATTAGTGCGGATGAGTTAATTGTTGCGCATACAAATGAAACGGAGTATCGCTCTTTCATCTCCAATAAAAAGAATGAAGCCTTGCATTCGCGTATCATCGTGATGCCGGTTCCATATAACTTAAGGCTTTCTGAAGAAGAGAGAATTTATGAAAAGATGATCAATGAGAGTGATGTGGCCAATGTCCATATTGCACCGCATACGCTTAGGGTCGCTGCGATGTTTACGATTCTCACGCGACTGAAAGAAGCCAAACGTGGGGATATCGATTTGGTAAAGAAAATGCGTTTGTACGATGGAGAGTCGGTCGAAGGCTTCAACTCTGTGGATGTACAGGAGCTTAAAAAAGAATATGCAGATGAAGGGATGAGCGGAATTGATCCACGTTATGTGATCAACAGAATCTCATCAACCATTATCCGAAAAGAAATTCCGTCCATCAATGCCCTTGATGTACTGCGTTCGTTAAAAGAAGGACTTGACCAGCATGCTTCTATATCTAATGAAGATAGAGAGAGATTCTTGAACTTCATTTCAGTAGCGAGAAAAGAATATGATAATATTGCCAAGAAGGAAGTTCAGAAAGCATTTGTGTACTCGTATGAAGAGTCTGCGAAGACATTGATGGATAACTATCTGGATAACGTCGAGGCGTATTGTAATAAGGCGAAACTTAGAGACCCTCTTACTGGGGAAGAGATGAGTGCCGATGAGAAATTGATGCGTTCCATTGAGGAGCAGATTGGAATCTCTGAAAACGCGAAAAAGGCATTCCGCGAAGAGATATTAATCAGGATTTCCGCTTATGCACGTAAAGGTAAGCGATTTGACTACAACTCCCATGAGCGCTTAAGAGAAGCGATCCAGAAAAAGCTGTTTGCAGATCTGAAGGATGTGGTGAAGATTACCACTTCTTCCAAGACTCCGGATGAAACACAGTTGAAGAAAATAAATGAAGTGGTGGCCCGTTTAATTGATGAGCATGGCTATAACTCCACTTCAGCTAATGATCTATTAAGATACGTAGGTAGTTTATTAAATAGGTAACAAGGTAAGCAGCGGGGCTCATTCCCGCTGCTTTTTACTATGTATAGGTTTGTAAATACAAATTAAGGGGAAATTATTATTAAGAGGTGATAACAATGAGTAAAGAAAAAACCTATGAAAATACAATGGCCCCAAATGAAAAAGAGATGGAAAAGCTGGCAAAGGAAATGGAGCAGCTGAAGGAAAATAAAACGGACAGAGAGCGCAGTCCTAAGCAGCATAAAAACAATCAGGAAAATGAAAAAGAATAAAAAAACCTTCCAGTATTTTCGGAAGGTTTTTTTATTGTATATAAAGATATTCATCGTATAGTACGACCCCCACGCAGCATAAAATTATTATTACTAACAGATCGTTACACGCTTGTCTCATTTAAAGAATTACGCGCCCAATTATCTAAATAATCTGTCAATTATTTGAGATATGTGCATAGGATAGAGTAACCAACCCTAATTGTCACAAAGGTTGGATTCATTAAATTTCACCAAGATATTTTATGAAAATAGTGATGAAAAGGTTCCTAGAAACGTAAAATGAATTAAATAGGGAGGGATATCGATGACAATGTCAGATGATACGAATTTTGTAGTGTCCAAAGAGGATTGGTCCCTCCATCGAAAAGGCCACGACGACCAAAAACGCCATCAGGAAAAGGTCCAGGAGGCTATCAAAAATAACTTACCAGATCTTATTACTGAAGAGAACATTGTAATGTCCAATGGCAGAGAGGTCGTTAAGATCCCAATCAGGTCTTTAGATGAGTACAGAATTCGTTATAATTATGACAAAAACAAGCATGTTGGCCAAGGAGATGGAGACAGTCAGGTCGGGGACGTTGTAGCCAGGGACGGGTCGGGTCAGCAGAAGGGTCCAGGTAAGGGGCAAGGAGCGGGAGATCAGGCTGGAGAGGACTATTATGAGGCTGAAGTGTCCTTAATGGATCTTGAAGCGGCACTTTTCAACCAGCTGGAGCTGCCAAACCTGCAGCAGAAAGAGCGCGATGAAAATATCATCGAGCACTATGAATTTAACGATATTAGACGCACTGGTCTTATGGGGAATATAGATAAAAAACGTACGATGATGTCTGCTTATAAACGGAATGCGATGACAGGTACGGCAAGCTTTCATCCAATCTATCAGGAAGATCTCAAGTTTAAGACTTGGAATGAAGTGGTTAAGCCGGATTCCAAAGCAGTGGTGTTAATGATGATGGATACCAGCGGATCTATGGGCATGTGGGAAAAATATATGGCGCGCAGCTTTTTCTTCTGGATGACAAGATTTTTGAGAACAAAATATGAAACAGTGGATATTGAGTTTATCGCTCATCATACTGAAGCGAAAGTCGTAAGTGAAGAGGATTTCTTTTCAAAAGGAGAAAGTGGGGGGACGATTTGTTCATCTGCCTACAGGAAAGCATTGGAGTTAATTGATACAAAGTACAATCCAACGCGTTACAATATTTATCCTTTCCATTTTTCAGATGGAGATAACCTGACTTCAGATAATCAACGTTGCGTTAAATTGGTCGCGGAACTGATGAAGGTTTCCAATATGTTCGGTTATGGTGAGGTAAATCAGTATAACAGACATTCAACACTTATGTCGGCATATAAGAATGTGAATAACGAGAAATTCAGGCATTACATTTTGAAGCAAAAGCCCGATGTCTTTCATGCGATGAAAGAGTTCTTTAAGAAAGAGCAAAATAAGAAATTTGCATAAGAAAAACCAGCCGAGGGGCTGGTTTTTCTTATGGGATAAAAGGAGGAAAAGATGGAACGAAAAGCGAAGTATTAATAATGGACTAATGAGAGCTAATGTTGGTAGGGGCGTTGATATGGTTGGTAATGTAGGACATGTTTTATATCATGTATTAATTATTTTGTTTCCCATTTTGGTTTATTATCAGTTTTTAAATAAAGGTGGTATTGGATCAAAAGGGAAAGTTAATTATCGCTTTCTAGTTATAATGATATTCATGGTCATCTGTACGATGTCTTTCCCGATTGAGGTGACTGAGGGCTCATATTATGATCAAAAGTTGATACCTGTCATTTTGTCATTTTTATATGGTGGTTTGTTAACAGGTGTTGCAGTAATGGTGTCCATGCTTTATTACCTATATATTATCGGTGATGACCATATTATTGTAATGGTGATAAATTACTTAATTTTAGCAGGACTTCTTATAACATTTCGGAATAGATATACAAGTTTGAGCTTAAAAAAGAAAATTTCAATCATATCCTTTTTATTTTTAGTCATTACAGCAACCAGAGCAATCAGGTTATTTTACCTGAATGAAGAGAAAGAGATTCTTCTAAATGTAATGGTTTCTTTTATTACTTGGGTCTCGTTAGTAACATCGATTATGATTATAGAAAATTTGAATATGCAGATGCAATTGCAGCATGAGTTGCAACGTTCTGAAAAATTAAAAGTGGTAAGTGAGCTTGCTGCGTCGGTTGCACATGAAGTCAGGAACCCAATGACATCTACACGTGGATTTCTGCAGTTGATGAGTCAAGATGATAATCTAAATAGTTCTCAAAAAAGGTATATTGATATCTCTATCGAAGAATTAGACCGGGCTCAAACCATTATTCAAGACTATCTATCACTGGCCAAACCAAATAAACAAGGGATGGACAGGGTAAATGTATCTCAAGAATTGGAAAATGTAGTCCAGCTCATGTCCACTTATACGGCTATCAATAACACGATAATTCGTCATGAGATTGAAGCAGAATTGTATATTAAGGGAAATAAGGATGAAATGAAACAGGTCTTAATCAATTTGATAAAGAATGCGATTGAAGCTATCGAAAAGGATGGAACGGTTACCGTTAAGGCTTCTAGCAATCGAGGAACTATATTAATAGAGATTATTGATGACGGTGTGGGGATGACAATACAACAGGTGGATAGATTAGGAACACCTTTTTATTCCACTAAGGATAAGGGAACCGGCATTGGTTTGACCATATCTTTTCAAATAATTGAGTTATTACAAGGGAAAATAGAAGTACAAAGTGAAGTTGGGAAGGGAACTACATTTACTATTAAGCTACCGTCAGAAACTAGTGTTAGCAGCTAGTTTCTTTTTTGTGAGCAATACTACAACATAAAAACCCCCGACTATCTCTAGTCAGGGGTCATGTTTAATTAGTTAAGCTTCACACCGTGGAAGTAAGGAGTACCACTGAAATCTACGAATAGACCGTTTGCACCGTTTGTTCCATAGTTGAAGTCAGGATGTTGCAAGTAAACCATTGGAGCTTCGTCTACAAGAATTTCAGAAACTTCTTTGTAAGCTTCATTACGCTCGTCTTGGTTCGTTTCAGAGCGAGCATAGTCAAGTAGCTCATCTACACGGTCGTTAGCGTAGAAGGAACGGTTACCAGGAGCTCCGAATGTAGAAGAGTGGAATAGAGCGTATAAACCGTAGTCAGCATCAGCTGTTACAGTAGTCCATCCAAGGATGAATAGCTCGTGCTCACCATTTGCAGTTGCATCAAGGAATGCACCCCACTCAATGATCTCGATGTTTACTTTGATTCCAATTTGGCTTAATTGATCTTGAACAAGTGTTGCAATTTGCTCACGCTCAGCGTTTGCAGAGTTTACATAAAGAGTTGTTTCAAATCCATCTTCGAAGCCAGCATCTGCAAGAAGTTGCTTAGCAGCTTCTACATCATATCCAAGTGGCTTAAGATCTTGGTAGTTACCTACAACTGTTGGAGCAAGAGGTCCAACGGCAGGTACACCTTGACCGTCTAAGATACCATCAACGATATCAGTTTTGTTGATTGCCATAGAGATAGCTTGACGAACTTCTTTAATATTGTAAGGCTCTTTATTCATGTTGAATCCTAAGTAGTCCATACGAGTACCGCGAACGTTAGTTAATTCAATACCAGCGCCTGCCATACCTTCTACACGAGCAACGTCAGAAGCTCCGATTTGTGTAACGTTAGCTTCACCAGCTTCAAGCATTGCTACACGAGTAGATTGTTCAGGTACTACAACAAATTTAATAGAATCAAGTGCTGGCGCACCATTCCAGTAGTCAGCATTTTTCTTTAAAGTGATTTCAGAACCACGGTTCCAGTTATCAAATACGAAAGGACCTGTTCCTACTGGATTTTCGTCAACTGTTTTTCCGCCACTTTTTTCTTCTTCAATTGCAGAAGGAGCGATAATAGAACCAGCGTTATGTGCTAAGTGAGCCGGTAGTGGAGCGAATGGCTCAGCAGTTTTAATATGAACAGTGTGGTCGTCTACAACAACAACCTCTTGAATCATGTTAAGTACTACTGCACGTGGAGATGCAGTTTCTGGATCTAAAATGCGGTCAAGTGTTAACTTAACAGCTTCAGCAGTGAAGTCCGTTCCATCGTGGAACTTAACATCTGTACGTAATTTGAATTCCCAAGTAGTGTCATCAATAGCTTCAAAAGACTCAGCTAGTGAAGGTATAACAGTTCCGTCTGCTTCATATGCAGTTAAACGGTCAAAAATTTGCGTTGTTACGTTAGTTGTAGAAGTATCATTCATACCATGAGGGTCAAGTGTTGGAGCATCCGCACCAACTACGAATGATAATTCGCCGCCTTCTTGACCTTCAACTTCCCCACCGTCACCAGAACCACCGTTGTTTGTGGATCCGCTGCTGTTGTTTCCGCCACTACATGCTGAAAGAACTAGCATAAGTGAAAGCAGAAGCAAGAAAAACACATTCTTTTTTGCTTTCATGTAAAATTACCCCCTAAAAATTTTGTTGATACAAGTTTGTAATCAATGGAAAAGCCATGATTGATTTTTATAATAATCTATAAACTGAAAATTCACAAGAGTTCTTTTACAAGAAATTTTAACAATTTTATTATTAATGTAATAATATGGAGGATATTACCTCTAAACATTACAATTTTGTTAATTTTTTATACATATAATGAAGAATAAACTCCGGTTTATTTTATATATTTCTTAAAATTATGTATCCTAAGACTCTTTAAAACTATTGTAATATTACAAAATAATCGCTATTATAGTAGCTAGCTGTGTTGAAAATTTAGAATTATTAAGAATGTTACAAACAGATGAAGGGATGAGAAGAACCATGAGTCAACCACAACCTCAAACGACAACGGGTGTTCCGGTTAAAGTGGAAAGTGCCAAATCACTAAGATGGAAGACTTTCTACAAAAGAATGGCTAAAAATAAAGCTGCCATGGCAGGGGTTATTATTATATTAGCTGTCGTAATACTCGGAGCGCTTGCCCCAGTACTAGCTACCCATGAACCAAACACTACAAATGTTATGGATAAGCTTCAAGGGCCATCTTCTGAGCACTATTTAGGTACAGATGAATTAGGTAGGGATATTTTTAGTCGTTTATTGTATGGAACAAAAATTTCTTTAGGAATAGGATTCGTCTCGACAATCTTGGGGGCGATAGCAGGAGTAACTTTAGGAATTGTTGCAGGCTATTATGGTAGATGGGTTGATAGTCTGATCATGAGAATTTGTGATGTATTACTTGCTTTTCCAGGAATCCTACTGGCATTAGCGATTGTTAGTGTACTAGGAGCCAGCACGAGAAATGTAATTATCGCAGTAGCATTCTATGCGGTACCGTCTTTTGCAAGAATTGTTCGGGGATCTACATTAAGTGTGAAAAAACTTGAATATGTGGATGCAATTAGAGCTATGGGAGCAAAAGATGGAAGAATTATTTTCCGTCATATACTTCCAAATATTATGTCGCCAATTATTGTACAAGCAACCCTTTATATCGCGTCAGCCATTATTACTGCAAGTGCTCTATCCTTCCTCGGAATGGGAACAAAACCACCTACTCCAGAATGGGGAGCGATGCTAAGCCAAGGACGTGCTTATTTAACGCAAGCTCCGCATATTACGTTATTCCCTGGACTTGTCATCTTGCTCGTTGTTATTGGATTTAACATGATGGGTGACGGACTACGAGATGCGTTAGATCCAAAATCGAGAAAATAATGGAGAAGAAGGTGAATTAACATGTTGATTTTTATCATACGAAGACTTTTACAAACAATCCCGGTATTGTTTGGGGTGACATTAGCAGTTTTCATGATGGTGCACTTGATTCCCGGAGATGCTGCACAGATTATGGCAGGGGAACAAGCAAGTCCGGAACAAATAGAAGCAATGAGGGACAAGCTTGGCTTAAACGACCCTTACCATGTGCAATATCTAAACTATATAAGTAATGCAGTACAAGGGGATCTTGGTACATCTGTACGAACAAACCGTGATGTTACTTCAGAGATATTTACAAATAGAATATGGATAACTGTTGAACTTGCCATTTGGGGAACTATTCTTTCTGTGTTCCTTGGCCTAATTGCTGGTATTATTTCTGCAACGAGAAAATATTCCTTTGCAGATACTTCTATTATGATAGTTGCCTTGTTTGGTGTATCCATGCCAAACTTTTGGCTTGGAATAATGTTAATCTACTTATTCTCTGTAAACCTTGGCTGGTTACCTGTTGCAGGGTGGGGAAATGACTGGAAACAGATGGTACTACCGGTGATTACATTAGGTACTGGTGGTGCGGCCATCATTGCCAGGATGACTCGTTCTAGTATGCTTGATGTCATAGATCAGGATTATATCCGTACAGCTTATGCAAAAGGTGTTAGTGATAAATATGTCATATATAAACATGCTTTAAGAAATGCATTAATACCTGTAGTTACGGTAGTAGGTTTACAATTTGGTACTTTGCTTGGTGGAGCTGTAATAACAGAGACGGTATTTGCAATCAATGGAATAGGTCGTTTAATAATCAGTTCCATCACAATGAGAGATTTTCCAATGGTACAAGGAACCATTCTTGTTTGTACATTGTTATTCGTGTTGGTGAACTTCCTTGTAGATATTACCTACCGAATTATTAACAAGCGTATAGACCTTAACTAAAGGACGGTGAAAAAAATGACAACAGCTAAAAGCGAGCACATATTAGAAGTAAAAGATTTAAGAACTTCCTTTTTCACTGATGAAGGAGAAGTAAAAGCAGTTGATGGAGTAGATTTTTCTATTGAAAAAGGAAAAACACTAGGAGTTGTAGGAGAGTCGGGATCTGGTAAAAGTATTACCTCTCTTTCTATCATGCGTCTAGGTGCCGGAAAAATTATCGGCGGTGAAATCGTATTTAAAGGTGAAAACCTTCTGGATAAATCGAAAAAAGAGATGATGAATCTTCGTGGAAATAATATCTCAATGATTTTCCAAGAACCAATGACATCTTTGAATCCAACATTGACCTGTGGAGAGCAGATTGCAGAATCTGTTCGAATTCACCAAAAACTTGGTCGCAAGGCTGCGTGGGTAAAAGCGGTAGATATGCTTCGGTTAGTTGGTATCCCATCTCCTGAAAAGCGTGCAAAACAATATCCATTCGAATTATCGGGTGGTATGCGTCAACGTGTTATGATTGCGATTGCGCTAGCTTGTAACCCTGAACTGTTGATTGCTGATGAACCTACTACTGCTTTGGATGTAACCATCCAAGCGCAAATTCTTGATTTGATGAAAAAATTGCAAGATGAGCTTGGGACGTCGCTTATGCTGATTACCCACGACCTTGGTGTTGTAGCTGAGATGTGTGACAAGGTAGCGGTAATGTACTGCGGTAAAGTGGTAGAATATGCAGATGTTCAAACCATATTCTCAAGCCCAAAACATCCGTATACTGTTGGTCTATTAAACTCTGTTCCAAAGCATGATCAGGATGTGGAAGGAGACCTGTCTGTAATTGATGGGGCTGTGCCAAGTCCTTTCAACTTGCCACAGGGCTGTCGCTTTGCCCCTCGTTGTCCGCATGCGAAAGACATTTGTCACAGTAGTTTGCCGGACCTGAAAGAAACAGAAGATGGCGATCAGGTTCGATGCTGGATCTATACAGAGAAGTGGGAAGATGAGGAGGTTGCTGCTAGCCATGAGTAATCAAACATTATTAGAAGTAAAAAACCTTAAACAATACTTTCCTATTAAAGGTGGAATCTTCGGAAAAACGGTAAACCATGTCAAAGCAGTAGATGACATCAGTTTCTCCGTGAAGGAAGGGGAAACGGTAAGTATCGTTGGAGAGTCCGGTTGCGGAAAATCCACGACAGGTCGCGCAATCCTTCGTCTGGACAATCCATATTCGGGAGAAGTAAGCTTTCAAGGGGAAGATTTACTTGCGCTGAATAAGTCTGAGATGAGAAAAAAACGCAAGGATCTGCAAATTATTTTCCAAGATCCGTATGCTTCTTTAAACCCTCGTCAAACAGTAAGCCAGATTCTAGAAGAAGCATTAGAAATTCAAAATGTTGTCCCTCGTAAAGACCGTCGCCAAAAAATCGTTGAATTGCTTGAAACCGTTGGAATTGGTGCTCATCAGGTTGACCGTCACCCACATGAGTTCAGTGGAGGGCAACGCCAGCGTATTGGGATAGCGCGGGCATTATCAGTGGACCCTAAATTGATTGTATGTGATGAAGCTGTATCAGCATTGGACGTATCCATTCAAGCGCAGGTATTGAACCTTTTGAAAAGATTACAACGTGAGTATAACTTGACGTATCTGTTCATCTCCCATGACCTTGGGGTTGTACGTCATATTTCCGATAGAATCATCGTAATGTATTTAGGTAAAATTGTAGAAATCGCTGATAAGGATGCTCTTTTCGCAAATCCACAGCATCCTTATACAAAAGCGTTATTATCTGCGATACCAAGTACAGATCTTGGCAAGAAGAAAGAGCGAATCATTCTAAAAGGTGATGTTCCTTCTCCAATTGATCCGCCTGCTGGATGTCGCTTCCATACGCGTTGTCCTTATGCATTCGATCGTTGCAGAACGGAAGAGCCAAAGCTTCATGGGATTCCTGGTGTAAACCAACAGTCTGCATGCCACTTGGTGGAAGGCGGAGCAGTTGATTTCTCTCAATTGAAGGCTAATTATTAATAGTTTTTTGGAAAGGCCACTCTCAGCGGTTGTTGGGGGTGGTTTTTTTGTTTGTTTTTTATTGTATGAAGACGTGAGAGTGTGAAAATGCATGGGAGAGGTCGTCATAGGAGGTGTATGACGACGGGAGAGGGCGAAAAAGGAGGGAACCGGTCGTCATAGGAGGTGTATGACGACCTGCAAGGATGAAAAAGCATGGGACCGGTCGTCATAGGAGTGGTATGACGACCTGCAAGGATGAAAAAGCATGGGAGCGGTCGTCATAGGAGTTGTATGACGACCTGTAAGGATGAAAAAACAAGGGAGAGGTCGTCATAGGAGGTGTATGACTACGTGTAAGGATGAAAAAACAAGGGACCGGTCGTCATAGGAGGTGTATGGCGACGGGAGAGGGCGAAAAAGCGTGGATTTGGTCGTCATAGGAGGTGTATGACGACCTGAGACGATGAAAAAGCATGGGTCCGGTCGTCATAGGAGTTGTATGACGACG
This sequence comes from Bacillus sp. RO1, assembly GCF_012524115.1. Taxonomy (GTDB): domain Bacteria; phylum Bacillota; class Bacilli; order Bacillales; family Bacillaceae_I; genus Sutcliffiella_A. The sequence continues at coordinate 20,586 of NZ_JAAZWB010000031.1, read as the reverse complement.
TGTAAGGATGAAAAAACAAGGGACCGGTCGTCATAGGAGTTGTATGACGACCTGCAAGGATGAAAAAGCATGGGAGCGGTCGTCATAGGAGGTGTATGACGACGTGTAAGGATGAAAAAACAAGGGACCGGTCGTCATAGGAGGTGTATGGCGACGGGAGAGGGCGAAAAAGCATGGATTTGGTCGTCATAGGAGGTGTATGACGACCTGCAAGCATGAAAAAGCATGTGACCGGTCGTCATAGGAGTTGTATGACGACCTGCAAGGATGAAATAGCAGGGAACCGGTCGTCATAGAAAGTGTATGACGACCTGCAAGGATGAAAAAGCATGGGAGCGGTCGTCATAGAAGGTGTATGACGACCTATCATGGTAAAAAAGCATGGGTCCGGTCGTCATAGGAGTTGTATGACGACCTGCAAGGATGAAAAAGCAGGGAACCGGTCGTCATAGAAGGTGTATGACGACCGGAGAGGGAGAAAAAGCATGGAACCGGTCGTCATAGAAGGTGTATGACGACCGGAAAGTGTAAAAAAGCAAAGAACCAGTCGTCATAAAAGCTATATCAAGTCCTTTAAGATGCTTTCCATATTATCTCCATTCCAAATCTAAAAACACCAATAACCACCAAAAACAACCCAAAAGCACAAAATAACCCAATAAACCCCAAATAAAACAACCAAAAAAATTCCCCCACCTCGAACACCACCCCACACTTCCCATTTCATATAAATTTTTTGAATATTCTATTCTTGGCACGCTTTTTGCATCTATTACTAATGAGAATGAAAACATAATTCAAAAAGGGGAGAATCAACCGTATGCAATGGCAATTACGAAAACAGAGTAAAGCAAAATGGATCATGCAGTATTTATTAATTTTCTGTCTGCTTTTTCTTGCAGCGTGTAGTTCGAACACAACCACCAATAACAGTAGCAATGCTCAACCAGACCAGAACACAAGTGGAAACAATACACCAGATGAAACAGCGGAAGCTAGTGGTGAGTTAACAGTCGGTATTGAAGCCGAACCAACATCCTTAGACCCGTTCAACTCAACAGATGGTAACTCTGCGACCGTTCAGAGTACGATGTTTGAAGGGTTCCTTCGTTTTGATGAGAAAATGAACCTAATACCTGTTCTAGCAACAGAGTACAACTTTAATGAAGACGCAACGGAAATTACATTCAGCCTGCAGCAAGGGGTTAAGTTTCATGATGGGACAGATTTCAATGCAGAAGTGGCAAAAGAGAATCTAGACTTTGTCCGTGATGCGGAAAACGGCTTAGCGCGTGCATCCTTTTTCTCTTTTATCAGTGAAGTGACAGTAAATGATGAATACAGCATTACCATTAAATCGGAAGAGCCTAACTCTGCCATGGCTTCTTATATGGCGCATTCTTCCGCATCTTTCAAATCACCGGAAGAACTGAAAAAGAAGAAAGAAGACCCTGACTATAACTTAGACCGTAATCCTGTCGGCACTGGACCATTCAAATTCCAAGAGTGGAAGGACAGCGAGCAGATAGTTGTCACAAAGAATGAAAACTATTGGAATGCACAAGAAGAGCCAAAAGTTGAAAGTATCACTTTCCTGCCTATTGTTGAAGCGAGTACTCGTGTCAATAAGCTGAAAACAGGAGAGGTGGATGTAATCTTCCCAATCCCTACGCTTAATGCAAAAGAGCTTGAACAAGAAGAGAATGTTGATTTATATGTAGGATCATCTACAAACGTTTTCTATATCGGTATGAATTTTCAAGAAGAGAAATACAAAGATCTAAAAGTGCGTCAAGCGATGAACCATGCAGTCGATAAAGATGGGCTTATCGCACAGATTGCAGACGGATATGCACAAGTGGCGGATTCCGCTATCGCTCCTGCTGTTTATGGATATGCAGGGCAAAGTGTATATGAACATGACAAGGAACGTGCAAAGGAATTACTGAAAGAAGCAGGAATGGAAGAAGGATTCAAAGCAACATTATGGACAAGAAATACAACAGAATTCGTTTCTGTTGCAGAGTACGTTGCTATTCAATTGAAAGAGATTGGTATTGATGTGGAAGTACAAGCATTTGAAAGTGGTACGCTTTTTGAAATGTTAGATGCAGGGGAAAAGACAGATCTTTGGATTGGCCGCTGGTCACCGGGAACAGGTGAGGCTGATTATGGATTGCGACCAAACTTTGCATCTGATCGTGTACCGCCAAACTTCAATAACTCAGGCTTTTATATTAATGAAGAATTGGACGGTCTGTTTGACGATGCTCTTCGTACTCCTGACCAGGATCAAGCATTATCTATTTATGCGGATATTCAAATGAAAATATATGAGGACGCTCCGTGGGTATTTTTGCATATTCCGGACACCATCATTGCAAAAGGAAAAGATGTGAATGGTATTTATGTTCTTCCTTCAGGGGGAGTACATCTTAATTTAGTAGAAAAACAATAATAGAAAATAGACTCATAGGAAGAGCGTAACCTATGAGTCTACTCTTTATAAGAAGAGGTGAACCTGATGTTTCAATTTGCAATTAGAAGAATTATTGGCATGATTCCTATTTTACTAATCATTACGATTATTGCTTTTTTATTTGTGCACTTAACTCCTGGAGATCCGATTCGCATCATGTACGGAGCGGAGTTAGATCAGGAAACGTACCAAACTTTGAGAGCGAAGGAAGGGTTCGATCAACCACTCATCGTCCAGTACGGAACCTATATGTATAACATGTTGGTACATGGAGATTTCGGTTCTTCCTACCGTACAAAAACGGAAGTATCTTCTGAAATTATGAGGCGGTTTGGTTTTACATTTACCCTAACGATGCTTGCCATGTTCTGGGCAATCCTTATTGGAATTTTTGTCGGAATTATTTCCGCTACGAAAAGGAATACCGTGTGGGACCGACTTGGAATGGTATCAGCGATTACAGCGCTAAGTGTACCTGAGTTCTGGTTCGGCCTTATGGTGATGCAAATATTCGCTGTTCAGCTTGGCTGGTTTCCGACAAGTGGAAGCGGAACATTTGCTCATATTTTTCTTCCATCCATCACGTTGGGATTTGGGGTTGCCGCTACTATCGTAAGGTTTACGAGGTCAAGTGTTCTGGAGGTTATGCGCGAGGACTATGTGAGGACTGCCAGAGCAAAAGGCCAGAAAGAATCAGTTGTTGTGTGGAGTCACGTGTTAAGAAATGCTCTCATCCCGGTTGTGACCATGACGGGACTTCAGTTTGGATTCCTCATTGGGGGAGCTGTAGTGGTGGAACAAGTATTTGCATGGCCAGGCCTTGGCTCATACCTTGTTGATTCCATTCTCGCAAGGGATTATCCGGTCATTCAGGCACTGATTTTACTGTTCTCTTTTCAGTTCTTAGTAGTCAATTTATTAGTGGATATTAGTTATGGATTTCTAAACCCTCAGATTAGATACGATTAATAGTAAAGGAGACAAAACTATGAGTAAAAAAATGCACACCTCGTATTCTCCTTTCAAGGTGTTCCTTCATAAATTCATCAAACAGCGATTTGCTTTTGTCGCGTTTATCATTGTAGCTTTCATTGTACTTGTTGGCGTTTTTGGTTCTTTTATTGCTCCGTTCGATCCGTATCGTCCTGTCACACTTCAATATGAAGAAAAAGGCATTGATTCAGAGAATTTAACAAGTCAACAAGTAGAATTTAGAGGGGTTTTAAGTGATGGGAGTACCATTGCTGGCTCGGAATTAGAAAGGGTCAACGTTGAAAGTGAAGATAGAAGAATCGCTTCCATCAGAAAAATGACAGATGGTGTGACGATAACAGCGAATACTTCTGGGACTACCAACACAACCATTGAAAGTGAAGGAGTTCGGTCCAGAATAGGAGTCAGCGTATCAGATGACTCGGAAAAAATAGAGCCAAGCATTATTCGAATAGAAGCCGAGCAACCGAAGGAAATAATGAATAGTGGGGATAGATATTCCGTTAATCTAAAGGCGATTCTTTCCGACGGAAGTTCCATCGATGGTATAGATGAAATAAATACTTTCCTGATGGATGGAAAGGATGAAAAGGAAAATGCCAAGCAAGGAAGTGGCTTTGTGTCAGCGGGAAGTTCTGAGGAAAGTGATGGTGGAGTTGAATTCCTGTCCCTTGATGAGGAGCTTGCAACTGTTTCCAAAGAAGGGCTTGTCACTTTAAAAGGGCAGGGAGACGCGCTAATTCAAGTTGTAGCTGGTACAGTCTCCTCGGTCGTGCATCTTCCGGTAGGAGTTGATGAAATTACACCTAAGCTGGTTTCTATTATACCGGAAACAGCAGAAGTTAGTTTAGTAGACATCTACAAGCATCAACCACCTTCTACCCTTCACTTCTTTGGGACAGATCACCAGAACCGAGATATCTTCAGCAGAGTGGTCATGGGGACAAGAGAAACGCTTATTATCGGTTTTGTTTCGGTTGCCATCGGAGCTGTGATTGGAACGGCACTGGGTTTGATAGCTGGCTATTATGGAGGCAAAACAGACAGTTTGATTACCCGTTTTACTGACATTCTTCTCGCATTTCCGGGAATTTTACTCGCAATCGCTGTAATTGCCTTCCTTGGTGCAGGACTAACAAATATTATTTTTGCTGTGGCGGTCTTCACCATCCCTATCTTTATCAGGATTGTACGGGGAAGTACGCTTGCGTTAAAAGAAATGACTTATGTGGAAGCGGCCCAATCGATTGGAGTTAAGGATAGCGTGATTATCATGAGACATATTTTTCCCGGAACTTTGTCAGTGGTAATGGTTTACTTAACGATGCGAATTGGTGTGGCTATCTTGATCGGTGCAGCACTAAGCTTTCTTGGACTCGGAGGAGACATTACCGCTCCTGAGTGGGGTTCTATGTTAAGTGCAGCAAAGGACAATAGTGGAAATGTGTTTCATCCGACTTTCTTCCCTGGGCTTGCGATTGTTATTACCGTACTAAGTTTTAATATTTTAGGAGATGGATTGCGAGATGCGCTTGATCCGAAGTTAAAAGAGTAGGAGGTGGCAACATAGATGGACAAAGTGCTTGAAATTAAAGATTTAGAGGTTAGCTTCAAAAGTGATGGAAAGCAGTTGAAGGTGGTAAATGGGATATCCTTTGACGTTCACAAGGGCGAAACGCTTGGAATTGTAGGGGAATCTGGTTGTGGGAAGAGTGTCACGTCCCTTTCAATCATGAGGCTTTTACCCTCGCCACCAGGAAAAATAACAGGTGGATCCATTCATTACCAAGGAGAAAATCTATTAGAAAAAAAAGAAAAGGATATGCGAAAAATTAGGGGTAACGAGATCTCTATGATTTTCCAAGAGCCGATGACATCGCTTAATCCTGTCTTTACAATCGGAAAGCAATTGGACGAAGTGTTGCTTTTACATAATGATATAACCAAAAAAGCGGCACGAGAGAGATCGATAGATATGTTGAAACTAGTGGGGATTCCGCGTGCAGAACAAATTTACGAAGCGTATCCTTATGAGCTTTCCGGTGGTATGCGTCAGCGTGTGATGATTGCCATGGGTCTTGCTTGTCAACCAAAGCTATTAATTGCAGATGAACCGACAACGGCTTTGGACGTAACCATCCAGGCGCAAATTCTTCATTTAATGAAGGATTTAAAAGAGAAGACCGATACCGCCATTATGCTGATTACTCATGATCTTGGAGTGATTGCAGAAATGTGTGACAGGGTCATTGTTATGTATGCAGGAGAAATCGTGGAGGAGACGGATGTTGATACATTGTTCAATAACCCTAAGCATCCATACACGATTGGTCTGTTACAGTCGATACCGAAGATTGGGGAAAAACGGGACAGACTTCGTTCTATACCGGGACAGGTTCCATTAGCTGGAACCATTACAAAGGGTTGCCGTTTTGCTGATCGTTGCAGTAAGGCGATTCCGTTGTGCAGGGAAGAGGATCCAGAGCTGCAAGAAGTAAACAAAGGTCATTCCTGCAGGTGCTGGCTTCATGCGGATAGGAGTGTAACTGTATGAATAAACCATTGTTAGAAGTAAAAGACCTTAAGATTTATTTTCCTATTAAGAAAGGTATAAGACAAAAGGTTGCATCTTATGTAAAAGCAGTAGACGGTGTTTCTTTTTCAATCAACGAAGGAGAGACGTTAGGTCTAGTGGGTGAGTCCGGTTGTGGAAAATCAACAACAGGACGAGGAGTCGCCCAGCTGCTAAAGGTGACAGAAGGTAAGATACAATTCCAGGGGGAGAATTTGCGCGATTTCTCGGTTAAAGAAATGAGAAGCAGGCGCAAAGACATGCAATTGGTATTTCAGGATCCTTATGCATCACTTAATCCTCGACTAACAGTAGAGCAGATCTTAGCTGAGCCTTTAAAGGCTCACGGAGTAGAAAAAAACAAACGACGAAAATTAATGGAAAATATCATGGAGGTATGTGGGTTAAATAAGAACTACCTTCACCGATATGCCCATGAATTTTCAGGAGGTCAAAGGCAACGTATAGGAATTGCCCGGGCACTCATTTTAAAGCCTAAACTGATTATCGCTGACGAACCAGTTGCGGCTTTAGATGTATCTATTCAAGCGCAAATCTTAAATCTTTTGAAGGATTTGCAGGAGGGATTCGGGCTGACGTATCTATTTATCTCCCATGACCTTAGTGTTGTTCAACATTTGTGTAATCGGGTCGCGGTGATGTACTTAGGTAGAATCGTAGAAATAGGAGATGCGGATAAGATATTTGAAAAAAGGCTTCATCCTTATACAGAATCATTAATCGATGCCATCCCTATTTCTAACCCTAGAGAGCGGAAGGAAAGAAATATTCTTCAAGGCGATGTACCTTCCCCAGTGGATCCGCCTAAAGGATGTGCGTTTGTAGGTAGATGTCCAAAAGTAATGGCACAATGTCATACCGAACGTCCTGAATTGTTAGAACACTCGGATGGTCACCATGTCGCCTGTCACTTGTATTCTCCGGATAATAAAACATTGGAGGTATCCTCATGCTCAGAAAGCAGTGGAAACGTTTAACGAAGATGCTTGCTGTTTTGCTATGTGGTGCTTTATTATTTCCTGCAACAAACGGGTATGCAAAGCCTTCCCATGTCCATGATACTAATTTGAAGGGATTGCAAGTGCATAACGGTAAATTGGAAGGGCAATTCAGCCCAGAAACAAAGGTATACATGGTGAAAACGAACAATGACGAATTGTTGTTATCTATTTCACCAAAAGCGGTTAATGCCAAGGTGGCAGTAAATGGGATGAAAGTAAACCATCGAAAACAAGTGAAGGTAAAAATGCCATCAGGTCAAAATAGTGTCCGCGTTGATATATCTACTCCCCGTGATATAACAGACACGTACACGCTCATTGTTCAGAGTCCAGATTATGATTTGAGGGATGTTACGCTTATTCAGACTGGAGATGGCTCCGTTATTCAAGATTATAAGCTTGGATTCCAGGAGGCGCAGGTAATGGACGGGGTAGAAGCATATTTGATGTTTTATTCTAAAAAGAATTTTAATGAAGTCTGGAATTATATAAAAACCTTGACTCCTGAAGAAATAGACCAGCATTTGACTACACAAACTGAAGGGGAAAACAAGAACAAAATCTTTAAAATTACTAATCTAAGCTATGCAGACGGAGGGGGAAATACCTTCCGCTCTGGGCAATTAGATGTAATGTCGGGAAAACCATTGAGTGTAGGTGATTATTATGCTTATGCAGCAACTATTGGAGAGAATGGGGTTTTGGGGATGACAGGGGCAGACCGAACCATCAGCATCTTGCCTTATCCTACCAAGGTGGAATTACAGGGTAGCGGAAATCAAATTGATAATTATTCGGTGACATTTGAACAGGCAGATGATGAAAATATTTCTCACTATTTCTTATTTTACTCTTCAAAAGGACTAACAAAGCTCGTAGAACCTCTAATCAGAGGCGAGAGTTTAGATTTTCTTAAAAAGTTGGAGCGAGAAAGCAGAGGGAAATTGCTATCACTAGATGATGTTGGTAATGGACCTGTATCATTTAATCATGATCAAAAAACAATCGAGGGAGATCCTTTAGGCAGTAGCCTGTATTATGCCTATGTGGCAGAGGTGAGTGAAGAAAAGGTACTCGGGTCAAGTAAATCTCTTAAGATGATTAACACCAATACTATGCCTGTTCCTCTTAAGGTAATCGGTGACGGTCAAGGTACCTTGCTGCCTGCTGGCGGAGCTACAGGATCTACAGATGCATACTTTGATGCAATTAGAGAAGCGACAGGTGTAGAGCGCCCGCGGATCGCCATTTTTAATAGTTCCAGAGATTCCGCGGACATTGCATATGACCATTTTCACCTTGATGATGGGCCATATTTAGCACTTGAAACCGAGTTTAAGAATAGAGGCTTTGAACCTGTTTATATACCGCTTGCAATAGACACCTTTGACTTTGTCGCCTATGATGACTATTTTGTCAATCTTGTGAAAAGCAGTCATGCAGTGATGTTGCAGGGTGGAGATCAGATGAAGCATGGTAGATCCTTGCTTGAGGGAGACGGGGCTGCGACTCCAATGCTGGAAGCAATACGATATGTTCATGATAATGGTGGCGTGATAGCAGGGACAAGTGCAGGTGCACATGCAATGAGTAACCCGATGTTTGGTGTAGGGGACAGTTTTAAAGCCTTGGTCATCAATGAGACGGAAGTGAAAACAATTTCGGACGTCCCATTGACTGGTTTTTTGGATCCAACCATTCCTGGAAACAATTTTCAAATAGCTGGGCTTGGTCTGATTGAAAACGTCCTGACCGACACTCATTTTGATAAGCGTGGAAGATTGGGCCGCCTGCTGGTCGCGATGCGGGATACCGGCCATCAGCTAGGATTCGGACTAGATGAAGGAACGGCAATAGAATTAAAAGGTGATATCGGAAAAGTGGTAGGGGAGAACGGGGTGTGGATACTCGATGCAAGCAACGCGACCTTTAATGAAAAAGGGATGGTGCCAGGCTTTGAAGCGGAACATGTCATCGTTCATCACCTTACTGAGGGAGATACCTTTAACTTGGTCACTAAAGAAGTGACCCCCGGTGAAGGTAAAGAACAGGTGTATCAAGATGAAGTTAGTTTATATGATAGTCCTGACTTATTCGGAGAAGATTATGAATCTACCAAATCACTTCTCTCTTTTGTAAAAAGTTCTGAAACAGAGCAGGTCACCACTATCAAAGATAGTGCATTCGACCAGGTTTTTACGTTACAATGGGCAAAGGATGATATTTCAAAATACTACCAAAGTGATGAAAACTATAAGCCCGAGGCCCTGAACGCTTATAAAAAAGGAACGGTGACGAATGTTTCACTGTCAATTTCAGTAGAGACAGCGTCGCAACCTGTGGAAGTTAGCAGCGTTCAGACCTATTCCTATAATGATACGTTCTTTATTGAATTTACCGGTCCGGTAGATCCTACGGCAGTTAGCGAGGGAAATGTAGATCTGAATGGCTTGGCGCATGCACCAGGCTTTCCAAAGTACCTTTCTGCTACTAATGAAATCGAAGTGCGTGCCACCTCTGATTTCCCGGTTGGGCATGAAATTACAATAAGAAATTTAAAAGATGCTGACGGGGAGCCCGTACCGGATCAAACGTGGAAAAGGGTGTTAGAAGGTCGCGGACAATGGGAAAAGGTGAATTAGCTTTTCAAGACAGATAGAACTGAAGGAGACTTCTTACATGATTAAGTTATTGAAAAACGGGACGGTGTACAGTCCCGAATATCTAGGAAAAAAAGATATTCTCATTGTCGATAAACGGATTGCAGCAATAGAGGATAACATACAGTTTGAAGAAAGCGCTCATGTAGAAGTGCTCGATGTAACAGGTCAGCTTATCGTACCAGGCTTCATCGATAACCATGTGCATATCATGGGTGGGGGCGGGGAAGGGAGCTATCGGACTCGCACCCCTGAGCTAGTATTGTCAGATGCTATAAAGGGCGGCATTACAACCCTTGTAGGTGTCATTGGAACAGATGGCACCACCCGTACAATGACTAGCCTCGTAGCAAAAGCAAAAGCGTTAAAAGAAGAAGGAATTAGTTGCTATGTTCACACTGGTTCCTATCAGGTCCCTGTAAAAACACTGACAGGGATGATAGAGGATGACCTGATTTTAATTGAAGAAATTATCGGTGTCGGAGAAATAGCCATTGCTGACCACCGTTCCTCCCAGCCTGGGTATGAGGATATCGCCAAAATCGCTGCCGCAGCCCGTGTTGGTGGGATGCTTTCAGGCAAAGCAGGAATTGTGAATATGCATCTTGGGGATAGTGCCAGTAAGCTCTTGATTCTCGATGAGGTTATCGAGAAAACGGACATTCCTATCCGTCAATTCTTACCCACCCATATCAACCGTAACCGGGAATTGTTTGAAGCGGGTATCTCCTATGCAAAAAAGGGAGGCTACGTGGACTTTACCACTTCCAGTATTGCAAAGTTCATTGAACAGGGGGAAACGAAATGCAGTGTCGGGCTAAAAGAGATGCTCGACAAAGGTGTGCCGATCGGTCAAATTACGTTCTCCTCTGATGGACAGGCAAGTTTGCCAGAGTTTGATGATGACGGTGAGTTTATCGGACTTCAGCTTGGAAGGGTTACTTCCTTATATAAAGAAGTAAGGGAGGCCATTGTGGAACAAGGTGTGGAGCCTGCAGATGCTTTAAAGGTCATCACGGAGAATCCGGCAAAAGTTTTGCGCCTCACCTCCAAAGGAACGCTTGAAGTCGGGAAGGATGCTGATGTCGTGATAGTGAATGAATCTTCATACGAAATCGAATCTGTGATTGCACTTGGCCAAAAAATGATGTGGAATAAAAAACTGCTTGTAAAAGGAACATTCGAATAAGTTATAATAGTAGAAAAACACTGTTGCCTAAAACGACAGTGTTTTTCTATAGATGGAGGTGTGTGGGAATGGGTTTAAAAGCGAGGGAACTGACACTATTAGCCGGGTCAGAAGAAACGAGAAGAACACTTGATAACCAATTGAATGAAATCATCGGTGATTTTATCCGAATTCGCAGTTATTCCGTTGATGCCCACAAAGTAACAAAGGTACACAATCAACTGATTATTTTATCCTCCCATTTAATTGAGGAGGAAGCCAAAGAATATATTGGAGACAATTGTACAGTGCTAGTAGCGAGGCGAATTGTTAACTTCCTTAATATTGATAAAATATACAGTGTCGCAAGAGGCGAAAAAGTACTTTATGTAAACGACTTTCCGGAAACGGTCCAGGAAGCGATCTCTTCCTTTGAAATTCTCGGAATTAATCACCTTCATTTAATCCCCTATTTCCCTGGCAAAAAGGACGAAGAACAAATAAAGATTGCTATTACGCCGGGTGAACTTGATCTCGTACCTCCTTATGTGGAAGAAGTGATCAATATAGGTCCAAGGCTTATCGACATTACGACCATTATTACGATATTAAACAGGCTAGGTCTTTTAGAGGAAAAACAGGATCAGGTTTCTAGTAAATACATAAGTACCATTACAAGATTGAGTAAAAGATTAGGGGACGCAAACCAGGAAGCGAATAAAATCAGTGATCACCTGAAAAAGGTGGTAAACGGAGTAAATGACGGTATTTTGGCCGTTAATCAGCAGGGCAGGATTACAGTCTATAATGAGATATTGGAGCGTTTTCTTAGGGTGCCAATGAAAAAAGCGGTCGACCGACATGTCCGAGATGTAATTTCTGATCACACCCTTTACGATTTCATCATGAACAGACGAGAGGAAGAAGAGGACGGATATTTTACCATTAATTCTATGAGTTTTATGGTCCATCGTTTTATGATAGATCCTCAAGGAACCATTGTAGTCACTTTTAAGGATGCAAGTGAAACAATAGAAATGGAAAAACAATTAAAAAGAGAATTGGTGAAAAAAGGGTTCTATGGCAAGTACCATTTTGGAGATATCGTAGGTAGTCATCCCGAATTACTCCGTACCAAAGAAATAGCCCGCAAGCTTGCTAAAACAGAACTAACCATCCTTATACAAGGGGAGAGTGGGACAGGGAAAGAATTATTTGCAAGCTCCATCCATAATGCTTCTAATCGAAGTAACGGTCCTTTCCTTGCTGTGAATTTCAGTGCCCTTCCAGAAGATCTAGTGGAAAGTGAACTTTTTGGGTATGAAGAAGGTGCATTCTCAGGAGCGAAAAAAGGAGGGAGAAAAGGATTATTTGAACAAGCAAACGGAGGCACCATTTTCTTGGATGAAATAGGAGATATCAGCTTGAAGGTCCAAGCGAGATTACTTCGTGTTTTGCAAGAAAAAGAACTGCTTCGCATAGGAGGAAATAAAATTATCCCTGTGGATGTTCGGGTAGTAGCAGCCACAAACAAGGACTTGCTTTCTTTAATGGAAGAGGGGAAATTCAGAGAAGATCTATATCATCGTTTAAAAGTCCTGTTCTTACAGCTTCCTGCGCTTCGTAAACGAAAAGAAGACATCGCACACCTTATTCAACATTTCATTCAACAAAGCGATCAACCTGCCATAAAACTGGAATTCGAAGTATTGGAGAAACTCAAGGAATATAATTGGTACGGGAATATCCGTGAACTAAAAAATACATTAGATTATATGCTTGCTGTGTGCGAAGAAAATACGATAAAGGTGGAAGATATACCGAATGAAGGGTTCTTCCAACAGGCCAGAAAGAGTATGAAAGAGGTGGCCGCTGCTCAGGAAACTGCAGAACCTCCATACATTCAACAAGATTTGAACGAGGAATTGAATAATTTAGTAGAGATCATCTATCAGTTACAACGGAAAGGGAAAACTGTCAGCCGGAGAAAAATATCGGAAGAAACAAAAAATGGGGAAAGTTTCTTAACTGAGCAACAAGTGCGGTCAAGGCTTGAAAGATTAGAAGAGATGGGGTTAATTGAGAAAAAGCGGGGGAGACAGGGGACGAAGCTAACCGTATTCGGAGAAAAAACCTTCCATATGAAAAAAAGGCAGTAAGCGGATGAATGAACCCACTTACTGCCTTTTTTTAGTGTTCAGAAATCAAGTGAATTTTTAGTACTTGAAATCTGCTTTAAACGCCCATTTTTCTTCTAGTGTTGCTAGGTTTTTTCGTTTGTTGGCTTTTCATTTTTTGTGTTCCTTGTGCACTATTAAAGTTCCCTTTGCCGCCAGCTGCTTGTTTCTTTTTATTCTCCAATTGCTTTTTCATCGCTTCTTGCAGACTGATTTTCTTAGGTTCATTACTTTCTGTCATACAGCTTCCTCCTAATGGTCTTATTAGTAGATTTAGTATAAACCATTTCAGCAAAGAAAGGTAATAAGAATTTACTGGGTTTAATTTGAATGAACAAAATTTTGAAAATGGAGAAAGTATTTAATTCAATAATAATTGTTGAAACTATTTTAGTATAGTGATAAAATTATAAAAGTATTATATAACACTTGTTTCTTATTATTACTGGCCTGTAATAACAACAGTCTGATAGATAAAAGTATTTAATAGGAAAACTTTAAAGCTTTTCTATTAAATATTTTTATTGAGAAACAAATATTGGGAGCGCTACCAATATTGCAAGTGTTGACTCTTACAGAAAAGGTGTGGACATCATGATAGACATAATTATTGAATGGAGTAATAAAATCCTTTGGTCTTATGTTCTTATTGCTTTATTGGTTGGCTTAGGGATTTACTTTTCTTTGAAATCAAAATTTGTTCAGTTTACACAGATAGGTGAGATGTTTCGGTTATTAAAAGAGAGTCCGACATCAAATGAAGCGAAAAAGAGAGTGTCGTCCTTTGGTGCCTTTTGTATCAGTGCGGCAACTCGAATAGGTACAGGTAACCTTGCAGGTGTGGCAATTGCCATCTCTCTTGGAGGTCCTGGTGCTGTATTTTGGATGTGGGTAGTTGCGCTGTTCGGTGCGTCCTTAAGTTTTATTGAAAGTACGCTTGCGCAGGTATACAAGGTAAAGGATAAGAGCGGATTCAAAGGTGGCCCAGCCTACTATATGCAAAAGGCAATGGGAGCACGTTGGATGGGTATTTTATTCGCTGTCTTGATTACATTCTGTTTTGGACTGGCATTTACATCGGTTCAGGCGAACACGATTACCGTCGCATTTAACGAAGCCTTTGGCGTGAATCGCTTAGTTCTTGGGTTAGTACTTACGGCAATTGTAGCTATGGTAATCTTCGGAGGAGTAAAGAGAATTGCCAAAGTTTCACAAGTCGTCGTGCCAGTTATGGCTGTTTCTTATTTGTTGTTGGCGCTCTATGTCATTGCGATCAATATCGGAGAAATTCCAGGATTAATCGGTGTGATTATCTCCAGTGCTTTTGGTTTAAACGAAGCGGTAGCCGGTGGTATCGGTGCTGCCATTATGAATGGTGTAAAACGCGGACTGTTCTCGAATGAAGCTGGTATGGGTAGTGCTCCGGTTGCAGCGGCAACTGCTGACGTAAGTCATCCTGCCAAACAAGGTTTCATTCAGACGCTTGGAGTTTTTGTGGATACTATCTTAATTTGTAGTGCAACAGCATTCATCATACTATTGGCAGGAATTCCTGGCGGAGAAGAAATGGAAGGAATTGAGTTGACACAGGTGGCGCTAGCTGAGCATGTTGGGCCTTGGGCGAGCATCTTTATAGCGATTGCGATTCTATTATTCTGCTTTAGTTCCATTATTGGAAACTATTATTATGGAGAATCCAATATAGAATTTATTAAAGAAAGCAAAACAGCGATTATGATTTTCCGCTTTGCAGTTCTTGGTATGACAGTCTTTGGTTCAGTAGCTAGTCTGAGCATGGTGTGGAACCTCGCAGATTTATTCATGGCATTGATGGCTATCACTAACCTTATAGCATTAGCCTTTATCGGAAAGATTGCTCTTGCTGTTCTGAAGGACTATCTAAAGCAGCGTAAAGAAGGAAAAGACCCTGTATTCTATGCGAGTAATATCGAGGGATTAGAAAATACGGAATGCTGGGAAGATGAGTCACCAAGTGTTGAGGAAAAAGGTGCTTAAATGTAAATGTTAGATATGTAGCTGCAGGATCTTGATGAGATCCTGTGGCTTTTTTCTTTGTATAAATGAAAAACAACTAGAGTAGTGGAGACTAAATACATTTATTTTCCGAAGCGGCTTATTTATTTTCCATTCGACAAAAAATACGAGCCGTAACCACTAGTTTATTTTCCAAATCACAGAAAATACTTTCCAAAAACCAAAAATACATGCCGTTCGACATTTCCTAACAAGAATCTACAACTCCTAACATGGCCAATTTAGAAGGGTTTTATCTAAATATGAAGAAGAGTATAAGGGAGAAATTACAAAGGGGATGATGAAAAGATGGAAGAAATTTTATTTAAGCAAATGCAATTTGTGCGAAAGAGAACCATTGCTTCTCTTGATGCCACACCTGAATATTTAGCAGATGAGATGCCGGGAAATGTGAAAAATTCAATCAGGTGGAATTTGGGACATATATTTGTTTCACAAGATACATTACTCTATCCGTTTATTGGAGAGGAACACAATGTACCAAAGGATTATCTTGAATTGTTTGCAAGAGGGTCAAGCCCCCATCAATGGAAGACGAGTCCTCCTACTTTGAAAGAGATCAGGAACTATTTAGTTGAACAGCCTACTCGTATTCAAAAAGACTTTGAAGGAAAGTTAGAAGAAAGAATTCAACAGCCGTTCAAAATGGGAGATTATGAGCTTACAACGCTTGGGGAGCTGCTGAGCTTTGCAATCTGGCATGAAGGTTTACATCAAGGAGCAATAAATACCATTAAGCGGGCAGCTGGGACAGAGGACCTTTGGAGCAAGGTGACAGAGGAAAATCAACTCGTATAGTAGAATTTAGTGTAAGGTGTGGCTGTATAGTCACACCCTATTTTCTCAAAAAATAGAAGTAATTGTATCAATCTAGAAACAAATGTGATAAAATATCTTTAATTCAAGATATTTAATTTCGAAGTAAAAAACCAAGGAGGAATCTATCCATGAAACACTTCCATCAAAGTCCTACCACTTACGTGCAGGATGTCATGTTAAATGTAGAAAATCTTCAACGCTCCATTGATTTTTATACAAAAATAATTGGCTTTATTCTATTAGAACAAACAGAATCCCAAGCGGTATTTTCGGCAAATGGCCAGACTCCGTTGTTGACTATAGTACAACCACAAAATATTAATCCCAAGCAGCACCGTACTACCGGCCTTTATCATTTTGCACTTCTATTACCATCAAGAGCAGACCTAGGAAGCATCCTCCACCATTTCATCGACAATAGTGTCCGCCTCCAAGGAGCCTCAGATCATCTGGTAAGTGAAGCAATATATTTGGCAGATCCAGATGGAAACGGAATTGAAATTTATAGAGATCGTCCGGCTGAGGAATGGAATTGGAATGGACCAGAAGTGGAGATGGCCTCGATAGCCCTTGATGTGGAAGACTTGCTAAAAGAGGGGCATGATATCAAATGGGATGGACTTCCAAAAAAAACCGTGATGGGGCATATTCACCTTCACGTTGCTGAACTTAAAGATACCGAGCAGTTTTATACGCAAGGACTCGGATTTGAAGTTGTCACACGCTATGGAGCCCAGGCATTGTTTATGTCAACAGAACGCTATCATCATCATATCGGTCTGAATACATGGAATGGGGTCGGAGCACCGGCACCTGAAGAGAATTCCGTGGGCCTTGAATGGTTCTCATTGGCGTATTCAAGTGAAAAAAGTAAGCTGGCTGCAGTTGATAGGCTGACATCATTAGGCTATATAGTAGAGGTTTTGGATGGCCAACACTTCGTACAGGATCCTTCAGGCAATAATATCAAACTCGTATAAACAGACTTTATGTAAGGAGTCTGTTTTTTAGATTGTATAAATAATGAGTGCACATTATTAAAAAGGTTAAATGAAAAAAGTACCTTCAGCTCTTTCTAGAAATGCTAGCGTTCATCAGCGAGCTTGAAACCTGCCTACCACTCCTCTATTTAAAAACCCCGGAGTGTCGACGCCTCCGGGAATTGTTTGAGTATATAAAATTAGTTCAAGGATTCTTATCGGTTTATAAGATTCCGTACCCCCCTATAGATTAAAGCAAGTGAGAATACTAGAACAGTAACGATACCAAGAATACTAGTGATCGGCTCAAGAGCAGCAAACGTTCCTGTCATTGGTACTCTAAGAAGCGCAAAACCTGCTAGCATGGCAGCGAAAAACAGAATGATTCTTTCCATATAACACCCTCCTTTCCCTTTGCTATCACTATATGTGTATAGGCTTCAACTTGTCAGCGTTTTCAAAATATTTATTTTTCAACAAAAAAAGAGCTGAAATCAACTATTCAATTTCAACTCCATTATCTATTTAGTTAATTTCAAGCGGTCGTAAGCTTGCTTCGATTTCTTCTCTTTTTGGTTCTAAAAATGGAGGAAGCGCAAGTTTTTCTCCCATTGATTTTAGCGGTTCGTCTGCACTGAACCCAGGTGTGTCTGTGGATAGTTCAAAAAGAATCCCATTAGGCTCTCTGAAGTAGAGTGCTTTAAAATAATATCTTTCTACTTCTCCTGAGTTCGGAAGGCGAGTCTCTCTTACTCGTTGTACCCACTTTTGGAACTCCTCTTTGTTTGGAACGCGGAATGCTACATGGTGTACGCCACCCCGTCCTATTCTTTCAGGTGGAAGATCAGGCCTTGTCTCAATATGCACTTCTGCTCCTGGCCCGCCTGCCCCTGTTGTGTACACTTCAATTGCAGGGAAATCCCCTTTAGAAGAAGGATATGACCCTTTATGCTGAAAGCCAAGCACATTGGTTAAGATGCTTGTGGTCGGAAGAGAGGATTTAACCGTCAAAGTTACTGGCCCAAGTCCAATAATGGCATGTTCTTTCGGAATGTCTTTCTTTTCCCATGGAACACCTGCTGGTACACCCATTTCTCCGTTATCAGCCACTAATAATAGCTTAGTTCCTTCATAATCTTCAAAAGCTAAAGTGTCCCTGTCTGCACGCTGTTTTATTTCTTCTTGTTTTATGTTGAGTTTCTGAAATCTCTGTTGCCAAAAACGAAGTGATTCGGTTGTTGCCACCCGCAGGGAAGTTGAAGAAATGCTCGAAACGCCTTCATGTGTTCTGCCCAGTCCTGGTATATCGAAAAAGGTAATCTCTGTTCCAGGATTTCCTTCTGCATCACCATAAAACAGATGATAAGAGGAGGTGTTATCTTGATTAACGGTCTTTTTTACAAGTCGCATTCCAAGAACCTCTGTGAAAAAATGATAATTCTTTTCTGCTTTGGCAGTTAATAAAGAAACGTGGTGTAAACCCAATAATTCCATAGGTTATCACTCCTTTTATGAAAATGGTTTTATTTAAGATATCTCGAATTCAAGATAATTATAACATGGCTTTTTCACATTCTCAATAGAAATAAATTTTTAGAAAAATACAAAATTTTTATGTGTTTTTCTGCTTTTTTATTGCTAAATTTCCCGTTTCAAAATATATTTATTATATATATATGTAGGAGAGTGATGAGAACTTGGATAGTATACCCTATGACTCGATAATTTTATTAGGGGCATTGTTAATATTATCAGGATATTTTTCGGCATCTGAAACGGCTATTACGAGTGTGAACAAAGTGCGACTACGTAATCAGGCAGACAACAATGCAAGAGCAAAACGCTCATTAAACATGGCAGAAAACTTTGATCAAAGTGTTTCTACAATCCTAATAGGTAATAATATTGTCAACATAGCAATGGCAGCTATAGCTACAAACATTGCTACGCAATTATACGGCCCTGGTGGCAGTACATTAGCAATCACGACAGGAATTATTACGATAATAGTCCTTGTTTTTGGGGAGATTTTGCCGAAATCTTTAGCAAAACAATATGCAGAAAAATATTTACTAATAATATCTGCTTCTTTAATGACAGTCATGAAACTCTTTTATCCAATTACATGGTTGTTCGTCCAATTAAAAGTAGGTATCAAAAAACTTCTTGGTGCAGATAAGGAGGAGCCTACCGTAACAGAAGAAGACGTCATAGCGATGGTGGAAATTGGGGAAGAAGAAGGGACTTTTCTCACACAAGAACGAGAATTACTGCACAATGCAATAGCGTTTGATGATATTGTCGTGAAAGATATCCTTACGCCAAGACCAGATGTAGTGGCCATCTCGGAGGATACGTCTATTGAAGAAATTAAAGACATTTTTATAAAAGAGCAATATTCACGCTTACCTGTATATCAAGGGTCCATAGATAATATAATCGGAGTGATTTCACATAGAGATTTCTTTGCCCAATACGTGCAGAACCCGAATTTTTCATTAAGAGAAATTGCACGCAGTCCGTTTTTTGTCATCGGTTCTGCCAAAATATCTAACCTTCTTAAGGAGCTGCAGACTTCACAAAATCATCTGGCCATCGTTCTGGATGAATATGGTGGGACTGCGGGTATTATCTCGATTGAAGATATTATTGAAGAGATTGTTGGGGAAATTTGGGATGAGCATGACGAAAATGAAAACTTGGTGGAAGTCCTCGATGAATTGAAATTCCGTATGGATGGACGTCTTCCTGTGGAAGAATTTACGGAGCTGCTTCAACTTGAAGTAGCAGAATCCACGGCTAACACGTTAGGTGGTTGGATTTCTGATATGCTCGGCTATCTTCCGAAAAAAGGAGAAAGAGTGGAGTGTGAAAGCTTCGTCATTCATATAGAAGAAGTAAAAAAGCATCGAATACAAAAAGTAGTTGTGGAGAAAAATGTAGACATTGTTTTCTCTGCATAATATTTTTTAAAACCCTGGTATATACCAGGGTTTTTTATTTGATAAGTATTAGTTCCCGGATCATTGAGAATTTTTGGGGAGTACAGAGAATCAAGGGAGTTAATGAGGACAATGTTCAGGGGGATTGGTGTTGCCAGAGAGTCATAGGAGTTCAATGAGGACAATGTTTAGGGGTATTGGTGTTGCCAGGGAGTCATAGGAGTTCAATGAGGACAATGTTCAGTGGTATTGGTGTTGCCAGGGAGTCATAGGGTCGCAATGAGGACAATGTTCAGTGGTTTTGGTGTTGCCCGGTAGTCATAGGGAGCGTATGAGGACAATGTTCAGTGGTTTTGGTGTTGCCCGGTAGTCATAGGTTTTCAATGAGGACAATGTTCAGGGGTATTGGTGTTGCCCTGGAGTCATAGGGTTTGAATGAGGACAATGTTTAGGGGTATCGGTGTTGCCCGGGAGTCATAGGCAACGTAGGAGGACAATGTTCAGGAGTTTTGGTATTGCCCGGTAGTCATAGGGTTTAAATGAGGACAATGTTCAGGGGGATTGGTATTGACCGGCAGTCATAGGGTTTCAATGAGGACAATGTTCAGGGGGATTGGTGTTGCCCGGGAGTCATAGGGTTTAAATGAGGACAATGTTTAGGGGTATCGGTGTTGCCCGGGAGTCATAGGCAACGTATGAGGACAATGTTCAGGAGTTTT
>NZ_JAAZWB010000030.1 GCF_012524115.1 Bacillus sp. RO1 | reverse complement strand
CTCAAGCACCGCCCCTAGGAAAGCGAAGCCATTTGTGGAAATCAACAGCGTTATTTAGAGTCGATACCTATGATAACTATATTGTTCGTCTTTTATTAAGGTTTTTTAGTTTTGTCCCAGCCTCTTTTTTACTATGAGTTTTTGAATAATTGAAGTGTTTCCACTCATACTACTAAATACTACCATCGATTGAAAGTGAGGAAACAACATGACTTTTTCCCGTCTACAACTATCATTTGTCATCATTCTGTTTATCGGGATTTCTAATCATGTTCTTATGTTGCCTCATCTATTATTTGTAGCAAAGCGAGATGCTTGGGTTTGTGTGTTGGCAGGGTATGGTATCCTGCTGATTTGGGGGATGGTTCTATATTTCATCATGTCTCGAAATAAACAAAATATGAAGCTCTCTACCTGGATTGCTAAACGCGCGGGAAGAGTTGTTTCCGCCAGTATCATGTTCATCTATTTCTTCCATATTTCCATCATTGCTTTTATATCATTTTATGATTTTATTACATCCATTAAGATATACTTTCTTCCTCTCACACCACAATGGATTGTCGTCCTTCCTTTCCTCCTATTATGTGTTTGGGGGGCTAGTTCAAATTTAAAGACTATTGTGTACAGCGCTACATTTTTATTGCCAATTGTATGGGTTCTTGGCTATTTTGTAGCATTTTCTACCATGTCTAATAAGGATTACTCCTATATGTTTCCAATCCTTGTGAATGGTAGTTCTCCAATCATTAGCGGTATTACGGTCGTTCTTGGAGGCAGTGTGGATATTCTGCTGATACTGCTTTTGCAACACTATTTGAAGAAGCCTTTTGTGCTTTGGCAGCTTTTGCTATTGGTTACAATATTAATTGGACTTATTTTAGGGCCTTTACTTGGGGCTATTGCTTCGTTTGGACCTAATATTGCAGCGGTTTTGCGCTTTCCGGCATTAGAACAGTGGCGATTAGTAGAGCTTGGGGAACATGTTTCCCATTTAGATTTTTTTGCAGTTTTTCAATTAATATCAGGTTCGGTGATCAGGGTTGCTTTATGTTTGTATTTCCTTAAGGATATCGCGTTTACATCAAATAAGTTGAAGTCTGTCATATTCTGGACATCTTCCTCGTGTTTACTCTTTGTAGGCATTTTGCCAATTAGCGATCTTTGGATGCAAAATGCCATTGGTAATTATTTTTATCCTGGGTTACTGCTGATTGGAATGATTCTTACCATAGGCTTGCTTGTAATAAGCTTTATTCCGCAAAAGGTGAAGGGAACGGGTACTATATGAGGAATTCATCATCACCATGTCTAAGACTGGAAACATTAGATGCTCTTTTGAAAGAACACAACCTTCTTAATGGTGAATTGGAAGCTTACTTTGAAAATTATGCAGATATCCATTTTATTCCAATAGAAGAGAAAAATAGGGAACTTTCCGCTTTTTATTGCGTGGGAATGGTAGATATCAGCCAAGTAAATAAGTATTTTCACGCTATAGTAGAGTATGTTCAAATTCAAAAGGAAGCTATTGTTGAAAGCGAATTACCTCCAATGGAAAAAGTGAGTTCCATGAGTGGGTTAGTCGATAAAGTTTTCTCAGGGTATTTTATCGTATTTCAACCACACAAGAATTACTTTCTGGCTTTTGAACTTACCGATGTGCCAAAAAGGGGGCCCTCCGAATCCAATACAGAGGTTTCCATCAAAGGACCGAAAGACGGATTTACTGAAGAGCTTAAGATCAACACAGCCCTTATCCGTAAAAGGTTGAAATCTCCTTATTTGTTTAATGAAAATTTTGAAATTGGAACGATAAGTAAAACAGCAGTTTCTCTAATGTATCTGGATGATAGGGTAAATAAGGAGATGCTGAGTGAGGTAAGAAGTAGGCTTGAGCAAATGGAAACAGAAAGCTTGGTAAGTAGTGGACAATTGGAGCAATGGTTGTCAAACCGCACCTTTTCATTATTTCCATTATTTGATTATATCGGGCGCCCTGACTTTGCGGTGGAGTGTATTTTGCGGGGAAGGTTCATAGTCATTGTTGATGGGTCCCCGATGATATTGATTGGGCCTAATAATGTTTTTGTTTTGTTAAAATCACCCGAAGATATTCATTATCCGTATCATACTGTGGCCTTTCAAAGGATATTTCGAATTATTGGTTTTCTTATAGCGGTTATGCTGCCGGGTTTTTGGATTGCCATATCTTCTGTAAATGTGGATCAGCTTCCTTTTCAACTCTTAAATACCGTTTCCCTATCGAGAGAAGGGCTGCCGATACCGTTAGGATTGGAAGCGTTCTTTATACTGGGGTTGTTCGAGCTGCTAAGAGAGGCCGGAATCAGGATGCCAAAAGCAGTGGGACAGACAGTTGCAATAGTAGGGGGATTGATTATTGGGGACGCTGCAATAAGAGCTGGTTTGGCCTCTGCCACCATGATTGTAGTGGTTGCTTTGACAGCGGTAGCAACCTTCACTCTGGTGAACCAATCACTGACAGGGACCGTAAGTGTATTACGAATTTATATAATGTTGTTAGGTGTGTTTTTGGGTATCTATGGAGTGTTTTTAGGTTTATTTAGCATCTTATTTTACTTGGCTCGATTGGAGTCATTTAAGGTGGGGTATCTAGAACCGGTTTCCACGTTAAATTTAAAGGATATTTTATCAGCTTTGCTTGTTAACCCTTTTAAAAACCGTCAGTTTAAAGCACAAATGGCACAACGGAAAGGGGGACAGGAAGAATGAGAGCGAACCTTCAAATGATGATGAAGGGAATACTGGTAATCCTTCTTTTGTTTCTAACAAGCTGCACAGATATCAAAGAGGTTCAAAACTTGAACTATGTTACCGCAATCGGAGTGGATTTCAGGGATGGTGAATATATAGGATATATTCAGTTAATCAGTTTCAATTCTCAAGGAGCTAACGGCAGCAGCGGGAAACCTTCTGTATGGGTCTCAGAAACTAAAGGGAAAACATTCGATGAAGCACTCTCCCTAGCATATAATACTTCACAAGAACGGCTCCTTTGGGCACACGTAAATACGATTCTAGTCAGTGAAACCGCATTGGAAGAAGGGTTCCATCATATTTTTGATGTGCTGACAAGATATTACGAGCTCCGTTTAACAACGTGGATCTTTGGAACAACCGCCCCCATCAAGGAGGTTTTTTCTACCACAAGCTTCTTCAATCAATCAGCATTAGCAACCATTATGCACCGTCCTTTGGGTACTTATGAACAAAGTTCTACTATCCGTCCAATAAAGCTTCAAGAGTTTGTAAGAGAATTATATGAACCAGCCCTAACCACCTATCTTCCATCTATCCATATTAATGAGAACCATTGGGTTCATAATATGGAACCTGATCCGAAACTGGAAATAGATGGGGCTTTTTTTCTTAAAAATAAAGAATTCAAAGGCTTCTATACGCTTGAGGTACTGAAAGGACTTCGCTGGGTTACCCCTGAGATGGAAAGAGCTGCAATACAAGTGATGGACAATAGGGGAGAGCCAGACTTTAATATTGTTTTTGAGAAAAATAAGGTGGATATAAAACCGATTGAAGGTGTGGGCTCGCCCCGCTTCGATGTGCAGGTTTCTCTTGAGGGAATCATATCAAATAGAGATGCAAATAAAATTGTAAGTTTGAAAGAAATGGAAGCGGGTTTAAAGGAAGAAATACATAAGGAAATTAAGGATTTATTCAATCTAGGTGTACAGAATGATACGGATTTTTTTCGATTGGAGCATATCCTATTCAGAAATAAGAATGAGATGTGGAATTCAATTTTAGATGAGGGAGAATTTATATTATCAGATAATTTGTTGGAGGAAATCGATTTAAATGTAAAGGTCATTCATTCTGGAGCGCTCAAAAACCGTACGATAAATATGGAAGATATAGATTGATTTCAGAAAAGCGCAGCTTAGTTAACCATGTAAACTGCGCTTTTCCTTATCATGAAAACCACTCCTATTAAATAAGTTGTATAAAGAGGAGGGGACAAAATGAGCTATGAACCAATTACTCCCTGGGAAGAGCATGAATTTTGGCTTGGCATCTTAAAGGATCATGCCTATTTTATAAGAGACTATCTATCTCCGGAAGAAAAGAAATGGGTCAAGCAGGCGGAAACATTTATTGAGACTTTTGGAAAAGTGGAGCGGGAGCTGAAGAAGGTTCCGAAAGACGCCCCTGTGGATTCGAGACCTATGATCAGGCTTTCAGAAATGGCAAATGAGGTGGCTTACAAGTATTACTTGTTTGAAGGAAACCTATTAAACCTAAGACTTTTCAACAAGGTCAACTTGAATTTGACTCCAACTTATTTGAACGGGACGCTTTTGGAAAATAGGGAGTATTTGAGGATCTTAGAAAGCTACGTTCAGGGGGAAGACTATCGTGCGTTAACACTTGTTGAATTGTTAAGCATGTGGCTAGATGATCAATTGGGGCACGCCGCCTTATTATTGAGAATGCTAGATGGAGTGGAATTTGCACTGGTTGAAAGGGCCAATCAAGTGAGAGGAAGGTTCTCGCAGTTTATTGTGAAAAACGACATGATGGAAGGCTATCTCCATTTTGCAGAACCTGGCTTCCCTGCCCAGATGCGATTCGCGAAGGAAGTGTCGGTGGAGGTAGTGAAGTTTAATAATTTGGTATCTGAAGTACTGGAACTTTATCTGAACGACGAACTCATTAACCAAAGCACCCTACGATTCCTCGAACATCATTTTCCCGAATCATGCTATTTTATGAGAAAGCTATCTTATTACGCACCGTCTATTAGCTATCCGGCATGTAAGCTGACGAAGCCTACGGTGAGAGGTTGAGGATAAATACTAACAAACACACCTACCAACTCTCGAAGGTGTGTTTGTTTTTTTATTAAGAACATTTTTAGCATATAAAGCTGTTTACATTTTCCTACAGGGGGAAATTTAAAAAGAGACAACGATTAAAGGAAGTGTTAAATATTGCACTCAACTATCACAACATTCGTGTTTGATGTGTACGGAACCCTGTTCGATGTTCATTCTGTAAAAGAAAAAGCGGATGAATTATTTGATGGGAGAGGAGTGGAGATTAGTGAAATATGGAGGAGAAAACAATTGGAGTACTCATTCCTTCGTCAACTGATGGGGAATTATGAAAAGTTCTCCGACGTAACAGAGGATTCTCTGAAGTATGCTTTAAATCAACTGTCCATTTCTTATTCTCACAAAGAAGTGGATTCTCTCTTAGAACAATATATTCCTCTGCGTGCCTATGAGGAAGTGCAGAATGTATTAAGCACCCTTAAAGAGAAAGGGAAGGTTCTGGCGGTATTCTCCAACGGGTCACGTGACATGCTGGAGCCTTTGTTGGAACAAGCAGGATTGAACAACTATTTCGATCACGTCATCAGTGTCGATGACATCAAGCAGTATAAACCTACACCAGCTTCCTATACAAGTGTGCTGAAAGTGTTGGATGTAAAAAGAGAAGAGGTACTTTTCATGTCTTCAAATGGTTGGGATATTAGCGGTGCCAAAAACTTTGGTTTTCAAACTGCTTGGATTAACCGAAACCATTTGCCGCAAGAAGAATTGGGATTAGTCCCAGATCACACATTTGATTCACTAGATGGCATTTTGAATTTGAAATAAAAGGAGGAAACGAATATGGGATATCTTAAATTAAAAGACAAAGCACCTGAATTTAAACTCACTCAAACAACAGGGGAGACTTTCTCGTTTGAATCTCACCAAAAGGAGCATGAGGCATGGCATTTGATTGTATTTTTCCGCGGATCATGGTGTCCTGTATGTCAAAATGAATTGAAGGAATTAGAGGAAAGCAAAGGATATTTTGAGGATAAAAAGGTTCATGTCTTGGCCATTTCTACAGAAGAGGTGGAAAAACTAAAGGACATGGTGTCGGAATACGACCTGACTATGCCGGTACTATCAGATCCAAATCTTGAAGCGTTAGAGGCGTATGGTGTTTACTATCATGGAGAAGATGCCCCTTATGAAGATCACGGTATTCATGGAGAACCAGCCTACTTCCTTGTAGATGAAAAGGGAAAGCTACTCTATCAACAAAAGCAGACAAGTCCATTTGGCAGGCCATCTGTATCTGAATTGCGTAAGATTGTGAAATATATTGGAAAGAATCTTAAATAGACATGTTGCTAATAGAAAAACCGACTCCAGCATAACATTTGCAGGAGTCGTTTTTTATGTCAGTGTGGCATTTGCCCTTGATTAGGGACTGTCACATAGCTTTGTAGCATCGTATTCATATCCTGCATAGCTAGCTGTGGCACTTGGTAGTATTGATGTTTATTTTGGTACAAGAATATCTCATAGCTCATTTCAATGAAGTTTGGCACGCTGTCTGCAACAACACGACGCAACACCGGATTGGTCATTTCAAGTGCCGTCATGGCAAGAAGAGTTGCAAGTCCTTTTGTGTGACCAAGCATATAAGCGGAAAGGCCGTTGTCAGCAAGGTCACTCACTGACTGATTCGGTTTTTTCGGCTGTGTCGGTTGAATTCCATACACTACATCATGTGTTTGGGTCATTTTATAGACTTGAGTGGAAACGGATGGCTTTTGACCGGTACGGAAGCTTTCCACAATCGTATTGTACATCTGGGTTACAAATGCTGTTTGTCGTGTCAGGATATCTTTTAACACTGGATCCTGGATATGCTGCTCATACATTTGGTATTGATCCAACATATTGATAATCGTAGCAATCACTTCATGAGCATCATATAGCTCGTGTCCACCATGGTTTGTGCTTGCCGTTTGTGAACCTGGCATATTCATATTCATATTTGGCGGCATTTGATTTTGATTCATATTTTGTCCTTGCTGGTTAGGTTGGTTTTGCATCGTTTTCATCTCTCCTTAAAGTGGCATTCATCTTTATGATGAGCAAAGTTGGCCTAATCATGTATGAAAAGGATTGGGAGAAAATATACTTTCCATAGTGGACAGGAGTTTCATCTTGGATGGTGAATAGTTATTGGTGGAGGGAAAAAGATGATTGAAACTGTGAAGAAGGTGCTATTACTTGTATCAATATTGGGACAAGTGGTCGGTTTGGCACTGCTTGTCGTTAATATTTGGTTAGGGGTTTTGTTTTACATATTCTACGTGCTTGCAATCATCGCACTCTTCATTGTGCTGATTGTGGAGCGGGCCAAGGAAAAAGAGGAGGATGACAAAAATGATTATAGTGACTACTGAGTCTGTACCTGGGAAAAAGATTGTGGATCTAAAGGGATTTGTCAAAGGAAGCACGGTGCAGTCCAAGCATATTGGGAAGGATCTTTTGGCTGGATTAAAAACCATTGTCGGTGGGGAGATTAAGGAATACTCAGAAATGATGCAGGAGGCTCGTCAAAAAGCAATCGGCCGGATGGTGGAAGATGCGAAAAGCAAAGGAGCGAACGCGGTTATTTGTGTGCGATTGGAGACTTCAAGTGTGATGGCAAATGCCTCTGAGATCATTGCGTACGGGACGGCTGTAACGGTGGAGTAGAAAAAAGAAAGAGGCTGGGACAAAACTAAAAAAGCCTAATAAAAGACGAACAATTTAGGTGTCATAGGTATTGGCTCTAAATACCGCTGTTGATCTCCACAAATGGCTTCGCTTTCCTAGGGGCGGTGCTTGA
>NZ_JAAZWB010000003.1 GCF_012524115.1 Bacillus sp. RO1 | reverse complement strand
CACATATTCCCTAAACTCTGGAGAGTAGCTTTTCTTTTTCGTCATGTTTAACACGTCCTTTTATCTGTTAGTTTTGATTAAAACATGACGCCAATCCCTGTGTCCACTTTTCATACTACCTCCAAAGATTTCGCATTTTTGACCGAAGTTTCTCTAAAGTTGACCGAAGTTTTTGTCTTTTTGTCCGAACCGAAAATTTAAATGTCCAAACCTCGCTTAAAAGTGACCGAACATGGAGTTCTGTCAATAAAATAGACATTAATCTGTACTGGATTGGCGTATTTTTTCTTCCGCGCTACGTGTTCCACTTCGCTTGCACGCCTCTACTTAAAGGATCAATTAAAAATCAAATTGATCCTTTAAGCAGAGGTTAAATGAGATTTATTGGCGTCTTCTTTTTGCGCCTTAAAGTATGCCAATTCGTACTCATTGGGTGTGGCGTATTCTAATGTGGAATGCATCCTCTTCCTATTGTAAAACTCAACGTAAAGTTGCACTGCTCCCATTGCTTCTGCTTTTGTCCTAAACACAAATTTATTCAGATACTCCTTCTTCAATGATGCAAAAAACGACTCCGCACAGGCATTGTCATAGGGAGTGGCTTTCCTACTCATACTAATTTTCGCTTTTGCTTCTTTAAGCTCATCAATATAGTCATTGGAACAGTACTGAGTTCCTTTATCCGAATGATGTATCCAACCTTCTTTCGGTTGACGCAGCTTGATGGCTTCTTTTAAAGCTCGAAGAGGCAAGGAACGGTCCATTTTGTCGTCTATGGCATAACTAATGACCTTCCTGCCGAACAAGTCCAGGATTGGATTAAAGTATAAGAAACCTTCATGAGTAGGGATATAGGTGATATCCGTCACCCAAACTTTGTTAGGGGCATCTGGGTTAAACTGACGGTTCAAGTTATTGTTATACGTACGATTAGAATGATTAGAATCTGTTGTGACGGTATATATTTTAGGCGGTGTGGCAAACAAACCTAACACTCTCATTCGATTGGCAACCGTTTTAGAAGAAACATCTATTTTATCTTCTTTCACTAACTTACGGTGAATTCTCACACTACCATATGTTTCATGGTTATCAGCGAAATGAAAGAGAATACGTTCATCAACGTACTTTCTCCATTGTTCTCTTTCCGTTTCCTCACGATCCAATCGCTTCACATATAAATAATAGCCAGATGTAGACACACCAAGAACTCTACACATCAACACCACGGTGTGTTCATTCCGGTGGGAATGAATGAATTCGAAGATCACTTCTTT
>NZ_JAAZWB010000029.1 GCF_012524115.1 Bacillus sp. RO1 | reverse complement strand
AAATATTGAGCCAGAGGAGTCCTCATAGCATGAATGAAGACCTGTCTAGCCGAAATATTGAGCCAGAGGAGTCCTCATACCCAGAATAAAGACCTGTCTAGCCGAAATATTGAGCCAGAGGAGTCTTCATAGCATGAATGAAGACCTGTCTAGCCAAAATATTGAGCCAGAGGAGTCTTCATACCCAGAATGAAGACCTGTCTAGCCGAAATATTGAGCCAGAGGAGTCTTCATACCCTGGATGAAGACCTGTCTAGCCGAAATATTGAGCCAGAGGAGCCCTCATAGCATGAATGAAGACCTGTCTAGCCGAAATATTGAACCAGAGGAGTCTTCATACCCTGGATGAAGACCTGTCTAGCCGAAATATTGAGCCAGAGGAGTCTTCATACCCAGAATGAAGACCTGTCTAGCCGAAATATTGAGCCAGAGAAGTCTTCATACCCAGAATGAAGACCTGTCTAGCCGAAATATTGAGTCAGAGAAGTCCTCATACCCGATATGAAGACTTGTCTAGCCTCAGTTTTGAGCGAGCGAAGTCTTCATAAAAATACAATTAAGCCTTCTATATAACAAGCACTTTGTCTCCAAGGATAAAGTGCCTTTTTTTACCCAAAATATAGAAAGACACACCCCAAACCGTTAACACTTGACCTAAAAGTTTCATTTTGTTAGTATGTTACCATATTAGCGAACTAAAGGATTTCAGATTATTTTAAAAGGTGGGTATCCACATGTCAAAACCATTCATGTTTGAAAAACCATTAGGAATGCGGGACACGCTTCCTTCCTTATATGAAGCAAAACAGAATGTCAAAAACACTATGACAGCAGAAATCAGTCAATGGGGCTATCAGTTCATGGAGACCCCAACCCTTGAATACTACGAAACGGTGGGCGAAGCATCCGCTATCCTCGATCAGCAACTTTTCAAGTTACTAGATCAGCAAGGACATACACTTGTGTTAAGGCCAGACATGACAGCACCCATTGCAAGGGTGGCTGCTTCAAGACTTTTAAATGAAGGTTATCCGCAGCGACTTGCTTACTCGGCCAATGTCTTCCGTGCGCAACAAAATGAAGCGGGTCGGCCGGCAGAATTTGAGCAAATAGGTGTGGAGTGCATCGGTGACCGATCCATCAGTGCCGATGCCGAGATGATTGCCTTGCTTGTGGCACTTCTCAAAAACACAGGGTTATCAACTTTTACCATCGCAATTGGTCATATCGGATTTTTGCAGGAGATCTTCCTCGACATAGTAGGTAATGAAGAACGCGCGGCAACCTTAAGAAGATACCTATATGAAAAAAATTACGTAGGGTATCGCGAGCATGTGAAAAATCTGCCGCTATCCTCTATCGATAAAAAACGCCTGCTAAATTTATTAACGTTAAGAGGGGATTCGTCCAACATTGAGCTTGCAAAAGAAGTGCTGGATGGAGATGCGGGTAAAAAAGCAATCCAAGAGCTAGAGCAGCTGTGGACGATGTTAGAAGCTTATGGTGTCGCAGAGTTTGTGAAGCTGGATCTAAATATTGTCAGTCATATGAGTTATTACACGGGGATTGTGTTTGAAGCGTATGCAGGAAACATAGGCTTCCCGATCGGAAATGGCGGAAGATATGATAAGCTGTTCCAAAAATTCAACCGTGAGAAATCGGCCACAGGGTTCGGAATCCACTTAGACCGTCTTCTAGAAGCAAAAGGTGTAAAGAAGACGGAAGTGAAGATACTGGGAGTACTGTTCAGTCAAGAAAGAAGAGAAGAGGCAATCGCATTTGCCACTTCTAAAAGAGAAGCAGGGGAAAAAGTAATCCTTCAGGACATTGCAGGTGTGGAAAATGTGGATGCATGCACAGCGTCCTTCAGTGATGTAACCTTTTTCCTTGGAAAAGCTAGAAAGGAGAGCGAAGCATGAGCGTACTGACAATCGCGATGCCAAAAGGGAGAATTTTTGAAGAGGCGGCTCAGTTGCTTGTTCAAGCAGGTTATAAAATTCCTCCCGATTTGGAGGATTCTAGAAAGCTGATTATTGATGTACCGGATGAAAACATGCGCTTTATTTTAGCCAAACCAATGGATGTGACCACTTATGTGGAGCATGGAGTGGCAGATGTCGGAATTGCCGGCAAGGACGTGATGCTAGAAGAAGAGCGTGATGTCTATGAAGTGCTTGATCTCAAAATCAGCGAATGCTATTTAGCGGTGGCAGGGCTGCCCGGAACGGAAATGAAGGATGTTGCCCCCAAAATTGCGACCAAATATCCTGGAATTGCTTCAAGCTATTACCGTGAACAAGGGGAGCAGGTAGAGATTGTAAAGCTAAATGGTTCTATTGAACTGGCGCCTTTGATTGGGTTATCAGACCGGATTGTGGATATCGTATCCACAGGACGAACGCTTAAGGAAAATGGATTAGTGGAGTTTGAGAGAATTGTGGATATAACATCGCGATTGATTGTCAATCCTGTGAGTTACCGGTTAAAAGACAAGCAGATAGATGAACTTGTGGATAGATTAGCAGAGGTAGTTGGAGAGGTGTAAAAATGATGAAGATAAAAAAGGTGAGCGAATCGGTGTCATTGCGCCGTTCAATTGACCAAGGAACAGAAGAACAACGTGATGCAGTACTGCAAATCCTACAAACGGTCAAAGAACGAGGGGATAAAGCGCTGTATTCATACACGGAAAAATGGGATGGTGCAAAGCTATCCACATTAAAAGTCACAAAAGAAGAAATCCAAGCTGCTTATCAACAACTTTCTCCACAAGTTATCAACATTATCCACAATGCCTCGGATAATATCCGTGAATTCCATCAAAAACAGGTAAAACAGTCTTGGTTATCCACAAAACCAAACGGCACGATTCTGGGACAACAAGTAACAGCACTCGATGCGGTCGGTGTTTACGTACCCGGTGGAAAAGCGGCCTATCCATCTTCCGTATTGATGAATGTCATCCCAGCACAAGAGGCAGGAGTGGAAAGAATCGCGATGGTGAGTCCCCCTTCTGCAGATGGGACATTACCTGCAGGAGTGTTGGTGGCGGCAGATATTCTCGGTGTGGATGAAATCTATAAAGTAGGTGGAGCACAAGCGGTTGCAGCACTTGCCTATGGAACGGAAACCATTCAGGCTGTGGATAAAATTGTTGGGCCTGGCAACATCTTTGTGGCACTTGCGAAAAAAGAAGTATATGGACTTGTGGATATTGATAGTATTGCAGGACCTAGCGAAATTGTCGTGTTGGCGGATGAGACGGCAAAGGCTAATGAGATTGCGGCGGATCTATTGTCTCAGGCAGAGCATGATGAACTGGCTTCAAGCGTGCTCGTGACTACGTCAGCAGTACTTGCCGAACAGGTCGCTCATGAAGTAGAAGAACAGCTATCCACACTTCCGCGTGAAGCAATAGCGCGAGCTTCTATTGAAGCATACGGTACTATTTTTATTACGGATACGATAAAAGAAGCTCTACGTGTGGTAAATGAGCTGGCACCTGAGCATTTGGAGGTCATGACAGCCGAGGCGATGAATCTTCTTCCGTACATCAAACATGCCGGAGCTATTTTCCTAGGAAGGTATAGTTCAGAGCCTGTGGGGGATTATTTTGCCGGTCCGAATCATGTGTTACCTACTAACGGGACAGCACGTTTTTCCAGTGGATTGTCTGTGGATGAATTTGTGAAAAAATCCAGTGTGATTATGTATAGTGAACAGGCTTTAAAAGAAAATGTGGATAAAATTGCAGCGTTTGCGCGATTAGAAGGATTGGAAGCGCATGCCCGTGCGGTGGAATCTCGATTTACTAACAAGGAAAAGTGAGGAGACATTGTGATGACACGAACGGCTAGTTTAGAAAGAAATACGAAAGAAACCCAAATACAGCTTGCTTTTACGATAGATGGAGAAGGAGCGGCAAAGCTTGAGACGCCTGTTCCGTTTATGACTCATATGCTGGACCTTTTTACAAAACACGGACAGTTTAATTTGGACCTGCAGGCAAACGGGGATGTGGATATCGATGATCACCACACAACGGAGGATATCGGAATATGTCTAGGCCAGGCGTTAAAAGATGCACTTGGGGATAAAGTGGGAATAAAACGATACGGAAACGCGTTTGTTCCAATGGATGAGGCGCTTGCACAAGTGGTCGTCGATTTAAGCAATCGTCCACATCTAGAAATGAGAGCGGAGTTTCCTAGCCAGAAGGTTGGAACATTTGATACAGAGCTTGTGCATGAATTTTTATGGAAGCTTGCTTTAGAGGCTCACATGAACCTTCATGTGATAGTGCATTATGGAACGAACACTCATCACATTATTGAAGCGATATTCAAAGCGCTTGGCCGTGCACTAGACGAAGCAACCACGATTGATCCGCGAGTTAAAGGGGTACCATCGACGAAGGGAATGTTATAGAAGATGATCGGCATCATAGATTACGGAATGGGGAATTTATATAGCGTGAGCAAGGCTTTAGAGCGGATGGGTGTCAAGTATGTCATTTCTAATGACCGGGATGTCTTGTTTGAAACGGAAGGCCTTATCCTGCCTGGTGTCGGCTCGTTCCGTGACGCCATGTCTATTTTACAAGAAACAGGTCTTGATTCTTTTATAAAAGAAGAAGTAGCACGGGGGAAAAAGTTACTTGGGATCTGCCTTGGCATGCAGCTGTTGTTTGAGGAAAGTGAAGAAAATGGCGTAACAGAAGGATTGTCTCTGTTGAAGGGTAAGGTGGAACGCTTTCCTGGAGTTACAGCGGAAGGTGCATCCTATAAAGTACCGCATATGGGATGGAACGAACTTGAATTCCAGCAGGCATCGCCGCTTTTGGAGGGTGTGCCAGAGGATTTCGTTTATTTTGTTCATTCCTACTATATAAAAGATTTTGCTCAAGCGGAACTACTGGCAAGCAGTACATATGATGTGCAGGTGCCGGCTGTAGTGGGACGCGACAATGTGTTTGGGACACAGTTTCACCCGGAAAAAAGCAGCAATGTCGGCTTGGCAATCTTGAAAAATTTTGTGGACCTTGTGAAGGAAGAGGAGCGATAATATGAGCTTTACCATTTATCCGGCTATTGATATGCGCGGTGGAAAATGCGTGCGTCTGCTGCAAGGAGATTATAGTAAGGAAACAGTTTACGGCGATTCCCCATTTGAAATGGCAAAAACATTTGTGGAGCAGGGTGCAGAGTGGATTCATATGGTGGACCTTGACGGTGCCAAGGCAGGCTCGCCAGTCAATGACCGCTTTGTGCTGCAAGTGGCCCGCGAGCTGCCTGCAAAAGTGCAGATTGGCGGGGGAATCCGTACGGCGGAGGACGTGGCGCGCTATTTGGAAAACGGTGTAGACAGAGTGATCTTAGGAAGTGCGGCAATTAATGACCCAGATTTTGTGAAGGCGATGCTTGCTAAATATGGTGCTAAGATTGCAATTGGCCTTGATGCCAAGGATGGTTATGTGGCAACGGAAGGTTGGGTGGAAACGTCGACTGTAAAAGCGACCGTGCTTGGAAAAGAGCTTGCGGATGCGGGAGCAGAAACATTCATTTTCACAGACATCGCAACGGACGGCATGCTATCTGGACCGAATGTGGATGCGACGGTTGAACTTGCTCGTGTGACAGGTGCTTCTGTCATTGCTTCCGGAGGAGTTAGTTCTGTGGACGATTTGTTGGCACTTCGGAAATATGCCGGCGATGGCGTGTCAGGCTCCATTGTTGGAAAAGCAATCTATACGGAGAAAATCAATTTGGCCAGTGCATTGGAAGAGGTGAAGTAAATGCTAACGAAACGAATTATCCCATGTCTTGATGTAAAAGAAGGACGGGTGGTAAAGGGGGTTCAGTTTGTCGAGCTCCGAGATGCGGGTGATCCGGTTGAGCTTGCTGCCTTTTACGATGAAGAAGGTGCAGATGAACTGGTGTTCCTTGATATTTCTGCCTCCCATGAAGGACGTGAAACGATGGTGGATGTCGTCGAGCAGGTGGCTGCTAAATTGGCGATTCCGTTCACTGTCGGAGGTGGCATCAACTCTATTGAAGACATGAAGCGGCTGTTGCGTGCCGGTGCGGATAAGGTTTCATTAAATACAGCTGCTTTGCTTAATCCTTACTTGATCCAGGCCGGTGCCGATTACTTTGGCTCACAATGTATCGTTGTTGCAATTGACGCTAAGTATGACGAGAGCCTCGGTTCGTGGAGAGTGTATACCCATGGCGGACGCAGGGAAACGGATTGGGAAGTGGTGGAATGGGCTCGTGAAGCTGTTAAGTTGGGAGCCGGGGAGATATTATTGACGAGCATGGACAGTGACGGGGAAAAGAAGGGGTTCAACTTGGCGCTTACTAAAGCGGTAAGCTCGGCCGTCTCCGTTCCGGTGATTGCTTCAGGTGGCGCAGGTGAAGCGTCCCACTTTTTGGATGCGTTTGAAGAAGGAGCGGCAGATGCTGCATTGGCAGCCTCCATTTTCCACTACAAAGAAACGAGCGTAAAAGAAGTGAAGGGCTATTTAAAGGAGAAAGGGGTGCAGGTTCGATGATCAATCTAGAAGCAGTGAAGTTTGATGAGAAGGGGCTTGTCCCGGCTATTGTGCAGAATGCCTCTACGAAAGAAGTGCTGACACTTGCATATATGAACGGAGAGTCGCTGGTGAAAACTGTCGAGACTCGGGAGACTTGGTTTTGGAGCCGCTCACGCGGTGAACTTTGGCACAAAGGGGCAACTTCCGGAAACACGCAGCATGTGGTAGAGATGCGCTACGATTGCGATCAGGACGCGGTGCTTGTGCTGGTGGAGCCGAATGGTCCGGCATGTCATAAGGGGGAGGAGACTTGTTTTCATGAGGTAGTGCTTGGTGGTGATTCAGGTGCGTCGGACTCCAGTAAATCTTCTTCCATTTTATCACGCTTAGAATCTGTCATTGCCTCTCGTGCTGTGGATAAGCCTGAGGGCTCTTATACTACCTATCTTTTTGAAGAGGGTGTGGATAAGATTCTGAAGAAAGTTGGCGAGGAAGCGGCGGAAGTAATCATCGCTGCGAAAAACCGTGACCGCGGGGAGCTTACCTGGGAGGTTGCAGATTTGTTCTTCCATGTGATGGTGTTGTTACGTGAACAGGACGTTAACTTGGAGGAAGTGTTGGCAGTGTTGGAGGAGCGGCATGCGAAAAAGCCCTCTGATGAACAGGAAGAATAACTTGGTTAAACACTTTTCTGGTTTCGAGGCTAGGAAAGTGTTTTTATTTGAAAATACAGCACACCTCAAAATTTCCCACCTATTCTTTCCAACCTCTCTTATGTTATACTACGAACGGTAAGTAAGTTTGTATGGAGGCTATAATGGGAAAAAATCCGAATGTGAAACTAGTTGCGAAGATCATCCCATTTGCGCAGAATGGCGATTATTTTTATCAAAAGGGAATCCGTGCTTATCGTAAGCGGGATTTATATAAGGCAAGAAAATGGCTCCAACGTGCGGAGGCGATGAAACCTAGTGATGCATCTATCATGTGTCAGCTGGCGATTGTCCTTACCGAGCTTGGAGATTATCAGCGTTCTAATGAACTTTTAGAAGATATTATAGAAGATTTGGCACCGGACATGCATGATTGTCATTATTTCTTGGCTAATAACTATGCTTACTTGGGGTTGTTTCAAGAGGCAAGAAAGCATGCTGAGGAATATTTAACGATGGAGCCAGACGGGGAATTTGTCGAGGATACCGAGGATTTGATTGATCTTTTGGAAATCGAGGTAGATGAAGTGGAAGATTATGTGGATGGTCAGGATCACCTCATTGTCATGCAGGAGAATGCAAGAGGCTTGCTTGAAAAAGGGGAACTAGATGAAGCGTTGGCGCTGCTCGAACAAATCATTGAGGAGTATCCACAATTCTGGTCCGCGTATAATAATCTGGCTTTAGCCTACTTCTACAAAGGGAATTTAGGAGAAGCTCGCGATGTCCTGGAAGAAGTGCTGGAAAAGAACCCAGGAAACTTGCATGCGCTTTGTAACTTGCTTGTCTTTTTCCATTACGAAAATAATGTGAAGGAAATGAACAAGCTAGCCAACCGACTTGAGAAAGTGACACCTATTTTGGTGGAACACCGTTATAAGCTTGGAGCGACTTTCGGGTTGATTGGTCGACACGAATTGTCCTACAAGTGGTTACGTTCTTTGCAGAAAAACGGTTTTCAAGGCGATGCGACGTTTTATTTCTGGCTTGCCAATGCAGCATATCAAACGGAACGCTTTACAGTTGCGGAACAGTCGTGGTCAAAAGTACTTGAAATGAATCCTGAAAAGGCAGGAACGGAGCCTTGGAATCAAATGGAGGATAAAACGGTTGAGGAAGAAGAAGCGGAACAGCTTTTTCATATTTTCCAATCAAGTACTTCTAGCAAGACTACAGTCAAAAATGTACTGGAACAATCCTTCGTCACGTCGACGGTCCGTGAATTTGCCATGTTTGCTTTATTGAAACGTAAAGATGTGCCATTAAATGTCGTGAATGGGTATGAAATTGCATCACTATTAAATACAAAACAAGCTGATATGCTAGTAAAAGAATGGTTTGATTTATATGCAAGAGCATTAAAACAAGCTGTCACTTTTACGAACGCACCAGCATGGGCAGCAGCATTCGCTTATGTTTGGAGCAAAGGAAACGGCTACGCTGTTACACAGAAAGAGCTGGTGGAAACATATGAGGTATCCGCAAGCACGATAAGAAAATATATAAAAAAAGTAGAAGATTTACTTTCTTAAAAACCGGGCAGGGGTGATGCTCGGTTTTTTGTGTGGTTAGACCTTAAGTTATGGAAGAAATGGTAAAATGGTGTTGGGGTGATGGAGATGAGAAAATACATATTATTGGTGCTATCCTTGATCAAGATTGCTCTTCCTTTTTATGCAATATATCATGAAAATAAACCACGAGTAGGTCCAATTGGAAACGGTCCTGCCCCGACTCCTTGGTTTCTGGTAACTTCAATGGTCTTAAGTGGTATCGCTTTTTTAGGGTTGAGCATAATCATGTTCGTAAAGGAAAGTAAGGGGAAAAACGGAACGCATTGAACCCCGGAACGGGTAAAAAGGAGGAAACATTGTCCTCATAGGATGCCAATGGAACCCTGAGTCGCCGAAAAAGAGAAAACATTGTCCTCATAGGTAGCCAATGAAGCCCTGAGTCGCTGAAAAAGAGGAAACATTGTCCTCATAGGGAGCCAATGGAGCCCTGAGTGGACGAAAAAGAGGAAACAAAGTCCTCATAGGTAGCCAATGAAGCCCTGAGTGGACGAAAAAGAAGAAACATTGTCCTCATAGGTAGCCAATGAAGCCCTGAGTCGCCGAAAAAGAGGAAACATTGTCCTCATAGGGAGCGAATGAACCCCTGAGTCGCTGCAAAAGAAGAAACATTGTCCTCATAGGGAGCGAATGAACCCCTGAGTCGCTGAAAAAGAGGAAACATTGTCCTCATAGGTAGCCAATGAAGCCCTGAGTGGACGAAAAAGAAGAAACATTGTCCTCATAGGTAGCCAATGAAGCCCTGAGTCGCCGAAAAAGAAGAAACATTGTCCTCATAGGGAGCGAATGAACCCCTGAGACGCTGAAAAAGAAGAAACATTGTACTCATAGGTAGCCAATGAACCGCTGAGACGCTGAAAAAGCAGAAACATTGTCCTAATAGGTAGCGAATGAAGCGCTGAGTCGAAGAAAGAGAAGAAACA
>NZ_JAAZWB010000028.1 GCF_012524115.1 Bacillus sp. RO1 | reverse complement strand
TTCCAAAGCCCTTATGACATTGATTTTGACATCGAAAGAGTTTGCTTTTTTTGACATTATAAATACTCCCCTTCGCGGAAACAGATTTTTGTTTTTTAATCTGTCTACTTAAAAGGGAGCATATCATCACCTCTATGAGGACCTCTCTTCTCCTTTTCTCTCGTCGATGAGACCTTCATCACCTCTATGAAGACCTCTCTTCTCCTTTTTTCTCGTCAATGAGGTCTTCATCACCTCTATGAGGACCTCTCTTCTCCTTTTCTCTCGTCGATGAGACCTTCATCACCTCTATGAGGACCTCTCTTCTCCTTTTTTTTCGTCAATGAGGTCTTCATCAGGACAATCTAGAATTACCCTAACGTTTATATACAATGAAAAAACCCGCTCCTGTTAAAGGAACGGGCTCATTTTAAGAAAACAATCGCTTGGCTTGCTTTCTCATCTTCTTCATATTACGTTTGGAAGTTATATCTCCCAAAAAATTTTGCACATCATTATTTCGGCTAAGTCGAGTGGCAGCGGCTCCAAGGCCAATCATTAACAAGGATGTCATAGCTCTGTTCATGCGACTCACTCCCAAGTTTTAGTTACATACTAATTTGTCGATCGTCTTCATGAAATAAATCATCCAAAGAACTTAACGTCCCATCCTCTTCTACCTGATGAGTATGGACCATTCCTTTAGATACGGACAGCTCAATAAAACAGCCCCAACAATAATACTGATTCACACCGATTTTACCGATATCTTTACTTTTGCAATTAGGACAACAAAGGACCATCATTGACACCTCGCGTTAAGATAGTACAGAAACGACGACGGTATCTTTTCCAATGACCAGATCAGAAGGATTCTTTACAATTTTCTTTCCTTCCGACAAATCTGCAAAAAAACCGTCCGTTACCTCATATCCTACGATTGTGCCCGTTTCCTCTTCAAAATATACATCATCCAACAACCCAAGCTTATCGCCATCTCCGGTTATAAAGGATTTCCCTTTTATACCGTGAAAGTGATGATAATATACTTGTCCGTCTTTTTTGGTAATTGAGGTAAGAGTATGTTCTCCCACCATAATCCCTTCATCACCAAATGAGTGAATGTATGAAAAGGGGAGAAACTTCGCCCGATGGAATATGCCTTTTCCATCGATGATAAGCCCTTTGATGCGTCCTGGTTCTTCG
Source organism: Bacillus sp. RO1 (assembly GCF_012524115.1). Classification (GTDB taxonomy): domain Bacteria; phylum Bacillota; class Bacilli; order Bacillales; family Bacillaceae_I; genus Sutcliffiella_A. Next base: position 38,296 of record NZ_JAAZWB010000028.1, on the reverse strand, counting down.
ATGCAAAAATCCTTCACTCGGCCAATCTTATTGCCTGATGCCATATCGTAAATTAGCATCCCAATCACTCGAGAAAATGTTCTCAAAGAATCCACCTCTTTTCGAACATTACTAGCTTTTGTCTGATTGGTTTTGTTGATACTGCGAAAGGTTTTCCAGATTGGCTAAGACCGCTGATTTTCGGTCCAGTCGCTTCGCTTTCCATGGGTGGTCCGGAAGGCTTCGAAAGCGATTCATCGCATGAAGAAAATGCGTTAGCATTTTCGAGGAGTCTTCGCGCCTTCCACTCCAATCAGCTACGTTACTGTAGTTTTTTTGTATTTCCTTATTCTTCTTCCATAAAGTCATACGGACTTACGTTTTCCATGCCAATGTTGGCGTCTTTCCAGAAAGGGACTTCTTGAAGTACAGGATCAATAACTTCTTCGTCTGGTAAAGTTTCGGACTGTTTTGTTTGCAGCCTGTCTTTTAAGGATGTTTGCCTTGCCATTTCATCCGCACGCTGCACGCCAAGTTTTAATGCTTCTTCTTCGCCACAAAGAATTAAAAAACGCTTAGCACGTGTAACTGCTGTATAAAGTAGATTTCGTCGTAACATCCGGTAATAGCTTTTCACTACAGGCAATACGACAATAGGGAATTCACTTCCTTGGGACTTATGTATGGAACAGCAATAGGCATGAGTTATCTGCCCAAGATCTTGTTTCGTGTAAGTCACTTCATTGCCATCAAAAGAAACAATGACCATGTCTTGTTTTTCCGTATTTTCTTTTGCATAAAAGATGGAAACTACTTCACCTATGTCACCGTTGAATACATTACTTTCTGGTTGATTGACAAGCTGCAGCACTTTATCACCCGTTCGGTATACCACATTCCCGAAACTCAATTCTCGTCGCTGTTCACTTTTGGGATTAAAAAGTTCCTGAAGCATTTCATTTAGTTTATCTATACCGGCAGTTCCTCTATACATAGGTGCAAGCACCTGTATATCACGTGCCGTATAGCCCTTGCTTTGCGCGTTTGCACATACTTTTTTTACTACATCCAATATTTGTGACTGCCCGCATTTTATAAAGGAGCGATCTTTCTGACCAGATGAAATGTCTGTGGGCACTACACCGTCCTTCATGTCGTGGGCCAACTCAATGATCGATGAACCATCTGCCTGTCTGTAGATGTCAGTCAGTTGAACGGTAGGGATGACTTTAGATGCCAGTAAATCTTTTAATACTTGTCCGGGACCAACAGAAGGAAGCTGATCTTCATCTCCCACCAATACGACCTGTATGTCCTCAGGGAGAGATTTGAACAGTTGATTGGCAAGCCAGATATCCACCATCGAGACTTCATCCACAATGAGAAGCTTCCCTGTTATGGGATTTTCTTCGTCATGTTGGAACCCCTCCGAGCCATTCCAACCGAGTAGCCTATGGATAGTCAAAGAAGGAAGCCCAGTTGCTTCGCTCATGCGTTTGGCAGCACGGCCTGTTGGGGCAACAAGCATAATCGGAAAAGGATCATCCTTGCTGTAATCATTAGGTTCCAATGAACAACCATGAAGGTCTGCGTACAGTTCTACGATTCCCTTGATTACGGTTGTTTTACCTGTCCCAGGTCCACCAGTCAAAAGAAGCATGGGCGTCATTAATGCTTGCTGAATGGCTTCTTTTTGCGAAGGAGCATACTGAACCTTTAGTCTGTCTTCTAATTCACCTAATGCAAGCAGGAACTCTGACTCAGGAAACTGGTCGGCATATTGGGTTTGCTCGAGCACCCTTTTTATATTTGTAACCACTCCTTGCTCAGAAAAATAGAGGCTAGGTAAGTAAACTTTGCCTTCCTCAACTTTAAGTTTCCCTTCTTCTGTTAGTTGCATAATTTCCCGAGAAATGTCAGACTCTGCGACAAGGCCATGCTGCTTTTCATTTAAAAGTCTGACGACCGCTTCCGTAAGCTGGTCTTCCAACACATAACAATGGCCTTCCTGCATGGAATGCTGTTCGAGCATATACAAGCAGCCGGCCCTGATGCGATCTGGATGATTTCCAGAAATACCGAAGTGATTTCCAAGTTCATCTGCTCTGGCAAAACCAATACCCTCTACTGTTTCCACAAGCTCGTACGGGTTTTTCTGCAGTGTTTCAATCGTTTGCTCTTTATAAGCCTGATAAATTTTCATGGACAACTGCGGGCCAAAACCAAACTGTGACAAGGCAATCATGACCTGTTCCAACCCTTGATGTTCCATCAACGTATCATAAAGCAGTTTTGCTTTATCACCGGCAAGCTTTGGAATGGAATCAAGTACAGAAGGATTCTCGAGTATTTTTGAAATGGCATTTTCACCAAGCGCATCTGCAATTTTCTCTGCTGTCTTTCTGCCGATGCCTGAAAACAGATCACTTGAAAGATACTGGACAATACCGTGTCTTGTTTGTGGAATGTCCTTACGAAAGTGCTCCACATGAAACTGAAGTCCAAACCGAGGATGTTCCTTCATCTGTCCGAAAAATATGTATGTCTCGTCTTCATGAATGCGAGGGAAATAACCAGTCACGACCGCTTCTTTTTCTTCATAGGCAACATTCGTCTCCGTCACTCTGATACGCACCACTGAATACATATTGGATTCATTATGGAAAATCGTGACGAGATGGGATCCTTTAATAAACTTTTCATGTTCCTCGAATAAATCGAGGGAGGATTGCTGCTTTTGGTCCTTCATGGAATTCCCCTCCGTTCCCTAGTTTTCTTCTGTGAGAATTTTTTTCGCATGTGCAGCTAGCATGTGATCTGCCTGTACATCCAATGCTTTATCCAGATTCTCCAACGCTTTTTCCCTGTTTTCTTGGTAGGCATAAGCAACACCTAAGTTATAATAGGCATCCGCGTGCATTGAATCTGCATCTACTACCTTTTCAAACTCCATTGTGGCTTCTTTAATCAGACCTTGGCCTGCTAAGCAAAGTCCGTATTGAAACCTTGCCTCTGCATCTTCAGGTTTTAATTCTACAGCACGTTGAAAATATGGCAGGGCAAGCTTCGACTGTTCAAATTGTAATAGGGTCATCCCAAGCATAAAGAAGATATCACTGTCATTAACACCTTTCTTCATCGCAAGTTCAAACTGATCTTTTGCTTCATTCCATTTTTCAAGCTGATAATAGACATTTCCAAGACCATAATGAGCAGTTCCGATTGTATCGTCTTTTTCCAGCGCACGTTCAAAAAACTTCATTGCTTTCTCAAGTTCGCCAACAGCACTTAATACATTTCCAAAATTCACATATGCTACCGCATTATCCGGATTCTCTTCAATCTCATTTGAAAAAGCTGAAAGTGCCTCTTCGTACTTTCCTTCTTGTAGGTATTGAATACCTAATGCATTATTATCTTTCATTTTTACGTACACCTCATCTATTTTCTCAGTCTTTTTAGTATATCATAGAGAAAACCTCCATTCCTTATGGAATCGAGGTTTTCACTTTTATCCTACATACCAAAGTTTTTCATTGTTTTTGAACACATGATCAATCGTTCCCCCACCTAGACATTCGTCACCATTATAAAAGACAACTGCTTGTCCAGGAGTGATCGCTCGAACTGGTTCATCAAAGATAACCTTCACTTTATTATCTTCCAAGTGCTGAATCGTCACTTTGTTATCAGCTTGACGATATCGGAATTTAGCTGTGCATTCTGTACCATCGGCTGGTGGGTTGTCTGACACCCAACTGATATCTGTAGCAGTGATGGAATCAGAATATAACAATTCGTTATGGAAACTTTGTCCTACATAAAGGACATTCTTTTCCAAATCTTTTCCAATAACAAACCATGGGTCGCCGCTTCCGCCAATCCCGAGTCCTTGACGCTGTCCGATCGTATAATACATCAATCCGTCATGCTTTCCTTTCACATCTCCATCCATGGTCAACATGTTCCCTGGTTGCGCAGGAAGGTATCCACTCAGGAATTCTTTGAAATTACGTTCTCCAATAAAGCAGATTCCCGTACTGTCCTTTTTCGTTGCGGTTGCAAGGCCTGCACGTTTAGCAATTTCACGCACTTCTGATTTTTCGATATTGCCAATTGGGAACATTACTTTAGATAGTTGTTCTTGGCCCAGTTGATTTAAGAAATAGGTTTGATCTTTGTTGTCATCAAGGCCGCGAAGCATTTTGTATTCGCCATCGCGGAATTCTACTTGCGCATAGTGACCTGTAGCTAAATAATCTGCACCTAGGTCCAATGCGTGCTCAAGGAAAGCCTTGAACTTGATTTCTTTATTACACATAACGTCAGGATTTGGTGTACGTCCTGCTTTGTATTCATCTAAGAAATATTGGAACACTTTGTCCCAGTATTGTTTTTCGAAATTTACCGCGTAATAAGGGATACCGATTTGGTTGCAGACACGGATGACATCATTGTAGTCTTCTGTTGCTGTGCAAACTCCGAATTCATCGGTGTCGTCCCAGTTTTTCATGAAAATGCCGATTACATCGTAGCCTTGTTCTTTTAAAAGAAGGGCGGCTACGGACGAATCTACTCCACCAGACATTCCTATTACTACACGGGTATCTTTTGGTGCTTTTGTCATCTTGATCACCCCGTAATTAATCATTAAATTTGTATAACTCTGTTGCTTTGCGTTACAGGAGTTCGCTTTCCGCGGGGCGGTGCTTGAGCCTCCTCACAACGCTTCAGGGGTCTCAAGCTACTTCCCCCCGTAGGAGTCTCACTCCTTACACTCCAAGCAACAGGTGATTCTAATTAACTATATTATCTATTATTTCGCGTTAGCCTTTTTACGACTTTGGCTGTTTCGTTTGCAGCATGTGTGATATCTTCGATTGTATTTCCCAGTCCAAAGCTGAAACGGATGGAGGAAGCAATTTTGTCAGAGTCTTTTCCGAACATGGCGACTAGGACATGGGAAGGGTCGATGGATCCTGCTGTGCATGCCGACCCGCTAGACACTGCAATACCTGCCAAATCCATGTTAACCAACAAGGACTCTACATTGGTACCTGGAAAGTATACATTCAGCACATGAGGTAATGTTTCTTCTGAACCGCTGTTAACTTCAAAAGACACATCTTCTTCGCGCCACACTTGTAGCATTGTTTCTTTAAAGCTTTTATACAATGCCACTTTTTCTATTGCTTGCTCCATACTTAATTCAATCGCTGTTTTCAATCCGACGATTCCAGCAACATTTTCTGTGCCTGCGCGTCGTTTGCGTTCTTGTTCCCCACCATATGTCAAATTGGAGAATGTTGTCCCTGACCTTGCATATAAGAAGCCAACTCCCTTAGGACCGTTGATTTTATGGGAGGACATGGAAAGAAAATCAATGCCCTGTTCTTCCACATTGATAGGAAGAAGTCCGAAAGCTTGTACAGCATCTGTATGAAAATAAGCTTGATGTTCCTTCAATAAATCGCCAATTTCGTTAATAGGCTGAACCGTTCCTACCTCATTATTTCCATACATGATGGTGACAAGAATGGTTTGGTCGGTAAGTGCAGCTTTTAAATCAGCTAATTTAATCTGTCCATCTTGATCTACAGGCAAATACGTAATATCAAAGCCTTCTTTTTCTAATTGTTCACATGTATGGAGAACCGCATGGTGTTCAATTTGGGTTGTAATGATATGATTCCCACGTATTCTATTGGCTCGCGCGACCCCGATAATGGCTAGATTGTCCGCTTCTGTTCCGCCACTTGTAAAAATGATTTCTGTTTCTTTCGCACCGATGGAAGTAGCTGCAACGTGCCTTGCTTCATCAACGAGGTGCCTTGTTTTCCTTCCAAATCGATGGATACTGGAAGGATTGCCGAAATCCTCTCTCATGACAGGAAGCATACTATCGAGGACAGCTGGGTGAATGGGTGACGTTGCCGCATGGTCTAAATAAATCTGTTTCAATGAGGACGCCTCCTTTCCTTCTAGTTAATGTTCCCCTGTTCCACTGCTTAGATGTAGAACATATATGCTTCTTGATCTCCGCCTTCATAATTGGCCAAATCATCAAGTGTTGTACTATCCAATACGTCTTTAACCGCATCACGGATCCGAATCCATAGCTCTCGTTTTGCTGGTTCTTCATCGTCAATTACCTCAACCGGGCTAATTGGGCCTTCTAGAACACGAATGATATCTCCAGCTGTAATTTTCGTTGGTTCATCTGCTAAAATATAACCACCATACGCCCCTCTTATACTTTTTACAAGTCCAGCATTACGAAGGGGTGCAATTAATTGCTCCAAATAATGCTCCGATAGGTCGTGCGTTTGCGCAATCGTTTTTAACGAAAGTGGACCTTCTCCTACATTTTTTGCGAGTTCAATCATAATGGTCAATCCATAACGTCCTTTAGTTGAAATTTTCATCTCCGAACACCTCTACTCTTTCTATTCAGTTTCTATATTTGAAAAGTTACCTTTTTATCTTTTTTATGTTGAATTTTTTCAAGTAATGAGTCCGTTGCCCTTTGACAGGCAGGCAGCGTCAGGCCGACGATGCTCCCGATAGTAAGACTGAATAGTATGGTACCGATAAAGACAGGTCCACCTAAAAGCCAACCTAAACATAATACTACTAATTCCATTCCTAATCTAATATATTGCACTTTCCACCCTGTCACTTCCGTCAATGCAATCATTAGGCTATCTCTTGGCCCTGCACCACAACGGGAGGAAATGTAGACACCAATTCCGAGTCCAATGACTAATACACCTAATAAGAGCATGGCAAGCTTCCCGATAAACAGGTTTGGCGTGTGCAATTGGGGGATCATCATATACAAATCAATGAAGATTCCGACCATAAGCATATTCAAAAAAGCTCCTAATGGAGGCAGCTTTTTCGTAATCATAGTAGAGATCATCAAAATAAAAAAGCCCACAATAATGGACCAGGTACCAATCGTGAGTCCGATTTGATAGAAGAGTCCAATGTGAAAGACATCCCATGGCGCACTGCCCAAGTCAGCACGTATCATTAAGACAATTCCAAAGGCCATAATGAACAACCCGAAAAAATAGATGGCCCATTTTGCCAAAAACAACCTTCTGCCTATACTCCGCTCTCCTTGCATGCAGCCTCTACCCTTCTGTCTTTACTCGTTTCTGTCTCTGTTTAAAATCTATCCTATTATAGCATAATTTCAAAGGTTTTACATTTTGTCTGTTTTGTTTTAATGCATGTTGCTAATTATGGTACAGTGGGTATGGGACACTAGATGTCATTGTATGCAGGAAGGTGTTTAAATGAACAATAAACCACTGGCCTTTAGGATGAGGCCTCGCACCATAGATGAAATGGTAGGTCAGGAGCATCTTGTAGGAGAAGGGAAAATCATTCAACGAATGGTAAAAGCAAAACATCTCTCCTCTATGATTCTTTACGGGCCCCCTGGAATAGGAAAAACGTCCATCGCCACAGCCATTGCCGGCAGTACACAATATGCATTCCGGACATTAAATGCGGTGGTACATAATAAAAAAGACATGGAAATAGTAGCAGAAGAAGCAAAGATGTCAGGCAAGGTCATCCTTATTTTGGATGAAGTCCACCGACTTGATAAGGCGAAACAGGACTTCTTGTTGCCTCACCTTGAAAATGGAAGAATTGTTTTGATTGGAGCCACTACAAGCAACCCTTATCATGCAATCAATCCTGCCATTCGTAGCAGATGCCAAATTTTCGAGCTGCATCCTTTGTCTGTAACGGAAATCAAACAAGTCATCACGCAAGCGGTGAGAGACGAAGAACGAGGTTTAGGTGACTATCAAGTTGAACTGGATGACGGAGCATTGGAGCATTTTGCAAATGGTTGCGGCGGGGATGTCCGTTCTGCGTTAAATGCATTGGAGCTAGCCGTACTGTCCACTACTCCAAATGATGATGGAAAAATACTTATTGGTGTCGAAACGGCTGAAGAATGCCTGCAAAAGAAAAGCTTCTATCATGACAAAGATGGGGATGGGCATTATGACGTATTATCCGCGTTTCAAAAGTCCATTCGCGGCAGTGACGTGGATGCAGCTCTTCATTATTTAGGGCGATTGATTGAAGCAGGGGATCTTGTGAGTATTGGAAGAAGACTGCTTGTAATCGCTTATGAGGATATAAGCTTGGCCAATCCACAAGCGGGGGCACGTACTCTCTCTGCAATTGAAGCGGCAGAAAGACTTGGATTCCCAGAAGCAAGGATCCCTTTAGCAAATGCGGTTATCGAACTTTGCTTGTCTCCTAAGTCAAACTCCGCCTATAAAGCGCTGGATGAAGCCTTGGCTGACATCAGAAAAGGACTTGTAGGCGAAGTTCCTGCCCATCTGAAGGACGCACATTACAAAGGAGCCGCCGCACTTGGCAGAGGCAATGAATATAAATATCCGCATGACTACCCAAGCGGATGGGTTGCTCAGCAATACTTACCGGATAAACTGAAACATAAATCCTATTACAAACCTAAAGACACTAGCAAATTCGAAACCGCCCTTGGGCAAATATATGAAAAAACGAAGAAGAAAAGATAAGGGGGACCCATTTCCCCTTATTTTTTATGTTAATCTAGTAAACTTTCGTATATTCCTCCTCTTTTCTGGAAAAGATGGTAGAAAACGACCGTTTTAAGGAGTGGATTATAATGAAAGTAAGACAAGATGCATGGTCCCATGAAGATGATTTATTGCTTGCTGAGACTGTTTTACGATACATAAGAGATGGTGGTACGCAACTTGCAGCCTTTGAAGAAGTCGGGGATGCCTTAAATCGAACATCTGCCGCATGTGGATTCAGATGGAATGCAGAAGTCAGAAAAAAATATGAACCTGCCGTTGCTATAGCAAAGAAACAACGAAAAGAGAAAAAGCGAGCGCAGGAAAAGCAATCAAAGCAACAACAAAAAAGCGAATCTGTTACAGAAAAGAAAGCTACCAATCAACCAATCGAATTGGAATGGCTGCCTGCACCAAAATTAGATTCTAAGGAAAAGGTCAGCCTACCATTTGAATATGATATGGAAGAAGATGAAGAATACGCACCGCTTCCAGTGCGAAAAGAAAAAGCAATTATGGCTGCATCTTCTTCCATTACTCTTGAGGATTGCATTCACTTTTTGCAAAATTTCCACCAACATCAGAATTCCGATTATCGCTTGCAGCTGGAAAGTGACAGGCTTCAAAAAGAGAATCAATTGCTGAAACAGAAAAATCAATCCCTTGAAAAGCAGCTTAAGAATTTAGAAGAACAACAAGTTGCGATAAACGAAGACTATGAAATGCTTGTCCAGATCATGGACCGTGCAAGAAGATTAACCGGCAACGGCGTACAAGATGAAGTGATGTGAAAATAAAAAGAAGGCCTCGTCATGTGTTGATGAGGCCTTCTTTCTTTTATTATTGTTTTCCACCGACACGTTGGATTTTTACATCTTTCAAGATGTTGTTGATTACGTACCCGCCAAGGATAAGTCCCGCAACAGAAGGAACAAATGCATTGGAGGAAGGTGGCATTTTTGCTTTGCGAATTTCTGCGTTATCATTTCCTACCGTTTTACGAACATCCTCACGAATGACAATTGGGCTTTCATCAGAGAAAACCACCTTGATCCCACGGTGTATCCCTTCTTTACGAAGGCGTGTGCGGATGACTTTTGCAATTGGATCTGTATGTGTTTTGGAAATATCCGCCATTTTAAAGCGAGTTGGATCCATCTTGTTTGCCGCTCCCATACTGGAGACCATAGGAATCTTGCGTTTTAGACACTCTTTCATTAAGTGAATTTTATAGGAAATCGTATCAGAAGCATCAATAACATAATCCAAGCCATAGCTGAAGAACTCCTCGTACGTTTCTTCTGTGTAGAACATTTTCAATGCAATTACTTCACAGTCAGGATTGATGTCTTGAATACGAGCTTTCATCAGATCAGCTTTTGGTTGCCCCACTGTAGACATAAGTGCATGAATCTGACGGTTTACATTGGTAATATCCACATCATCTTTATCCACTAAAATAAGACGGCCGACACCCGAACGCGCCAACGCTTCTGCTGAGAAAGACCCTACCCCGCCTATTCCTAATACTGCAACCGTGCTATTTTTAAGGGTTTCTAAACCTTCTTTACCTATCGCCAATTCGTTTCGTGAAAATTGGTGTAACACTGCATATCAACTCCATTTATCGCTTGTTTCATTTTTAATGCCTTTTAAAGATTGTACCCGAAATCGAATATAACATACTTTGGGTGAAAAGCAAGTAGTCGGATAGGAATTTTTCTTTTTTACGAATTGGGTTTCAATACCTTATAATGAAGGGAATAGTAACTGAATATTATTTTTTTATTGAAAGCGGGGAGTTTGTATTGAAGAATCTATTAAAGGCCTTATCTTACTTCTTAGTTATTGGCAGTGGTTTAGTAACAATCTTTCGCTTGAACAAAACGAATAAGCAGTTAATGGCAAGGGAAACAACAGCTTTTCAAGTAAAGCAAACGTTGGAAGCGATTGCTGCTACATTGGAGAAAACAAAAGAAAACGAGCGCAGTACTTTAGAAGAAGCCAAACAAAGTACGTTGGATTCTGTTAAAGAAGAAGAGTTAAGCGTTTTGACTTCAGAAGATGATTTGAAACAAGAAGTAACGGAAGAGGAACAGCAGCAAGAGGCTCCCCCATTAATAAAAGCAAACAAGAATGCGCGTGGTGAATACATTTATCACGTTCCAGGCGGCGTTTTCTATGACCGCACGACTCCAGTGGAATGGTTTCATACAGAAGAAGAGGCGCAGGCAAAGGGGTACAGAAAGTCAGCGAGGTAACAGTTAAATGTCGTACAACCTTCATTTGGAATGAGGGTTGTTTTTTTGTGTTCTTTTTAGAAGGTGAAGATTGTATGAGGACAATGTTAAGGAGTTTTCACCTTCTCCGGGTGTCATACAAACCCTATGAGGACAATGTTGACGAGATTTCACCAACACAGGGAGTCATACAACTCCTATGAGGACAATGTTGACGAGATTTCACCAACACAGGGAGTCATACAACCCCTATGAGGACAATGTTGACGAGATTTCACCAACACAGGGAGTCATACGATACCTATGAGGACAATGTTGACGGGTTTCCACCTTATCAGGGAGTCATACGATACCTATGAGGACAATGTTGACGGGTTTCCACCTTATCGGGGTGTCATACGAAACCTATGAGGACAATGTTGACGAGGTTTCACCTCCTCCGGGTGTCATACAAACCCTATGAGGACAATGTTGACGAGGTTTCACCTTCTCCGGGTGTCATACAAACCCTATGAGGACAATGTTAAGGAGGTTCCACCACCTCGGGGAGTCATACAAACCCTATGAGGACAATGTTAAGGAGGTTCCACCTCCTCCGGGTGTCATACGGCATTAAATTCACTTTATAAACACAAAAAAACCGGCATGCCGCATAAAAGCGAGATACCGGTTTTTGATCCGTATGTAGGCAAGTCCCAATCGTGCCGTCGTCGATGCCTTCGTTTTGATCCCCGCTCACAGCAGGTGGGTGCTCTGTTTCATGCGTGTAGTAAGTCCTCACAAGGAAGGCATTTACGCAGCGACGAAAACTCTGAGCTCCCGTATAATCTATTGTTCGGTCAAAACAATAGGTTATACGACGAACACATCAGGACTTGCGACTTCTTGAAATTATATTAACACACAGAGTATAGGTTTTCAACTTCTACCGTATGGGAAAATCTACTCTTTTTTGACAGCTAGCGACAAATGCAACTCGTCTAATTGCCCACCGGCAACTGGACTTGGCGCTTCTGTCAGGATGCAGCTTGCACTTGCCGTTTTAGGGAATGCAATAGTATCACGAAGGTTTGTTCTTCCTGCCAACAGCATAACCAAACGGTCTAATCCAAGCGCGATTCCACCATGTGGAGGAGTTCCGTATTCAAATGCTTCTAGAAGGAAACCGAATTGCTCGGTTGCCTCTTCTTTACTGAAACCAAGTACTTCAAACATTTTCTCCTGAATATCGCGTTCATAAATACGTAAAGAACCTCCGCCTAGCTCATATCCGTTCAATACTAAGTCGTAGGCTTGAGCACGAACTTCACCAGGGTTTGTTTCAAGCATTGGTAGGTCTTCGCGAACCGGCATGGTGAATGGATGGTGAGCGGCAAAGTAGCGACCTGCTTCCTCATCGTACTCTAGTAACGGCCAGTCAGTTACCCATAAGAAGTTGAATTTGCTTTCGTCAATCAAACCAAGCTCTTTTCCAAGCTTCAAGCGAAGAGCACCTAGAGCATCCGCAACAACAGATTTTTTATCTGCCACAAATAGTATCAAGTCCCCTTCTGCAGCGTCTAAGGATTGGATGAATCCTTGTTGTTGTTCTTCATTGAAGAATTTTGCGATTGGTCCTTTCAAGCCTTCTGCTTCTACCTTTAACCATGCTAGACCTTTTGCCCCGTAAACAGCAACAAATTCAGTCAGTGCATCAATGTCTTTTCGGGAATATTTGCTCGCCGCACCTTTTACATTGATCGCTTTTACTTGACCTCCATTGTTAACAGCAGCGCTGAACACTTTGAATCCACAGTCAGCAACCTGCTCGGACAGGTCAACAAGTTCCATTTCAAAACGAGTATCCGGCTTGTCAGAACCATATCTGTTCATGGCTTCCTGGTACGTAATACGAGGAAACGTGTCTGGTACATCCACACTCTTCGTATTTTTCATTACCATTCTCATCATATCTTCCATCATGCCGATAATATCTTCTTGTGATAAGAAGGAAGTCTCAATGTCGACCTGTGTAAATTCAGGCTGTCTGTCTGCACGAAGGTCCTCGTCACGGAAGCAACGAGCGATTTGATAATAGCGTTCCACGCCGGAAACCATCAATAGTTGTTTAAAGATTTGCGGAGACTGCGGCAACGCGTAGAACTCACCTGGGTGTACTCGGCTTGGTACTAGGTAGTCACGCGCACCTTCTGGCGTACTTTTAGTTAAAATAGGCGTTTCCACTTCCATGAATTGCTGCTCGTTCAGGAATTCACGGATAGAACGTGTTACGTCATGACGCATCTTCAACGTGTCAAACATAACAGGGCGGCGAAGATCCAAGTAACGATATTTCAGACGGATGTCTTCGTTCACTTCTGTCTTGTTGTCCAATACGAATGGTGGTGTTTTCGCGGCATTCAAGACCTCAATTGCCTCTGCATGCACTTCAATTGCACCTGTTTTCAGGTTAGGGTTTACTGTTGCTTCGTCACGCGCAACCACTTTCCCTTTAATGTATAAAACGTACTCGTTGCGTACACTTTCAGCAGTTTTTAAAGCTTCAGCAGAGACGTCTGGATTAAATACGATTTGCACTAGTCCTGTACGGTCGCGGAGGTCTAAGAAAATAAGTCCTCCAAGGTCACGGCGCTTTTGCACCCAGCCTTTTAATTCAATTGTTTCACCGATGGATGTTTGTGGTACTTCGCCACAGTTATATGTTCTACCTTGCATCATTTATCTCTCCCCACTTTTCTTTGCTGATAGATATGCTACCGCTTCTTCAAAAGCAACTTCCTGCTGTTCGCCTGTTTCCATTTCTTTGATGGAGACGACGCCTTTTTCTAACTCATCATCACCAAATACGATGGTGTATTTTGCTTGCAGGCGGTCGGCCGCTTTGAATTGTGCTTTTAGTTTTTTATCTTGATAGTCTTTTTCGGCTACAATTCCTGCTTTTCTTAAGTCAAAAAGTAGCTTTACTGCAGTTTCTTTTGCTTTGTCTCCAAGTGCGACCACGTAGCAATCAATGGAATCTTCAAATGGAAACTTCACATTTTCTGCTTCCATAGCGGATATCAGACGCTCAATGCTTAATGCAAATCCTATACCAGGTGTTTCTGGTCCACCGATTTCTTGTACCAGCCCGTTGTAGCGTCCTCCACCACATAGGGTTGTGATTGCACCAAAACCTTCTGACGTGCTCATGATTTCAAATGCTGTGTGGTAATAGTAATCAAGTCCACGGACCAAGTTTGGGTCGATTTCATATTGAATTCCTAGAGCGGAAAGATAAGCTACCACTTTATCAAAATATGCTTTGGACTCCTCATTTAAATAATCAAGGATAGATGGTGCTGTTGCCATCAATTCATGATCACGGTCTTTCTTGCAATCAAGGATTCTGAGGGGATTTTTCTCGAGACGCCCTTGGCAATCTCCACAAAATTCGTTGATTCTCGGTTGAAAGTGATTGATCAACGCATCTCTGTGAGCCTGACGACTTTCCTTATCACCTAAACTGTTGATCACAACTTTTAAGTTTTTGAGACCTAAACTTTTATATAATTCCACTGCTAGAGCAATTACTTCTGCATCAATGGATGGGTCATTGCTTCCAAGTGCTTCAATTCCGAACTGAACGAACTGACGGAAACGCCCTGCCTGAGGACGTTCATAACGGAACATCTGGCCAATATAATAAAGCTTGGTCGGTTGCGTAGGCGAACCGAACATTTTGTTATTTATATAAGAACGCGCCACTGCAGCCGTTCCTTCCGGACGAAGCGTAAGACTTCTGCCACCTCGGTCTTCAAAAGTGTACACCTCTTTCTGAACTACATCCGTCGTATCCCCAACACCTCTTAAAAACAACTCTGTGCTCTCAAAAATCGGCGTCCTGATCTCCTTATAATTATATAACTCACAAATCTCCTTCGCCTTCGCCTCAATATACTGCCACTTCTCCACCGTACCAGGTAAAATATCCTGCGTACCACGCGGTATCTGAATCGCCATTTTACGGTTCCTCCTTATAAAGGGGTCAGACCCCTCTGTCGTTATTTAAAGTGGTAAAGAGGGGTCTGACCCTCTCTACGTTAATTCGTTACATCAATAAAGCAATTTAACATATAAAAAACTCCCGTCCCTTGTTTAGATTCTAAACAAGGGACGGGAGTTGTATGTCCCGTGGTGCCACCCTAATTGAAGTAGTTTGAAGGCTTAGCATGTCAATTGAGATGCTTTGTGCCTATGGTTACTTCCACTCAAGCAGTTAACGCCTGCAACGTCCATCTCCTAATAGAGCACTTACACAGTCTGCCGTTTTAGCTGTGCGGCAAATAATGACTTCATGCTTTTTCAGAGCGGATCCTACGGAGTGTTCATTCATTAGGTCATCAAGGGGAAATGCTTTCAGCCTAGGGCATTTCTTCTCTTTCCATGTGGTTCCCAACTACTGTTCTCCATCATCGGTATCTTGTATTTTAGTCCATTAACGCGACTAGTTGTTATGTAAGATACTTGCTAGTATATATACTTTCAAATCAAATTGTCAAGGCTTTATTGAATTCGGTTCAATTGTTTTTTTAACGACTTAACATCGCGCATCGTAATACCGAACTCTGATGCCAGTTCCACGTAGGTGGAATCTTTCTCTTTTTCAATGAAATCATGAAAGCTTACCCCAAAAACATCTCTACTTCCATATGCACGATTATGTTTTTCACTAAATTTCATCTTTTTACGCTCCTTTTTTGCTACACTAGTATTTATCCTGTCCCTTTTTTGGCTGTTTCTTTCAAAAATAGCAGGATTTTTTTTCACTTTTGTAGAAAAAGACGTTTGAACTATAAATGAGGAGGACAAAATTTGGTTCACAAAGTACATATTTTTCTTATTGCACTTTTATTATTTTCTACCATCTTTTCTTTTTTGGACCCTTCCGATGTGCAAGCAAATAGAACAGTCGTAGTGGCAACCGATGTATTGAACGTAAGGGAAACACCGGATGCAAATGGGACCATCATTTCCAAAGTACAACGTGGGGAATCCTACCCTGTTGTGGCGAGCCAAGGAGAATGGCTAAAGATTCAAGTCACATCTTCCAAAACCGGATGGGTGGCATCCTATCTTGTAACTGAAAGCAGTGAGGGAGCTCGCTCCACTGCATCAAGATCAAGCGATGAGGCCAATGTACAAATTTTAACCGATGACCTTCGCGTTCGATCAGGTCCAGGTACAAATTTTTCTGTAGTCGGTTTCCTACATGCAAACGCAACATCGGTGCAGTATCTGGAGGAAAATGAAAACTGGGTAAAAGTTCATTCCGACGGAGTAGAAGGTTGGGTGGCAAAAGAATTTGTAACTATTATTGCTAAAAAGAAGAAAGAACAACAGGCCGAAACACCTGAAGAAACAGAACCAACAGAAGAAACTGGAGGACAAAGTGCCACGATCACAACAGACGGCTTGAACATTAGGAGTGAACCCTCGACCCAAAGCGAAGTGCTTGGCTCTTTATCAAGTGGTCAACAGGTAGAGGTACTTGCCATTCGTGGAAATTGGTTGAATATCTCATACAACGGGACGGTCGGCTGGATACATAGTGATTACGCGAACATCATCAAAACACCCTCTGGCACACAAAATCCAGGTTCTCCAAAAGTGGAAGCAACCATCAAAGTTGCCGGCCTTAATGTAAGAAGCGAACCTACTCTTAACGGTAAAGTGTTGGAGCAACTTCCAGAAGGTACAGTTGTCATGATCATCAGTGAGAGAAATAACTGGTGTGAGATAGAATATGACGGTGGGAAAACAGGCTGGATTGCTGGTTGGTTTCTAGAAAAGAGCGGTGTTTCATCCCCTCCTTCATCAACAAGCATCGACGGAACCATTGTAATCGTCGATGACGCCACCAATATCAGAAGTGCACCGTCCACCGATTCCAAAGTGATATTGCGTGCAGACGAAGGAGAAGAATTCTCTATTATAGGAGTGGAGGACAACTGGTATAAAATAAAGCTGCAAGACGGATCGGAAGGGTTTGTTGCCGGATGGATTGTCGCAACGAAAGGAAATGCAACCAGCATAAAAAGAGCTGGTGCAGAACAATATTTAGCCAATAAGATAATTGTCATCGATCCTGGCCATGGTGGACGTGATGTGGGGGCAATCGGTGTGCAAGGAACGTTTGAGAAAGATCTGACACTTCGGACTTCTCTTCTACTACAGGACAAACTGAAAGCGGCAGGAGCGACCGTGTATATGACTAGAATGTCCGATACGTCGGTACCTTTGCAATCCAGGCCGCAAATGGCAAACTATCATGGCGCAGACGTCTTTTTAAGCCTCCATTATGATAGTATTGATGATACAAGTGTCACCGGAACCACTACTTATTATTATGGCACGACAGATAAGGATTTAGCAGATAGTGTACATTCCTCTCTCGTGCAATTCACGAATCTGCGTGATCGAGAAGTACGCCAAGAAAACTACTTAGTATTGAGAGAAAGCATGCAGCCTTCCCTTCTTTTAGAGTTAGGGTATATCAGTAACCGCGGAGAGGAAATTACTATCCTGTCAGGTGATTTCCAGGAACGCGCATCCACTGCTATATATCAGGGATTGGCTCAGTATTTTAGAGGGAATTAAGTAGTAATAAAGATAGAATGAAAGAGGACCTTTGGAGTCAGAGGTCCTCTTTTTTGTTATTGTGTCTTTTTGAAGGTCTATTGTAACTTTTATGTAGGTTATTGTGACTTTTACAGCTGCTTTTATAACTTTTTCATAGCTTATTCTAACTTTTCCAGCAGTTATTATGATAATGGTACAATTTGACTACCAACCTCCATACACAAAAAAAGCCGGCCGTACACCTCCATATAAAGGCATGCAACCAGCTTCAATCTATTATTTACTTTCCACAATCAACGTAACAGGTCCGTCATTGACAAAATCTACGTCCATCATGGCGCCGAACCTACCAGTCTCCACCGTCACACCTTTGCCGCGCAACTCCTGGTTAAACGCTTCATAAATGGTTTCTGCATGATCAGGCCTTGCAGCGTCCATAAAATTAGGACGGCGGCCCTTCCGGCAGTCGCCATATAAGGTGAATTGAGAAACGGATAGTATCTGACCCTTCACATCAAGTAAGGAAAGGTTCATTTTATCCTGTTCATCTTCAAAAATACGGAGGTTTGCCACTTTTTCCGCAACATAGGCCGCATCTTCCGTAGTATCCTCATGGGTGACACCAACGAGTAGCATTAATCCACGATCGATTTTACCCACTACACCGCCGTCCACACGCACTTCCGCTCTTTTTGCTCTTTGTAAAACAACCCTCATACCGACAAAACCTCACTAACTTACTGCATTATTCTTCGAACAGCATAAATATCGGAAATCTGTTTGATACGCTCCACCACTTTATGCAGATGGTTGATATTATGAATAGCAATAGCCATATGGATGGTTGCCATTTTATTACGATCAGAACGGCCGGAAACTGCAGTAATATCGGTCTTTGTTTCGTTAACCGCCTGTAATACTTCATTCAACAAGCCACGGCGATCATAGCCTGTGATCTCGATTTCCACATTGTACTCGCGGTTGTCTTTCACATCGCTTTCCCAGTCAACATCGATAAGGCGGTCGTTCGTACCTTCTGCTTCAACGTTTGCGCAATCGGCACGGTGAACGGACACACCACGTCCTCTTGTGATGAATCCTACAATCTCGTCTCCAGGGACAGGATTACAGCACTTAGAAAGGCGAACAAGCAAGCTGTCAATTCCTTGTACCACTACACCTGCGTCTTTACGCTTTTTGACAGGAGCTGTTTTCTTTTTCTCTGCATTTTCCGTGATATCTGTAATTTGTTGTTCTTTATCACGCTGACGACGCTGTTTTTCAGTCAAACGGTTTGCCACCTGGAGAGCGGTAATTCCGTTATAGCCGACTGCGGCAAACATATCATCTGCTGTCATAAAGTTAAACTTTTCCGAAACACGGTTAATGTTTTCGGCATTCAGAATTTCCTTCAGGTCAAAGTCCATTGCCTTGATTTCTTTTTCAACAAGATCGCGGCCTTTTTCCACATTTTCTTCACGGCGCTGTTTTTTGAAGAACTGGCGGATTCTGTTTTTTGCCTGGGAGGTCTGTGCAAGCTTTAACCAGTCCTGGCTTGGACCATAGGAATGCTTAGACGTCAGGATCTCAATGATGTCACCAGTTTTTAACTTATAATCCAGTGTGACCATTTTCCCGTTCACTTTCGCACCGATCGTCTTGTTTCCAATTTCCGAGTGAATACGATATGAAAAATCAATCGGTACAGATCCGCTTGGAAGCTCAATTACATCCCCTTTTGGCGTGAAAACGAACACCATATCAGAGAACAGGTCAATTTTCAAGGACTCCATGAATTCTTCTGCATTCGTGGCATCATTTTGCCACTCGAGAATTTCGCGGAACCATGTTAATTTTTCCTCAAAAGAAGCGCGGTCGTCGGCTTCTTTGTCCTCTTTGTACGCCCAGTGCGCGGCAATCCCGTATTCTGCAATCTGGTGCATGTCACTTGTGCGGATCTGGACTTCCAAAGGATCTCCCTTGGGGCCAATGACAGTTGTATGCAAGGATTGATACATGTTAGGTTTTGGCATGGCAATATAGTCTTTAAAGCGTCCAGGCATCGGTTTCCAGCATGTGTGAATAATTCCAAGGACGGCATAACAGTCCTTAATGCTGTTCACAATGATTCGCACAGCTAATAGGTCGTAAATCTCGCTAAACTGCTTGTTTTGTTTAGCCATTTTACGATAGATGCTATAAATATGCTTGGGACGACCAGAAAGCTCAGCAGTGATTTCTACTTCTTCGAGACGGTCGTTTACTTCATTCATAACCTCCGAAATATATTGTTCACGCTCTGCACGCTTGCGTTTCATCAGATTAACGATGCGATAGTATTGTTGTGGGTTCAGATAACGAAGTGCGGTATCTTCAAGTTCCCATTTAATTTTACTAATTCCCAAGCGATGGGCAAGCGGCGCAAAAATTTCAAGGGTTTCGTTTGAGATCCGTCGTTGCTTTTCTTGCGGAAGATGTTTCAATGTCCTCATATTATGAAGACGGTCTGCAAGCTTAATCAAAATAACGCGGATATCTTGAGCCATCGCTACAAACATTTTACGATGATTTTCCGCTTGTTGCTCTTCCTGAGACTTGTACTTAATTTTCCCAAGCTTTGTCACGCCGTCCACAAGCATTGCCACTTCAGCATTAAAGGCTTCCTTGATCTCCTCCAAGGAAACGGACGTATCTTCGACAACATCATGAAGAAACCCAGCCGCAATGGTAGATGGATCTAGATCAAGGTCCACAAGGATTCCTGCGACCTGTATGGGATGTATGATATAAGGCTCACCGGATTTTCGATACTGTTCTGCATGAGCGTTTTTCGCAAACTCATACGCTCTCTCTAAAAAGGCAATATCCTCACCCTTTAGATAGCGTCTCGCATTATCTATCACCTGGTCTGCAGTTAATACTTGCTCATTTGCCATATTTCTACTCACCTTTTTGACTTCTTTTTTTATTTTACTAAACAAATCGTATTAAAAAGCGCAAGCGCCTATTGTAATCATCTTAATTTTTCTTACCATTATGGACAGATTTCTTTCGTTCTTTACTTGAATAGAACAAAAAAGTATATTGTTTTTATTATCGTGAAATTTTATGTAGATGTAAAGAGATTATGAGGGAAAAATAAAGATTTGTCGACAGATTTTTCAGGAATTGGTGTAAAAAATATACTTTTCTAATAAAAGCAGTCTTTTTTCCTATCTTTTCATTTTATTAATGAGAGCAGAAAATAGTACTAGGCCGCTATCATCATATATGAAAAAAACTAGAGCAATTCAATTGCCCTAGTCATTTAGTAGAGATTAGTATTTCATTAAAGTAAGAATATCGAATCCGTCTAGTTTGCTGCGTCCATCCAAGTAGGATAGCTCGATAAGGAATGCGATCCCGGCAACTACTCCGCCAAGCTCTTCAACAAGCTTGATCGTCGCTTCAATTGTACCACCCGTTGCAAGCAAATCGTCTGTAATCAAAACGCGTTGACCCGGCTTGATTGCATCTTTATGGATAGTCAGGACATCTTTGCCGTACTCTAGTCCGTATTCTACACGTGCTACTTCACGAGGAAGTTTCCCCTCTTTACGAACCGGCGCAAAGCCAACTCCTAGAGAATACGCTACCGGACAACCAATGATAAATCCACGTGCTTCCGGTCCAACAATTAGATCTACTTCTTTATCACGAGCATATTCAACAATTTGGTCTGTTGCATAACGGTATGCATCACCATTGTCCATTAGCGTTGTAATATCCTTGAACTGAATACCAGGTTTTGGCCAATCAGGAACGATTGTTACGAATTTCTTTAAATCCATCTTCTATTTTCCTCCTATGAATGAACAGTGCATTGCTTGGTTAGATGCTGATCAAACCACGCTTTCAATTGTTTATATGATGAGTATAAAAACAAGTTTTCAAGCATCACTTGCTGTTGCTTTTTACGATAAGTTGGAGACTCTTCAAAGTCCCGTTTTTTCGCTGCATGGTTTAATGCGATAAAACCCTTGTCTATTGTAACAAATTCTAAGTCAAAAAACACCTGTGATATAAAATCCACTGTTTCTTTTGACCAGCCGCGGTGCTTGGCAATATCTTCAGCATGCTTCCTCAAGTCAAAAGATCCTTTTTTTGCAAGTAATGCGTAGAACCATTTAAAGTGTTCTCTTGTCGGAATCGTAGAGAAGAAATGATTCTCCTTTTGATAGAAGGAGGCATAAATGCGGTCAGGCGTACTGTTGTTTAATAAACGGGACAGGTGAGTTTCTTCAGATGGGATATCCAAAATGACAACGTACTTTCCTGTCAAATCTACATTAGCATCCTCTGTAACCATACTTGCATATGGACGTAATTCAGTGTGCAGATTTATTTCTTCCAAAGTATTTTCATTAAAATATAGGATGTGGAGTTTCGATTTATCTATTCCATTTAATGTTTGATTTAACTGTTTAATGGAACGGATATCGAAAAGCTGCCAATCTGTCACTCTTATATCTTTCAGGAAAAGTTGGGGCTTGCGGAAATTGTTCCACTCATTGATAGAGAGTTCTCCTAATACATCAAGGGATGCTCCAGGGGACACGTGATGATAGGTTTCTCCAAAGCCAAAGCCCACGCAGTCCAGTGAACTTCCTTCCTGTTCAATAACCAGTTTGAGATGGTTGCTCTTGTTCCCTATCTGGCGAATCTGCTGTGGCAGGACATCTTTGACCAGCACTTTCGGTTTCGGATTGGCTACTCCGAATGGAGATAGCATTTCCAACTGTTCGATCGTTGAAAGTGTTACCTCTTCCACTTTGCACTCAATATCCACTTCTGTAATTGGGGTGAAATCTTCCTTTGTCAGGATTTCTAACGCCTTTTGATTCATTCTTTGTCTGAGTTCTGTTACATCTTCTATTTTTAACGTCATCCCCGCCGCCATTGGATGACCACCAAAATGAGGTAAAATATCGCGGCATTCCGAAAGATTCTCAAAAAGATCGAACCCTGCAATGGAACGGGCAGATCCTTTTGCCAACCCTTTATCCTCATCAAGGCTCAACACGATAGTCGGTCTGTAAAAGCGATCTACAAGGCGGGATGCGACAATTCCAATTACTCCTGCATTCCAGTTGTTCCCCCCTACTATAATGAAACCATTATCTTCAGGCGGATATTTCTCTTCCACCTGTTGGATGGCTTCTTCGGTAATTTGGGTCACAATTTGCTGTCTCTCTTTGTTGTAAGCTTCCATTTCCTCTGCAAGCATCTTAGCTTCTTCAGGATCATTTGTCATAAGAAGATGAACCGCGGGATCTGCATTATCCAGTCTCCCTACCGCATTAATTCGAGGTCCTATGGAGAATCCTACCGTCTCTTCTGATACCGTATGCAATTCCACTCCGCATTTTTGCAAAAGAGCTTTCAGTCCGACACGTGTGGTCTGTTGCATCTTTTTAATTCCTTTAGAGGCAAGCAATCTGTTCTCCCCTACCAATGGGACCAAATCTGCAATGGTACCAATAGCAGCCACATCCAGCAGGTGCTCTGGGTTTTTACCTAGGAGTGCATGCGCTACCTTGTATGCAACACCAACACCAGCGAGGTCATCAAATGGATAGGAGCAGGTTTCTTTTTTGGGATGAATAATTGCAAAAGCATCAGGCAATTCTGGTCCCGGCTCATGGTGATCGGTGATGATCAAATCCAAGCCTAGTTCTTTCGCCACTTTTGCCTCATACAGGGCAGAGATTCCCGTGTCGACTGTAATAATCACAGAATACCCGTTGTCTTTTGCTTGTTGGAAGGCATTTTCATTTGGTCCATATCCTTCTGTAAAACGGTTGGGGATATAAAAATCTACCAGCGCGCCGACTTCACGAAGGGCAGTGACCATGACGGTCGTGCTGCTGACTCCATCTGCATCATAGTCACCAAACACAAGTATTTTCTCTTCTTTTGCAATCGCTTGATTTACTCTCTCCACAAGCTTGCCCATGTCCTCCATTAAAAAAGGATCATGAAATTCTTGGTCATTTGTATATAAAAATTCTTTTGCTGCATCTATTGTATCAAACCCTCTATTCACCAAAAGGGTAGCAATAAGAGGGGCAATATTTAAAGACTGTGCTAAATAATCAACTTGTTCCATTCTTGATTGATTTATATTCCATCTAGATTTAGAAGCTAACAAACTAATTCCTCCCTTAGCCTAATTAATTATACAAGAGAGTTGATGTTGCTTCAATGGGTCTACAAAGGGTACCTGACCCCAAAAACCAACAAACTATGTAACTTACCACACACACCGCTGGGGTCTGGTACCGCACGTAAGCTCTTAAATCCATTTTTCAAAGCTTTTTTGCTGCCTTTGAGCAAATGTCCGAAGTTTTCGTGAAGTTGACCGAAGATTTTGGAAAATTGTCCAAAGATTCCGCGTAAATGACCGAAGATTCTCAAAAGTTGACCGAACCAAAATTTCAAATGGCCGAACCACTAGCATTCTTGACCGAACCACCCCATTCAAATGTCCGAAGATCCCAAAATCTCAGCCATTTTTGACCGAACAAAGAACATAATTGTCCGAACCATTTTTCCACAACAAAAAAAGGCGTATTTTATAAAAAAACACACCTTTTTTGCGCAAAAACTAAAAACTAGCGCGACCTGCGTCTCTCCCCAACTGTCTCCACCGTATTTTCTTTGTCTGCGACCGGCTCAGAAGATCCCGTTTTTTCCATCGATGTCCCGGCATGCTTCTGCTGCATCCGTCTTTTTACCATGACCACCTGGTAAATCCCGATAGAGCCAGCAATAACAATACCCATCAAAGTCGAGAATAATATCACTAACACCAACGGCCATTCCGCTGTCCCGAATAAATAGTTCACCTCAACCGGTGCAACATTTAATACCGCAAAAATGGCAACAACGATGGTGAAAAGTACTCCTGCTAAAAGGTACCATTGTGTCTTCATCTTAATCTCCCCCTCAATCTCTTATTCAGAGTATGGATTGATATGCACAAACACATCCTGAACTTCTTTATTTTCAATGAGTTTTGCCTTCACGTTTTTACCTATTTTATGACCATCTTCCACGGTAATGTATGGGTCCACGGAAATTTTTAAATCAATAATGACATAGTGACCATGTTCCCTTGCATGCAGACTGTCAATTTTCATTACTCCGGGTACAGTTAGGACAACATCTCTAAATTCTTCCGTGTCTTCCTCATGCATGACATGGTCCATTGTATTGTGTATGGACTCCGAACCAAGCTGCCAAGAAATTTTGATAATCATAAGAGCTACAACAATTCCGGCTACAGGATCGAGATACACTAACCAATCTACTCCGATGTAACCTCCTAAGACCGCTCCGCCAATTCCGATTAAAGCTGCGATGGAGGAGAAAACGTCAGATCGATGTTCATAGGCATTGACAATGATGGCATCGCTCTTTATTCTTTTTCCCAAGTTGTACTTATATCGAAACATAATTTCCTTTACGATGATGGAAAAGACAACTACGTAAATGGCTAGAGCTTTTGGTGCCTTAATCGGTTCAAAGAATGCCTGAAAAGAAGATTTACCAATTTCAAACCCGACAATCAATAAAAGGACCGCGACAATTATTGCAGCAATATTTTCTGCTTTTCCATGACCATATGGATGATCTTCATCAGGGGGCTGCTTTGCTGCCCTCAAACCTATGTATACAGCCAAAGACCCAGCAACATCAGATGCAGAATGAACAGCGTCTGCAACGAGCGCTCGACTGTTAGCGACAATTCCGG
The DNA here is from genome assembly GCF_012524115.1 of Bacillus sp. RO1. GTDB lineage: Bacteria > Bacillota > Bacilli > Bacillales > Bacillaceae_I > Sutcliffiella_A. Next base: position 13,067 of record NZ_JAAZWB010000028.1, on the reverse strand, counting down.
CCCAAGCTTTCAATGCAGCTAAAACTACGTTCCCTACTACCCCGACCAATGCTGCAAACTCGGCTTTTTTAAACCGCTCATTATGTTCCATAACGTACACCCCTTTGCATTCTCTTCTTCTATTGTACCCGAAATAGAGCATATCCCTCTCAAAAACTTAAGAAATAAAAATGCCACAGCACCTTAACAGGCACTGTGACAGAAACAATTATACTTCTGGCTCTGGATCTTCTACCGGAGCCTTCTTTGGTTTACTGATCTGTTTATATTTCCAGTTCATCCACAGCTGTGCTGCAATAAAAAGGGAAGAATACGTACCAACAATCAACCCTACCAACAGAGCAATCGAGAAATTAGTAATCGATTCACTACCGAAAATAAGCAAGGCGATGACTGCTAAAACTACAGTCCCAACCGTATTTAAGGATCTGACGAAAGTTTGCTGTAAGCTTTTATTCACAATATCTTTTAAATCTTCATATGTTTTAACCCGTTTTTTCTTTTTCAGGTTTTCACGGATCCGGTCAAACGTAACAATTGTGTCATTGATAGAATAACCAACAATCGTCAACAAGGCCGCAATGAAGGTAATATCTACTTCAAGCCTTGTTAAACTGAAGAACGCAACGATAAAGAAGGCGTCATGGAACAATGCCACGATGGCAGCAAGTGCGAACATCCATTCAAATCGAATGGTTACATAGATAATGATTCCCACCGCAGCTATCAATATAGCAAAGAAGGCATTCCTTGCTAGCTCTTGTCCGACAGTCGGAGAGACCGTACTAACACTTGGCTCCGAGCCATACTTATTTTGGACATACTCTTTAACTTCCGCTATCTCAGTCTGTGAAAAATCATCCACATATCTTGCAACGGCAATTTCATTATTGTTTCCGGCAAGTACCACATCTTTAGGCTTTAGACCAATGGAGGTCAATTCTTCTGTAATCCCTTCGGCAGTCAGGCTTGTCTCACTTAAGATTTCCACCCTTGTCCCGGCTGCAAAATCAATACCAAGGTTCAAACGGAAAACTGCAAGAACAATGATTCCTACAACCACCAAAGCACCTGAGAGCATAAAGAATTTTTTGCGATGCTTCAAGAAATCCCAGTTTTCAAATCTATTTGGAGGCTCTGTATGTTCATCTGTCATATTGATATCAAGGATATCCTCTTTTTTTACACCGAATAGATGTGGCTTATTATTCATGAATCTACTGTTCACCCACAGGCCAAGCAAAAGTCTTGATCCGAAAACAGCTGTAATAAAGCTCAACAGGATACTGACAATTAACATGGTAGCAAAGCCTTTAACAGAACTAGTTCCATATACAAACATGACTCCAGCTGCTAGAAGCGTAGTCAGGTTTGCATCTAGAATGGTTGAAAACGAGTTTCTGCTTCCTGCACGGAACGCTGACATGGCAGACCTGCCAAGCTTTAGTTCTTCTTTAATACGTTCATAAGTAATGATATTGGCGTCCACGGCCATACCAACCCCAAGTATCAACGCTGCAATACCCGGCAAGGTGAGAACCCCGTTCATCAATTCGAACACAAGTAGAATTAGAAAAATATACGTACTCAAAGTTACAACCGCCACCAAGCCTGGCAAACGGTAATATACAAGCATGAAAATCAGGATTGCACTAATACCAATAATCCCTGCAAGTACTGTTTTCTGAAGTGCTGTTTCTCCAAATTTAGCTCCAACTGACGTGGAATAAATCTCTTCCAGCTCTACAGGTAAAGAGCCTGCATTAAGAAGTTCTGCTAACTCCTTAGCAGATTCGATAGTAAAATTCCCTGTAATCTGTACGTTCGTTTCATTTAAAACACGATCTACTCTGGCTGCAGATAAATATTTAGGGTCCGCTTTTCCTGCTTCGACTTCATATGAATCTACACCTTCTTCAAAATCCAACCAGATAACCATCAGATTTTGGCCGATACCCATATCTTTAACTTGGCTAGTAACGTCTGCAAATTGTGAAGCTGAACGCAGCGTCAGCGCAACACTAGGTGCATTATTATTATCAAAGGACTGACTTGCTCCTCCCTCTGCCAAGGCTGATCCATCCATGAGTAGCTTGTCATTAACATCACGGAAGGTTAACTTCGCTTCAGTGGATAAAAGTTCCCTAGCCTTTGACTGATCTTCTACTCCGGCAAGCTGGACACGGATACGGTCATCGCCTTCAATTTGGATATTTGGTTCACTAACACCCAAAACGTTGACACGTTTATTCAGTGCACTGACCGTACTTACAAGTAAATCACGATCCACTTCACTATTTTCATTGATAGGTTTTACTTTATAAAGGACCTCAAAGCCCCCTTGGAGATCAAGACCAAGTTTGATATCTTTTGTAATTGGGTTCGTAAACACTCCAATTGTACTTCCAATCAAAATAAGAAGTAAAAAGAATGCTACGATCCGTCCTCTTTTGACCATGCGTGAAAAATCCTCCTTCTGCACTTACAATCGATGAAATAACTTCCGTTTTATGGACACTAGGGCTTCGTTCATGTTTCAAAAATAATTATGTAAAATATTTAATAAAAGCCGTTTCAATGCCATCATGTACCATTATGATTCATCCATGAATGCCTGTCAATTTTTGCTGAAAATTTAATCTTTTTGTGAGGTAAAATAGTTTGGTGCTTTGTACGCTTCAATTGTGACGTAACTCATATAGTCTGTAACCGATAAACTGTACACATCATTGACTAGTTCAAACAGTCTTTTGGTTTCAGGACGCTTCCATTTCTTTTTTGTCAAGCATTCCCACAATTCGTCTTCTGAAACGGTGTCATAGCCGAAAAGTTGAAATTCCTCCAGCTTGCTTTGCAGTATCGGCCTCAGGTCGTACCGGAAAAGGTCATAAGCATGTTCATTGGTTTCCTTTTTCATTGTTCATTGAACCCCCATTCAATTCACTCTTTCATTGTAAGGCTTATTTCAGAAACACTTCTTTCCCTCTCACTATCTCCTTGATAATACTTGTCATGCTTGGCCCACTCTTGTGCATATAGATAATTGTATATGATAAGTCAGTAATTGAGAAGGCAGGGAATGGGATGACAAAGCAAACATTTTTAAGAGGAACCTTGATTTTAATAATTGCCGGGTTGATCACAAGGGTTTTAGGTTTTGTCAACCGGATTGTAGTAGCAAGGTTTATCGGAGAAGAAGGCGTGGGACTTTATATGATGGCGGTTCCTACCCTTGTACTTACCATAACTATTACCCAACTTGGCTTGCCTGTTGCCATTTCCAAATTGGTCGCAGAGGCAGAAGCCCAAGGGAATCACCGTAAAATCAAAAAGATTTTGGTCGTATCCCTTGCCACGACTGGAGCGCTCAGCATTGTCTTCACTCCCGCCATGATTCTCCTCGCTCCTTACTTATCTAATCATTTATTTACAGACCCAAGAACCTATTACCCATTGATGGCTATTGCACCTGTTGTTCCGATTATTGCGATCTCATCTGTCCTTCGAGGCTATTTCCAAGGTAGGCAGAATATGAAACCATCCGCCATTTCACAAGTCATTGAACAGGTGGTCCGGATTTCCTTAGTTGCCGCTTGTACAAAAGCATTGCTCCCATACGGGATTGAATATGCAGCAGCAGGCGCTATGCTTTCCGCAGTTGTAGGGGAACTGATGTCCTTGCTATATATGCTTTTTGTTTTCAAAAATAAAAAATCCTTCCGTCTTCGTCGAAAGTTTTTTAACTATGTTGGCGAAGGAAAAGAAACATTCCGTGACTTGATGCGTATAGCCCTCCCTACAACAGGAAGCCGGATGATTGGATCTGTTGCTTGGTTTTTTGAACCAATTGTCGTTGCACAAAGCTTGGCTATTGCCGGTGTCGCTACAGCCATGGCCACTAAACAGTACGGGGAACTGGTCGGATTTGCCCTTCCGTTGATGATGTTACCTTCCTTTATTACTTATTCCTTATCCACTGCACTCGTTCCTGCCATTAGTGAAGCGGCAGCTAAAAAAAACAGCATCCTTATCGAGCATCGCCTACAACAAGCATTGAGGCTTTCCTTTGTCACAGGTGGACTAGCTGTGGTACTTCTTTTCGTTTATGCGGAGCCAATCATGTTATTGATGTATGGCAGCAGCAAAGCGGCTATTTATATAAAAGTGATGGCCCCATTCTTTTTATTTTACTATTTCCAAGGACCTCTGCAGGCCACATTACAGGCATTGGACCTTGCAAAAGCAGCCATGATTAACAGCTTCATTGGTGCGACGGTGAAAACAGCTGTTATCTTTGTTTTGGCGAGTAAGCCTGCTTTTGGGATCATGGGTGCGGCACTTGGTATTGTCATTGGAATGATGCTTGTCACCTTATTGCATATGGCAACCATTATGAAGGCTCTTAACTATTCGCTATATATCCGTGATTATGTAAAAAGCTTGATTACCATGGGGATATGCGTAATCGCAGGAATGTGGATGGTCGACCATTTTATGCTTGGTTTTGGCGTGGGACAACGGAGTGGTCTGATGATAATTCTGACATGTATTTTATATTTAGTTCTTTTATTGGCTTTTGGATTAGTAAAAAGAGAAGAACTTGCAAGACTTCCATTTTTGAAAAAGTGGCTGGCGAGATAACGTGTATACCAATTTGGGGTGTCTGACTATTAATTCTGGACACCCCATTTGGATTATTCATCAATCAGATCAATAAAAAACACTCCATGATCATAGCTACAGTAGGAAATTTTTTGGATATCTTTGTATCCAAGCGATCTGAGTTGTTGTCTAAGCCAAAGATTCGTTTTACCGATATTTTTTAAATGTTCTTCTTGGATGACTCCATCCATAACCAGCGGCAGGTTCATGGATTCTTCTCCGCTTGCCAACGTCCCCTCTTCCTTCTTTTTTTCAAATACCGATAGTTTTCCTGAAGGTTCAAGAATGGCAAACTCTACATCTGCCACATTTTTGACATTCTTCTCTCTGAGCTGCACAAGGAGGTCATCAAAGTTATATCTTTGTTTCTTCATTGCTTCTTCATCTATCTTGCCGTTATTTATGATCACACTGGGTTTTCCGTCAATCAGATCTCTGACTCGTTCGCTTTTCAGCGATACAAAGGCGAGGATAATCTGAATACCCATTAACAAAAACATTGGAAGCAACGAATGGATCAGTGGGTCTTTCGGATTTTCAATTGCCATGACGGCCATTTCAGCAATCATGATAAACACGACCAGGTCCAAGACACTCAATTCACCTATTTCTCTTTTTCCCATCACACGGAAGATGAAAAGGATAAGGAAATATAGAAAAATGGTTCTTGCAATGATCAATATGTATTCTTCCATCACTTCCACCTCCCCTGAAAATAGACAATAGTATCTTTAGTCTCCTCCCAAAAAATATTTATATTCTATAATGACTCTCTGGTGAATATGCTTGTATTACTTAGCATGTACTATGAAAGGGGAAATGTGCGCATGGAATCAAAACGACTTGGGTTAGCTGTCATGTATGGCTTGATTACCGTTTTTATGTTGGCGATTTTCATCAGTTTTATATTTTCTTTACTTTTGCGTTTTACCTCGCTTCAAGAAACTAGCGTGGCATGGATTATTGTGACCTTATCTTTTATTACGCTGTTTATTGGTGGATTTATTTCAGGAGGTAGAGGAAAAGAAAAAGGGTGGCTGCTTGGCGGAGCAACAGGCGGTGCTTACACGCTTGTCATTTTTCTTTTTCAGTATTTAGGGAATGATTCCTTGTTTACCCTACAGCAAATGCTGTTTCACCTTGGCTTTATCGGGATAGCCGCTCTGGGAGGTATTATCGGAGTGAACATCAGCGGTGGGCACACATCAAAGGCCTAGCAAGTAAAACCGGGCTAAAACCGCCCGGTCCTTTTTTAGTTGCTTGGTTATTCTCCGCTGTTGATTTCCGCAAATGGCTCCGCTTTCCTAGGGGCACTGCTGGAGCCTCCTCGGCTTCGCCTGTGGGGTCTCCACCTAGCGCTATCTCCCTCAGGAGTCTCCGCCTTTTGCTCCAATCAACAGCTATAGATTACTAGAACCATACGTAAGTGTTCTTAAAGATAACTCAGGTAAATACTCTCCTTCACCCCCTAATTAAATGCAGTCGCCAAGTTGATTGAAGTGGAAGGCGCGTAAACGCCCGCAGGCAAGCGAGGCGCCTGGAACGGAAATCAACTGAATTTTTATACTTTCTTATTCATTAAAAAAGAGCATGAACCCAACAGGGCTCATGCTCTTTATTCATTAGTCTTGAACTACGTCTCTAACCGCTTGACGGTCGTATGTAAGACGAGATCCGTCTCCTGCTTTGATGACAATTTTGTCTTCATCCAATGCATCCACGATACCGTGTAATCCACCGATTGTAACAACTTTGTCCCCTTTTTGCAGGCTAGTCTGCATTTCACGTACTTGCTTTTGACGCTTTTGTTGTGGGCGAATTAACAAGAAGTAGAAAATAGCAAACATTAATACTAAAGGTAAAATAGCACCAGCCATTCCTTCCATGTTGTAACGCCTCCTTTCTCAGTCATGTATGGGAAGAGATTTTAGAAGTTCTTAGCATTCGGTTTATTGAATCCATATTTCTCAAAAAACTCTTCTTTGAAGTCCCCCAGACGATCTTCGCGGATCGCTTGTCTGACATTCTCCATTAATTTTACCAGAAAATAAAGGTTATGGTAAGTTGTAAGCCTAATTCCCAAAGTTTCGTCACATTTGATTAGGTGGCGAATGTAAGCTCTGGAATAATTTGTGCAAGTGTAGCAGTCGCACTCGGGATCAAGAGGTCCAAAGTCACGTGCAAACTTCGCATTTTTAACAACCAAGCGGCCTTCACTAGTCATTAATGTCCCATTTCGGGCAATTCTAGTCGGCAATACGCAGTCAAACATATCAATTCCGCGAATCGCTCCATCAATTAGGGAGTCTGGAGATCCAACACCCATGAGGTAACGCGGCTTGTCTGTGGGCAACCACGGTGTCGTGAATTCAAGCGTGCGATTCATGACATCTTTCGGCTCTCCTACAGATAAGCCCCCAACTGCATAGCCAGGGAAATCCATGGATACGAGGTCTTGTGCGCTTAACTTACGTAAATCCTCATATTCCCCACCTTGAACGATACCGAACAATCCTTGGTCTTGTGGACGCTGGTGTGCTTCTAAGCATCGTTCCGCCCAGCGAGATGTACGTTCTACTGATTTTTTCATGTATTCATGTGTGGCAGGATACGGCGGACATTCGTCAAATGCCATCATGATGTCAGAACCAAGGTCATTTTGGATATGCATCGCTTTTTCTGGCGATAAGAAAAGCTTATCTCCGTTCATATGGTTGCGGAAGTGTACCCCTTCTTCCTCAATCTTACGCAGGTCGCTCAGACTGAATACCTGGAAGCCGCCGGAGTCAGTAAGAATGGCGCGGTCCCAGTTCATGAATTTGTGGAGCCCGCCCGCTTCTTTAACAATTTCATTGCCTGGACGCAGCCATAGGTGGTAGGTGTTGCTTAGGATGATTCCGGCACCCATTGCTTTGACGTCTTCTGGGGACATTGTTTTAACTGTGGCAAGTGTTCCCACTGGCATGAATACCGGTGTTTCAAAGCTTCCATGTGGTGTGTGAACGATGCCAAGGCGTGCGCCTGTCTGTTTACATGTTTTGATTAGTTCATATCTGATTGCTGTCATTGTATTCTCCTTAGGATTTCTATAAAGCATTGCATTTGTTTTGGTTGTTCGCTTTCCGCGGGCAGTATTTAAAGCGGTTGATGTCATAGGTGAAACTAAAGCGTCACTTCCAATTGTACATCTCTGGGCTCACGATCATAAATAGGCTGGTGAATTTCTTGAGCAGGCAAACAGCCCATTTTTTTGTAAAAATGCTGCGTTTCGACAGCTGGATGAGCACCAATATAAAGCTTGTTCGCCCCCATCTCTCTTGCTTTTTCCATCGTTTTTCGGAAAAGCTTTTCACCTATCTTTTGTCCTCTATGGTCTGCAGAAACATGGATAAAGGATAGTTCCAGGTAGGTTGACTCCGTTCCAAATTCATCTGGTTCAATGACAGAAAAGCCTAGTAGCTTCCCGTCTTCTTTCACACAGATTACTGCTCCACCTTTTTCAGCGGTTTCTCTAAGATGCGATGCGATGTTCTGTTTCTGTTGCTCGTTCCAATCATCTACAAACGCATCCTCTTTTTTCAGGAGTTGATTGTTATCCATCACATAGACATCCTTTGTTTGCTGATACCGTTTAAATCCTGATAGAAAATTTCCGGGAATCTCTTTTGGATCAAGGATAGATATGTTCATTCTTTCAGCTCCCCTTCAAAAGAGTCCCATTATACTATCAACATTGCATCGCCAAAGCTGAAGAAGCGATATCTTTGTTTAACTGCTTCTTCATATGCGTGCATAACATGTTCACGGCCGGCAAGTGCGCTTACGAGCATGATTAGAGTTGATTTTGGAAGGTGGAAGTTTGTTATCATGCCGTCAATGGCAGCAAACTGATAACCCGGGTATATGAATATGCTTGTCCATCCGTTCGCCTCTTTAAACTCCCCATGATCTCTTGCAATCGTTTCAAGTGTTCGTGTGGAAGTGGTGCCAACTGTGATGATTCTTCCACCATTACTGCGAACTTCGTTTAAAAGTCTTGCAGTGCCTTCTGACATCTGATAAAACTCTGCATGCATATCATGCTCTTCTACGGAATCCACGCTAACTGGGCGGAATGTTCCAAGTCCTACATGAAGGGTAATGAAAGCAGTGTGTACTCCTTTATCCTTCAATGCATCTAGCAGTTCTTCTGTAAAATGGAGACCTGCTGTAGGAGCTGCAGCTGAACCAGTTTCCCTCGCAAAGACAGTCTGATAACGGTCGCGGTCTTCTAGTTGTTCTTTGATATATGGAGGTAGCGGCATTTCTCCTAAGCTATCTAATACTTCGTAAAAGATGCCATCATATCGGAAATCAAGTTTTCTACCGCCATGCTCGCTCTCGCCTGTGCAAATGGCAGTTAAACGCCCATCACCGAAGGATACCACAGTGCCTTCTTTTACACGTTTAGCAGGCTTAATGAGGGTTTCCCATGTGTCACCCTCTATTTGTTTCAATAGTAGTACTTCAATTTTTGCCCCTGTTTCACTTTTCACGCCAAAAAGACGAGCAGGCAATACTCTTGTATCATTTAGGACAAGGCAATCTCCTTCATTTACGTAGTCCAAGATGGAGCGGAAAGTAGGTTCATGCGTTAGTTCCCCGGTTTGTTTGTTAAGTACCATTAGGCGCGATGCTTCTCTTTGTTCTAGTGGAGTTTGTGCAATTAGTTCTTCTGGTAAATGGAAATCAAATAAATCTATCTTCATAGTGTCACCTTTTCTTGTTTGCTTTCTTATATCATAGAGTCTACTTTAACACCTGTATCCTTTCGTTCCAGGTGTTCGCTTATCCAGAGGACGGTGCTTGAGCCTCCTCGCAAAGTTAGAAACCACTGAAAAAGTATCTAAAATTAAGGTGTTGTTCAGACACCGCTGTGGATTTCCGCAAATGGCTTCGCTTTCCTAGGGGCGGTGCTTGAGCCTCCTCGCTTTGCTGCGGGGTCTCAAGGTACCGCTATCTCCCTCAGGAGTCTTCGCCTTTTGCTCCAATCCACAGCTAGAAATCACTAAGTACATGATTATTCAGTTTTTCAGTGGCTTCCTTCGCCTACAGGGTCTAAACCTACCGTTCCATCGCTGGAGTCTCACACCTTGCGCTTCAGTCTACAGGTGGATTCTCTTTTATCTAAATCGGCCAATAAAGTAAAAAATAAGACTTAGTACGATACTGATGATGATGGATGTTACGATTGGGAAGAAGAAGGTTACATTGCCTTTTTTCACAACAATGTCTCCTGGGATTTTGCCGACCACTTGCCAGAGAAATCCTACGATTAAAAGCACCGCTCCAATTACCATCAGCATTTTAGGCAGTTCCATTATTCTTTTGGCACCTCCATATTGAAATGACGGTACACTAAGTCTGTCACGACCCGGCCGCGTGGAGTTCGTTGGAGAAATCCAATTTGCAAGAGGTATGGCTCATACACATCTTCAATAGTATGGGATTCTTCTCCAATGGTTGCTGCGATAGTATCCACTCCAACCGGACCACCACGGAACTTTTCAATGATGCCCATCAGCAGCTTGTGGTCGATATGATCTAATCCAAGTTTATCTACCTGCAAGCGATCTAACGCTTCTTTTGCTAGAGAAACACTAATTGTATCCTTACCTAAAACTTGGGCAAAATCCCTCACCCTTCGCAATAGCCGATTAGCAATACGCGGGGTTCCCCTTGCTCTTCTGCTTATCTCGATAGCTGCATCCTGCTGTAATCCGATCTCCAGGATCTGTGCAGTGCGCAGGCATATTTCCATTAACTGCTCTTCGTTATAATACTCCAACCTGCTCAGTACCCCAAAACGGTCTCTAAGAGGCGCTGTTAGTAAGCCCACTCTTGTAGTAGCACCGACAAGCGTGAAAGGAGGAAGATCAAGACGGACAGATTTTGAGGTTGGTCCCTTCCCTATCACGATATCCAGGCAGAAATCCTCCATTGCAGGATATAGAACCTCTTCGATGGAACGATGAAGACGGTGAATTTCATCAATGAAAAGGACATCACCAGGTTCTAATGCAGACAAAATTGCTGCAAGGTCGCCTGGACGTTCAATGGCAGGTCCTGCGGTGGTGCGAAGTTGCACTCCCATCTCATTCGCTATGATAGCTGCAAGCGTCGTTTTCCCAAGTCCGGGAGGTCCGTATAGCAGGACATGATCCAAGGTTTCCTGGCGCATTTTTGCCGCTTGTATAAACACTTCCAGGTTTTCCTTCACTTTATCTTGTCCAATATATTGCTGCAGGGTTTGTGGCCTTAAACTATATTCTAAAGAATGCTCCTCCAAGGTTGCATCCTGTGAAACCATGCGATCATCCATCATGTGGTTCCCCCTTTCCTAAGTCAGAGTATAAAGTCCCATATTATTTCAAGAGGAGCTGTAATGCTCTTTTTACATATTGATCTGTAGATAGGTCTTCTTTTTTCAATGCAGGGACAATTTTTTTGATTTCCCGGTCACCATAACCTAATACTTTCAATGCCTCTAATGCTTCATCCAATGCAGAACTGGAAGAGGTCGTGACATTTACTTCTACATCAGGCTGAAAAAGATCTGGGAAAGCACTAGGTACAAGGTCGTTCAGCTTACCCTTTAGGTCTAATATGATTTGTCTTGCTGTTTTCTTTCCCACACCCGGGAATTTGACGAGGAATTTTTCGTCCTCATTTTCTATGGCATGAACCACCTGTGCGGGCTGACCAGATGCTAAAATGGCAAGTGCCCCTTTTGGACCAATGCCTGTAACGTTCAAAAGCTTCATAAACAGATTTTTATCTTCTCTCGTTTTAAACCCATATAGGGCCAAAATATCTTCCCTGACATGTTGATATGTATAAATGGTCACTTCTTTGTCGCGGTCCACTTGATAGATGAAAGGGTTTGGCGCATTCACCTGATAACCCACTCCCATCACTTCCACCACAACATGTTCCGGTGACACGTATTCGACAAAACCTCTAATAAAATCGATCAACGTAGAAATACTCTCCTTTTTCGTTCAACTTCTACTCTCCATTTTACCATGAATAGAAGAAACTATCGGCTCAAAAGAAAAAGATAGCATATTTTAGTACAATTGTTAAGGTAAATTAACCATGACACGGACCAATGCGAAAAACAGACCAGCAAGATGCCGGCCTGTTTATTGTTTTTTGGTCGTATAAGGCTTGAAGGTCTCCAATACTTGCACATAATCATCTTTGGTTCCCACTTTAATTCCACCTTTTAATTGCTCGTGCTGGTGGCTTTCCAGTTTTCCTACATCAATCTGGAAAAAGGATTGTATAATCTTGGATGCCTCTGTTGGCTTTCCCTCATATATGGTAAGAATTCCATCATCAGAGATTCCAAAGTATCCATTGGATTTCAATAAAGGTGATATGTCATCAATATATTGTTGAAACACAACTTGTTCTCCATCCAGGTCTATAACCTGCCAATCCTCGTATTGAGCCCAAAAGTCCTCCATTGCCCAAACGGTCTCATCCAGAATTTCCTCACTAACCTCGCCATCGAGATAGATTCGTTCCAACACAACCTTCAATGTCAATGGACCGTTTACTTCAAACGCATCCTCAAGTACTTCTTCATCCACATATTCATTCTCATCTGCTGCACCTTCATAAGTGGCAAACGTATAAAGCAATCCAGATGCGGCAACGAAGACAACTACCAGTAGGATCCACTTTTTAAGTATGATGGGTATCATTGTTACATTGCCCCCTCACATTCTCATTAGTTTAATTTCTATCCCAACTATTTATTGATCTTATCCTTTTTTAGTTTGACCATATTTAGGAATATTAACCATGAGTATAAAGGAAATTTTAATCACAGAAAAAAAAGCACTTACCCTCGAGTAACTGCCAAAATGAAATCATGGTCCCAGATGCTGTGATATAATGCCAGAATCTTTACGCTTCATCCTTGACCATTTCAATGGAATTTCATTGTATGAAAGTGAAGACCTCTCTCCCCTTTTTCCTCGTCACTGAGGTCTTCATAACCTCCATGAGAACCTCTCTTCTCCTTTTTCTTCGTCACTGAGGTCTTCATAGCCACCATGAGAACCTCTCTTCTCCTTTTTCCTCGTCACTGAGGTCTTCATCACCACCATGAGAACCTCTCTTCTCCTTTTTTCCTCGTCACTGAGGTCTTCATAGCCACCATGAGGACCTCTCTTCTCCTTTTTCCTCGTCACTGAGGTCTTCATAACCTCCATGAGAACCTCTCTTCTCCTTTTTCCTCGTCACTGAGGTCTTCATAACCACCATGAGAACCTCTCTTCTCCTTTTTCCTCGTCACTGAGGTCTTCATCACCACCATGAGGACCTCTCTTCTCCTTTTTCCTCGTCACTGAGGT
>NZ_JAAZWB010000027.1 GCF_012524115.1 Bacillus sp. RO1 | reverse complement strand
TCAAGCACCGCCCCTAGGAAAGCGAAGCCATTTGTGGAGATCAACAGCGGTATTTAGAGCCAATACCTATGACACCTAAATTGTTCGTCTTTTATTAGGCTTTTTTAGTTTTGTCCCAGCCTCTTTGTTATTAAAGAAAAAAATATAAAGAATCTACTTTTTTAAGTAATTTCCAGCTGTGGGTTGGAGCAAAAGGCGAAGACTCCTGGGGGAGATAGCGGTAGCTTGAGACCCCGCAGCGGAGCGAGGAGGCTCAAGCACCGCCCCTAGGAAAGCGAAGCCATTTGCGGAAATCCACAGCGGTGGTTTACCAAACTACTTACGTTTTTCTTTTCTAACAATCATCTTTCCACAGGTATAGCCCCATCTGGAGGTTGGAAAGGATTCTCTTGGTTTATATGATCATAGAACATAACACCGTTCAAATGATCTATTTCGTGTTGAAAAACAATCGCCACTAATCCCTTTAAGCGGAGTTTAAGCTCTTCGCCTTGCAGGTTGGTAGCTTTAACGGTTACTCGGGCATATCTCGGTACAAGTCCCGGTACGTCTCTATCTACAGAGAGACAACCTTCGCCAGAAGTTAAGTAACTTTTTTCAATAGAATGGCTAACTATCCTCGGGTTGAAAAGTGCATAGCTATGTAATGTCCCGCTTTCATCTCTGATATGAACAGCAATCATCTTTTTAGAAATATTGATTTGGGGAGCTGCCAAGCCGACTCCAGGGCGTAAATTGTATTGTTGAGACATTTCTGGATTTTGACTGTTTTGAAGGTATTCCATCATTTTCCGTAAAATAGTGGAATCTTCCTGAGATGGGGGAAGGGTTACGTCATTAGCTACGGTGCGTAGTGTAGGATGTCCTTCCTTTATGATGTCTTTCGCTGTAATCATGGTTTCACTCCTATCTTTTATAGTTATACTATACTCCATTTATTCGTATATATGGTAGCGACAAAGTATCTCATTTAATATTATCAAAAGCAAGAAGCTACTTGAAACAATTCGTTTGCATAATTTAATTTTATTCATAACGTATGAATTTAATATTGTAAAAAATAGCAATAAAATTTATAGTTAAATAGAAGATATGTTAGGGGGATTTAAATTGCGTTTTTGGAAAAGGACTGTATATACGGGTACCCTGGCTTTTTCCCTATTACTGACAGGATGTGTGAATGGAGAATCACCGGAACAGGAGATATTTCAGACATTAGAAGAAGTAGTGGAACTTGAAGCCAGCTTTGAAGAACATCAAGGACCATTATTGGAATTAGAAAAAAAGGAATCTGCTATTTACGAAGAAATTCTGACACTTGGGATGAAAGAGTTTGATCAGATAGTTAAACTTTCTCAAGAAGGGCTTGCTTTGGTGGAACAAAAAGAAGCGGCAATGGAAAATGAAAAAAAGAGCATAATGGCAGCACGTGAACAATTTGAAGAAGTAAAAACATCGATAGAAACATTAGAAGATGAAGAACTTAAAAAAGAGGCACAATCGTTATACCAACTAATGGAACAACGTTATGAAGCATACATGGCTTTATCAGATCATTACATGAAGTCTATGGAAGTTGAAAAAGAAATGTATGAGCTTTTCCAGACAGAGGATTTAACATTGGAGCAACTCCAAGTACAAATAAATGATTTAAATGAAAAGTATGAGAAAATCAATGAAGCGAACAAGTCTTTTAATGACTATACAGACCAATATAATAAAGCAAAATTGGAGTTCTATAAAAAAGCGGGACTTAACGTCTCCTATGATAATTAAGTGAAAAAGACACGTTGGAGCTAGGCACTACGTGTCTTTTTTGTTGTTTAAAAGTGTTTTTTCTTATTTTGAAATAATCATTGTCTTGGCTATGATTAAGATATAGATATATCGGGAATGGAATGAATAATGTTTTTTATTATTACGGCATAACATGAAGTTCTTCTGTTATGCATTGTAATACAGACTCTTTTGTTGTATTAGTACAGTTGAGGATTCAGAATTTAATATTTACTTTTTTTGGTTTAAAAAGTCATTATAAACAAAGAGATTGACGGCGTTGAGCAGTGTGTTGTAAACTTGACCTTGGTGAAAAGTTGTATTAATATTTTTTTCGGAAAGATTAATACAGTATAAATTTATGTGTCTGTCATGCGTTTTGCTGAAGACATTAAAAGAGGAAAGATACGTTTTTGCATCACAAACAGAAAAATGTCTTTTAAAACCCGTTTTTGGGTAACCTAATTTTGTATGTAATCATGTATTAAATAGTTCTCTTAATAGAAAGGAAGAGGTGACGTAGATGGCTGCAAAAACTAAAAATGCTAAATTTGATCCAAAGCAGCAGAAAGCAAAAGTGGAAGAACAATTCCAAACGTTCCAAATCTTAAATGAAGAAGGCGAAGTAGTAAATGAAGCTGCAATGCCTGAGCTTAGTGACGACCAATTAAAAGAATTAATGCGTCGTATGGTATATACTCGCGTACTTGATCAACGTTCCATCAGCTTAAACAGACAAGGACGCTTAGGTTTCTACGCTCCGACAGCAGGTCAGGAAGCTTCTCAATTGGCTTCTCAGTTTGCACTTGAAGCAGACGATTTCATTTTACCAGGATACCGTGATGTGCCACAGATGATCTGGCATGGTCTTCCATTATATCAAGCATTCCTATTCTCTCGTGGTCACTTCCACGGCAACCAGATGCCAGAGGGTGTTAACTTATTGCCACCTCAAATCATCATTGGTGCGCAAATCATCCAAACTGCAGGTGTTGCACTTGGACTGAAGAAAAAAGGGAAAAAGACAGTAGCAATTACATACACAGGAGACGGCGGAGCTTCTCAAGGTGATTTCTACGAGGGTATCAACTTCGCTGGAGCTTACCAAGCACCGGCAATCTTTGTGGTCCAAAACAACCGTTTTGCAATTTCAACACCTGTTGAAAAGCAATCTGCAGCAGGTACAATTGCTCAAAAAGCAGTAGCAGCTGGTATTCCTGGTATTCAGGTAGACGGAATGGACGCGCTTGCTGTTTATGCGGCAACTCGTGATGCTCGTGAGCGTGCTGTAAATGGTGAAGGTCCTACTTTGATTGAGACATTAACTTACCGTTATGGTCCACATACAATGGCTGGAGATGACCCAACTCGTTACCGTACTTCTGAACTTGATGATGAGTGGGAAAAGAAAGATCCTTTAGTACGTTTCCGTAAATTCCTAGAAAACAAAGGAATCTGGAGCGAAGACGAAGAGAACAAAGTTATCGAAGAAGCGAAAGAAGATATTAAAGTTGCTATCAAGAAAGCAGATGACCAACCTAAACAGAAAGTCACTGACTTAATCTCTTTCATGTACGAAGAGCTTCCTAATAACCTAAAAGAGCAAAATGAAATCTACAAAGAGAAGGAGTCGAAGTAAGCCATGGCGCAAATGACAATGATTCAAGCGATCACTGATGCGTTACGCACAGAATTGAAAAATGACGAAAACGTCTTACTTTTCGGTGAAGACGTTGGTCAAAACGGTGGGGTTTTCCGTGCAACTGAAGGCCTTCAAGCTGAGTTCGGGGAAGACCGCGTGTTTGATACACCACTTGCAGAATCAGGAATCGGTGGACTTGCTGTCGGCTTCGGTGTAACCGGCTTCCGTCCTGTAATGGAAATCCAATTCTTCGGTTTCGTATACGAAGTAATGGACTCTGTTAGTGGACAACTTGCTCGTATGCGTTACCGTACTGGTGGACGTTGGAACGCACCTGTAACAATTCGTTCTCCGTTTGGTGGAGGAGTTCATACTCCAGAACTTCATGCAGATAGCCTTGAAGGACTTGTAGCTCAACAACCAGGTCTTAAAGTAGTCATTCCTGCAACACCTTATGATGCGAAAGGACTATTAATTTCTGCAATCCGTGATAACGACCCAGTTATCTTCTTGGAGCACATGAAATTATACCGTTCTTTCCGTCAAGAGGTACCTGAAGAAGAGTACACAATTGAGATCGGTAAAGCAGATGTCAAACGTGAAGGTTCTGACATTACGATGATAACTTACGGAGCAATGGTACATGAGTGCTTAAAAGCAGCTGACCAACTTGAAAAAGACGGTGTATCTGCTGAAGTAATCGACTTACGTACAATCAGTCCATTGGATATTGAAACAATCATTGCATCTGTTGAGAAAACAGGCCGTGCGATTGTTGTCCAAGAAGCACAAAAACAAGCTGGTATCGGCGCTAACATCGTAGCAGAAATCAACGACCGTGCGATTCTTAGCCTTGAAGCACCGGTATTGCGTGTAGCTGCACCTGATACGGTATTCCCATTCTCTCAAGCAGAGAGCGTATGGTTGCCAAATCACAAAGATGTTCTAGAAACAGCGAAAAAAGTTCTGAACTTCTAATATAAATAGTTCTCCATTAGAACTACCATACGGAAGTCCATTCTTCGCCTAGCCAAGAGTGGGCTCTCCATTTTATACAAAAGTAAGCAAAAGTAGGCTATCTCGTTTTACTTATCTCTCTGTAGATTGTAGTGCAAGGTGTGAGACTCCTGCGGGGAGTACCGGTAGGTTGAGACCCCTGAAGCGTAGTGAGGAGGCTCAAGCACCGCCCCAAGGATAAGCGAACACCTGGAACGGAAATCTACAGACGTAAACAGATTCCTTATAAAGCTATCTATCATAGGAGGTTGAATACTGTGGCATTCGAATTTAAACTGCCAGATATCGGTGAAGGTATCCATGAAGGTGAAATCGTAAAATGGTTCGTAAAACCAGGTGACGAAATCGAAGAAGATGACGTACTTTGTGAAGTACAAAACGATAAAGCAGTCGTAGAAATTCCATCTCCTGTTAAAGGGAAAGTTACGGAATTGAAAGTGGAAGAAGGTACTGTCTGTACTGTTGGACAAACAATCATCACACTAGACGCGCCGGGTTATGAAGACCTTAAATTCAAAGGTGACGACCACGGAAGCGATGATAAAGCGGAAGAAAAAACAGAAGGACAAGTTCAAGCAACAGCTGAAGCTGGTCAAGATGTGAAAAAAGAAGAAGCACCAAAAGAAGAGCCAAAAGCTGAAACAGGCGCTGGCACACAAGAGCAGGCAGAAGTAGATCCAAACAGACGTGTAATCGCAATGCCTTCCGTACGTAAATATGCGCGTGAAAAAGGCGTTGAAATCCGTCAAGTTGCTGGATCAGGCGACAACGGCCGTGTTCTTAAGAGCGATATCGACGCATTCTTAAGCGGAGGCGGCGCTAAAACAGAAGAAACAACTACTGAAGCGGCTCCTGCAGCTAAAGAAGAAACAAAAACAGAAGCAAAACAAGAAAAACAAGCAATTCCTGCTGGTCAATACCCAGAGACTCGTGAGAAAATGAGTGGTATGCGCCGTGCGATTGCAAAAGCGATGGTTAACTCTAAGCACACTGCACCTCACGTAACATTGATGGATGAAATCGATGTGACAGATCTTGTTGCACACCGTAAGAAGTTCAAATCAGTTGCAGCAGACAAAGGTATTAAGTTAACATTCTTACCATACGTAGTTAAAGCACTTACATCTGCGTTACGTGAGTATCCTGTACTTAACACATCTCTTGATGATGCAACAGATGAGATTGTTCACAAGCACTATTACAATATCGGAATCGCTGCTGATACAGAAAAAGGCTTACTAGTTCCTGTTGTGAAAGATGCGGATAGAAAGTCTATCTTCTCCATTTCCAATGAGATCAACGAACTTGCTGGAAAAGCACGTGACGGTAAATTGGCTTCTGATGAAATGAAAGGTGCTTCTTGCACAATCACAAACATCGGATCTGCTGGTGGACAATGGTTCACACCGGTTATTAACCATCCAGAGGTTGCGATCCTAGGTATCGGCCGTATCGCAGAAAAACCTGTAGTGAAAGACGGAGAAATTGTAGTGGCTCCTGTTCTTGCATTATCACTAAGCTTTGACCATCGTATGATTGATGGCGCTACTGCTCAAAATGCGCTTAACCATATCAAGCGCCTATTGAACAATCCACAATTATTGTTAATGGAGGGTTAATAAATGGTAGTAGGAGATTTCGCAATTGATGTAGATACGCTTGTCATCGGTTCGGGCCCTGGCGGATATGTTGCTGCAATCCGCGCGGCTCAACTGGGACAAAAGGTAACAATCGTAGAAAAGAATACACTTGGTGGAGTATGTCTAAACGTAGGATGTATCCCTTCCAAAGCGTTAATTTCTGCAGGTCACCGTTTTGAAACAGCTCAACATTCAGAAGACATGGGAATCAAAGCTGAGAACGTAACAGTTGATTTCTCAAAAGTGCAAGAATGGAAAGCTGGAGTAGTTAAAAAATTGACTGGCGGAGTGGAAGGTCTACTTAAGGGGAATAAAGTAGACATCGTTTCTGGGGAAGCATACTTCGTTGACGGCAACACAGTTCGTATCATGGACGATAACTCTGCGCAAACATACAAGTTCAATAACTGTATCATTGCGACAGGTTCTCGCCCAATCGAAATCCCGACTTTCAAGTATTCCAAGCGTGTTCTTGACTCTACAGGCGCATTGGCACTTAAAGAAATTCCAAAGAAGCTAGTTGTTATCGGTGGAGGTTACATCGGTACGGAGCTAGGAACTGCATATGCGAACTTTGGAACTGAAGTTGTTATTGTTGAAGCTGCAGATGAGATCTTGGCTGGTTTCGAAAAGCAAATGAGCTCACTTGTTAAGCGTAACCTGAAGAAAAAAGGTAATGTAGAAATCTTCACAAAAGCAATGGCTAAAGGTGTAGAAGAAACTGAAGATGGCGTAAAAGTAACGATTGAAGTAAAAGGCGAAGAGCAAACAATTGACGCTGATTATGTACTAGTTACTGTAGGCCGTCGTCCTAACACAGATGAGTTGGGACTTGAGCAGGTTGGCGTAGAAATGACAGACCGTGGCGTTGTCAAAATTGACAAGCAGTGCCGCACTAGCGTTTCTAACATCTATGCTATTGGTGACATCGTGGATGGACCACCACTTGCACATAAAGCTTCTTACGAAGGTAAGATCGCTGCAGAAGCAATTGCTGGTGAGCCTGCTGAGATTGACTACTTAGGTATTCCTGCAGTAGTATTCTCTGAGCCAGAACTTGCATCTGTAGGATATACAGAAGCTCAAGCAAAAGAAGAAGGAATCGAAGTAACAGCTGCTAAGTTCCCATTTGCTGCAAACGGCCGTGCATTGGCATTGAACGCAACAGACGGATTCTTAAAGCTTGTAACTCGTAAAGAAGATGGGTTAATCATCGGTGCTCAAATTGCCGGTTCTAGTGCATCCGACATGATTGCTGAACTTGGTCTTGCTATCGAAGCTGGTATGACAGCTGAGGATATCGCCATGACGATCCACGCCCACCCAACATTGGGAGAAATCACAATGGAAGCTGCGGAAGTGGCAATGGGAAGCCCAATTCATATCGTTAAGTAAACTTTTGGCGAAGAGCCTCCATAGTATGTGGAGGCTCTTCGTTTTTTTGTGCAAAAAAAAGGATTCTACCGTCTAATAGGTAGAATTCCTTGCTTGGTTTAACGCCTGTTCAATGGAAACGACGATATCTTTTTTAGGTTTAGAACCTTCTATTTGCGTAACTACTTCATTGTCATGAACGACAATTAAAGAAGGGGTCTCCTTCACATTGAACTGCTTATATAGAATTTTCTCATCTTCAGAATGAACTACTTTTAAATTAGCCACTTCATCTGGAAATGAACTTTTCAAATCAATGATCGCATCATAATATGTACTCTCATCCTGTAAATTAGATTCGTCCGTAAAGAATACGAGCGTGCGAGAATCATCAGGGAATTGAATGTGAGTTATCGATTGATTTTCTTGACAGGAAGATAAAATGAAAAAAGACAAAGTGAAAAAGATAACAGCGCCTCTAATCATGGCAATCCTCACTTTCTATTAACAACGTATATAAAAAATAGTTACTTTTGTTCTGCTATTTGGTGCTATTCTACCATTAAATTATATGTAAACAGGCCTTGTCATCTAAATGTTACATAATTGAAAAATAGATAGCTCCTTTCTGGCATATTAATTATTAAGGTTTTCAATCATGGAAAATCGGTTACATAAATAGAAATATGCAGTAAGGAGCTGCTTTTATGAAAAATTATGTGGTGTTTTTAATACAAAATATATTCTGGGGGACATATAGTATCATAGAATGGTTTTCGGTCAGGGATAAAATGCAGGCCAAAATTATTCTTTTAGGTATATTTATCTATCTATGTTATACCCTCGCCATGTCAATCATTCATAAAAAGAAGCATGCCGCAATGACAACTGCCATAAGTTTTATATTTTATTTTAGTTTTCAAAGCCTATTTTACTATTTTGTCTTTGGAGGATGAATTACCTTTCAATGTTTAAATATCTGGAAAAACATTGCCTTCATATAGTAAATGCTAGTATGATTAAAGGTGAAACTTACGTATGGAGGAAAGAATATGAAAAAATGGATACTATCAGCATCATTATTGCTCCTCCTTGTAGCTTGCGGGCAAAATGGACAAGTTGAAAATGAGCAAAATTCCTCTGCATTAGAAAATCAGACCGAAGAAAATGATTCTGAATTGGATGAGGAAGAAAAAGATGTCCCTGTGTCAAAAACTGAAGATCCGATTGATGAACCGGAAGAAGATGAAGTAGTGAATTCCGAGGAAGATCAGAATGAAGAAGAACAAGAAAAAGGTAGCGAAGACCAAGTACAAGAAAATCAGCCTCAAGAACCCCAATATGTAGTAAATCCCATCACTTCTGCAATAGAACCTTTGGATGGAGCAAACTCCGAAGTGGTTCTATTAACAATAGATGATGCTCCAGATAGGTATGCATTAGAAATGGCGACGATACTGAAAGAGCTAGGAGTTAAAGCTATCTTCTTTGTTAATGGTCACTTTCTTGAAACGAAAGAAGAGCATGAAGTATTAAAGACTATCTATGAGATGGGTTTTCCTATTGGAAATCATACCATGACGCATAAGTCTTTAAGACAGCTAACAGAAGAAGAGCAGTACGAAGAAATTATAATGCTTAGCGACCGAGTAGAAGAAATTACTGGTGAACGTCCCCGTTTCTTCCGCGCTCCATTTGGCACTAATACAGACTATGCGTTAGATTTGGTAAAGCAAGAAGGAATGATTCCTATGAATTGGACGTATGGTTATGATTGGGAAGCAGATTACATGGATGCTGAGGCACTAGCAGATATTATGGTTAACACTGAATTTCTAAACAGTGGTGCAAATCTGTTAATGCATGACCGTGAATGGACTAAAGATGCGTTAATTGAAATTGTAAAAGGGCTCCAAGCCAAAGAATACGAAATTCTTGACCCGGACTTGATAGGAACTGATGGTGCAAGTACAGAAACCGAATAAATAAAAAATCCCGCTTTAATTTTGAGAGCGGGATTTCTTATTTAACGCTTATAATAGTACATGATGCTTCCGGTAAATAGTTTAAGCTCAGCCTCTAGCTTTTTTGCAAGAAACTTACATAGCTCATTTGCCTTTGCTTTATCTCCGTGCGTACTCTGATCGTGCAAAGTAACTTGTATGTAGGACAGGGGCATGGTCTCTTCTGATTTGGCAATCTGTGTACCCACACCGATAAGGATCATCTTGTATCGGTCCTCTGTTCCTTTTAGATAAAACCACTGACCTTTACCTTCAGGCTTTTCTTTTAACTCGTAGGGGAACGCTGCCTGGCTGTATTCCCATCCTAATTGTTTTCCAGTCTTGGAGGTGATTTCTCTATAGTAGTTTAATAACTCTTTTACATCTTCAACGGTAAGCGTTTTCTCTTTTGAATTGGGAACTAAATTAATGTAAGCGCTGCTGGCCATCGTTTTCACTCCTAATCTGACAATTCCATTATTTCTATTCTAGCATTATCAGAAATCTGCTGACAATCACTAAGTGAAAATTCTTGCAAATCAGCCATTTTATAAGTTATAATAATATTCTGAATAACCAAAAAATAAAAAGGAGGTACCTTATGAACTTATTTGACAAGCTTTATGATAACAATGAGAATGTTCCTGTTCGCTTTGTTGGTTTTACGACTAAAGATGTTAGATATGATTTTGGTATCGTGTACACGAATATGTTTTTTGGTAAGCCCCTTGTCATCTGTATGCAAACCGGCCGTTCTACCCTCCTCGACCCTAAAGACATTACCGACCTTAACCACCTTCAACATGTATTCCGAATTGATTCACAAGAACAAGCAGAAGATCTTGCAGAGTTTTTTTCTGAGGCAATACCTGCAAGCCCGTTTCAGGAACAATATGAATAAAAGATGATTTTTTTCGAGGCCAATGTCCTGTTAGTGAGGATATTGGCCTTTTGGTTTGGAAAAAATGGAATTCTATATATATATGAACAGCGGAGAAAAACTAGGGCCTGTATATTTAGAGGAAAAAAGTGAACCTCAACGCCCGAACAGGCAGCAAATTGATAAGAACGGTCAAATAGAAGCGTTCTCAAGACCCGAACATAGGAGAAATCCGTGAGAACTGTCCAATAGGAGGAAATAAGTGGGATCTCAACGCCCGAACAGATCCTAAATCAGCAAAAACGGTCAAAAAGAAGCGTTCTCAAAGTACGAACACCCGAGAATTTCGATTAAACTGTCCAATAGGCGGAAATAATGTAAAACAACCTAAAAACTCAATTTTTAAATGTGTTATACAATTTAATCATTGACATAACACATTTAAGGCTTTATGATGTAAGTAACACAACATAAAGCGCTTTCATTAAAAGGCGACTTTGCAAAAAAATTTCTTTTAGGAAAGAGGTTGAAGGGTATGGGTACAATCATTTGTCAAACTTGTAACAGCGCAGTAGATCACTTTGAGGATGAAAAAGTTACGACTTATTATGCGAAATGTGCAGATTGTCAGTGCTCTGAAAAAAGCGAAGATCTAGCCTAGAATCATATATTAATAGAAAGAGCAGGTCCCCTCACTTACTGGGGACCTGCTCTTTGTTCATTTTATCGAATCGCTTTGTGTTCTTTTATTACTCTTAATGTTTTTAATTCATAATCTTCCGGTCCTTGTACAGGAAGTCCTACTTCAAGTGTTTTAGTAATGTAGGACAAGTTTTCTTCCGTTATGATCTCACCAGGAGTAAAGATAGGAATACCAGGAGGGTACACCATGATAAACTCCGCAATAATTCGACCGGCAGATTTTTCGAATGGAACAACTTCCGTCTCAGAGTAGAAGGCATCCCTTGGTGCGATAGCTAGCACTGGGATGTCTGGAAGAAGTACCTTTACTTCTTTGCCGGAATCTCCAGCCTGGTGCTTAAACTCTTCGGATAAATCTTTAAGTGCTTCTAGCAGCAATCCTGTCTCTATCTCGGAGTCTCCAGGTGTAATAATACAAAGAATGTTATAGAGATCCGAAAGCTCCACTTCAATGTTATATTTTTGACGTAGCCATTTCTCGACATCATAGCCTGTAAGGTTTAGTTTCTTTACAGAAATAATCAGTTTCGTTGGGTCATAGTCAAACGTTGCTTTTCTTCCTAAGATTTCAGGTCCCACACAATGAAGATGTTCGATTTCATTGATAGCATTCCTTGTTTTATTGGCAAGTTGAATCGTCTTTTCTATAAGTAAATGCCCTTCAGTAGCAAGACGTTTCCTTGCAACATCCAAGGAAGCCAATAGTAGGTAAGAGGTGGATGTAGTGGTTAACATGCTTAAAATACTTTGAATGCGATTAACATTCACCAATCCTTCTCTTACATTTAATATTGAACTTTGTGTCATGGAGCCTCCAAGCTTGTGGACACTAGTAGCAGCCATGTCAGCTCCTGCTTGCATTGCCGATAAAGGAAGTTCTTCATGGAAGTGTATATGAACACCATGAGCTTCATCCACAAGGACAGGCACGTTAAAAGAATGGGCAATCTCGACAATTTGACTTAAATCGGCTGAAACACCAAAGTAAGTAGGGTTGATGACAAGTACACCTTTTGCATCAGGATGCTGCTGGAGTGCCTTTTCAACGGAGTCAGTTGTGATGCCATGGGAGATTCCAAGGTCCTTGTCCACTTCAGGATGAATAAAGATTGGTACTGCTCCTGAAAAAACAATGGCAGACATAACAGATTTATGAACATTCCTTGGCACGATAATTTTCTCTCCTGGTCCGCAAACTGCCATCACCATTGTCATAATGGCTCCGCTTGTACCTTGTACCGAGAAAAATGTATGGTCCGCTCCAAAAGCTTTTGCTGCAAGATCCTGCGCTTCCTTGATCATTCCTTTTGGCTGATGAAGATCATCAAGCGGTCCAATATTGATTAGATCGATCGAAAGAGCATTTTCCCCAATGAATTCTCGGAATTCTGGATCAATGCCAGCTCCTTTTTTATGTCCGGGAATATGGAATTGAACAGGGTTCCCTTTGGCGTGATTTAATAGTCCAGTAAATAATGGCGTGTCATTTTGAGAATATGTCAACTTACTTATGCACCTCTTTAAATTTAGCTTAGTTTCGGTTTCGTTTATCTTAACGCATCTAATTACGCAGAACAAACATTCACATAAAACAAATGAAATTATAGCATTTATCCTCTTCATTGCATAGCAGGAATTTGTCAGATTAAAAAGAAACATATATAGAGAAGTAGAAAGGGGAATTAGTTTATGAATTGGGAGACAAAAGTAACAAAGCTATTAGATATTAAATATCCTATTATACAAGGTGGACTAGCTTATTTAGCATACGCTGACCTGGCTGCCGCCGTTTCCAATGCGGGGGGGCTTGGGCAGATAACGGCCATGAGTCTTGAAAGTCCAGAATTACTGAGAGAAGAAATTAGAAAGGTTAGAAGGATGACGGATAAACCATTTGGAGTGAACTATGCGATTGGCCAGCATGGAAGACCTTTTGAGCATATGTTGGACATAGCTTTGGAAGAAGAGGTCCCGGTCATTTCAATGACAGGAGGAAACCCTTCACCGATTTTCAAGAGGCTGGAGGGCTCGAAATGTAAGAAATTAGTTCTTGTTGCTGCTCGCAGACAAGCAGAAAAAGCAGAAGAACTCGGTGCTGATGCCGTCATGGTCGTTGGACAAGAGGGAGGAGGCCATTTAGGCAAAAACGACTTAGGGACCATGGTATTAGTCCCGAAAGTGGTGGACGCCTTAAAGATACCTGTCATCGCTTCAGGAGGGATTGGTGATGGGCGGGGGTTGATGGCTGCATTGGCACTTGGGGCGGAAGGAATAGAAATGGGTACAAGATTTATAGCGACAAAGGAGTGCCTGCATGCTCATCCAGTTTACAAAGAAAGGCTAGTAGGAGGCACCGAGAATGACACGGTAGTCATTAAAAGAAGCCTTGGTGCACCGGCAAGAGCCATACAAAATAATTGGACTGACCAGATTTTGAATATGGAACGGGAAGCAGCAGGCTATGAGGGATTGAAAGACTTAATCAGTGGAACAGCGAACAAACGATATATTTATGACGGTAATACGGATTCAGGCTATGCTTGGGCTGGTCAGGTAATGGGGTTGATTGAGGATGTGCCGAGTGTGGAACAGCTTCTGTCGAGAATGGTGAAGGAAGCGGAAAATATTCGCGAGAAGTGGACAAACTAAGGAAGGAAGATGATATACTTTACTTTTCC
The DNA here is from genome assembly GCF_012524115.1 of Bacillus sp. RO1. Lineage (GTDB taxonomy): Bacteria > Bacillota > Bacilli > Bacillales > Bacillaceae_I > Sutcliffiella_A. The sequence goes on along the minus strand of NZ_JAAZWB010000027.1, from coordinate 9,279 downwards.
ACTATACATATAATGAGGTGAAGTTATGGATTTCTCTTATCCCATTTCTTATGACTGGTCTACAGATGAAATTGTAGACGTTATTGCACTTTATGAAGCGGTCGAGCGTACTTACAGCAAAGGGGTGGAGCGTGATCAGCTTTTATCTTTATACCGCAGATTCAAAGAAATCGTACCAGGCAAGGCGGAAGAACGAAATCTCGCAAATGAATATGAAGAATTGAGTGGTTTTTCTGTTTACCGTACGATAAAAAAAGCAAAAGACTTGAACCCTGGTGAACAGGTGAAGATGTCGAAATGAGAATAAAAAAACTCAGAACCGCGATGGTTCTGAGTTTTTTTGAATCCATATTATTTAGGCTTCCACTGTTTGCTTCGTCAGGTTATATAACCCTTTGACTGATTGGATAGCTTCTTCGATGCGCGCTATCGTTTCGTCTCCAGAAAGCTTGATTGCCTCTTCTTTTGGAATTTGAATGCCGCAAAGTATTTCCGCTTTTTTGACGTTAATCAATCGCTCAAATAGCTCTTTATGGGCGTCCTCTGTCAAATCAGATTGACGAATAACTTCCGGCTTCGTGTGATCCTTGGACCAGACAAAATCCGAAGGGATCTCCTCACGGATAGTTGATAAATTTTCAAGCAATATCTCGCCAAATGCTTCTTTCATTGGTGCTTCATAGATAACAGCAAACCAGACAAACACATGTGTTTCCCACAAGCCAATCTGGAAGTGCGGCAACATCTTATATCCGCGTGTATTATTTGCAAAGGCAACCCAGGAATCTTTTGGCGGGTTCTTAGTTCTCCTAGCATGCTTAGCAACATGATAGTGCATTTCATCACCAGTCATGGCAGTTAAAGAGGGAGAGAAATATTGGCCAAGCAACTCAAACTTTGGCTGTATTTGAGACTTCAATGCTTCCATTCTTTCTTCTAATCCATCTATAGTAAATACATTGAAATCTTTTTTCTGAAAACCGTTAAATTTTTTGTTTTTCATGTAGTCGCTCCATTTCTGAACATAGCTTTTTATACTCCTCATTTTAGCATAGCCATTTTTCTCTGCCAAAAGATTAGGTTTTCCCCCATTTTAGTTTCTTTTTAGGTAACTGCACATTTTAGTTACCATCTTTCATTCCCTTCATATGATATAGCAACCATTAGAAAATTGAATCCTTTGGAACCGAGAAACTCTATAGAGGGAGGGAATTATAATGAAACAAGTGGCTACACCTTGGAAAAAGAAAAAAGAGGAAAATCAGCGCGCTGTATTGCGAATGGAAATCGACTATGAATTGGCAGTTTTGTTTGAAGCAATACAAGAGAGTGATAAGGAAAAAATGAAGAAAACGAAATCTAAATTAGAGCAACTTAGAAAAGAAATGTTAAGTCTAGAGGTTTAGTGGCATCAGCTACTTAGACGAACCTGTATGAGGTTCGTTTTTCTGTGCGACCTATTACTTGATTTTACCCTTTTGTTTCAGTAAGCTAAAACATACATAATTTGATTATACATATTGTAACAGTTGCACTGAATTTCGTAGCAGAAGGGCAGGAGAATACATGAATTGGACTGAAATTGATGAGAATGCAAAAAAGTGGACGAGAGAAGCGGGAGAACGTATTCGAACTTCTTTCAGCAAGGAATTGATGATACATACTAAATCCTCTCCTGATGACTTGGTAACTAATATTGACCGGGAAACGGAACAATTTTTTATAGAACAAATTAGAAACACCTATCCAGAACACCAAATCCTCGGAGAAGAGGGATTTGGAGATAAATTGGATAAACTCGATGGGACGGTGTGGATCATTGATCCTATTGATGGAACGATGAATTTTGTCCATCAGCAGCGTAATTTTGCCATATCAGTTGCCGTCTATGAAGATGGTGTTGGAAAAATTGGTCTCATTTATGATGTAGTTCATGATGAGCTATACCATGCAAGAGCAGGGGAAGGTGCTTATTTAAACGATACTAAGCTTCCACAATTGCAAGAGGTGGCTGTAGAGAGAGCTGTTATCGGTTTAAACGCCACATGGATTACGGAAAATAAGCGGATAGATCCCACTATCTTGGCTCCACTTGTGAAGAAAGTTAGAGGGACGAGATCTTATGGATCAGCAGCCCTTGAAATGGCGTATGTAGCAACAGGGCGAATTGATGCATATATTACTTTGAGACTTTCCCCTTGGGATTTTGCAGCGGGACTAATACTTGTAAACGAGCTCGGTGGTAAAGTGACTACACTTCACGGTGAACCTCTTAACTTGCTTGGGCAAAACAGTGTCTTTGTATGTAAGCCAGGGTTGCATGAAGTGATTAGCAAGGATTACTTGTATAAATTGAAGAAATAAATGAAACCCACGACCGTGAATAAGGCCGTGGGTTTTCATTATTTTATTAAGTTATTGTAGGAACATATAGTTCATTTTATAATTGCCCGTTTTCGCGCATTTTTCTTTTTGTTTTGAATCCAAGTCCCATGACCACACCGAATAAAACGAACGCTCCAACGATTCCAAGCGTGTTTCTTTCCCCAATGGCGATGCCGACCATGCCTAAAGAAACCGCTGCCAAAACAGCATAAAGCATAAAGATCCACTTAATATCCTTCATAAAATCAACTCCTTTGGATAACGCTAAATACATATCACATATATTTTACATAAGTCTCTTTCTCTTTTCTACCATGTTTGTGGTATAATACTAAAGTTATTAAGTTGTATAATTAGGGAGATGAAATAGTGAACATCCGCAATGATATTAGAAACATCGCAATTATCGCTCACGTAGACCATGGTAAAACAACGTTAGTGGACAAATTGCTACATCAAGCTGGTACGTTTAGAACGAACGAGCAGGTAGCAGAACGTGCCATGGACTCCAATGATTTAGAAAGAGAACGTGGGATTACTATATTAGCTAAAAATACGGCAATTAACTATAAAGATACGCGCATTAACATCATGGACACACCTGGACATGCCGACTTTGGTGGAGAAGTGGAACGTATTATGAAAATGGTTGATGGAGTACTTTTAGTAGTAGATGCTTACGAAGGCTGTATGCCTCAGACGCGCTTTGTATTGAAAAAAGCGTTGGAGCAAAACTTGACACCAATCGTGGTTGTTAACAAAATTGACCGTGACTTTGCTCGTCCAACTGAAGTGGTCGATGAAGTAATCGATTTATTCATCGAGTTAGGTGCCAACGAGGAACAACTTGAATTCCCAGTTGTATATGCATCTGCAATCAATGGAACTGCAAGCACAGATCCTGAAAAGCAAGATGAAAACATGGAAGCTATTTATGAGTCCATTGTTGAGCACATCCCAGCTCCAGTTGACAACAGTGCCGAGCCGCTTCAATTCCAAGTAGCTCTTCTTGACTACAATGACTATGTGGGACGTATCGGGGTTGGACGTATCTTCCGTGGAACGATGAAAGTTGGCCAACAAGTTGCTCTAATGAAGCTTGACGGTTCTGTTAAACAATTCCGTGTAACGAAGCTATTCGGTTTCATCGGTCTTAAACGTGTGGAAATTGAAGAAGCAAAAGCGGGTGACCTGGTTGCCGTTTCCGGAATGGAAGACATCAACGTAGGGGAAACTGTTTGCCCGGTTGATCATCAGGATGCACTTCCTATCCTTCGTATTGACGAGCCGACTTTACAAATGACTTTCCTTGTAAACAACAGTCCGTTTGCTGGTAAAGAAGGAAAGTTTGTAACTTCCCGTAAAATTGAGGAGCGTTTAGAAGCTCAGTTGGAGACAGATGTAAGTTTACGTGTTGATCCTACCGATTCACCGGATGCATGGGTTGTTTCAGGTCGTGGAGAGCTTCACCTTTCCATCCTGATTGAGAACATGCGCCGTGAAGGCTTTGAGCTTCAAGTATCCAAACCTGAAGTTATCATCAAAAATATTGATGGTGTTAAATCTGAGCCGGTTGAGCGTGTTCAAATCGATGTACCAGAAGATTACACTGGTTCCATAATGGAATCCATCGGTGCACGTAAAGGTGAAATGGTAGACATGATCAACAACGGTAACGGTCAAGTTCGTCTAATCTTCATGGTACCTTCTCGTGGATTGATTGGGTATACGACGGAATTCCTTTCCCTAACTCGTGGTTACGGAATCATCAACCACACATTTGACAGCTACCAGCCTATGGCAGCAGGTCAAGTAGGTGGACGTCGCCAAGGTGTTCTTGTTTCTATGGAAACTGGTAAAGCATCTACTTATGGTATCATGGGTATTGAAGACCGTGGTGTGATTTTCGTTGAGCCTGGAACAGAAGTTTACGAAGGAATGATCGTTGGAGAGCATAATCGTGAAAATGATCTAGTTGTTAACGTTTGTAAGATGAAACAAGCGACTAACGTTCGTTCTGCAACAAAAGATCAAACGGTAAGTATGAAAAAGCCTCGTCTTATGACATTAGAGGAATCTTTGGAATACTTAAACGATGATGAGTACTGTGAGATTACTCCACAATCCATCCGTTTACGTAAAAAGCTTCTTGATAAAAACGAACGTGAAAGAGCAGCGAAAAAGAAAAAATACGCTGAAGCATAAAAATTACAAGCGGGGATGCAGGGGGCCTGAAAGAGGACCTTTGTCATCCCTTTTTCTAAATAACTATCTAAAAATGTTAGAAATGGGGAAAAGGCAATGGATGTAACACAAAGATTATCCTTTTTTGCTAGTCTATACCGTGTTGATGAAAACGCGGATTTAGGCATGTGGCTGTTGTATTTTACCATTTTAGGATTGTCCATCTTAGTTTATAAGCTTGGATTCGCCTTGAAATTGCCAGTCTTGAAGTCAGTGGTCATTTATCTGTTTCTGGCTTTAGGAAGTACAGTGCTTACGTTTCTAGGAATCTTTCTTCCTGTTGGAGAAGGGTTGGTAGTGGCAGCTTTAATACTGATCATCTATAAAATACGACTACATCATTCCAAGCAAGCGGAAAGTTCGGAATCATAAGGGGGCGGTAAAAATGAGGTCTCTACAAGACACGCTTTATAATTGGCTGACCATCAAAGTGGTAGCAGATGCAAGGCCAAAGGATAAATCTGCACAAGATACCAAGGCACTGTTTGAAGGGATTCTCCTGGATGATCATAAGCTCACTAACATCGTAGTTTCTAAGGAAGAGCCTATGTATTATGTGGAATATGATCAAGATGAAGAACGACATAAAGTAAGATTTCCAATCGAATTGATTGACGTAATGCTAGAGCAAATTGAAAATGAACCTGATAAGTACCATAACTATGAATAAAAAAGGATAGCTCCTTCCCGAGTGATTGTCACTTGTGAGGGATCTATCCTTTTTGGTTTGTTGCTTTATAGAAAATAGGAAGAAATACTGCAAAAGCCAAATGTCCAATGGACCATAGAAGTATCGCAATGGCATCAGTAGGTGCAGGGGTTTCTTTTATAGCCAATAACGTTAATGGAAAATACAGCAGGGCGGTAGGAAAGGTAATAACGATTGCGACAAGGTACTGCCTTCTTTTATCAACCAAATGGAAGTGTTCTATGATAAAAGCGAACATAATCCCAATAACAACAGCAACAATCAGGTGAAGGGAGAATTCGGTCAGTTCCGAAAGGTTTGCATCTTTGAAACCTGGAATGAAATCTACGTTTAACAAAAGCACATATACCTTTTTTCCGGACAGTACTTCAAGTGCTTTAATAAACACTCCCATCAGTATCCCGCTTATTAAACCTGTATAAGCGCCTCTTCGTATCAAGGTCTACCACTCATCCTGATTTTGTTTTTGCTCATACAGCTTGAAATTACCCGTAGCTTTTCTCTCGTTTGTTCTTTTTTCAATTCTTTCATTGCATTCATCGCACATATATGTATGTATTGGTCGATTGCGAAGTCTTTTCGCAACTAATGTTTCGTCATTGATGCTTTCAATTTTATCACAAATTACACACTTAACTCTCATGGTTCACCTCTTTATTCAATCTTACTCTTTAGTATAGCATAAAGGGTGAAGATTAAGAATTAATTGCTAACAGGAGCTTAATCACGAGGATCGTCAGCTTACTGATTCTTTCTATGGAATTGGCGATATGGTAAGATATATTAAAATACACTGGGGGGTTGGACAATGCCTAACCTTGTAGAAAATGTTCTTGTAGAACCACTTATTGAAGCACTGCAAAAAGAAACCTTGGTAACAATTAGTACTGTAGACCATGAAACAGGGGGCCCGAATGTCAGCGCAATTTCTTGGCTCTATGCTCCAAATGAAAAATCCATTTTACTTGCTGTTAAAGCGGAATCACGTATCGTAAAGAATGTGTTACATAATCGCGAGCTGGTAGTAAACCTGATGGCCAATGATTCCGTTTATGCCATTCATACGAAAGCAACTGTTAAAGTAGAGAGAATGGAAGATGTTCCATTAAAGTTGGCATTGTTGTCTCTGGATGTAAAATCAGTAAGGGACGTTATGTTCTATGGCGCCAAAATAAGTGTGGAGCCGAAATTTGAGAAGACCTATGACGTGGAGGCTGCTAAGAAATTAGATCATCAAGTGATGACAGCATTACGTAAGTATGAATAAGAGCGGGTAATTGGATGAACCAGGTGGAAGCCTGGTTTTTTTTAGTGGGGAGAGAGGGGGTGATTTTGTGGTTGTCGAACTATAGGGTGCGGTGTCGTTTTCTTGATATATTCCGTTTTTTCTTGATATATCTCAAGAATTATTGATATATCTCAAAATTTATTGATAAATCCCGGAATTTATTGATATATTGATTTTTTCTTGATATCCTATCCACCCCAATACCTGCAATGCATTTAAAAAACTGCCCCGAAGCGGATCTCCACCACTTGGGACAGTTACCAATGTTTAATCCTGCTTTACTTCCTTGTATCGTTCCTCGTCCTTTTGATTATTGGACTGATTTTGTTGTTTTTGTTCAAGCTGCTTTTCCTGATCCTTTGGAAGTTTGGAGTTATTTTGCTCCGTAGGATTTGGAGCTACTGGTTCTTTAAGGTCAATCGGAATTTCCGGCATAACCCTGCCAACAATCTCTGCCAATTCTTCCATCACACCTGTAATAGGTCGCCCGTTCTGAATGTCTCGTCCCATTTCCTGCAAGCGAACGAAGGAGTCTGCATCTGCAAGTATGACAGCTGTAGCCCCATAAGGATCGTTCTTTAAGCTCTCTGCTACTGAATATTTAATGGTGCTGACTCTTTCGCGGTCCAAATCCGAGTTTACATCAATGCCCACTACTGCATATGGACCAAGTACTACGGCCGTAGCATCATTTACATTTGGCACTCTGGTTGCAAGCTCCACCAGATGAGCAGACACTTCCTGGCCAGTTTTTCTATCTACCTGCACATCAGCAGAATCTTTGACATGAATAATTTGAGAGTTTTCATCTTCACTGGAAATATTTCTGGTTTGATTGTTCATACAACCTGTAAGAGACAACGTAACGATTGCGGTCACTAATAAATATCTTTTCACCTATTTCACTCCTTCTTTAGGATGATTCCATTTTCATCTATCTTGATTTTATTGTTTATTTGTTCTTCTATCTTTATTCATTCCGACATATATTTTAACAACGGTCCGTCCCTCTTTTATGGTCAAGTAGTAACACACTAATTGTATTGGGGCCATATAATGAAAGGGAGGATGCCTTGATTCACTCCAGAAAGACAAAAGAAGGGCTGAGAGTAGGAGGCGGCAGGTTGGGTAAAATTTATGTGTTGGATACAAATGTATTGTTACAGGATCCATATGCAATCTATTCCTTTGGGGATAATGAGGTAGTGATACCGGCGGTGGTATTGGAAGAAGTGGATTCGAAAAAAAGATATATGGATGAAATAGGAAGGAATGCCAGGCAAGTATCTAAAATAATCGATTCTTTAAGAGCTACAGGAAAACTTCATGAAAAAATACCTTTGCACAACGGTGGAGCACTTCGGATTGAATTGAATCATAGAAGTTTTCATCAGCTGCAGGAAATATTTGTAGAAAAGACTAATGATAACAGGATTCTTGCAGTGGCGAAAAATCTTTCGTTGGAAGAACAGACAAAGGATAATGGACGCACCGTCATTTTGGTGAGTAAGGATGCCTTGGTGCGTGTGAAGGCCGACGCGATCGGGTTGATTTCTGAAGACTTTTTAAATGATCGTGTAGTAGAAGTGGACCATATTTATAAAGGGTTCCTTGAGATTTATGTTCCAACAGATACCCTAAACACGTTTTATGTAAAAGGTGAAATTAGTGCAGCAGAATTAGCCAATCACCCGTTTTATGCCAACCAATTCATTATTATGAAAGACGCATTGGGAGGTTCGGCTTCGGCTGTGGGTATTATTGACTCCACAGGTAAGAAAGTCAAAAAGCTTGTATTTGATCAAGACCACATCTGGGGGATACGACCACGAAATGTACAACAAACGATGGCGTTTGAAATGCTATTGCGCTCAGACATTCCACTAGTTACGCTGACGGGTAAGGCAGGAACGGGAAAAACTCTCTTGGCATTAGCTGCAGGACTAATGCAGACGGAGGATTTGAACCGTTATAAAAAACTGCTAGTGGCACGACCTATTGTACCTGTTGGCAAAGATATCGGTTTTTTACCTGGTGAAAAAGAGGAAAAATTAAGACCGTGGATGCAACCAATCTATGACAACTTGGAATATTTATTTAATACTAAGAAACCTGGAGAACTTGACGCTATCCTGGCTGGTATGGGGTCCATTGAAGTGGAAGCATTGACTTATATCAGGGGCAGAAGCATTCCGGAACAATTTATTATTATTGATGAAGCACAAAACCTCACGAAGCATGAGGTGAAAACCATTTTAACAAGGGTTGGAGAGCGGAGTAAAATTGTTTTGATGGGGGATCCGGAGCAAATTGATCATCCTTATCTGGATGAGTATAACAATGGGTTAACTTATGTGGTGGAGCGCTTTAAGGATCAGAAGTTGGCTGGGCATGTGAAGCTTGTAAAAGGGGAGCGTTCCATGCTTGCAAAGCTTGCCGCAGACCTATTATAGAATATTAAACACCGCTGTGGATTTCCGCAAATGGCTTCGCTTTCTTAGGGGCTGACGAGAGCCTCCTCGACAAGCCTGCGGGGTCTCCACCTAGCGCTATCTCCCTCAGGACAAGGAAGGCTTCGGCAGCGAAACATCGCACGAAGAAAATGCGTAGCATTTTCGAGGAGTCTTCGCCTTTTGCTCCAATAAACAGCTAG
>NZ_JAAZWB010000026.1 GCF_012524115.1 Bacillus sp. RO1 | reverse complement strand
TCGGGACCTTCTATTACTATTAGTGCGACCTTCTACATTTCCCGTATCCGCTTGTACATTTCCCAGCCGTCCTTCTACTTCTACACTCTCATCTTCTACATGTTTGCTTTTCAGCTACTTACTTTTTAAAAGTAGGTAATCTTTTAACTTATAGATGACCGAGATCAGATACTTGAATTGCATATAATTTTCGGGGCCTATCGCCAGGCACCACTGGGAGTTCCCTTTTTTCAATATCAGCCGCACTTGCCTATTGTTTCCGCCTTCTACCGTTAATTCGGGACCTTCTACCACTTTTCCTGCGACCTTCTACATTTCCCGGATCCGCTTGTACATTTCCCAGCCGTACTTCTACATATAAACTCTCATATTCTACATGTTTGCTTTTCAGCTACTTAATTTTTAAAAGAAGGTAATCTTTTAACTTATTGATGACTGCTATCAGTTTCTGGAAATGCAGATAATTTTCGGGGCCTATCGCCAGGGACAACAGGGATTCCCTTGCTCCTATCATCAACCTCCCTCCCCTACAATCCACCTTCTACCGTTAAATCCCAACCTTCTACCACTTTCCCTGCAACCTTCTACATTTCCCGGATCCGCTTGTACATTTCCCAGCCTTACTTCTACCTCTAAACTCTCATATTCTACATTTTTGCTTTTCAGCTACCTTAGTTTAAAAGTAGGTAATCTTTTAACTTTTTGGTGACTCCGATCAGCTGCTGGAATTGCAGATAATTTTCTAACTCCTCTCGCTACGGACAACAGGGATTCCCTTGCTCCTATCATCAACCTCCCTCCCCTACAATCCACCTTCTACCGTTAAATCCCAACCTTCTACCACTTTTCCTGCGACCTTCTACATTTCCCGGATCCGCTTGTACATTTCCCAGCCGTACTTCTACTTCTAAACTCTCATATTCTGCAATTATCCATTTCAGCTACCTAATTAAAAAATTAGGTAGCTGTTAATCTTTTCGTTTCTCCACTCTTCCATTTGGACCGCTGGCTCTTTCATTTCAAAGAAATCCGCTCACACAAAAAATCCCCCGGACCACTACCAGTCCAAGGGATTCCCCAAAAAAACTTAAAACTCCATCCAAGTCTCACTCGTCGGGTTCTCTACCCACTTTGAAAGCTTCTTGCGGTCATCTTCTGCAATGTAGTTCTTCTCGATTGCCACATCCATCAATGTTTGATAATCACTAAGTGCATGTGCTGTGATCTCGTAATTGGACAAATTATCATCTGCAACTTCCAGACCGTATGTAAAAATCGCTACTACCCCTAGCACTTCACACCCAGCTTCTCTTAGTGCCTGCACCGCCGCGATAGCACTCCCGCCAGTGGAAATCAAATCTTCTACAACTACTACTTTCTGCCCAGCTTCCACAAGTCCTTCAATCTGATTGCCTTTTCCATGCGCTTTTGCCTTGCTTCGAACATAGCACATTGGCAAGTTCAATTCATTGCTCACTAATGCAGCATGCGGAATGCCGGCTGTCGCTGTACCGGCTACCACCTGCACATCTGGAAACTTTGAAACAATTAAACGCGACAAGGATTCAGAAATGTTCTTCCTAACTCGCGGATAAGAAATGGTTAAACGGTTGTCACAATAAATGGGTGATTTAATTCCTGAAGACCATGTAAATGGGTCATTTGGTTGGAAAAATACCGCTTTAATTTCCAATAAGTCTTCTGCCACTGTTCTGTTCATAAGCTCGTTCATCCTATCTCCACTCCCTGCCATTGTTGTAAAATTGCTTCGTAAGCCTTGCGTGGATCACCAGACCGTGTGATACTGCGTCCTACTACTATCTCTGTCGCACCAAAAATACGTGCATCCAAAGGAGTTACCACGCGCTGCTGATCATCCATACTATCCTCTTTCATCCGGATTCCAGGTGTCACTTTTTTGAACTGCTCTCCAAAGGCATCTCTCAGCATCGTTGCTTCTAGTGAGGAACACACCACACCATCCAAGCCGCTCTCAAATGCATTTCGTGCATAGTGCAGAACTACTTCATTAAGCGGAGAATTAATCATGAGATCTTCTTGCATACGTTTTTCCGACATGCTAGTTAACTGCGTGACAGCAATCAAGCTTGGGCGTCGTCCACTGGCACCTTCCATCAATCCTTCCAAACCGGCTTTCATCATTTCTTTCCCGCCGGAAGCATGGAGATTGGTCATCTTGACACCTAATTTCCCAAGACCTTTCATTGCCTTATAAACTGTATTTGGAATATCATGAAGCTTCAAATCAAGAAATACTTCGTGGCCTTCTGCAACCAAGTATTCTACTATTCCTGGCCCTTCTTGGTAAAACAGTTCCATTCCAACTTTTACATATAATTTTTCCTCACCGAAATGTGCAAGAAACCCCAAAACGTCTCCTTTATCTGCAAAATCAAGCGCGACTATAAGCGATTTTTGCATGTTGCTTCCAGCTCCTTCCGATACACTCTGAAATATGATCAAATCCTAATTCGTGCATTTTATAAGGAAGTTCTTCGATGATGGTCGGACATACAAAAGGATCTACAAAGTTTGCGGTTCCAACTGCAACGGCACTTGCACCTGCAAAAAGGTATTCTAAGACGTCTTCAGCAGTTTGTACCCCGCCCATTCCGATGATAGGGATGGAAACCTTTTGACTGACTTCATGGATCATTCGGATCGCAACAGGCTTAATTGCCGGACCTGATAATCCACCAGTACCATTAGCTAAAACTGGTCGTCCAGTTTTCAGGTCGATTCTCATGCCAAGCAGTGTATTGATCATTGTCAACCCATCAGCTCCAGCCTTTTCAATTGCCACCGCAATCTCTGAAATGTTTGCAACATTTGGAGATAATTTTACATAGACTGGTACATCTGAAACTTCCTTGACCGCCTTTGTTACTTCAAATGCCACCGCTGGGTCTGTTCCAAATGCAATTCCTCCTGTTTTTACGTTTGGACAGGAAATATTTAACTCTAGTGCATGAACATTCGGTGCCAAGGAAATCTCTTTTGCTACCTTGACGTAGTCTTCAATCAAGGACCCTGCTACATTAGCAATGATGGGTACATCGTAATTTGCTAAAAATGGCAGTTCTTCGGAAAGTACCTTTTCCAATCCAGGGTTTTGCAGTCCGATGGCATTCAGCATTCCTGCGCTCGTTTCCGCTACCCTTGGAGTCGGGTTACCAAATCTCGGCTCTGCTGTGGTAGCTTTAATCATGATTGCTCCTAAAACATTCAAGTCATATAGCTTGGCAAATTCCCTTCCAAAGCCGAAGCATCCTGAAGCTGGCATGATTGGATTTTTCAAATCAAGGCCTGGTAACTTTATTGATAAGCAACTCATAGTACAACCTCCCCTGCTCGGAAAACCGGCCCATCTGTACAAACTTTTTTGTAAGAGTACCCTTCTGGATCGTTTTGAAGATGACAGACACATGCAAAGCAGGCCCCTATTCCGCACCCCATCCGCTCTTCAAGAGAAAGATAGACGTTTTTGTCAGGGTATAGGTTTTCAAGTGCTGCAAGCATCGGAGTTGGACCGCATGCAAAAAGTGTCGAGAAAGGAATTTGGATCTCTTCCAGCACATTGGTCACAAAGCCCTCTGTTCCGTAAGTCCCATCAACTGTCGCCACATAAGTGTCACCGAAGTATGCGAAGTCATTTTTATAAAAAACATCTTCTTTGGATTGAAAGCCTAGTACGTGGGTGGTAGTAATGCCTCTACGGTTTAATTGCTTGGTCAATTCTAGCAGTGGAGGGACACCGATTCCTCCGCCAATAATCAATGCATGATCGCCTCGCTGTAGTTCATCTAAGGAAAACCCATTTCCGAGCGGTCCTAAAACATCCAGTTTCTCTCCAGGTCTTTTACCAGCCAAAAGCGTCGTTCCTTTTCCCTCCGCTCTGTACGTGATCTTGCATTGTCCTTTTTCTTTATCAATGCAAGAAATGCTGATAGGGCGCCTTAAAAGGGTATCTAAGCCTTCTGTTACACGTATATGAACGAACTGACCAGGGGAACTCATCAGGTCGACGAGTTCTCCTTCTAAAGTCATTTCATAAATATTACGTGCAATATTAGTTTGTGAGATGATGGTCATCCAGGTTTTTTTCATTAGCTGTACACCGCCTCTTTTTCTGTGCTTTCCAAGGTTTCGATTGATTCAATAGAGAATGTCATCGATTCTAATACTCTCAGGATCGCTTTTGCTGTATCAAGGGATGTTAGGCAAGGAATCCCGTTTTCCACTGATTCACGACGAATTCTAAATCCGTCACGAGCAGGCTGTTTTCCTTTAGTCAGCGTGTTGATAACAAACTGTGCTTGCCCTTTTCTAATCACATCAATAAGGTTTGGTGATTCTCCACCTATTTTATTTACAACCGTTACCGGGATGTCGGATTCGCCAAAGAATTCGGCAGTTCCTGCTGTAGCTAAAAGTTTGTAACCGATACGGTGGAATCTTTTTGCAAGTTGAAGTGCTTCTTCTTTGTCTTTGTCGGCAATGGTAAACAACACAGAGCCATAAGTTTTTATGGAGATCCCAGAAGCAACCAGACCTTTATATAGCGCTTTTTCTAGGGTGATATCTTTCCCCATTACTTCTCCTGTAGATTTCATCTCTGGTCCGAGAGTGATATCGACATTTCGCAGTTTTGCAAAAGAGAATACCGGTACCTTCACAAACACTCCTTTTGTTTCTGGCTGCAGTCCAGATCCATAGCCAAGTGATGCAAGAGTTTCACCTAAAATGATCTTGGTTGCTACCTTTGCCATTGGCACATGGGTTATTTTACTTAAGAATGGAACAGTACGACTTGATCTTGGATTTACTTCGATTACATAGACTTCCTCTTTGTAGATAACAAATTGAATGTTTAGTAGACCAATAATGTTCAAGCCTTGCGCCAATCTTGTTGTGTAATCTATGATTTGTTCTTTGATTGTTGCACTCAATGTTTGTGGAGGATAGACCGCAATCGAGTCACCTGAGTGAACACCAGCTCGTTCAATATGCTCCATGATTCCTGGAATGAATACATCTTTTCCATCTGAGATTGCGTCTACTTCGATTTCTTTACCTGTCATGTATTTATCAATCAGCACAGGATGTTCCGGGTTAATTTTTACCGCATTTTTCATGTAGTGTAAAAGTTCTTCAGACTTATAGACGATTTCCATTGCGCGCCCGCCCAAAACATAGGATGGACGTACAAGCACTGGGTAGCCTATTCCCTCTGCAATTTCAATCGCCTCAGGTATTGAAATTGCGGTTTTCCCTTTAGGCTGTGGAATATCAAGGTTGTTCAATGTCTGTTCGAATTTATCGCGATTTTCCGCTCGATCTAAGTCTTCTAATGTAGTACCTAGAATCTTTACTCCTCTTGCTTCTAATTCTGCTGCAAGGTTGATTGCCGTTTGGCCACCAAATTGCACGACGACTCCTTTTGGCTTTTCAAGATTGATGATATTCATGACATCCTCAATCGTTAACGGCTCAAAATAAAGCTTGTCAGAAATACTGAAGTCTGTTGAAACGGTTTCCGGGTTATTGTTGATGATGATTGCTTCATAACCTGCTTCCTTGATTGCCCATACAGAATGAACCGTTGCATAGTCAAATTCAACACCTTGGCCGATTCGGATTGGACCAGAGCCAAGCACGACAATGCTTTCTTTTTCGGTTACTTCTGATTCGTTCTCCTCTTCATACGTTCCATAGTAGTAAGGGGTACTTGATTCGAACTCAGCTGCGCAAGTATCTACCATCTTATAGACTGGTGCGATGTTTTCTTGAAGACGAAGTTCATAGATATCTCTTTCGGTTGTAGACCATAGTTTGGCAATCGTCTCGTCGCTAAAGCCCATTTCTTTTGCTTCGATCAGCGTGGAGAGGCAACCATTGTTGCTTGTGATGAACTCTTCCATTGCCAAAATTTTATGCAGCTTTTGTAGGAAGAACAGGTCAATTTCACACCATTCATGGATGGTCTGGATGGTGACGCCTCTTCTCATCGCTTCAGCGATATAGAACAATCGTTCATCTCCAGCTTTTCTGATTCGTTTTTCGACTAGTTCATCTGAAAATCCTTCGCTTCCTTCCAGCTCTAGGTAGGAGATGTTGGATTCAAGAGAACGAACTGCTTTTAGAAGTGATTCTTCAAACGTTCTACCGATAGCCATTACTTCTCCTGTTGCTTTCATTTGAGTGCCAAGTCGACGGTTCGCTGACTCAAACTTATCAAATGGGAATCTAGGGATCTTTGTTACGATATAATCCAGTGCCGGCTCAAAGCATGCATACGTTTTTCCTGTAACAGGGTTCATCATTTCATCCAGCGTCAAGCCTACCGCGATTTTCGCTGCTAATTTAGCAATCGGATAACCTGTTGCTTTGGAAGCAAGTGCAGAAGAGCGGCTAACCCTTGGGTTTACTTCAATGATGTAGTAGTTGAAACTGTGTGGATCAAGCGCTAGTTGTACATTACATCCACCCTCGATTTCCAGGGCACGGATGATTTTCAGGGATACATTACGCAACAACTGATATTCCCTGTCACTAAGTGTTTGGCTCGGCGCCACCACGATGGAGTCCCCCGTATGTACCCCAACCGGATCAATGTTTTCCATATTGCAGACCACAATTGCATTGTCATTGCTGTCACGCATTACTTCGTATTCGATTTCCTTGAATCCAGCGATGCTCTTCTCTAGTAAACATTGTGTGACCGGACTATTTTTCAGACCGCTTGTCACGATTTCAATTAACTCTTCTTCGTCCGAACAAATTCCACCGCCTGTTCCACCAAGGGTATAGGCAGGTCTTACAATGACCGGGTACCCTACTTGCTTTACAAATTCATAAGCTTCTTCCAAATTCGTGATGATTTCACTTTGTGGTACCGGCTCCCCCAGCTCATTCATTAATGTACGGAACAGATCGCGATCCTCTGCTTTTTGGATGGCAGATAGCTTCGTCCCAAGGATCTGAACGTTACATTCCTCTAAAACACCTGCTTCTGCCAGCTCTACAGCGAGATTCAATCCTGTTTGCCCACCAAGGGTAGGAAGAATGGCATCTGGTCGCTCCTTGCGGATGATTCTGCTTACAAATTCTACCGTCAGTGGCTCCATGTATACTTTGTCCGCCATCTCTTGATCTGTCATGATGGTTGCAGGATTGGAGTTTACTAGAATGACGCGGTATCCTTCTTCGCGAAGGGCGATACACGCTTGCGTACCTGCATAATCAAATTCTGCTGCCTGGCCGATCACGATTGGACCGGACCCGATTACTAAGATGGATTGGATGTCTAGACGTTTTGGCATACAAGTTCCTCCTTTTTTGCTTCCTTGATAAGTTCCATGAATTGATCAAATAAGTAGTTCGCATCTTCTGGTCCTGGACTTGCTTCTGGGTGATATTGGACCGTGAAAACAGGGTAATCTTTATGTTTGACACCTTCGACCGTACCGTCGTTTAGTGCGATATGTGTTACTTCTAGTCTTGTATTCCCTAATGACTCTTCTGTTACGGTGTAGCCATGATTCTGCGATGTTAATGCCACTTTACCGGTTTTCAAATCTTTTACCGGATGATTGGAACCTCGATGACCGAATTTCATTTTTTCCGTATCTGCTCCACACGCAAGGGCAAATAGCTGGTGTCCGAGGCAAATGCCGAATACCGGTACTTTTCCGAGTAGGCCTTGAATCATGGTGATGGCTTCTGGAACGTCTTTTGGATCTCCAGGTCCATTGGACAGCATCACTCCGTCCGGGCTAAGTTGCATGATTTCTTCAGCTGTAATGTTGTAAGGAACCACTACCACATCGCATCCGCGTTTGTTCAATTCTCGTAAAATTCCGTGCTTCATTCCAAAGTCTACAAGCACCACTCGGTATCCACGCCCAGGGCTAGGATAAGCAGTCTTCGTTGATACTTGGTGTACTTGGTTAGTTGCTAGAGTCGTCGTTTTTAATTGTTGAATCACTTCTTCTCGATTTACATCAAGTCCGCATAAAGCTCCTTTTAATGTTCCATGCTGACGAATGATTCTTGTCAGTTTTCTTGTATCGATCCCTGCAATTCCTGGAATGTCTTTCGCTTTAAAAAACTCATCCAGTGTCCACTGATTACGGAAGTTAGAGGGATAATCGCTGACTTCTTTTACAATAAAACCATTGATGGCAGGATGAATGGATTCAAAGTCATCTCTGTTCACTCCGTAATTTCCTACAAGCGGATATGTGAGGGTAACAAGCTGACCGCAGTAAGACGGATCAGATAAAATTTCTTGATAACCTGTCATTCCTGTATTAAAAACCACTTCTCCAATAGAGTCCTTTAAGCTGCCAAACGCCTTTCCAACAAAGAAAGTGCCGTCTTCTAAAATTAGTTGTCGATTCATACTTGAACACTACCTTTCTGCCAAACTAGTTTTCCTTCTACTATTGTCATTACTGGCCAACCTTTACATTCCCACCCCGTGAAAGGAGTATTTTTCCCTTTGGATAGGAAGGTATCCGGATTAATAGTTGATGAGATATTCAAATCGATAATGGTAAGATCTGCAGTAGCTCCTTCTTCAATTTTTCCACTTTGAAGTTTGAACACTTCTGCAGGTTTAACAGTCAACCAAGCTAATAATTGCTTTAGCGTAAATTTCTTCGTTTCCACAAAGTTTGTGTAGAGTAATGGAAAGGCAGTTTCTAGTCCTACGATTCCAAATGGTGCTTTTTCTATGCCTTCTGCTTTTTCTTCCGCTGTATGAGGGGCATGATCAGTTGCGATGAAATCAATGGTTCCATCAAGCAATCCCTCAATTAACGCTTCTTGGTCCGCTTTCCCTCTTAATGGCGGGTTCATCTTGAAATTTGGATCAAGTCCAGGGATGTCCTCTTCACATAGCAACAAATGATGTGGGCTGACTTCAGCAGTTACCTTTATTCCTGCCCGTTTTGCGTCCCTTACCACCCTGACCGATTCTTTTGTACTGATATGACATACGTGGTAGTGGCAGCCCGCAGCTTCCGCAAGCAGAATGTCGCGTGCTATATGAACGGATTCACATACAGAAGGAATCCCATTTAATCCATGTTCCTTGGAGAACTTCCCTTCATGGACTGATCCTTTGTTTATCAAAGTATTTTCTTCACAATGAGCTACGATTGCCATGTCAAGAGACGCCGCTTGCTTCATTGCTTCGAGCATTTTGGAGGCATCCTGTACACCTACCCCATCGTCTGTAAAAGCGAATGCGCCAGCTTCTTTTAATTCAGCAAAATTGGTAAGTTCCTGGCCAAGCTGCCTCGTCGTAATACAAGCATATGGAAGGACTCGTACGCTTGCCGTTTCTTTGATTTTATTATTCAGCCAAGCTAGCTGTTCTTTCGTATCAGGTGTTGGTCTCGTATTAGGCATTGCGCAGATCGTGGTGAAACCACCTTTAGCCGCAGCTTTCGTTCCAGTTTCAATGGTTTCTTTCTTTTCCCCCCCAGGTTCCCTTAAGTGGACATGCACATCGATGAAACCAGCTGAGATAAGATTTCCTTCCAGATCAATTACTTCTTCCATGCCGTTACCTTCAATGTCGGAGGCGATGTTTTTGATGTTTTTTCCCTCAATCAGGATATCCACCTTTTCCAATTCACCTTCAGAATTAAGCCATTTCCCATTCTTTAATAATGTTGTCATGCTCTTTTCCTCCTTCATTGTTTGTTAGTGCTCTTTTCAGTACAGCCATTCTCATGTACAAGCCATTTTCCATCTGTTTGAAAATTCTTGAGCGCCCACATTCCACAAGCTCATTTGCAATTTCCACCCCGCGGTTAATCGGTGCCGGGTGCATGATGATGCTATTCGGCTTCATTTTTCTTTCTCGTTGGATTGTCATACCATATTGCGCGTGGTAATCATCCAATCCTGCTATTCCGCTGTGATGCCTTTCATGCTGGATTCTTAGAAGCATCACCACATCACTTGAATCAATCGCCTCATCCATTGTGATGTAAGCATCCTTATGGTAACTGTTATCCATCCATTCTTCAGGTGCGACAAATCTTACCTCTGCACCCAGTCGCTCTAGTACTTCTGCGTTCGATCTTGCTACCCGGCTATGGCGGATATCGCCGATAATGGTTATTTTCAAGCCCTCGAAGTGTTCAAACTCTTGGAAAATTGTCATCAGGTCCAAAAGCGATTGTGTTGGATGATTTCCACAACCATCTCCACCGTTGATGATCGCAGCCTCGATATTATGTAATTGATTGAAATATTCCTCTTCAGGGTGACGAATGACAAGTGCATTTACGCCAAGGGATTCTAGGGTTTTTGCAGTATCGTACAAGCTTTCACCTTTGTTGACGCTTGAGGTGCTGACTTCAAATGGTACTACTTGAAGGCCAAGTCTTCTTTCTGCCACTTCAAAGCTACATTTTGTTCTTGTGCTTGATTCATAGAAGAGGTTGGCAACGAAGGTCTGTTTTTCTGGTGTCCATTGTTTGCCTTGTTGAAATTCCACTGCTTCTTCAATCAGTGCCATAATCTCATCGTTTGCCAAGTCACTCATCGTTCGTAAGTTTCTCATTTCCATCCCTCCCATTTCTTACACCGCTTTGGATTTCCGCACAGCTATTGTGTTCCTTACATCATAAAAAACACCCTATCCATATTGGCGGAAGGGTGTTTTGGTCATACTTAGGTAAACAAGAGGATATTATTGCAGAATCTTCCTTGTTCACAAAGTCTTTGACTTGCACCCTTCTCAGCCTCTCTGGACTTCTATTAAAAGGTTAAGCTACTGTATTTTGTTTTTCTTCGTATTGTCTTTGTTCTGTTTTTTCTTGTTCATCATGCGGCAGTACAAGGTTCAGGACGACTCCGATAATGGCAGCCATTGCCATTGCAGGTATTTGGAAATTGTCAATCTTTATGAATGCTCCTCCGATTCCAATTACCGTGATGACTGCTGCAATGATTAAGTTTCTTTTAATATTGAAATCTACCTTGTTATCTATCAGCATTCTTAATCCGCTTGATGCAATGATTCCGAAGAGCAGGATGCTTACTCCGCCCATAACTGCACTTGGTACTGTGCTAATCAATGCTGCGATTTTTCCGATGAATCCAAATGTGATGGCGATCACTGCTGCTCCCCCGATGACAAACACACTGAACACTCTAGTTATCGCTAGTACACCGATGTTTTCCCCGTATGTTGTATTTGGAGGTCCTCCGATTAGTGATGCAAGCATGGTTGCCACTCCATCACCAAGGATGGATCGGTGTAAACCAGGTTTTTGAATGAAAGGTCTTCCTACAACTTTACTTAATACCATCTGATGTCCGATATGCTCTGACAATGTTACGATAGCCACCGGCACCATGATGAAGAAGATGGATGCATTAAAGCTTGGTGTGTAGCTGACAAATGGGATAATGAAATCTGGTACTTGAATCCAGCTTGCTTCCTTGACAGGTGTTAAGTCTACCAAGCCTGTAAAATAGGCAATCAAGTAGCCGGAAACTATTCCGATCAGGATAGGGATCAGGCTGAAGACCCCTTTTAAGAAGATGATTGCTCCGATTGTGATGGCTAATGTTGCCATCGCAACCAACAAGTGCTTCACACTGTATATTAATTCAGTTTGTGGTGCTCCCGGGTTTTCGTACAATGCCATATCCACGGCTACTCCAGCTAACCCTAAACCGATGACGATAATAATTGGTCCTACGACAACTGGCGGCAAAAGTTTCATGATCCATTGATGTCCAAGTTGTTTAATTAACAATGCTACCATTCCGTATGCAAGACCGGCCATGAAGCTTCCTAACATGGCAGCCCCAGGACCTCCGATTTCAGTAGCCAAAATGATTGGAACGATGAATGCAAAGGATGAACCAAGGTATGCCGGGATTTGACCTTTTGTGATTAAAAGGTATGCCAGCGTCCCGAGTCCGCTAGATACTAATGCTACAGCTGGACTTAAACCTACTAAAAGCGGGACGAGGATGGTTGCGCCGAACATGGCAAATAAGTGCTGCAGGCTTAAAATTAACCACTTTGGTTTACTTGGTACTTCGTGTATGTCTAAAACTGGTTTCTCTCTCATAATGTTTACCTCCCGAATTTTCCCATAAAAAAACTCTTTGTGCAGCGTGATGGCACAAAGAGGTAGAGAGGTTCCAGGAAGTTCCGCAAGCAGCGGATTCTAAAACCAATGTACCCCTTTGCCAGCCTCACGGGACTGCAATTAAAAGGGACTATTTATTTATCATGTATGCTTACTTGATCGTTATCATCGATTTCAGATAGTTCCACCACTATCTTTTCCGTGCTAGCAGTTGGAATGTTTTTACCTACAAAGTCAGCTCGAATCGGTAATTCTCTGTGGCCTCTATCAACTAGTACGGCAAGCTGGATTTGTGAAGGTCTTCCAAAATCCATCAGTGCGTCCATTCCCGCTCGAACTGTTCTACCTGTGAACAATACATCATCCACTAGAATGACTTTTTTATTGTTGATGTCCACTGGAATATCAGAGCCTTTTACAAGTGGTTCATTATCAGAAGTTTTGGTTGTCAAATCGTCTCTGTAAAGGGTGATATCTAGTTCTCCTACTGCGATATCCTTTTCTTCTATCTGATTAATACGTTCAGCCAATCTTTTAGCCAAGTGAATTCCTCTTGTTTTAATTCCCACAAGAACGGAGTCTTCCACACCTTTATTGCGTTCAATAATTTCATGAGCAATGCGTGTCAATGCTCTTCTTATTGCCTGCTCGTCTAAAATCAATGCTTTTTCCGCCATTTATTTTCACCCTTTCTTGCCCTTACTTGTAACGAGAAACAAAAAACCTCTCACCGTATGATGAGAGGTTTTTGTACACGAAAATAGAGGGATGGCTATAGTTATAGCTTCTCCATTCGCATATGCCGTTACCTTCTCAGCCTCACGGGACTGTCGTTTAAAGGTCTTATTCAACTGAGATGATTATCTCAAAATAATATTATCTTGTCAATGGTTTTTTAAATGTTTTAAAATACGCTCGAATTCTGACGGAAGCGGCGCCTCGAATTCCAAGTATTCTTCGGTACGAGGGTGAATAAATCCAAGGATCCCTGCATGTAGAGCCTGTCCTTCAATATCGAGTGATTTCTTCGGACCGTATTTCGGGTCACCTGCCAAAGGATAACCAATATATTTCATATGAACACGGATTTGGTGGGTACGCCCTGTTTCAAGTTGGCACTCAATGTGCGAAAAGTCTTTGAAACGTTCAATCACACGGAAGTGAGTGACAGCGTTTCTGCTGTTTTCATTTGTCACTGTCATGGCTTGGCGATCTTTTTTGTCACGGCCGATTGGCGCGTCTACTGTCCCCACATCATGGGAAATAACACCGTGCACAATTGCCTGGTACTTTCTTGTAACCGTCTTGGCAACTAGTTGATTAACAAGCTTTTCATGGGCAAAATCATTTTTAGCTACCATTAACAAGCCTGAAGTATCCTTGTCAATGCGGTGGACAATTCCCGGTCTTAATACACCATTGATACCGGAAAGATCTTTGCAATGCGCCATCAATCCGTTCACAAGTGTTCCGGTTGCATGGCCTGCCGCAGGATGAACAACCATACCACGAGGTTTGTTGACGACAATAACGTCCGCATCTTCGTAATAAATATCTAGATCCATTTCTTCCGGCAAGACATCCAGTGCCTCCGGTTCCGGGATGGTAACGGTAATATCGTCTCCAACATTACACTTATAGTTTGGCTTAGTCTTTTCGCCGTTAACAAGAATCTGTCCTTCTTTAATCCATTGTTGGACCTGTGAACGGGACCACTCTTCATTTTGAGTGGAAAGCACCTTGTCAATACGGTCATTTTTTTGTGATTCATCAATCTGAATCGTCATTGTTTCTGTCATTTTTGTGATAACTCCTTCTCTTTCTTGCCCTCAAGTATCGTTAAGATTAATATAATCCCAACACCTATTACTAATGCAGAATCAGCTACATTAAAGATAGGAAAATCGTAGGTGAAGATGAATGTATTGATGAAGTCGATTACTTCTTGGTGTAATACACGATCGATAAAGTTCCCTATAGCGCCTCCCAGCATTAGACTTAATGCAAGTTTCATCCAAGGTTGATCTTTAGGAAGCTTTTGCAAGTATACGATAAGTCCAATGACAACACCAACAGTAATAATGTAAAAAAAGTACATCTGGCCTTCAAGTATCCCCCATGCCGCTCCTCTGTTGCGGTGGGAAGATATGTACAAAAAGTTATGTATGATCGGAATGTTCTCTCCAATTTCCATATATCTTACTACCAACCATTTTGTTAGTTGATCGATAATGATAATTACAAGTGCAATAAGATAATACATCTTAACACGTACCCCCAGGTTTTTATATGTACTTTAGAATTATAGCAAATAGAGGGTGGTAAATAAAGCTGGTAGGAAACATTATCCTCATTAGTCGTGTATGACTACTTTTGATTTTGAATTACGGAGAAGTTTGTCCTTATTCGGGGTGTATGACGACCTCTGCTTTGAAAATACAGGGTACTTTGTCCTCATTCGGGGCGTATGACTACCTCTCCCTTTGAAATGCTGGCTACTTTGTCCTCATTCGGGGCGTATGACTACCTCTTCCTTTGAAATGCTTGCTACTTTGTCCTCATTCGGGGCGTATGACTACCTCTTCCTTTAAAATATAGGAAACTTTGTCCTCATTCATGGCGTATGACTACCTCTTCCTTTGAAATGCTTGCTACTTTGTCCTCATTCGGCGCCTATGACTACCTCTTCCTTTAAAATACAGGAAACTTTG
>NZ_JAAZWB010000025.1 GCF_012524115.1 Bacillus sp. RO1 | reverse complement strand
CTCAAGCACCGCCCCTAGGAAAGCGAAGCCATTTGTGGAAATCAACAGCGTTATTTAGAGTCGATACCTATGATAACTATATTGTTCGTCTTTTATTAAGGTTTTTTAGTTTTGTCCCAGCCTCTTTATTTGTAAAAAGTAAAAAACTCTATTGATTTCCGTTCCAGGCGCTTCGCTTGCCTGCGGGCGGTACGTGAGCCTCCTTGGCTTGCGCGAAGCCACTGAAAAAGACCTATTACAGAACCTATATTTTAGAAGAGACAAGAATGCTCATGGTAGGTTATTATTTCATTTTGTTTGCTTTACTTATAGCATTTGCAACGTTTAAACCAGATAGTGTAACCATGGGCGAGCCTCCACCGGGATGAGTGGAGCCGCCGACAAAATATAGGTTGCTAATGTCGGTTGATTTGTTCCTTGGACGGAAGAACGCATCTGTTTTACGATTCGATGCCATTCCATATAAAGCCCCTCTGAAGGCACCAAATGTAGTTTGGATATCCTTTGGAGTTATTACCCTTTCAGCAAGCACATTATCTTTCAATGATAGTCCTCGTTTAGCTAAAGTATCATATATGACGTCTTTGTAACCTTGAGCATTTTCGTTTTGAAGAGTTGTTGCCGGTGCATTGACCAGAATGAACAGATTATCCCCATTCGGACTTCTTTCCTTTTCTGTAAAAGAAGAATTACTCAAGTAGATGGTAGGATCAGTTGCATACGCTTTATCTTTAAATAAATGGTTAAACTCCTGTTTGTACTCTTTTGAAAAATAAACAGTATGATGTAATAGTTCAGAATGCCTCTTATTCATTTCGGCAAGGACTACATAAGCAGAGATGGAAGGTTCATATTTGGCTGCCTTTTTATTTGTAAAATGTGGCCTGTCCACTTCTTGAACAAGTTCAGGGTATGCGTGAAGAAGGTCTGCATTCATCACAACCGTATCGGCCGGATACTTTTCTCCGTCTTCTGTTGAAACAGACACAGCCTGTTTGTTTTTCACTTCAATAGCGGTTACCTTGCAATCAGTCCTAATTAGAACTCCAAGTTTTCTTGCCAGTTTCTCAAATCCTTCAGCAATTTTTGTGTTACCTCCTTTTGTGTAATACACCCCATCTACTAACTCCAAATAAGCGATAAGGCCAAACGTAGCAGGGGATACATAAGGAGAGGAACCGATATAGGTGGCATATCGATCAAGTGCTTGGATAACGAAAGGATTCGTGAAATAATTTCGGTGAAAACGATGCAAGGACTGAAACGGTCGAACCTTGCTAAAGGAATATCCTAAGCTTGGAGAGAGGTAATCCGCAGTTGAAGTAAATGTCCTTCTGAAAAACTGGCTTTCTCCCATCTTATACAAACGTGTGACTTCCTCTAAAAAAGCTGAATAATTCTTGGCACCAACAGGATCAAGCGTTGCAAGTTGGTCACTCATGTACTCTGAATCAGAACTGAAGTCAAAAACATCCCCATCTGGAGAAAGATTACGAGTGTGTGCTGGAAGTTTGATAAATTCAAAGTATGAATCAGGATTTTCTCCTGTTTGAGAAATGACTTCCTGGAATACATCTGGCATCGTAATCGTGTTTGGTCCAAAATCAAAAGATGCCTCTCCCAACCGAACAGGCATCAGTTTTCCACCTAAGTGGATATTCTTTTCCAATAATGTTACATGAAATCCCTTGGTAGCAAGACTGATTGCAGCAGATAAACCACCAAGCCCTCCGCCAATAACAACGATATTTTTCATTTATAGGCACGCCCCTTCCATATATAATGTTGTTTTCTCCAAGATTTCCACATGGAAGCGTGCAGAATTACTAAGAATGCCATAGCGCTTAAAGGCATGAAAAGAAACAAATATGCTAGCTGGCCAGTTCTAAGATCAATATATAGCTTTTGCATCCATACGAGTAGCAGGGGCACCAAAAACAAAACTCCATATAGGGGTGATAAAAATGCTAAGAAAAGAGGTGAAATATAAAACAAGCTATAAAACAATGTTAAACCCATTGCCATTAGTGGTGATTTTCCAATGCCAATATAAATATTTTTTAAAAAACCATTCCAGACTTCTTGATTGGTTTCATACATATGACAGGTAACGTATGGAGTGGCATTTATTAGTTTTACTTGGAACCCGTGTTCTTTCATCACCCTGGCGAGATGCACATCTTCAACAATACTAGATTTAACAGAGAAATGTCCTTCCACAAAGTCATAGGCGCTTCTCTCAAATAACATGAACGCTCCGTGAGCGGCACTTGCTGGCTTAAAGGAACTGTAATTTGCCAACCCAAGGGGAAGGTGAAGCCAGATGACGAAATGTTGCATTGGTACCACGAGTTTACTTAACCAGCTTGTGACCGGAAACCGCGGAAAACCTGTTACCAAGCCGACTTTCTCATTCTGGAAAAATGGAAGCATGCTTTCTATGGTATTCTTTTTCAGCCGAGCATCTGCATCCAAAAATAACAGATAATCACCATTAGCCTCATGAGAAAGTTGATAGCAAGCATGCACTTTTCCTGCCCAGCCCTTTTTAAGGGGAGCACCTTGAAGAATAGTAAAACGGCTATCTTTTTTAGTGGAGTTCAAGGCCAAGGAATAGGTGGTGTCGGAAGAATGATCATCCAACAAGATAAATTCCAAATTAGAATAGGTTAACTGTTTTAGATTTTCTATTAAATGGAGGACGTTCCGCTCCTCATCTCGCATGGGAACTAAAATGGATACAAGCGGTGGGATTGCAGATTTCAATGGTTTTGAATAGGAAGGATAAAACAATCCATTAATGATAATCCAGAGGAAAGACAATATTAACCCGCCAGATAGCAAGATAGTGAATAATTCCAAAACTGTTTTCCTCCTTCAAATTCCATCATTATAGTAAAGGTTGATAGTGGCTTGTTTTTTGTTGTATGACATCCTGTTTGACTTTATCCAGCAGAAGGGTATAGTGCTTCTCTAATGAACTGTTTTTCTCTTTTGAAGAATCACCATGCAGTTGAGAATAATAGACCGGTTCATCTAGTTTAATATACACCTCAGGTTTACGTTCCCCGGTGAACGTATAGTAGAGGGATACAGGAACAATGGGAATGTCTGTATTCTTTGTGATGTGCATCGCTCCTGGTAGGAAACCGAGCGGACGGATCTCAAGGTGACGCTCATCTCCTTGTGGAAACAGCCACAATGTTTTTCCGTCATTTAATCTTTCTTTTGCATACTTCATTGAGCGGACAATGTCCTTAGGATTGTCTCTGTTGACCGAAAATGCACCGATCTTACGGAAGAAGGGGAACTCTCTAATTCCTTTCTCGTGCATCATCACATAACTCTCCTGCTTAATGATAATTTGATTCAAATGAAAAACTACCAACGCATCCCACCATGTACTATGATTGACAATGAACAAGGCAGGGGAGTGGGGGAGGTTTACTTGTTCCTCTCTAGCATAATAAACTTCCTTAAAATGAAAACGGAGGAAGCGCTTATTGAATTGATGAAAAAAATAATCAAATACTTTGCTTTTTTTTGCTGGAATCATGCAAGAGCTCCTTTGATTTCAGGGTAGCTAAATATAATAATAGAGTTGGGATTATTGTTACAGTCAAAGCCAAATAAAGCTCTGCAGTTATGGCGATCATACAGAACATCCCAATCATCAAACCGTACAATACATACATATTCTTCTCCCAGTAACGATTTTCCTGTGGAGAAATATTTTTTGAAAGTAATAAAATGACCAGATGAAATAGAAAGGAAAGTCCGAACCAGCTGTAAAAGTTAAACATAGGAATGTTGTAATAAAAGCTTGTTTCTTCCCAAATCCAATATTCCTTTGCGATATAGGCGACAGGATCGATAATTAAATCCAATACCAAAGTTGCAAAAGAAGCAAGGATTGCTCTTATGATGATGGATGCAGTTGGAAGTACCCTATTTGCGATTACATGTGAGGTCGAAATGACCAAAACCCAAGCAAATCCAATGGTAATGGGGACATCAAATAACTTTGGCCCGAAATAGGAATTATAATAATAATCGCCAAATAAAAAACCATATTTTACTCCAAAATGCTCAGCAGCCATAGCTACAAAAAAGACGAGTAATGTAAAGAAAACCCCAATGGAACGGTAATTTTTTATAAAATATGTGGCGCCGAGGGTTCCGGCAGTTACTAGAAATACCACATTCGCCCATTCCAACCAAGGTGGCAAGAGGTCAAAAGTCAATAACACGACCCCACATATGTACCAAACGATAAAAAAACGTACAATCAGCTTCTCCCACATGTTAATCTTCAACAATATCACCTCTAGGAGGAATTATATCATTATAGTTTAATGATTGTATATGTTTTGTATACAGTAAAAAGCGATTCAATGGGCTCAGCCACGAATCGCTTTATTCTTATTATTTATCATTTTAGACGAAGGGGAATCAGTTTAAACTCCCTTAGCTTTAGGTTTTTGCGTTGTCCCGCCTAAGTTGTTCAGGCGATGAACTAAACCTGTGCCAAATTCCGGTGCGGAACTATTATCAGAAAAGACCGACTCTCTAAGTTCATAAGCAGAAGAACCATGCTCTGCAAAATCAAGTCCGGAGATCTCTTCTTCCTTAGTAACACGAATGCTCGAAAAGCGGGTAACGATAAACAAGAATAATCCAACTGAACCGATTGTCCATGCCGTAACAGCCAGTACGCCAATCGCTTGTATACCCAATTGTGAAATTCCACCGCCATAAAATAATCCCGTTGAAGTAGAGAATAAGCCGACAGCAAGTGTACCCCAAATCCCGCAAACCCCATGAACGGCAATGGCTCCAACCGGATCATCAATCTTTGCCTTACGATCAATGAAGGTAACTGATTCAACTAAAAGGACCCCTGCAACCAATCCAATGATAATTGCTCCAATAGGAGATACATCTCCCGTTCCTGCTGTAATTCCAACTAATCCAGCTAAAGCGCCATTTAATGTTAAGGAAGCATCAATGCGCTGATATCGGAATTGCGTGTAGAATGCAGATGCCAATACACCTGCAGATGCTGATAATAAAGTGGTTGTAATGACATGTGGAATAAGGGACGGATCTGCAGCTAAGGTGCTGCCTCCGTTAAATCCAAACCAACCAAACCATAGAATGAAAACACCGAGTGCCCCAAGTGGAATGTTGTGCCCGGAGATGACATTTACTTTGCCATTAGCATATTTTCCAAGACGTGCTCCTAAGAATTTCACTGCAACAATAGACCCAAGAGCACCAGTGAGGTGGACAACAGTAGAGCCTGCAAAATCAGTAAAACCTAGTTCGGACAACCATCCGCCACCCCATACCCAATGACCAACAATTGGATAGATGATAGCTGTCATAGCAACTGTCAATAAAATATAGCTTGAAAGCTTCATTCGTTCTGCAACCGCACCAGAAATAATAGTGGCACATGTTGCTGCAAACATTGCCTGGAAAACGAAGAATCCAATTTGATCCTCATGGCCTGTAAGGAAAAACCCGTCGAGTCCGGTGAATCCACCAATGGAACTACCGAACATAAGAGCATAACCTATTGCGAGATAGAGTATAGATGCAATGGAGATAGTGAGGAAGTTCTTCATTAAGATATTCAAAGCATTTTTAGAACGGGTAAAGCCCGACTCGACCATCGCAAATCCAGCGTGCATAAAAAATACTAATAGAGCTGCAACCATAATCCAAACCATATCAAGAGATACGCTCAACCCTTCAACCGTAGGTGCTTGAGCATGAGCTGTGGAACCGAACAATAATCCGCCTGTTACTAGTAATCCAATTTTTTTCTTCATATTTTTCATCCTTTCTTAATTAGAATTAAATGATGGCAAGCTTTCCGCTTTCTCCTGTACGTATACGGATGGCATCTTCCACTGGATAGATGAAAATCTTTCCGTCACCGACTGTGTTGGTAGAGCAAACTTCCTGAATGATTTGGACAATTTCATCTACGTATTCTGATTCCACCACCATTTCCACCTTTACCTTTGGCAGTAGTTTGATCTCGAAAGTATTTCCTCTAAAAAGACCTTGTTGTCCTTTTTGCTGGCCACAACCTGCTACTTCAGAGACGGTTAAGCCATTGATTCCGACTTCTTCCAGCTTTTCTCGAAGAGCACGAAATGTTTCCGGTCTAACGATGGCTTCCACTTTTTTCATTGTTATCGCTCCTTTAAGTTAATGTTATATTTCCTAACATCAGTAGTTATGTTTTATATCATATTCTATAATTATGCAGTGTGCAATAGTAATTATCAAAAAATTCAGTCGAAAGCGCTTACTAGTTTGTAAGGAAATCTGACATAAACACAAAAGCCCTTCCGTGTGGAGGGCTTTTATTGAGGTAAAATAGCCTATTAACTCTGTTGATTTCCGTTCCATGCGCTTCGCTTGCCTGCGGGCGGTCCGTGAGCCTCCTCGGCGTACGCCTGCGGGGTCTCACCTGTCCCTTCCTCCCGCGGGCGTCTACGCGCCTTCCACTTCAATCAACAAGGTTATTTCATTTAATTAAGGTCAATGAAGAAGAAACAAAATGAGTTACCTTAAAAACGATTATAGTTTCTTTAACGTTATTTATAGCTGTGGATTGGAGCAAATGGCGGAGACTCCTGAGGGAGCTAGCGCTAGGTGGAGACCCCACAGGCGAAGCCGAGGAGGCTCCAGCAGCGCCCCTAGGAAAGCGAAGCCATTTGCGGAAAGGAACAGCGGTGTTAACCAATTACCTATAATTCTAATCAAGAAAACTCTATGATGCTTTTTCATGTACAAATGATTTGTTTACCCAAATGCGGGAGCGCCAGCGGTACAGCATACTAATGCCGCGCAACCACTCATCTAAAATCATCGCAATCCACACACCGACTAAACCAAGACCAAAATGAATTCCTAACAAATAGGAAACAGTAACACTAACACCCCACATCGACAAAATACCAATATAAACAGGGAACCTGACATCACCTGCTGCACGCAAAGCATTTATAACAACCAGATTAAATGAACGCCCGGGCTCCAAGATCACGGTAAATAAAATCAACGTACCACCAAGTGCTATAATATCCGGGTTATCTGTAAAGAACCCTAAAAGTGTATCAGAGAAAAATGCAATGGGAATAGCAGTCAATATGGAAATTAAAATGGCAAGTCTTAAGCTTTTTAAACAGCGCTTATATGCCTCTTCCACTTTTCCCGCCCCAATCTGATGACCAATCATTATTTGTGTACCTTGACTAATAGCAACACTGAATAAGAATATAAACATCATTAAACTTTGTGCGTACACTTTAGTTGTTAATGCTTCTGTACCTATCATGACAATGAAATAGGTGATGACAATTTGAGAAGTATTATAGGAAAGATGTTCTCCTGCTGATGGGATACCAATTTTTAATAAATTCTTCAAATGACTTACAGGAAGGCGGAACATTTTCTTAAATGGCAGTGGTTCTTCTATTCTTTTGAAAAGCAGAACAGTAATGACAATCAACCCTAATGCGCGGCTTGTTACAGTAGATAATGCTACTCCGTCTACACCTAAGGCAGGGATGCCAAACGGCCCGAAAATAAATAAATAGTTTCCGATAACATTTATAATATTCATCCCGATGGTCACATACATGGCATCTCTAGTAAACCCGTAGCTTCTAATCGTAGCTCCCATTGTGATGACAAGTGCCTGAACAAATGAGAAGATACCTACCATTTTCAAATAAGAATCGGCTTCTGATAAAAGTTCAGGAGGAAGGTCCATCAATAACAAAAGCTTGGAACTGAAAAGGAATACTAAAATACTGATAGCTACACTGAAAATTAGATTGGCCCCGATAGAGACAACCGTAACTTCTGCTGCGAGTTCTCTGTTTTTTGATCCTAGATACTGTGCGACCAGGATTGTGGTACCTGTTGCGATGAAGCCAAACATGACAATCAACATAAACAAGATTTGATTGGCAACACCAACAGCTGCCACGGAGTCATCTGAATACTGACTTAACATTAAAATATCTGCATTCCCCATTAACATGTGCAGAAGAACTTCAATAAAAATAGGCCATGTTAAAGCAAAAAGGGTGAGTTTCTTTGTATTTGTTTCTTTCATATTGGTTACTCCTTTTGATGATTCCGACATAAAACCATTCCTAGTTTAAACGGATTTCATTATAATAGAAAGAGATGATTTCGATACTTATTGGATTTTTACGACTTGAGGTGTAAGGAATGTCAATGATCGCTATGTCCATCCCACCATTTCCGACTTTCATTAGGGGCGGAGAATATACGTTTTATAAAGGGGAACGACATTTCTCCAGAGTGTTTACCGTTTTCGATCTTTTGTATGTAAAAAAAGGTACCTTGTTTATGCAAGAAGCTGAGAATAGGTTTGTTGTTAAAGAAGGACAATATGTCATTTTGGTTCCAGGAGAAAAACATGAAGGATATGCGGATTGCACAGAACAAACAGACTATTTCTGGTTGCACTTCGTTATCCCTGGAAATGATTATCAGATGGTGGAGGATAAGGATCTTGATTGGTCCTTTGTGTATAAGAAGGAACCGACTTTTACAGAAGTAGGTTACTATCAGTTTCATATTCCGCAGTGGGGTGAAGTGAAAAGAAGGGAGATCGTCGAACAGCAGTTGGAAACGCTATTGACTGCAAGGGACGGGGATGCACATGTTCCAGATGATTACTTAAAGCAGCAAATTCAATTTTCTGAGTTCATCGTTCAGCTGCAAAAGGAGGCATTCTCTATTCCGAGTGCGACCGAAAAGGTGTGTGAGAGTGCTATGAAATACATTCAGGAAAACTATAAAAATACTGTTAATATGAGTGTTTTAAAAGAAGAGTTGAATTTTCATCCAGATTATTTGACTCGTTGCATGCAAAAAACGATCGGAATTAGTCCTATGCAGTATTTAACGCATTACCGGATGCATCATGCCAAAAAGCTTTTGGCGGAAACGGAATATAAGGTATCTGCCATTTCTCGTGATGTGGGAATTGACGATGTCACGTATTTTTCTAAGTTGTTTAAGAAGGTGGAGGGAACAACCCCGATGGAATACCGGAGATTGGTGCATCGGAAGTGAAATTTGAAAGGGAATGAATTATTGTCATATCAATTTTTGGAAAAGAAACGAGCTATAAGCCGGAACGCAGGAAGAAACACCGTCAAATGTCTAATAGAAGCGTTCTATAAGCCCGAACGCCCGAAGGATACCTGCAAAATATCCGATAAAAGCGTTCTATAATCCCAAAAGGTCTAAAAAACAATACAAAATGTCTAATAGAATTTACTAAACCAGTAATGCCACAAATATAGAAAAAGATGCCCGCTAATTTCCTTAGCTGGCATCTCCACTTTTACTCTGTTAAATCAATAAGCCAAAATCTGAAACCCATAAGCCGGAAGTTTCACTTGCAGCGCATTGGCGTCAGCGGCAAATGCAAACTCTTCTCCATTCCAAAGGTCTCGTAATACTTTTCCTTCCACACCATCTGGTAATGTGACAATTAAATCTTTTTCGCTATTATTGATCACAAATAGTATTCTTTCCCCAGAGGATTCAGAAACCTTCTCATAAATGACGTGATTGGTCTCATTATTTGCTTCAATAAATCGGATGTCCCCATGGTTTCCGAATACAGGTAATTCTTTGCGAAGCGCAATTAATTTTTTCACAAATTCAAACATATCACGGTCCTGTTTCTCATCTTCCCACACCATGCACTTACGGCAACCTGGGTCTTGCTCGCCTGTCATGCTGAATTCATCTCCATAATAGATGCATGGAGCGCCGATAAAGGATAATTGGAACAAGAATAATAGCTTCAATTTATCTTTATTTTCCTCACATATTGTTAAAATACGAGGAGTGTCATGACTGCCTAATAAGTTAAATGCAACTTCATTTACATTAATAGGATAGGAGTGCATTACTTTAGATATGGAATTTGCAAACTCATCTGCCTTGGTTTTGTTTTTAGCGAGATAATCAAGGGTAGCGGTGGTGAATGGATAGTTCATGACAGCATCAAACTGGTCACCCTGTAACCACGGCATAGAGTCATGCCAAATCTCACCGAGAATATAGACATCTTCTTTCTCAGCTTTCACAGCTTTACGAAAGTCTCTCCAGAACTGATGATCCACTTCGTTGGCAACGTCCAATCTCCAACCGTCGATGTCAAACTCTCTAACCCAATAGCGGCCCACTTCTAATAAGTATTCCTTTACTTCTGGATGTTCCGTATTAAGTTTAGGCATATCCGATACAAAAGCAAATGCATCGTAATTAGGTTTAGGCTTTGTTACTACAGGGAAGTTCCAAATATGGAACCAATCCTTATACTTCGATTTTTCTCCATTTTTCAAAACATCTTGAAATGGTTCCCAATAATAACCGCTATGGTTGAACACAGCGTCAAGCATTACTTTGATACCGTTTTCATGACAAACTTGCACAAGTTTCTTGAACGTTTCTTTTGTCCCAAACTGCGGATCAATTTCCATATAATCAATTGTGTCATATTTATGGTTGGATTTTGCTTTAAATATCGGAGTGAAGTAAATGCCTGTGATGCCTAACTCGACTAGATGGTCGATATGTTCTATAACCCCCTCGAAGTCACCGCCGAAAAAGTTGGAAGTGGAAGGCTCTGTACTTCCCCAGGGAAGAGCGCCTTTTGGATCGTTTTCTTTATTGCCGTTTCCAAAACGTTCAGGGAATATTTGATACCAAACTGTGTCCTTTACCCAATTAGGAGTTTGAAAGACATCAATTTTGTTTACAAAAGGAAAACAGAAGTAAAGTCCGCAGTCTTTAGGTTCTTCTTTATAAAAACCTTTTTCATTATAAACAAGGCACTCTTCACCTGATTTAAGCGCAAAGCCATAACGAAGCCTTCTATATTCCGGAGCAACTTCTGCGAGCCAATAATCATAAAGCTCATCTGATCCCGTTTTTTTCATTGGTTCCTTAACAGATATCCATTCGCCGTCTTCCCATATATATGGGTCACCATGAATCAATTCAACCGATTCCACATCATCTTTCTTTGTTTGCAGACGGATGTGTAAAGTTGTTTCATTATAGGCGTATGCAAAATTGTTCTTTGGACGATGGAATATTGCTTCCTTTAGCATATAGCATTCAACCTCTCCTTCATGCAATCGCTTGCATTTTTTGCGAAAAAAAATGGTTGAAATGGTTTCATTGCCATTTTATTCAACATAAGGGTATGTCAAAAATGAATCAATGTCAATGAAAAGAGAGAGCTAGATGGAGTCTTGAAGGTAACGATAAAAAACTCGTAATGCAAAAGTCCTGAAATCAATCCCATAAATTCATATATATCAAGGGTTTAAGAGTAATAATTTATTTAAGTAGTTTTCTAATCTACCAACATATTAAAGTTTTTTTAAAAAAACAGGTTGTCAATTGGGCTAATACATGTATAATAAAAAGTGAAAGTTGTGCAATCGTTTTCATGAAAAATGTAAGCGTTATATGTTTCCGTTTACATTTTATGCAATCGTTTGTGCAACTTAGTAGAAAGATTATTCAAATGACGGAGGGGTCAAAATGAAAAAGTTTTTTGCAATGCTTATGGTTGCTGTCCTAACACTAGGCGTACTTGCAGCTTGTGGTCCACAACGTGAATCAGGTAACAACGGTGGTTCAGCAGAAGGAGAAGGTACTACAACAGAGGGTACAGACAAGCCTGAAAAGTTAACAGTATGGGTTAACGATGATGAGAAACAAAGAGCGGCATTAGATGAAATTTTTGCAGCTTACACAGAAGAAACTGGTATTGAAGTAGAAGCTACTGGTATCTCTATGTTGGATCAAGTAGAAGCACTTGCTCTTGACGGTCCAGCTGGTAACGGTCCAGACGTTTTCTTTGGTCCACATGATCGTCTTGGTGACATCGTTCTTCGTGGTTTAGCAGACCCAATCGACTTAGGAGAAGATGCTTCTCTTTACAGTGAAACTGCGATAAATGCAGTTACAGTTGAGGGTGAAGTTTATGGAGTTCCTCAAGTTCTAGAAACTTACGGTATGTTCTACAATAAAGATCTTGTTTCTGCAGAAGAAATCGCAACAATGGAAGGACTAATGAAGGTTGCTGAAGAGCAAACTGACGCTGGTCAAGATAAATACGGATTCTTAATGGAAGCAACTAACTTCTATTTCATCTATCCTTTCTTTGCTGGTAACGGCGGTTATGTTTTCAATAACGATGGATCTGGTTTCGATGCTAAAGATATCGGTCTTGCTAACGAAGGCGCTGTAGAAGGTGGAGAACTTGTTCAATCTTGGTTCGACAACGGATACATTCCTAAAGAAATCAATGGCGACATTATGAGTGGTCTTTTCACAGAAGGTAAAGTTGCAACTGTTCTAACAGGTCCTTGGAATATCGCTACTTATAAAGATGCTTTAGGTGACAAATTAGGTACAGCTACACTTCCAAAACTTGAAAATGGTGACGTTCCAAAATCTTTCGTTGGTGTAAAAGCTTGGATGTTAAGTTCTTACTCTGAGAATCAAGAGTGGGCAATTGACTTAATGAAGTTCATCACTAACTATGACAATGCAATGAAATACTATCAAGCTGCTGGTGAAATGCCTGCACTACAAGAAGCATTAGATAGCGAAGAAATTGCAAACGATGAAATCATCGGTGCATTCGCTGAGCAAACTCAATATGGTGAACCAATGCCAAACATTCCACAAATGCAACAAGTTTGGGAGCCAATGGGTAGCGCTCTTCAATTCATCGCTAACGGCGACGATGTTGGTGAAGTATTAGAAGAAGCAGTTCAAACAATCGAAGATAATATTGCAGCTAGTGGAGCTGAATAATTACTAACGATTAAACCTGGTGGGTAGACTAAATTGCAACGCTAGTCTACCCACTATATTTCTTTAAGAGGAGGATCTGCTATGTCCGGCACAGCAACTGAAAAAATGCGCTCACACAATCCAACCTTAGCGATGGTCCTTTCCATTATTTTTGCAGGGTTAGGTCAACTTTATAACCGCAGATATGCGAAAGGGATTACATTCATCATCATTGAAGCTGCATTTTTGATTACGTTTTTCGAGTTTCTTAACATTGGTTATTGGGGACTATTCACACTTGGAGAAATTCCTCGAGTAGACCACTCCATCTTTTTATTAATACAAGGACTAATTTCTGTTATTATCACTGTGTTTGCAGTGGCCTTATACTACCTGAATGTAGTGGATGCGAGAAATAATGCAATCGACTTAAAGTTGGGAAAAGAAAAGCCAACTGTAAAAGAAGCACTTAAGAGCTTCTATGACAATGGATTTCCTTATTTTATGGTCATTCCAGGATTAATCCTGCTTTTATTCATCGTTGTTCTTCCTTTAATGTTCATGGTTTCGTTGGCATTCACAGATTACAACCTATATAATACGCCCCCAAGAGCTTTATTGAGTTGGGTAGGCTTTGAGAACTTTACAAGTCTGGTATCGATTCCACTTTGGAAATCCACATTTGTAAGTGTATTTGCCTGGACGATTGTTTGGACAGTTTGTGCAACAACCGGCCAGATTGCATTAGGACTATTTTTAGCATTGCTAGTAAATGACCCCCGTATTAAATATAAACGCTTTATCCGTACAATCTTGATTTTACCTTGGGCAGTACCTGCATTTGTTACTATTCTAATTTTTGCTGCAATGTTTAACGACCGTTTTGGAGCCATTAACCGTGACATCCTAAGTACAATTGGTGTAGCGCTTCCGTGGTTGACCGATCCGTTCTATACAAAAATTGCAATCATCATGATTCAAACTTGGTTAGGATTCCCATTCGTATTCGCATTGTTCACTGGTGTACTTCAAAGTATATCTAAAGACTGGTACGAAGCGGCAGATGTTGATGGCGGAACACGATTCCAGAAATTCCGTTTCATTACCATGCCACATCTTTTATTCGCAACTGCACCACTTTTAATTATGCAATATGCAGGAAACTTCAATAACTTTAACATTATCTATCTGTTTAATCAGGGTGGTCCTGCTGTGCGTGGTCAAAATGCCGGAGGTTCGGATATCTTGATTTCATGGGTATATAAACTGACATTCGATACGAGTAACTACAACATGGCAGCAGCAATATCGATTATACTTGGACTGATTGTAGCCGGTTTTGCCTTCTTCCAATTCCGTCGTACTCGTTCGTTTAAAGAGGAGGGTAATATTTAATGAACCTAAAAACCAAATCCAAGATCGAAGTATCATTGATCTACTTATTCCTAGGCTTCATGTTCATCATTATTGCCTACCCGCTTTTATGGACTATCGGACTATCCTTAAATCCTGGAACAAGTCTTTATTCCGCTTCCATGATTCCGGAAAACTGGTCCCTTGAGCACTATGTTTGGTTATTTACAGATTCTCAGAGTGACTACTTGATCTGGTATAAAAATAGTATTCTTGTTGCAGTAGCCAATTCATTTTTCTCTGTATTAGTAACTGCGTTTGTAGCTTATGCCTTTTCTAGGTACCGCTTTAGAGGAAGAACGTATGGATTATACGCTTTCTTACTATTGCAAATGTTCCCGGCGCTAATGGCGATGGTAGCCATCTATATTTTATTGAATATGGTTGGTATGTTGGATACACTTGTAGGTTTGACGATCGTCTATATAGGTGGACAAATTCCATTTAATGCATGGCTTGTAAAAGGGTATTTTGACACGATTCCCAAAGAATTGGATGAAGCAGCTAGAATGGACGGAGCAGGACATTTTGGAGTTTTCTTCAAGATTATGTTGCCACTTGCCAAGCCGATCTTAGCTGTAGTAGCGCTATTCAACTTCATGGCACCATTTACAGACTTTATTTTGCCACGAATAGTATTAAGAAGTCCTGAAAACTTTACGTTAGCACTAGGATTATTTAACTTTATCAATGATCAATTTGCTAACAACTTTACCCGTTTTGCGGCAGGTTCTATTTTAATTGCCATTCCAATAGCATTGTTATTCTTGTTCCTACAACGCTATTTAATCGCAGGATTAACTGCAGGTGGAACTAAAGGATAAGAATAGTATATAATCGTTTATGGAAAGTAAGGGTTTATGACCGGTACTACAATACTAAAACGATTTAAGGGAGGGAAGCGGAATTGATGAAAAGAGTGATGGGGCTCATTCTCGTTCCGTTTCTTCTTTTTTCTGCATGGTTCGTTCCATCCGTTCAACCTGTAAACGCTGAAAAAGAAGAACACGCATGGCAAGATGAGATTATTTATTTTATTATGATCGACCGCTTTAATAATGGTGATACTTCTAATGACTTTGAGGTAAACCGTGATGATCCAAAAGCTTATCATGGTGGAGATTTCCATGGTATCACAGAAAAGCTAGATTACTTAAAGGATATGGGATTCACCGCGCTTTGGCTGACTCCGATCGTCCAGAATGAAGAAAAAGGGTACCACGGCTATTGGACGGAAGACTTCTATAATACAGAAGAACATTTCGGTACCATTGAAGAATTTAAGGAATTAGTGAACGAAGCTCATAAAAGAGACATGAAAATCATTGTGGACCTCGTCGTCAACCACACTGGTTATCAGCATGCATGGCTAAGCGAAGAAGACAAGAAGGATTGGTTTCACCCAAACGAACCTATCCGAAACTGGGATGACCAAGAACAAGTGGAAAATGGTTGGATATACGGTCTTCCAGATTTAAATCAAGAAAATCCCGAAACCAGAGAGTACCTGATTGATATGGCCAAATGGTGGATTGAAGAGACAGACATTGACGGCTACAGATTAGATACTGTCAAACATGTCCCGAAAGACTTCTGGAAAGAGTTTACTGAGGAAGTAAAA
The DNA here is from genome assembly GCF_012524115.1 of Bacillus sp. RO1. Classification (GTDB taxonomy): domain Bacteria; phylum Bacillota; class Bacilli; order Bacillales; family Bacillaceae_I; genus Sutcliffiella_A. The sequence continues at coordinate 2,321 of NZ_JAAZWB010000025.1, read as the reverse complement.
TCGGTGAAAGAAGACTTTTTCCTAATCGGGGAAGTATGGCATGATGACCCGAACTATGTTGCAGGCTATCAAGAAACAGGGATAGATTCGTTTGTGGATTTTCCAACCTACAATGAACTTACCCGTGTATTTTCTGGGCCTGATGAATCGTTGACTCGTTTGGATTCACTGTTCAAAAGCAAGCAAAATCTATACGATAACCCTTATGTCCTTGGAACCTTTTTGGACAATCATGATGTAGAACGCTTTACAAGAGCTGCTATCAAAAAGAAACAACATCCCCCAACACGGTTGAAGCTGGCATTGGCTTATATGTACACGACACCAGGTATACCGATTATGTATTATGGGACAGAAATAGCGCTTGATGGTGGAGAAGACCCAGATAACCGCAGAGATATGAACTTTAGAGTAGACGAGGAACTTATAAATTATATTACAAAGCTTGCAGAATTGCGAAAAACCATGCCAAGCCTAACACACGGTACGTATGAAATGGTATATGACGATGATGCAATGGCTGTAATTAAACGCGAGTACGAAGGGGAAACCACCTTTATTGCAATCAATAATTCCAGTGAGACGCAAGTAGCTCCAATCGATGCAGAATTTGTAGGTGAAGACCTTGAACTACGTGGTACATTGGGAGACGAATTGGTTCGTAAATCTGACGGAAAATACACGATCGGACTAGATAGAGAAACCGCAGAAATCTATACAGTTACAGAAGATACTGGAATTAATATTGGGTTTGTCAGTGCGATGGCATTGATTTACGGTGGTTTTATTGCTTTTATTGCAGCTGCCGTATTGAGAAGAAAGAAAAAGAATAGTAAATAAATGTGCCTATCTCCTCCATTAAGGGGGAAGGTACTGTTAGTATTGTATGCGTTTCCAATTAATCAAGGGGGAGGGATAGGTGCATGGCAGTTACCATAAAAGATGTCGCAAAAATTGCCAATGTGGCACCTTCCACAGTTTCTCGCGTTATCGCGAACAATCCACGCATAAGTGAAAAAACAAAAAAACGCGTGAGAGAAGCAATGGAAGAGCTTGGATACCATCCAAATTTTATCGCCAGAAGCCTGGCCAATCAGTCCACACAAGTAATCGGACTTGTGATGCCTGCATCGGCAGATAAAACGTTTCAAAACCCATTTTTCCCGGAGGTGCTAAGGGGAATTAGCACTGCCGCACATGAAAAGCAATATGCCCTGCATATGTCAACAGGTGTAACAGGCAACGAGATCTTAGAAGGTGTCATGCAGATGGTTCAAGGACGTCGTGTAGATGGGATCATCCTTCTATATTCGGCAGTAGAAGATAAAATCATCAAGTATCTGCAGAAAGAGTGTTTCCCATTTGTCGTTATCGGTAAACCATTTGAACAGGTAGAGGAAATCACCCATGTGGATAATGACAATTACCGTGCCGCCAAAGAAGCTACACAGCACCTTATTAGTCTCGGACATGAAAGAGTAGCATTCGTTGGCGGAAGTATTCAACTCGTGGTAACCATTGACCGCTTATTAGGATATGAAAAAGCAATAAGGGACGCAGAAATTCCATACAAGGACGAATACATCATTCATGAAGAGTTTCTTAAAGAAGGTGGACAAGAAGCAATTTCCGAGCTGCTCTCTCTTGATGAGCCACCTACAGCGCTAGTTGTCTCTGATGATCTGATGTCCTTAGGTATACTTAATACCTTGCATGACATGGGAATTACGGTACCAGATCAGATGTCCATAGTAAGCTTTAATAATGTGTTGCTAGCGGAAGTGGCAAGGCCGCCATTGACTTCTGTTGATATCAACATTTTCCAATTGGGATTCCAGGCTGCGAAAACATTGATTCAAAAAGTGAAAGATCCTTCTGAGCCAACAAAGCGGATTATTATCCCACATACGATGGTGAAAAGGCAGACGTGTAAGGAATTGGTGAAGTGAAGTTTTTGGTGGAAATGATTTATCGAAGCCGACCTCTGATGATGGGGTTGGCTTTTTTTATTAAAATTTACTGGATTTTTGGTAATTTCTTGCGATTTTATTGGGGCTAAAAAGGCTTCGGCCAAATATATTAGTTGTTTGGACAATTAAAGACTAATAAATGGGTACCTTCGGACAATTGTTTTAGGGGTTCGGTCAATTTTTACATATGGTTTGGACATTCTATTTTTTGGTTCGGTCAAATATCCAAAAACTTTGGAGGTAGTATGAAAAGTGGACACAGGGATTGGCGTCATGTTTTAATCAAAACTAACAGATAAAAGGACGTGTTAAACATGACGAAAAAGAAAAGCTACTCTCCAGAGTTTAGGG
>NZ_JAAZWB010000024.1 GCF_012524115.1 Bacillus sp. RO1 | reverse complement strand
TCGACTCTAAATACCGCTGTTGATTTCCACAAATGGCTTCGCTTTCCTAGGGGCGGTGCTTGAGCCTCCTCGCTCCGCTGCGGGGTCTCAAGCTCCCGCTATCTCCCTCAGGAGTATTCGCCTTTTGCTCCAATCAACAGCTGGTGCACCCAAACGCTAAATGTATCTTTTAAACGAAAACAGACCCGAACTAATTTGAGATTTCAACTTAGTTCGGGTCTCATTTAGACTAAAACACTTTTGTCCCAGCCTCCCTCCTATTACTTCTTACTTCTCCTGTATAGATCCATCGATTTATGACCTTCATCAATGATTGCTACCATCTCGTGCAATCTCTTTTCCTGTGTTTCCACCCTTTTGGCACTATAGACATAACGTGCCCAATCCTTTTGGTAGCCATATGTCAGATCGTTATATTTCGCTAATACCGCTTCATGATTTTTCAAGAAACTCTTAATGTCTTCAATGTGGCCGATATAATCATCCACACATTGACTCTTTGCGCTTGTTTTCTTTTTCTTCTTAGGAGTGGATTTAAGCCCTACCACCGTAAAGACCTCGTTCAGACTGACCATTCTTGAAAATTTAAGAGTACTGTTCGGTAAGTACTTTTCCTCATCCAAATTTAGGTCTGCATAAAAACTGTCTCGCTCTATGTATTCTGGATAAACCGGGTTCCCTTTTTTTGGATAGGCGACATACATGTAGCCATTATCAGAAAGTAGCTGCTTTTCATTTACAGTTTGAACGTATTTATTGAAGTCATCCATGGAGAACATAAACAAGAATATCAGGTCATACTTGTCCTTTTCAATCGCAGTATCGAATTCAATACCTTTAAAATCTGCCGTTACATCGTCAGGCAATTGTAAAAATAAACGGTTCTCATATTTTTGCAGATTCAGCTTATCAATAATGGTTTTTTCTGCATTCATCCCTATTACATCCCCCTCTTGTTCATTACAATTCTATCCTACTATTATAACAAAAACGTGAATGGTCAAACCGTGTTTTCCACTTTGCTCACTTGTTAACAAAATGTTCACCTTTTTCTTCCAGATGTGTGACTTTTATCACACTTTTAATTCCTTCCACCTTTTACAATGAGGGTATAAAGATTATTTATATAAAAATTAGAAAAGGAAGTGGCGAGTATGTTTTCTCTTAAAAAATTTTTGGTGTGCTGCTTTGCACTTGTCTTACTTTTAGGGGTTATGACTGGTTGTGGTTCTGATAAGGTTTCTGTAGAAGATGCAGAGGCAGAAGTAACAATTAAGAGTTCAAACTGGGAATTCGATCAAGCTACTTATACGGCACCAGCTGGCAAACCTGTTGCTTTCCACCATGAAAACATGGAAGGCCATCACGGAATTACCATTAAAGGAACAGATGTGAAGATTCAAGGAGACGGCAGTGTCGTTGCGAACCTTAAGCCTGGGGAATACGAGATTATATGTGACATCATGTGCGGAACAGGGCACACAGAGATGGTTTCCAAACTGGTTGTGGAATAGAAAGGGGTGTCAGGGATGGCAAATTTACAATATGAACGTCCTGAGAAAACTACCGACAAGAAGCTTCCTCTAAATGAAGAGGAAGCTTCATTAAAAGGTACATTGATTGCCGTATTTATGATAGGAGCCTTTATCGTCATTTCGTGGATCAGCGTGTTCAGCTTATTTATTTCACGCAATTAGTCACGTCAGAAAAAGGGGGTACAAATAGATGCATTTACACCGTTATGAAAAATATTGGTTGATTTTTGGAGTAGGAACCTTGGTTGTCTTTTTATCCGTCATTGGCTTTACCGCTTTCGCACACGGCCATCATCCTCCAAGCCATATGGCTACCGTCGATGCGAAAAATGTGAGAGCATCCGCTCCTTTTGATGAACCAGGATTGAAGAAAATTGATGAGAATACCTATGAAGCTACCATCATTGCCATGACATTTGGCTATGAACCTAATAAAATTACCGTTCCAAAAGGCTCAACTGTCAAATTCCAGCTGACAAGCCAAGATGTCGTCCACAGCTTTACCATCCCAAAGACAAACGTCAACATGATGATCACACCTGGACACATCAACCAATCGGAACATACGTTTAAAGAAGCTGGCTCTTACCTTGTCCTTTGCAATGAATATTGTGGCATCGGACATCAGCATATGCAAATGGAAATTGAGGTGACAGAAGAATGAGACAGGCAGCGGAAATAGACATTCACGATTCCAAACTAAGTATGGCCTATATCTATATAGCCTTTGCCGCGCTGTTCTTGGGAACGATGGCAGGTGTGGTCCAAGGGCTTGTCCGCGGGGGACTGATTGAGCTTCCATACAGCATCAGCTATTATCAGCTGTTGACAGCACATGGCGTGTTGCTTGCCCTCGTGTTGACGACCTATTTCATTTATGGGTTCTTGCATGCTGGGATGAGCAGGACACTCGGCACGATGACACCTTTTGAAAGAAGATTAGGTTGGATCGGATTTTGGGTCCTCACAATCGGTACTTTGTTGAGCTTTGCAATGATTTTAACGAATGATGCATCGGTCTTATATACTTTTTACGCGCCATTGCAAGCCTCTCCCCTCTATTATGTAGGGCTGACCCTGTTTGTGGTCGGAACTTGGATTGGCGGGGCAAGTTTGTTAGCACATTACATCCGCTGGAAAAAACAAAACCGTGGTCAAATAACACCGCTGTTCAGTTTTATGACAGTCGGGACCATCCTTTTATGGTATGTCGCTTCCATCGGGGTTGCTGCGACAGTGTTGCTTCAATTCTTACCTTGGTCCCTGGGCCTTGTTGATAACATTAATATTCTACTGAGCCGCACCTTGTTCTGGTACTTCGGGCATCCGCTTGTGTACTTCTGGCTTCTGCCGGCTTACATCGCTTGGTATGTCTGCATTCCAAAAATTATCGGCGGGAAGCTTTTCAGTGATTCACTAGCTCGCTTGGCTTTCGTGCTATTCTTGTTGTTCTCGATTCCAGTAGGTTTTCACCATCAGCTGATGGAAGCTGGGATTTCTGAGTTTTGGAAATACCTTCAGGTTGTTTTAACTTTTGCGGTAATCGTCCCTTCGCTGCTGACCGCCTTCTCTATTTTTGCCACATTTGAATTGGCAGGCCGTGCTAAAGGGGCTCGGGGTGCCTTTGGCTGGGTACGAAAATTGCCTTGGAAGGACGCACGCTTTTTCGCTCCATTCATGGGGATGCTGTTCTTCATCCCAGCTGGAACCGGTGGAATCATCAACGCCAGTAACCAGATGAATGCGGTCGTCCATAACACACTTTGGGTGGTGGGGCATTTCCACATAACCGTTGGATCCACCGTTATCCTGACATTCTTCGGGATTGCGTACTGGCTGATTCCAGTCTTGCGTGGCAGGGCCTTCACAGCACGCATGAACAAACTTGCGATGACACAGACGATTCTTTGGACGATCGGTATGTTCTTCATGTCTGGTGCCATGCACTTGCTTGGGTTGCTGGGGGCACCACGACGAACAGCTTACACAACCTACCAGGATCATGCCACAGCAGCTGCTTGGTTTGATGGGATTTTCGCAAACCAAGTGACAATGGCACTCGGCGGCGTCATCCTGTTTGTTGCATCCATGCTGATGATCTACATCGTCATCAACCTGGCCTTCTTCGCGCCAAAAGCCCATACGGAATTTCCGATTGGTGAGGTGGCAGAAGATGCTGGGGAAACACCACGTATCTTAGAAAACTGGAAACTATGGATTGGAATTGCAGTGGCATTGATCTTGTTCACTTACACGATTCCATTGATGGATATGATACAAAATGCACCACCAGGGTCACCGCCGTTCAGGCCTTGGTGATGGATGGTTGAATGGGCAGTGGGATAAAGGGGTCCCGCTGCTTTTTTATTGGGGGAAGTTTGCAATATTAATGAGGACCTTTCTGACGGGGATGGATTGGGACTAAGGTCTTTATTGGGGTGATGACGACCTCTCTCGCACGAATCCATTCCAACCGAGGTCTTCATCCGGGCTATGAAGACTTCTCTCACGCGAATCGAGCACTACTGAGGTCTTCATCCGGGTGATGAGAACTTCTCTCGCACGAATCCATTCCCACCGAGGTCTTCATACTCTTTCTTTTTGTCCCCTCCCCCCTCTTATAAGCTTTTGCGCTTGTCAATTCTTGTGTTACAATATTGACTATCATAAATGTGGGGAAAAAGGCTCTAACAGCCCACTCCCCCGGCATTCTTATATAAGGAAGGTTGAAAAACTTGGAACATAACCCATCAAACTCGAATTTTATTCGAAATATCATAAAAGAGGACCTGGAATCCGGCAAGCGTAACCATGTCATCACCCGCTTCCCTCCAGAGCCGAACGGTTACCTACATATCGGACATGCAAAGTCCATCGTCATCAACTTTGACCTTGCAGACGAGTTCAACGGAAAAACGAATCTGCGTTTTGACGACACTAATCCTCTGAAGGAAGACGTTGAATATGTGAACTCCATTAAAGAGGACGTAAAATGGCTTGGCTATGATTGGGACGGACTTTTCTTTGCATCTGATTATTTTGAAGAGATGTACAATCGCGCAGTTCTTTTAATCAAGAAAGGCAAGGCATATGTGGACGACCTTTCTGCTGATGAGATCCGCGCTCACCGTGGCACGTTGAAAGAGCCAGGAAAAGACAGCCCATATCGCGAACGCTCTGTAGAAGAGAACCTTGACCTATTCGAACGCATGCGCAAGGGCGAATTCGGCAACGGGGAAAAAGTGCTTCGTGCAAAAATCGATATGAAGTCTCCGAACATCAACCTGCGCGACCCGGTTATTTATCGTATTTCTCATGCAACCCACCACAATACAGGAGACAAGTGGTGCATCTACCCAATGTATGCTTTTGCACATCCAATCGAGGATGCAATCGAAGATGTGACGCACTCTATTTGTACGATTGAGTTTGAAGATCAACGTCCATTATACAACTGGGTAGTGGAAGAAACAGAAATGGCTGGAACGCCACAGCAAATCGAGTTTGGCCGTTTAAACATCACCAATGCAGTGATGAGTAAGCGTAAGCTGCGCAAGCTTGTGGAAGAAGGCATTGTTGATGGTTGGGATGACCCTCGAATGCCGACGATCTCAGGACTTCGCCGAAAAGGGTACACGCCGGAAGCAATCCGCGCATTCGTTCGTGAAACAGGAGTTTCCAAAGGATCCGGATATGTTGACTCTCAAATGCTGGATCACTTTGTACGTGAAGATTTGAAATTGAAGTCCCCACGTACGATGGGTGTTGTTCGTCCATTGAAAGTGGTCATCACTAACTATCCTGAAGGACAAGTGGAAATGCTGGATGCGGAAATCAACCCAGAAAATCCGGAAATGGGAACAAGACAGATCCCCTTCTCCCGCGAGATTTACATTGAGCAAGAGGATTTCATGGAAGATCCACCGAAAAAATACTTCCGCCTCTTCCCTGGTAATGAAGTACGACTGAAGCACGCTTACTTCATTAAGTGTGAGGATTTTGTGAAAGATGAAGACGGCAATGTAGTGGAAATTCACTGTACGTATGATCCAGAAACGAAGAGTGGTACAGGTTTCACCGGCCGTAAAGTAAAAGGTACCTTGCACTGGGTGGAAGCAACGCGAGCGGTTCCAGCTGAGTTCCGTTTGTTTGAGCCGTTGTTATTGGACGAGGAACCTGAAGAGGAAGTCGAGACTGAGGTGGCAAATGTTGCTGGGACGGAAGAGGAATCGGTGGAAGTTGTCGAAAAATCCTTCCTTGACCATGTGAATCCGAATTCCATGAAAGTGTTAAATGGATTTGTGGAAGAGAACATGAAGGGTGTGGCGCCGCAGGAGAAATTCCAATTTTTCCGCCACGGTTACTTCAATGTCGATCCAAAGCATACGACTCCAGAGAATCTTGTGTTTAATGAGATTGTGTCATTGAAGAGTTCGTTTAAGTTATAAATGGTTTGAGATGGAATGACCCCCGTTGTGGTTGAACGGGGGTTTTTTGTGTGGGGAGGATTGTTGGCTGGGGCGAGGAGCCTGGGTTGACTTGAGGGGGCGACGGCGGGGAATTGGGGCTAGTAGGTTGCTAGGAAGTCGGCGTGAGATGTGTCGGTTGGTGTCGAATGGCCTTTATATTGAGACAAATGGACAATATAATGAGAAATTGGACAATAAAATTTAAAGGTGGACAATATATCGAAAAAGTAGACAATAAAATCCCAAGTCTCGTCTCGCCCACCCCCGCGGCCAATCCAAACTAACACTCAAAAAAATCCTCCACGTTCCTACAAAACGGGAGGAAAATTACCTCATTTTAAACAAACCACCTTAGATAAACGAAAAATCCTGCTATAATTACAACAAATAGCGCTGCATAGATTAAGCTGAGCCGTCTCACATTCCCCTTTGTTTCTTCCCGGTATTTTTTATCCCCGCTCCCAGCTACTTGGATCGTCACAAATAACCCTCCAACTAAAATAATGATACTGAGTATTCCTAACGCTACCATCATGGTCGCTCTCTCCATTCAAATAATATTATCTAACATGAAAGTAGCGTATTTTGGCAGCTTTTTCAATGAAATGGGCTTACCGTTTCCATCTAACCCTCCGGAACCTCTGAGTTGAGTGAAGTTACCTTACCCTACTATCCTCCGCTCCCTACGCATCAACCTCGCCATCGGAATATAAGTGAGAAAGAAGATGAGAAGGGCAGCCAACTCCAAGTTGATATAATACCAGAATCCTGACCCGAAGAAGGATAGGATGGTTTTTGATTCCGTTGGGTTTGCTAAATAGAAGAAATTTGTACCTAGGAACATATTGATGAAAAAGATTGGGGCAGCTAAGATGTTTAAAGCAATAAAGCTTCTGATGACGGCCTTCTTCGGGACTCGGTATCCTTCATAGAAAATAAAATATAACACTGCCAATGGGATTGCGGAATGATGTAGAAAATATTTAAGGAAGCGGTAGTGTGGAAATTGGTACACCATCTCTGGAGTGACCATGCTTAAGATAGGCGGAATAAATCCAATGAAATAAAGTAAGTGGAAGAGTTTTTCGTTGGATCTTAAAAATAGGTAAATGGCGATAAAGGTGCTAACAGAGCAAAGTTGAATGGGCAGGTCCTCCACTCCCCATTGATTCGTAGATAGAACCCAAATCTGATGGGTGATCTCGCATGTTAATAGGATAATGAATAATGTCCACTTAATTTTCGTCTGATGCGGCTTTAGGTCCCTCCTAAAATGAACTAACATAAAGCAAATGCCTACAAATACAAAAAAAGTAAGGATATGCTCTACAGAAAACAATTCAAATGATTGCATGGAGTTAACGGAAAACATTATATGTCCCCCTTTCTAGTGCGCTTGTAAGTATTTTATTCTTCGTAAGTGGAGGATAAGACTGTTTTTTTAGGGAAGAGTTGGAGGATTTGTTGTGTTTCCTGTGGTGCGAAGTGTGTCGGTCGGTGTCGAATGGCCTTTATATTGCCTAATTGGACAATAAAAGTTGAAAGTGGCTAATATATCAATTAGTTGGACAATAAAATCAAAAAGTGGACAATATAATTCCCCCCACCCTGCCATTCCAGAAACTTAAATGAAATAAATTCCATATTCAGAAGGAACTTAGTACTCCAGTAGCGAAATAGAGTGAAGAATCAATAAAAAGGAGACCGATATGATAATAAAAGAAAGAGAGAAACCACTCAAATTGCTCGCACATGAAGCTGCCATGAGGCGAGTTCCCAAACACCACCCAAAATACCCCCAAATCGAAAAAGAATACTTCCGTTTGCACTATGGCTACCTAGGTGAAAAGGCAATGGACTACTTTTCCTCCTTCCTTCCCCATGAAAACTATAAAATACTCCACGGGTTAAGAATCCCAGACTCAAAAGACCGCTACTTTCAGATGGACTCACTCCTGATCACGCCAACTCACTGCCTCATCTTAGATTCAAAATACATTAAAGGAAAACTAGAATTCGATGAAGATACGGGGATGCTTATACGGCATCATGAAGATAGTCATGAAAGGGTTGGAGATCCCCTGGCTCAACTTGCACGACACAAAATGCAGCTTTCCGGCCTTATAGATAAACTTAGATTACCTCCCATTTCTATCGAGACTCAAGTGGTCATCTCGCACAAAAGTGCCACCTTATTTAATAAATCCCCCACACTACTTAATAAAATAGTCTTCCACACAAACCTTCCCACTAGAATACAAGCTATCTCCCATACACATAAAATCACTAGATTTTCAGCTAAGGAAACTAATAAGCTAGTGAAAGTGTTACTAAATAGGCACAAAGATGATTCAACGTTTAACTTGATGGTATACTACGGCCTCCATTCTTCTGATTTTATTAAAGGTGTTATATGTATAAATTGCTCACATGCTCCCATGAAAAAACACTATAAAAAATGGACTTGTGCTGCATGCGGGCACACAGAGATGGATCCGATATCACGTACAATCAAAGACTACCCTTTGCTCGGGCTTGGCAATACCATCACAAACAAACAGTTCAGAGAGTTTGTCTGTATTCCTTCTATAAGTATCGCTTCTAAATCACTTTTTACTTTAAACCTCCAACATAAAGGTAACAACAAAGGCCGGATATATTTTTTGCAATAGATAAATCGGTACTATTCTCCTCATTTCCTCGGATAAATAATTGGAAAAATGTTCATACTATCTTTTCGTAAACTAGTTGAAAAGAAGCGCCAATACCTTACCCTCGGTAAAAGTTATTGAAATTTCTGCATATTTCTTTTTATTTGCCGAATTATTTATTATAATTACAATGTAAGAATTGATGTTGTCTCATTTTTTGGTTTCGTACGTTGTAAGGCAAGTTAAGGTGCTATTTACTCTTCTCAAAACAGAAAGGGGAAAAGATGTATGGACAATGAGAACGTTGGAAAGTGCCCGTTTACGGGAGAAAGCAGTTCTGAAAAACCAATTAGGGGTACCAAAAACAAGGACTGGTGGCCAAATCAACTAGATTTACATGTGCTTCACCAGCATGACACGAAGACAAACCCACTTGGGGAAGATTTTAATTATGCAGAAGAATTTCAAAAGATCGATTATGCAGGTCTAAAAGAAGACTTACATAATCTTATGACAGACAGCCAAGACTGGTGGCCAGCGGACTATGGACATTACGGGCCCTTCTTTATTCGTATGAGCTGGCATGCTGCAGGTACATATCGCCAGGCAGATGGACGAGGAGGCGGTGGAAGTGGATCGCAGCGCTTTGCTCCGTTAAACAGCTGGCCTGATAATGGAAACCTGGACAAGGCACGCCGACTGCTTTGGCCAATTAAAAAGAAATATGGCAACAAGCTCTCTTGGGCAGACCTGCTTGTATTTGCAGGAAATGTAGCCATAGAATCCATGGGTGGAAAAACGATTGGATTCGGTGGCGGACGTGAAGATATTTGGCAGCCTGAGGAAGATGTAAACTGGGGCCCTGAGAAGGAGTGGCTTGGCGACAACCGTTATTCCGGTGAGCGCGACCTGGAGAACCCGCTTGCTGCCGTGCAAATGGGATTGATATATGTTAATCCTGAAGGTCCTAATGGTGAGCCAGATCCGAAAAAGAGTGCCTATGATATCCGTGATACCTTCAAACGAATGGGAATGAACGATGAGGAAACAGTAGCATTGACTGCCGGCGGTCATACATTCGGAAAAGCCCACGGCGCTGGTGATCCATCTCATGTGACAGAAGAGCCAGAAGGTGCAGGCCTTGAACACCAAGGATTCGGTTGGAAGAGTACTCATGAAACTGGCCACGGCGCATTCACGATCACAAGTGGAATCGAAGGTGCATGGACGCCAACTCCAACGAAATGGGATATGAGCTATTTTGATTTGTTGTTTGGATATGAGTGGGAGCTCACAAAGAGTCCAGCTGGCGCCTACCAATGGGCACCAATTGATCCGGATGAAGAGCATTTAGCTCCAGACGCGCACGATTCTTCCAAGAAAGTAAAAACAATGATGACGACTGCGGACATGGCGATGCGCATGGACCCAGAATACGAAAAGATTTCTCGCCGCTTCCATCAGAATCCTGACGAGTTTGCTGATGCTTTTGCACGCGCATGGTTTAAGCTGCTTCACCGTGACATGGGGCCTCGCGACAGATACTTAGGACCTGAAGTGCCAGAGGAAGAATTCATTTGGCAGGATCCAATTCCAAAGGTGGACTACACATTAACAGATGCAGAGATTGAGGATCTTAAAGCAAAACTATTAAATTGCGGTCTCTCTGTCAGCGAGCTTGTGAAAACTGCTTGGGCTTCTGCCAGCACATACCGTCATTCTGACAGGCGTGGTGGCGCAAATGGTGCCCGCGTTCGCCTCTCCCCTCAAAAGGACTGGGAAGCAAACGAGCCAGAGCAGCTTGCTAAGGCTATCAATGTGTTAGAAGACCTGCAAAGTAGCTTGGATAAAAACGTCAGCCTTGCAGATTTAATCGTGCTTGGTGGCAGTGCAGCCGTTGAAAAAGCTGCCAAGGACGCAGGCTTTGATGTAAAAGTTCCATTCACACCAGGGCGCGGTGATGCCACACAGGATCAAACAGACGAAGAGAACTTCGAAGTGTTGGAACCTGTATCTGACGCATTCCGAAACTACCATAAGAAGGAATACTCCTTGAAGCCGGAAGAGTTCATGGTGGACAAAGCTCAACTCATGGATCTTTCTGCAAAAGAATTGACCGTCCTTCTAGGTGGCTTGCGTGTCCTTGGTGCCAACCACGGCGACACGAAGCACGGCGTCTTCACCGACCGAGTAGGCACGCTCACCAATGACTTCTTTGTGACCTTGCTTGATATGGGAGTGGAATGGAAACCTGTAGAAGGAGAAGGCTACTACGAAGCACGTGATCGCCAAACAGGTGAACTAGTCCGTACTGGTACGAGAGTAGACCTTGTCTTCGGTTCACACTCCGTTCTCCGTGCCCTTGTCGAAGTGTACGCACAAGACGACAGCCAAGAAAAGTTTGTAAATGACTTTGTGGCTGCATGGGTGAAAGTAATGGATGCAGACCGTTATGATGTAAAAGTGAAAAAATAAAACAAAAAAATCCGGATGGAGAGTTTAACTTCCATCCGGATTTTTTTGTGCAGTCTTTTTTTCATAAAGTTTAATGGAGCCTCCGTCTGGTCCATATACGATCCCATTATTTTTCCAGCCGTATCTCTCATAATAGTTTACTAAGTCTGTTGTTAGGTACATGTTCTCATAGCCTTTTTCAGCAGCCACCCTTAATCCGTGCTCCAAAAGCTTAGCACCTATCCCCTTTCCCCTTTGCTCTTCTGCCACATAAAGGCATGCGAGCCACGGACACAAGTCCTGACGGCTATTTATATCATTTCTTAATATTGCATACGTACCTATTATTTCCCCGTCTTCCACTGCCACATAAAACCGTGGTATGTCAGAAGAGGTTGTCGCAGACTGGAGAATCGCATCTTCGTAAAATTTGAAGTTCTCCTCACTCCCCCACTGCTGCCAAAACACATTAATTGCCCGATCGAGCAGCTGATCTTTATTTCTCAATTCGATAACATTCATCACCATTAAACCGTCCTAACTATTAATTTCATACACCAATAATTCGATATGTAGAACTGGAAACCTTCTATTAAAATAAAAAATATAAAGAAAGGGGTCTGACCCCACATTCTTTAAAGCACTAAAGCCCCCTCCACCCAGACACCCAAGCACAAAGTCCTGAATCATTATACCTAAAAAATGTAATAAGCCTGTTATATTCTTGTAAATCAATCTTTACTCCACCTCAAGGTTACCTTAATACTATCTTTATATAATTACTCTTGAAAGATTCATAAACAAATTATTTAGGAGGTTATTATGTTTTCTAAAAAACTATTAACAGTAACTATGGCTGCCTCTCTCGCGGTAAGCGGTTTTGCGATAAATCAAGCTTCCGCTGACAAAGATAATAATGGTGCGAGCAAGAGTGAGATTCGCAATGTTATCTTCTTAATTGGAGACGGGATGGGGAATTCTTACACAACTGCATATCGTTCTCTTAAGAATGACCCAAATACTCCTGAAATGGAAGAAACCGCGTACGATCCTTATCTTGTAGGTATGCAGTCCACTCACTCTTCAGATGAAGAAGAAAGTGTAACAGACTCTGCAGCAGCAGCAACTTCCATGTCTGCTGGTATCAAAACGTATAACGGTGCTATTGCTGTTGATATGGAAAAAGAAGACGTAAAAACTGTACTAGAGCAAGCAAAGGAAAACGGGAAATCTACTGGTCTAGTAGCAACCTCCCAAATCAACCATGCCACTCCTGCAGCATTTGGAACACATGATGAATCTCGTAACAATTACAATCAAATCGCAGATGATTACTATGACGACTTGATCAACGGCAAACATAAAGTGGATGTTCTTCTCGGCGGTGGGACAAGCTATTTTGTCCGTGGAGATCGTGATCTTACAAAAGAATTCCAAAAAGATGGCTATTCTTATGTAACAACTCGTGATGACATGCTAAACGATGATAACGAACAAGTTCTAGGTCTATTTGCACCGAAAGGGTTAGAAAAAATGATCGACCGTTCTGAAGAACAGCCGTCTCTTAAAGAAATGACAAATTCTGCCCTAGACCGCCTAGATAACAACAAAAAAGGCTTCTTCTTAATGGTAGAAGGAAGTCAAATTGACTGGGCTGGCCATGATAATGATATCGTTGGCGCAATGAGTGATATGCAAGACTTCGAGGAAGCGTTCCAAGCAGCGATTGACTTTGCTAAAAAGGACAAGCATACCCTTGTGATCGCGACTGCAGACCACTCCACTGGTGGAATGGCAATGGGACGTGACGGAGAATACAAATGGGATCCGACAGCCATCAAAGCAGCGAAGAAGACTCCTGACTTTATCGCTAAGAAAATCGCAGAAGGTGCACCTGTTGAAGAAACGTTAAAAGAGTATATTGACCTTGAATTAACTCCAGAAGAAGTTCAATCTGTAAAGGATGCAAAAGAAACAAGCGGCGAACTTGCTGAAATCGACAACGCCATTGAAAGAATTTTCGACCTTCGCACTGGAACTGGCTGGACAACAGACGGTCATACAGGGGAAGACGTGCAAGTGTATGCATATGGCCCTGGAATGAATAAATTCACAGGTAAGATTGACAACACCGATACAGCAAAAGAAATCTTCAACATCTTAAAGAAAACAAAGAATGGTCATGGTGACGCGGACCATCGAGAAGATGAAGAAGACGAGCACGATAAAGACTAATCCCAATAAGCATTCCGAGCCTGCCTCGGAATGCTTCATTTTTAGGAGGTAATTTTATGCCAACCAAACGTTATTTCATCATAGGGATTGCAGCGCTACTCCTAAGCGGTTGCTCTGTTGAAAATACCGGAAAAGAGAACAACTCTTCAGATGCGGTTTCTGCATCGGAAAAAGCAACTAAGACAGAATCAACGGAAACCACCTCGCAAACCTTCCAAGACAGCCCACAAGCCCCTGACGATCGTAGCCTGAAAGAAGTGGGTGAAACACTGGAAGATGCGGACGGTATCATCACGCTTAAGCAATATGCCAACTTAAACGTAACCAAACAAATAGGAGATATCACAATGACCATTTCTGATGTGAAGGTAATGAACTTACAACCATCTCCTGACTTAGTAGATTATTTCCACGGCTTTACGCACGAAGAAGTAGAATTCCCGTATGTGAGAGTGAATGTTAAAGTGAAAAACAACAGCAAAGAGCCCCTTCACTTTGCACCTGTAGCAAAACTCACTACCGACCAAGGAGAAGCCGTGACCTGGGAAGACGACTTTTACCTTGAAAAGCTAAACGGCGAACTAAAGCCAGGTGAAGAAAAAGTGGGAAGCCTTGGATTTATTATTGATGAAAGCAAGCCTGAAGAGCTAAAGAGCCTGTCTATCCAGACTAGTGAGGCATTCAACGAGAAAGAAGAGAAGGTAGGAAAGATAGAAGAATTTCAAATTGGATTTTAGGTAGAAAACTTAATAACAGTAAAAAAATCCTGTTGCCATAAGGCAAACTGGACACCTATACCAAAAATGTAGACAGCGATAACAATCAAACACATAAAACACCGTTTCTTTAGTGAAACGGTGTTAAAACTAAGTTGTTTACTCTATGAGTTCTTTCCATTTCACCTTTTATATTAATTGCGAAAACAGTATTGCGACATGGCAAGGTAGATACTTTATAAAGTAAAATTTTTGAGTGTATGGGCCCTCGTTACTTTTGATTCATTCTCCACCAAATTTCTACAAATAACCGTTATAAAAGTTAATGCTACTTTCTCGCCATTTATTATTTACATAGGTATGTTTTATTTATTTGCATGTAGTGCAAAATTTCTTTGCAAAAAAAACTGCTATTTAGTGTGATTATACAAGAACTCTATCATTTTTATGTTGGCACAAAAATTGCATTAAAAGAAATATGCAGCACTGCAATATTATTTGTCTATTTTAAAAAATATGAAAGAGAGGAGCCTATACAAGACGTTACCAATTTTAGAAAGCGCTTTCAAAAAAAGAGTGCTAAATTAAATTAATTGAGGTGAATTCTTTGGAAAATCAGCTTCAACAAGAAAAGGTTCAGGAATCTGTGCGACCAATACCCAATAGATCTTATAGCATGCAAGAGTATTTACAGTTTATCCTTCCTAGTTTTATTGGTATTGTTCTATTTATTATCCCTTTTCCATTTAATGGTGAAATTACAATTCCTGTTGCAATGTTAGCTAAATTAGTGCAGAACAGTTTTACAAGTATTCTACCTTCTGTTATGACAGGTATAATTGTGCTGACAACAATAATCACTTTATTGGTAAAGTTATCTAAGCCGTTTTTCATTGAAAGGTCTCCGTTTCTTTCAAAGCTATTTGATGTCTCTTCTACCTGGCTTATTGCTAGAGTACTAGGGATGATTTTTGCAATTATGACTTTATTTCAGATTGGTCCAAATTGGATTTGGTCTGAAAATACTGGTGGATTGTTACTCTACGACTTAATTCCCGTATTGTTTTCAGTTTTCCTTTTCGCAGGGTTATTTTTACCGCTATTACTGAACTTTGGTCTGCTTGAATTATGTGGTGCCTTATTAACAAAAGTTATGCGACCATTATTTAAATTGCCTGGCCGTTCTTCCATTGACTGTTTAGCATCTTGGTTGGGTGACGGTACGATTGGTGTCCTATTAACCAATAAACAATATGAGGATGGATATTATACAAAAAGAGAAGCTGTTATTATAGGGACAACCTTCTCTGTTGTATCGATTACGTTTACAATCGTTGTCATCTCGTACTTAAATCTTCAAAATGTATTTGGACCATTTTATCTTACAATTGTGATCGCGGGCCTTGTAGCAGCATTTATATGTCCAAGAATCCCACCTTTATCTAGAAAGCCAGATACTTACTATGAACAAGCTGAAAAAAAGATAGATGAAAATCTACCAAAAAACACGTCACACTTTACATGGGGCTTAAATCAAGCTATTCAACAAGCGAAGAAGAATAAAAGTTATGCGACTGTATTTAAGGGAGGAATCCAAAACGTACTAGATATGTGGATGGGAGTTATTCCTATCGTTATGGCAATCGGGACGGCAGCACTAATTATTGCAGAATATACCCCTGTCTTTAAGTACCTAGGAATGCCGTTTATCCCGCTCCTCACCCTCATGCAAGTGCCGGAAGCAGCGGCTGCTTCTCAAACGATGGTTGTAGGTTTTGCAGATATGTTTCTACCAGCTATTATTGGCAGTTCAATTGAAAGCGAACTAACTCGCTTTGTTATTGGCTGTGTATCTGTCACACAATTAATCTATATGTCAGAAGTAGGTGGATTGTTATTAGGATCCAAACTACCTGTTCATTTTTTGGAATTAGTTATCATTTTCCTGCAGCGCACAATTATTACGCTACCTATAATCGTATTAATGGCTCACATTATTTTTTAAGTTTACCTTGAATATTTAGTGTTACTGTTTACATTCTGTTGTGTTGTGGAGGGTCTCGGGAGTCTCGTGCCTTTCGCTTTTCTTTTATATAAAAATGGCTGTCTAGAAAATCAGTAAAAGCTGATTAGCTAGCAGCCTCTTTTTAATTAAAAACTAGTTCCGATCCGTATTCAAATAAGAAAAAAGGCTTGGGTTATCCCAAACCTTTTTACGGCTATAAAAAATAATATCAATCAGACCCTGTGATAATAAAATCATCTTGTAAAGAAGCTAATCGCATATTCCGTCTTACCTGATCCCCTTGGTTTACTACGAGGGAGATGATGTGTCCACTTGCACCTACTGAGATTCCCTCTATCTTCCCTTCTGTTGTTTTGATTAAGAAAAGATTTTCCCATTCATATACATGGCTATTTTCGCAAATGTATACTTTCTCAATTATTCCATCATATGGACACTTAATTGAATGATATCGTTGGATCACATTCTTCACTCCTTGTAAATTCGTTGAACCAGTTTGAACCAGTGGATAATAATTAAATCCAACCTCGGAATTGTGATGCTTCTGCCATTTTCCGAACACCAACCATATAAGCAGCTAAACGCATGTTTACGTCTCTGTCTTGAGAAACACGATAAACTTGATTAAATGATTCAACGATAACTTTATTAAGTTTTTCAATAACTTCTTCTTCGGGCCAATAAAAACCTTGATTATTTTGTACCCACTCAAAATAAGAAACGGTGACACCACCGGCACTTGCAAGCACATCAGGAACAAGAAGTATGCCACGTTCTGTTAAAACCTTGGTTGCTTCTAAAGTGGTTGGACCATTGGCTGCTTCCACTACAATTGCCGCATTAATTTTATGGGCATTTTGAGCGGTGATTTGATTTGAAATCGCCGCAGGAACTAAGATATCACAATCAAGTTCTAATAATTGTTCATTTGATATCGTATGTTCAAAAAGAGTCGTTACTGTTCCAAAGCTATCTCTCTTATCAAGTAAATAGTCAATATCTAATCCTGCTGGATCATACAAAGCACCATATGCGTCAGATATCCCAATCACTTTTGCTCCCGCATCATGCATAAATTTTGCTAAAAAGCTACCAGCGTTGCCAAATCCCTGAATGACCACGCGAGCACCTTTCAATGGAATTCCCTTTTTGGCTGCTGCTTCCTCTATACAGATGGTTACACCAAGTGCCGTTGCTTTTTCTCTCCCATGCGACCCACCAAGTACCAGGGGCTTACCCGTTATAAAGCCGGGCGAATCAAATTCACGCAACCGACTATATTCATCCATCATCCAAGCCATAATTTGTGAATTGGTATATACGTCAGGAGCAGGAATATCCTTAGTAGGGCCGACAATTTGACTGATTGCCCTTACATACCCTCTGCTGAGTCGTTCTAACTCAGTAGCAGACATCTTCCTTGGATCGCAAATGATTCCACCTTTTCCTCCTCCATATGGTAAGTCCGCAATGCCACATTTTAGGCTCATCCACATTGAAAGTGCCTTCACTTCCTCCTCGTCCACCTCAGGATGGAAGCGTATTCCCCCCTTCGTCGGACCAACCGAGTCATTATGTTGTGCACGATATCCTGTAAATACTTTTGTTGATCCATCATCCATTCTGACAGGAATTCGTACTGTCAACATTCTAAGAGGTTCTTTTAATAGTTCAAATAGCTGATGGGAATACCCTAGTTTTTCTAATGCCTCTTTAATTACAACTTGAGTGGAAGTAAATAAATTTAAAGATTCTTCTTGGACATTTTTAACAACAGTACTCATGGTTGGCCCCCTTGGATCATTATTTAGTTAACACGCGTTGAATACGTTCAATCGCCCAATCTAGTTCCTCAATCGTGATAATGAGTGGCGGTGCGAAGCGAATGACTGTATCATGGGTTTCTTTACATAAAAGACCGGTTTCTTTCAAAGCTTCACAGTATGGTCTCGCCTCTTCATGAAGTTCGACACCAATAAATAAACCTCTTCCACGAATATCCTTGATTATTGGGTTATTAATCTCTTTTAAACGTTTCATGAAGTAGTTTCCTAGATCCATCGAACGTTCTGTAAGTTTTTCTTCTTCTAGCACTTCAAGAGATGCGATGGAAACTGCACATGCCATTGGGTTCCCTCCAAAAGTGGAGCCATGGGACCCAGGATTAAATACACCTAAAATCTCTTTGTCTGCAACAACACACGATATTGGGAATACGCCTCCGCCTAGTGCTTTCCCTAAAATATACATATCGGGTACGACATTTTCCCAATCACAAGCAAACATTTTACCTGATCGTCCAAGTCCCGATTGGATCTCATCTGCCACAAATAATACATTCTGTTCCTTACATAAGTTAAAGGCTTCCTTTAGAAAACCAGCGGGAGGAATAACAATCCCTGCCTCACCTTGAATAGGCTCTATCAAAAATGCAGCAGTATTAGGAGTGATTGCCTCACGCAGTGCTTCCATATCACCATATGGAATTAATTTAATTCCCGGTAACATCGGACCAAAGCCTTTCTTATATTCTGATTCTGAAGAAAGTGATACCGCTGACATTGTTCTGCCATGAAAGTTTCCGGTACATGCAATTATTTCTGCTTGATTTTCAGCAATTCCCTTTACATGGTAGCCCCAGCGTCTAACCGTTTTTATCGCTGTTTCCACCGCCTCTGCTCCAGTGTTCATCGGAAGAGCCATTTCCTTTTTTGTTACCTTTGCTATTTTTTCATACCACGGTCCTAATTGATCGTTATGAAATGCTCTTGATGTAAGAGTTACTCGGTCCGCTTGATCTTTTAGAGCTTG
This sequence comes from Bacillus sp. RO1, assembly GCF_012524115.1. Classification (GTDB taxonomy): domain Bacteria; phylum Bacillota; class Bacilli; order Bacillales; family Bacillaceae_I; genus Sutcliffiella_A. Next base: position 14,149 of record NZ_JAAZWB010000024.1, on the reverse strand, counting down.
GATGATTTTGGGGTGTCTATGTCCTTGGTTCACTGCGGAATATGCACTTAACATATCCATGTATTTATTTCCTTCAGGATCTTCCACCCATACACCTTCCGCTTTTGAAATGACTATTGGAAGCGGATGATAATTCTTTGCACCGTACTTTTCTGTTTGCTCAATTAAACCTTCAGTCAATGTTGGCATTTTATATCCCACCTAAATTTACTATTTTTTCTTTATGCTAGCCTGAAATCAACGCTAATAAAACATAGCCTTTCTTTAAAGCATTTCAGAAGTTGTTTTCCCTTGTAAATGAAGTAATAAGTAGTCCGGTCCTCCGGCTTTTGAGTCTGTTCCAGACATGTTAAATCCGCCAAATGGTTGATATCCTACGATTGCTCCTGTGCAGCCACGGTTAAAGTAAAGGTTACCGACGTGGAAGTCTTCACGTGCCTTCTCTATGTTTTTGCGATTATTCGTAATCACCGCTCCGGTTAACCCATATTCTGTGTTGTTTGCAATATCAATGGCATGGTTAAAATCCTTTGCTTTACAAAACGCAACTACAGGTCCAAAAATTTCTTCTTTCATTATTCGTGCGTTTTCCTCTACATCAGCAAAAATAGTTGGTTGGATAAACCAGCCTTTTTTATCTTCACCTTCCCCACCGAACATTAACTTGCCTTCTTCTTTTCCAATCGCAATATAGCTCATGATTTTATCAAATGCACCTTGGTCATTTACAGGACCCATCTTATTCGATCGTTGTGTAGGATCTCCTACCGTTAATTCTTTTGTTAACTCCACAACTCGCTCTAGCACTTGATCATAAACATCTTCTAGAACAACCGCTCTTGAGCAGGCAGAACATTTTTGTCCGGAGAAACCAAAGGCAGATGCAACGATTGATTGCGCTGCTAACTCTAGATCTGCTTCATTATCCACGACGATCGTGTCTTTTCCACCCATTTCAGCAACCACTCGTTTTAACCAAATTTGCCCAGGGTTTAATTTAGAAGCCCGCTCATAAATTCGCAATCCAACATCACGAGACCCAGTAAAGCTGATAAAACGTGTACGTGGATGGTCGACCAAGTAATCCCCTACCTCTACACCACTCCCAGGGATATAGTTCACAACACCTGCAGGCAATCCCGCTTCTTCTAAAACCTCCATAAATTTTGCGGCAATCACTGGTGTTGTACTCGCTGGTTTAAGTAACACTGTATTTCCTGTAACTAATGCTGCAGTCGTCATTCCCGCCATGATAGCAAATGGAAAGTTCCATGGAGAAATAATGACTCCAACTCCCAATGGGATGTAATTAAAACGATTGTATTCCATTGAACGACTCTCCACTGGAATCCCATCTTTCAACTTCAGCATTTGACGAGCATAATACTCCATGAAGTCAATAGCTTCAGCCGTATCCGCATCCGCTTCATTCCAAGGTTTCCCGGCTTCTTTCACTAAAACCGCAGAGAACTCATGCTTTCGACGGCGTACAATAGCAGAAGCTTTGAATAAAATATCCGCTCTCATCTCGACCTTGGATTTTCTCCAAGTTTGAAATGTCCGATCTGCCTCTTTCATCGCTTTTTCAGCGAGCTGTTGTGTCGCTTTTGATACACGACCAACTACTTCTTCCCTATTTGCAGGATTTATAGATACAATGGATTCTTCCGTAAAAATTCTTTCTCCGCCTATGATAAGGGGATAATGCTTCCCTAATTCAGATTCTACTTTGTGTAGTGCCGCTTCAAATTCTTTTACATTGCTCTGATTTGTAAAATCACAAAATGGTTCATGTTTATATGATTGGACCAAACCACTCATCCCCTTTTAAAATTCTTTACACCGACTATATAAGCAAGAATCGTGCCAACTATTAAACGGTGTGTTTATGGGAATGTACGCCATACAAAGCAATGGTTTTTTGCACTTATCTTACTTTAATATGTCAATATCGCAAAAATACATTGCACCTTATCAATCCATACCCTAAACTAGAAGAAAACTTGTTCGATTAGAGGTGCTTACATTGTGGGAACAAAATGAAAGGCTGAAACAGGATTACAAACCGATGTTAAAAAAATTATTAGAGGTGATGGACGTCGGAGTACATGCCATTGATACACAGGGAAAAACCATAATCTATAATCGTAAAATGACGGAAATTGAGGAAATGTGTGAAGAGGATGTGATTAATAAGTCTTTGCTGGAGGTCTTTATGTTTCCAGAAGAGAAAGACAGTACACTCTTACAAGCACTGCTCCACGGTACTACAACAAAAAATACGAAACAAACGTATTTTAATAATAAAGGACAAGAGATAACGACCATTAATGACACGTACCCTATCTTTAATGAGGAAAATCAAGTAATTGGTGCAATCGAAATCGCGAAAGATGTTACAAAGCTTGAACGAATTATTCGTGAAAACATCCTCCTAAAAGGAGATGCGAAGTACACGTTTGATAGCATAATTGGTCAAAGTGAAGCTCTGTTTGAAGTGATTGAAAATAGTAAGCGAGCGACAAGAACTTCCTCCTCTGTTTTGATAATTGGAGAAACAGGAACAGGTAAAGAATTATTTGCCCAAAGTATCCATAACGGTAGTCTTCGCTCATCCAAACCATTCATCAGCCAAAACTGCGCAGCACTTCCAGACAATTTAATTGAAGGATTGCTCTTTGGTACAAAAAAAGGGGCTTTTACTGGATCAATTGAGCGGCCTGGTTTATTCGAACAAGCCCAGGGTGGAACACTTTTACTTGATGAAATTAACTCGTTAAACCCTGCCTTACAAGCAAAGCTATTACGTGTGATACAAGAAAAATCAATTCGTAGAGTCGGAGATATCCAAGATAAAAAAATCGATGTCCGTATTATAGCCACAATTAATGAAGATCCGATAGATGCGATTGCAAATGGCAATTTGCGTAAGGACCTCTATTATCGATTAGGTGTTGTTTCGATTTTTATCCCTCCTCTTCGGGAAAGAAAAGAGGATATTCCTTTACTTGTTAACTCATTCATTGAGAAATATAATGATCTATTCAATATGAATATAAGAGGGATTAGCAAAGATGTGCTTGAATTGTTTTTTGAATATGACTGGCCTGGAAATGTGAGGGAACTTGAACACATTATTGAAGGTGCAATGAACCTATTAGATTACGAGGATATCATTACATTTTCCCATCTGCCCCTTCCTTTTAGAAAGAAAACAAATTTTAAAGAAACAGGCTTTGCTTCCACTAAGAATCAACTAGTTGAACCGGAACCGGAAGACAGCATTCAATCCTTTGAATCACATATGGAGGAGGCTGAAAAAGCATATTTACTTAAAGCTTTGGAGCAACATGACTCTAACATTTCAAAAACTGCTAAAGCGTTAGGAATGAGCAGACAGAGTTTACAATATCGATTAAAGAAATATGAAGTAAAATAAGGGGAAATAGATTACTCATAAACCTAAATAAAGGAAAGTTTAATTTTGTATTATAGGTGAATTCAAAAATGAGGCTGGGACAAAACTAAAAAAACCTAATAAAAGACGAACAATTTAGGTGTCATAGGTATTGGCTCTAAATACCGTTGTTGATCTCCACAAATGGCTTCGCTTTCCTAGGGCGGTGCTTGAGCCTCCTCGCTCCGCTGCGGGGTCTCAAGCTACCGCTATTTCCCTCAGGAGTCTTCGCCTTTTGCTCCAATCAACAGCTGGTGCAACCCAAAAAATAAGTGTATTTTTTAAACGAAAAAAGACCCGAACTAATATAAGATTTTATATTAGTTCGGGTTTTATTTAGACTAAAACACTTTTGTCCCAGCCGCATTTGTTGTTCATTTTATTATTCCACCGTAACACTCTTCGCCAGGTTACGTGGCTTATCTACGTCACAATCTCTGTGAAGTGCTGCGTAGTAAGAGATCAATTGCAACGGAATAACGGAAACTAGTGGAGATAGCAGTTCGTTTACTTGTGGTACAACAAAGCTATCTTCTTCTGTTTCTAAGCCTTTCATGGAGATGATACAAGGGTTTGCACCGCGTGCTACTACCTCTTTCACGTTACCGCGGATGCTTAAGTCCACTTGTTCTTGCGTAGAGATCGCGATAACTGGTGTACCATTTTCGATTAGGGCAATCGTTCCGTGCTTCAATTCTCCTCCAGCAAATCCTTCTGCTTGGATGTAGGAGATTTCTTTTAGTTTCAATGCACCTTCAAGGCCAACATAGTAGTCCATTGTACGGCCGATGAAGAAGCAGTTTCTTGTTGTTGCCAAGAATTTACGCGCAATATCTTCTAGCTCTTCTTTTGCATCACAAAGGACTTCCATTGCGTTTGCAACAATTCCTAGGTCTTGCACTAGGTCGAATTCTAGGTTGTGACCTTTAGATTCCGCTAGTACTGCAGCGAAAATAGACAGAACGCCAAGTTGTGCCGTGTATGCTTTTGTAGAAGCTACGGCGATCTCAGGGCCTGCGTGAAGTAGCAATGTGAAATCTGCTTCACGGGAAAGTGTGGATCCTTGTACGTTTGTAACAGTAAGTGCTGGGTAACCCAACTCTTTTACTTGTACAAGTACTGCACGGCTGTCCGCTGTTTCTCCACTTTGAGAGATGAAGATGAATAGCGGTTTTTCAGAAAGAATTGGCATGTTGTAGTTGAACTCACTTGCTACGTGTACTTCGACCGGTACCTTTGCAAGCTTTTCAATCATTTGCGCTCCAACTAGACCTGCGTGGTAGCTTGTTCCTGCTGCTACGATGTAGATGCGGTCAGATTGGTTAACAGCGTTGATGATATCGGCATCAATCGTCAACTCGCCGCTTTCGTTTTGGTATTTTTGGACGAGCTTACGGATTACTAATGGCTGCTCATCAATTTCTTTTAACATGTAATGTGGGTATGTGCCTTTTTCGATATCACTTGCATCAAGTTCAGCAGTGTATGGCGCACGCTCGATAATTTCACCGTTCAGCTTTTTAATCGTTACCGCTTCTTTCTTCACGATAACCATCTCTTTATCCATCAGCTCAACGAATTGATCTGTTACTTGGATCATTGCCATTGCGTCACTTGCCACCACGTTGAAGTCGCCTTTGCCTACTCCAACTAATAGCGGGCTCTTATTTTTTCCAACATAGATTGTTTCTGGGTCTTCATTGTCCAGTAAAGCAATCGCGTAAGAACCTTTTAGGATGGAAAGAGTGCGACGCATCGCTTCTTCCACATGCTGTCCTTCGTTTGCAAATTTCTCGATGATCTGTACGACTACTTCTGTATCAGTTTCACTTACTAGTTCTACGCCTTGTAAGTGTTCGCGCTTTAATTGTGAATAGTTCTCGATGACACCGTTGTGTACAAGTGTAAAGCGACCAGACGTACTTTGGTGTGGATGCGCATTCACTTTACTTGGTACACCGTGAGTTGCCCAGCGAGTATGACCGATTCCAGTTGAAGCTGAAACGTCATTGTCCACTACTTCGCGAAGGTCAGCAATACGGCCTTTTTCCTTGAATACGTGTACGCCGCTCTCGTTCATAACAGCGATCCCAGCAGAGTCATATCCACGGTATTCAAGCTTTTCTAGACCTTTTAAAAGAATTTCCTTTGTATCTTGTGTTCCGATATATCCTACGATTCCGCACATAAATAGTTTCCTCCCTAGAGTTGCAGGGACAAGAAAGCACACCATAATTAGGGGACAGTCTTGCCCCCACATTACCTATAAAATAATTTGGTAATCATAGTAACAGTCTTTGTACATAAAGTTGCCTTTATGCTTTAAACTGTCCCTGAGTCGGTTGTGATTGGCAACCGGGAGGCATCCGCCGATAGATCGATAAACCTCCTCCTCGTCAACTAAGCATTGATTCGTCCATCGCTTAGTTCAGGCGCTTTGTGTATCTAGTTATTGTTGTATGGCTTTGATGCTCCTTTCCATTCTTGAATAGCAACAAATAATATCTTACCTTCCATACCCCAATTCGTCAACAATTATGTGGATTATTTCCATTTTATGAAAAAGTGGGGGCATTTTGACTTATGCTACTGGTATGAATAGGGTAGTGAGTTAGCTACTCACGGTGTTGGATTAGGCATTAGATAGAAAATGACGCTTTTGATTGTTTAAATAAGCGAATTTCCCGCTTTTTTTTTGGTTAAAAAAGCATTCGGACACTTTCCCATACAGTTCGGACATTTCCGCATGGTTTTAGGGGTAGTTTCGGACAATTGATGGGGACTGTTCGGTCAAAAATCCAAGATGTTTGGACATTTCAAATTTTCGTTCGGACAACTATGTCCAATCTTCGGTCAAAATCGCGAAATCTTCGGCCAACTTTGCCAAAACTTCGGTCAAAAACGGCAAAACTTCGGACAAATACAAATTCCACTGCATGCAATCATGCCGACTGCTTCAACCTGTTCCCGCATTGATACCATCCAACAAGAACGTTACATGCTATGAGCACCGCTATCCAAATTTCCACACTATATAAAAAAGATATGCACCCACCGCTCCATAAGTGCGGTATATGCATATCTTTCTCGTTCACCGTTTCAATTATTCCGTGCCCATTTCCTCGCGCACTACAGCTGCAATACGTTCTACGTACTCATCGCATTGTTCTTGAGTTGGCGCTTCGGCCATGACACGTACAAGTGGCTCTGTACCGGAAGGACGCACAAGGATGCGGCCGTTGCCGTTCATTTCCTCTTCTACTTCTTCAATAACAGCCTTTACTTTCTCGTTCTCTGTTACACGGTGCTTGTCCGTCACTTTGATGTTCACAAGAAGTTGAGGGAACTTTGTCATTTCACCAGCAAGCTCAGATAGGCTCTTTTTCGTCAGCTTCATGATATTGACAAGCTGAAGACCTGTTAGCATGCCGTCACCTGTTGTGTTGTAGTCAAGGAAGATGATGTGGCCGGATTGCTCTCCACCAAGGAGATAATTGCCGTTCTTCATCTCTTCTACTACATAACGGTCACCAACTGCTGTTTGCTTAGTTTCTACATTGTTAGCCTCTAATGCTTTGTAGAAGCCAAGGTTGCTCATCACAGTGGATACGACTGTGTTATGGCGAAGACGACCTTGTTCGCTTAAGTATTTTGCACAGATGAACATGATCTGGTCACCGTCGACAATTTGTCCTTTTTCATCCACTGCGATGATGCGGTCTCCGTCACCATCAAATGCAAGACCGATATCAGCACCCTTATCAAGCACTAATTGTGCAAGCGCCTCTGGATGGGTAGAACCTACACCATCATTGATGTTCAATCCATTAGGAGAAGACCCCATGGTAGAGATGTCCGCCTCTAGGTCTGCAAAAAGATGTGTAGCATGAGAAGATGTCGCACCATGTGCACAATCTAATGCTATGTGTATACCGGAGAAATCCTCATCCACAGTTTGTTTTAGGAACTGAAGGTATTTCTGTCCGCCTTCAAAATAGTCGTTTACTTGACCTAAATCTGCACCGACTGGACGCGGAAGGCTGTCTGTCTCTTCATCCATCAATGCTTCAATTTCCGCTTCCTGCTCGTCAGAAAGTTTGAAACCATCCGGGCCGAAAAACTTAATTCCGTTGTCTGCAACCGGATTATGAGAAGCAGAGATCATCACACCGGCTTGGGCACCTAATGCTTTTGTCAGGTAAGCCACACCAGGAGTAGAGATTACACCTAAACGCATGACTTCTGCACCAATGGATAGTAAACCTGCCACTAGCGCTCCTTCCAGCATATGTCCTGAAATACGCGTATCACGGCCGATCAGCACTTTCGGACGAGTTTGGTCTTTTGTTAACACATATCCTCCCAAACGTCCTACTTTAAATGCCAATTCAGGTGTTAATTCCGAGTTCGCTACACCGCGCACTCCATCCGTACCAAAATATTTACCCATTTCGTAAATCTCTCCTTTTACTACTCATTAGTTTCTTCTATTAATCTAAACTTTACATTTCTCTTTGGCAGGTCCCACGAAACGTTTTGTGGACCGTTTATCTCAAGAGGGGCTTCATGTTCCCCAGCATTTAAGTCTGTTACATTGATATACATTTCCATATCGGAGCTATTAACTCCCTTAAGGGTGCTTGGTGAGCCAAGTACCGTAAGATCCATTAAGCCAGTTTCCGGGTCAATGAATTCTATTTCCAGCCCCTCAGATAGACCGATTTGTTGAATAGGGACATTGGTAAACGTTTTTTGCTCTTCTTTTTCCACTTCCACATTGATCTTCACCTTTTCCGGTACAACGCGTTTCACGCCATCTGGTACAGGAACATCAACTTCAATGGTTGTGCTTTCCGTAATCTGAGTTAAATCCAACTCTATATTATCAATGAACTCCAACTTGTCAAGGGTGCTTTTGGGTCCATAAACCGTTACTTCATTTGGTACAGCTTCTATCTTTGTAATACTTAGGTTCTCTTTTAAAGACCCTTTGCGATTTATTTTCAACGGTACTGATTTAAAAGGACTTGTAATCGGAACACTCACATCTACTACAGGAGGATTTACTTCCACATTCAACGTGTTTCCTTCCCTGTCATAGACCGTCACACGAGACTGTTGTTCAACAGCTTCATTGACGCCCTTCAGATCAACACGTGCTTTCACCAGTGCGATACTTTCAATCAATTCACGAGATCCTGTCACTTTAACAATATTAGGCTTAACAATTGGTTGTTCTGCCTGATAACCTTCTTCCATTTGGCCTCTGTTAATAAAATCAACGTCCACTGGGAAATCCTCAGCAATCTTTTCATGTATGGTAACGGAAGCTACTGATGGCTCAATTACAACATCTAATCTGTCAGACAGATTCCGAGACTCCAACGTTACTTCATGAGTTCCAATACCCAAATTGGATAGATCTGCAATGATTTCGAAATCCTTCTGCAAGGCTGTTGGTTTTACAGATGCCGTAGGACCCTCTAGTGTTACTGTAACACTTTGCGGGACACCGGAAACAACTAGATTCTCCCGGTCATAGAACGCTTCAACCGGAACATCTGTCACTGTTTGCACATCAGTGGATCCGGAAAAAGGAGAAGGGGGAGAGTCTGTCTGCTGAGTGGAACTATTCTCGATGCTGACTGACATGTAAAGCATAAAGGCCAACATCAAAGCGATAATTTTCATCACCCAACGGTTATTGATAAACTTATCCATCCTTCTGCCCCCTCCATTGCCAGCGATTCGAATTAGCGGTCTTCACACTTATATCCAATTCCTTCTTCAATAGCTCGCTGAATAATTCAGGTTCTAGATCACGGTGCAACTCACCGTTCTTCGTAACAGATATACTTCCAGTCTCCTCTGATACGATAATGGTGATACTATCTGTTACTTCACTAATTCCAAGTGCCGCTCTATGCCTTGTTCCAAGCTCTTTTGAAATAAAAGGACTCTCAGACAATGGCAGGTAACAAGCTGCTGCAGATACTTGGCTCTTTTGCAAAATAACCGCTCCATCATGAAGTGGTGTATTCGGAATAAAGATGTTAATCAAAAGCTCGGATGAAACTTTTGCATGCAACGGAATACCCGTTTCTATGTAATCTCCCATCCCGGTTTCTCGTTCAATCGAAATCAACGCTCCAATACGGCGTTTGGCCATGTATTGCACGGATTTAACGACTGCTTCAATCATCTTGGCATGCTCTTCCTCATCATCTATCCCGCTTCTTGAAAACAATTTCCCTCTACCCAATTGCTCCAAGGCGCGACGAAGCTCTGGCTGAAAAATAATGATTATCGCCAGAAATCCCCATGTCAAAGCTTGGTCCATCAACCATTGTAAGGTACTGAATCCTAAAAAGTTACTAATGATCCTTACCACTACAATTACTGTTATCCCTTTTAATAACTGGACCGCCTTTGTCCCACGGATGACCATGATAAGCTTATAGATAACAAACCAAACGAGTAAAATATCTATGATATTAGCAAGGTAACTTAAATATGGCATATCTCCAAAAGGTATTTCAAAAGGCATCCTCACACTTCCTTTAACAGTACAAGATTTATGTATCAAGTACGAAAACCGTAACCATGTTATTATAGCATATTTTTAACAATCAGGTAGAACTGGCCTGTTAATTCATGTTTTGCAATATTATTATAATCTCCTTGAAATATAAAAAGATGCTTGAATAGTTTCAAGCACCTCATTTTGATATAACTTATAACAGTTGATCTTCTTTTCAGGCGCTTCGCTTTCCACTGCGATCAACTAAGTTACTGCTCAATCGTTAAAAACATCCACCGCTTTTTTGAAACCGTCTTTCATGGTGTACCAGATCCATTCGAATACTTGGTTGATTTCTTCGATGTCTCCTGTTACCTGGCCTGCAGAAGCGAGGTAGTTTTCACCATTGATGACCGTCACATTCCCTCTGACTTCACCCTCAACGCGGATGTTTCCGTTCTTTACGACGACATCCCCATCTACAACCTTTCCTTCAGGGACGACAACAGTATTATCCTCCACTATAAGATTCGGCTGGTTAGTGAATGCAAACTTCTCTTCCTGCCAACCTCCAAATAAACTTCCGCTCATTAAAATAAAGAAAATGGCGGCAGCTACAAGCATTGGATGGGAACGGAACCAGCGATTCCAACCAATGGTCTTCTTTTCTTTCGGTAAACTATTCATCACTCTTTGCGTGAAATCATTTGGTGCAGATATATGAGAGGTGCTTTGCACAAGGGCAATCGCCTTCTCCAATTCATGAAACTGTTGATAGCATTCCTTGCAGTCGTGGAGATGTGCTTTTAGCTCTTTTTCTCGTTCTTTTTCTAGATCACCATCTAAATACTCATGCATATACTGGACGATATGTTCCGGGCATTTATTCATTATTTATAACACCTCCAGAATTAAACATGGCGCAATTGCTGTCTCAGCGCTTCTCGCCCTCTATGGATTCTAGTCTTTACGGTTCCGACCGGAATTTCTAGAATTTCACTGATTTCAATCAATGATAACTCATCAATGTATTTTAAGACAATTACTGACCGGTATTTATCCGGAAGCTTAAGTATCTGGCGCTGAATTTCACCTTGCAGCTCCATTGTTTCCACTTCCTCCTCAGGTAACGCAATATCCGCTGCAACCTGGGAATACATGGTCAACCCTTCTGTACCTGCTACTTCTGCATCTAGATAATAATCTGGCTTCTTTTTGCGTATACGGTCAATCGTCAGGTTTGTTGCAATTCGATATAGCCAGGTCGAAAACTTGCGATTTACATCGAAGCTGTTGATGTTAATATATGCACGTATAAATGCTTCTTGTGCAATGTCTTCTGCTTCATGCGAATTACCAATCATTCGATAGACCAATTGATAAATCTTGTCCTTAAACAATTCCACAATTTCTGCAAATGCATCCTGATCGCCTTTTTTTATTTGTTTTATTCTTTTTCTGATTAGCTCTTCCATTCCGTTCCCCCGTAGTCTGGCGGTCGACTTGTAATACGTTCCTTCGCCGTAAAAGGTTTCATTTTTCTCGAAAAACTTTTCTCTAAAATATATTCTAACAAATATTTACTGAATTTGGTTTAAAAAAGGATAAAAGAGGGTAAAAGCTACTAACATTAGTTTTTGAAGCCTAATCAATAAGGGGTGTTGTATAGTGGCCGTCCATGCTACCGTCCATTTACAAGAAGCAATTGAGAGAAAAAGAGAAGAAATGATTCGACTTTCCTCATCTAACCATCTTCAATCTAAGGAAGTAATTGATGTGAGTACCTCGCTTGATTCATTGATAAATCAATACCTATATCTACAAATAAAACGAAAACCAGCAACTACTTAAGTATTAGTTGCTGGTTTTTTTTTGTAAAAGGATATTTAAAGAAGTTTTTCACCAAATAAGGATCCCATTAAAGCGACAGCTACCGTTGCTGTTTTGTTACGCTCGTCTAGTATTGGGTTAACTTCTACAAATTCAGCTGAAGTCAGAATATTTGCTTCTTCTAGCATTTCCATAGCCAAATGGCTTTCGCGATACGAGATTCCTCCAAGTACTGGTGTCCCAACACCTGGTGCATCATGAGGATCTAGTCCATCAAGGTCTAATGATAGATGAACTCCATCTGTTTCTCGTTCCTTTAAGTAGGCAATAGCTTCTTCCATCACGGCAGTCATACCTAAACGATCAATCTCATGCATCGTAAATACTTTAATGCCTTTTTCCTTAATTAAAATTTTCTCGCCTTCATCCAAAGATCTTGCGCCAATTATAACTATATTTTCAGGTTTGATTTTCGCATAGTCTCCGCCGATAGACGTCAATGTAGAATCACCAATACCCAAGCTAACCGCCAGCGGCATCCCATGAATATTACCTGATGGAGAAGTTTCTCCCGTGTTAAGATCCCCATGTGCGTCATACCAGATTACTCCCATGTTGGAATAGTGCTTCGCAAGACCTGCAATTGTCCCAATAGCAATACTATGATCTCCACCAAATACTAAAGGAAACCTTCCACTTGATAGGACTTCATCTACCTTAGAAGCCAGGTTTTCACTAGCCTCCGCAACCGCTTTCAAATTTTTGAGGTTACTTTCACCGGATGCTGTTCTTTCTCTGCTGCCAATTTCAATATCTCCAAGATCTTCTATCGTCTTTGTTAAATTTTCTAATCTTTCTACTACTCCTGCATACCTTATCGCACTAGGACCCATATCCACTCCGCGACGTGTCTGCCCCAAGTCCATTGGTACTCCAATAATACTGATATCTTTCTTCATGAATCGTGTCCCCCTTAATGTATTCTGCTTCTATTGTATAGGGAAACTATCAGATGACTCAACTCGACATAGTTTTGAATATATATGCAGTTTGGAATTGTTGGATTATTTATGACAGATGGAAGATGTGAGGATAAATTTAGCGTTATAGTTAGGTGAACCGATCTGAGAATGAGCGGACATTTTTGCATTTCGGCCGATTTGTCGTGATTTTCGCCCGTACTTTTTAAATAACGTCCGATTAATTTTTTTCGCCCGTAATTCTAAATTATCGCCCGATTCACTGGAGTACTCTTGGCCTTATATTACGAGAAAAAACTTTTTGCAAAATCCTTACCTAAACAAGATAACAAACAAAAAAGCCATAAACCCAAAGGTCTATGACTTAAACTTTATTAAGAAGTGGAGCCTAGCGGGATCGAACCGCTGACCTCCTGCGTGCAAAGCAGGCGCTCTCCCAGCTGAGCTAAGGCCCCTTATAAAGTTATAATAAAGCTTTTCAAAAAAATTATGTGCCATGAAGGACTCGAACCTTCGACCCTCTGATTAAAAGTCAGATGCTCTACCGACTGAGCTAATGGCACGTTGGCTGGGCTAGCTGGATTCGAACCAACGCATGTCGCAGTCAAAGTGCGATGCCTTACCGCTTGGCTATAGCCCATTAATTGTAGTTGTCTCTATGTACCACATACCCAATCTTCAGTGATAACTAACTTCACTTATTATCTCTGATATCAGGAAGTTTATACATTTCTTCAAACAAAAACTCCGGAATTTTCATTTCGAAGTTAAAATGGTGGAGGGGGGCAGATTCGAACTGCCGAACCCGAAGGAGCGGATTTACAGTCCGCCGCGTTTAGCCACTTCGCTACCCCTCCAAGGGATATGGTGGAGGATGACGGGATCGAACCGCCGACCCCCTGCTTGTAAGGCAGGTGCTCTCCCAGCTGAGCTAATCCTCCAATGTAAATTCATATTATTTAATAGGACAGTTATCTTCGCTACGCGAAAAAACTTTGGTGACCCGTACGGGATTCGAACCCGTGTTACCGCCGTGAAAGGGCGGTGTCTTAACCGCTTGACCAACGGGCCAATTTTTTGTATAAGCTTCCAACCGGGCTCGAACCGGTGACCTCTTCCTTACCATGGAAGTGCTCTACCTAACTGAGCTATGGAAGCATGGCTCCACCAGTAGGATTCGAACCTACGACCCTTCGGTTAACAGCCGAATGCTCTACCGCTGAGCTATGGTGGAACAATACTAGCCTGGCAACGTCCTACTCTCACAGGGGGAGATCCCCCAACTACCATCGGCGCTGAAGAGCTTAACTTCCGTGTTCGGTATGGGAACGGGTGTGACCTCTTCGCCATCATTACCAGACA
>NZ_JAAZWB010000023.1 GCF_012524115.1 Bacillus sp. RO1 | reverse complement strand
ATTACGATCTTTCTTGGTCATACCGATCATCCCCCCAGTTAGTTAAAATAATTTTAACAAGAAAAAAACTAAACTGCGAAGTAAAAGTCGTACGCTCTTTTACTTACACAGTTTAGTTTACAAGACCAAAACAGGGGCATTTTCATTTAAAAAAACCTTTAAACTTCAGCTTTATTATCAAATAACAGAGAAACACAAAAAACCAGGAAGCATCATGCTCCCCGGTTTCCTCTACTCTTCGTAACCGTCGACGATAAAGTCTGGATTTAAGTCCTCGAACTCATCCTCTTCTACATCCCAGTCATTATCATCCGCCAATGTGTCTGGATGTACTTCAACTGTAATTTTGGTTTCCCCAATAATCTCAGTTAAAAATTCTCTTTCCACTTGTACTTCCACTTTTGCTTCCTTGTCCGCGATGCTCGCTTCTAAGCAATTAGGCTGTTGTAGGACACGCGCAATTACTTCATGATCATCACCAAGGCTGTTTTCATCTTTATACCTCAGCTTCACGACATCTTTGTAGGAAACCGTTTCCGTCACTACTTCCGTCTTCGTATTATCACTGTGTGAATACCAGACGTTAATATCATATTTCCCTTTTACTTCTACGGTATCATCCACTTTTTTCGCATCATACGTATGGTTAATGACCCAGCATCCTAAAATGCTTGTAGGACGATGCGAGGGACTAATCGTATGTTTAGACTGCGTAAACTTTCTACCTTTGCCGGTTACTGCTCTTGTGATAATTTCTCTGTATTCAGACATTCGAGCATACACCCTCCTCATTACAATCTTCATTTCATCCTATGCGGGTTAAATGACAATTGTGATTAGATTGAATTTACTGCATAACTAAATGATTTCTAATACATTAACGTATAGTTCATTGTATGCAAGCTTATCTGGATATGTGCCTATTTTTTGAAAAAATCACAAGGTGCAGCAGACGATAAAAAATCTTACAAAACCAAATCACCTTTTAAAATTAAAAGATTTTTAAGCGGTCTACCACCGCTGTTCCTTTCCGCAAATGACTGCGCTTTCCGCGGGACGGTGCTTGAGCCTCCTCACTTCGTTGTGGGGTCTCAAGCTACCGTTCCCCCCCGCAGGAGTCTTCGCCATTTGCTCCAATCCACAGCTAAAAACCACGTGAACGATAAGTTATTGCTTATCCATAAAACTCTTATAGATGCCTTTTTAATTCTTGAATGAAAAAAGTCATCTTGTTGATTGGAGTGGAGGCGCGCAGACGCCCGAGGGAGGAAGGGACAGGTGAGACCCCGTAGAAGCAGAGAAGCCACTGAAAAACTGAAATCTCATGTACTTAAATGATTTCTAGCTGGTGATTGGAGAAAAAGGCGTAGACTCCTGAGGGAGATAGCGTTAGGTGGAGACCCCGCAGGCGTAGCCGAGGAGGCTCCAACAGCGCCCCTAGGATAGCGAAGCCTTTTTCGGAAATCAACAGCGGTGTCTAAACTACATCTAAATTTTTTGACTTTTTCAGTGGAGTCAGGAGGAGTGAGGGGGCTCACGGACCGCCCGCAGGCAAGCGAAGCGCCTGAAACGGAAATCAACAGTATCATAACTTTATTATATAAAAAAAGCATGGAATTAAGCTTCCATGCTTTTCTAATAATAATTATGAACAGCTTCCTCCACCGTATGTGGTGTTTTTTACGTAGGAGCCGGTTTCTCCGCGAAGGACATCTCCACCAGTTGCAACGATGATTTCGTCAGTTACTGTTTTGGAGATATAGGAAGAAACTAATTGTAAAAGGTCGTTTACATTTGTTTGAGAAGTTTTGAACTCTTGTACAATTGGAATCTCATCCATTTCTGCTAAAAGTGCATCTAACTTAGCTTCTGTTTTCTTTAATGCTTCTGTTTTTCCGTAATGTTGGAAGTTTACAGCTTGTTTTTGCAAGCTTTTCACACTTGCAACCATTTCTTTAATTTTTTGATTCTCGTTAATTTGCTCTTCTGCACGCTTGAAGAATTCTACTTCTTCCGTGTCAGCGATCATCTGTGCCAATTCTTTTGCTCTTTCTACTATATCTGCTCTCGTATATTTTGCCATTGTTTATACCTCCAGTGCTTCTTCTACTACTTCTTCCACCAATTCGCCATCCAATGTCCAAGTTTTCGCTTTGATTACTTTTACTTTGACAATTTTACCGATGACAGATTTTGGTGCTTTAAAGTTAACCAGTTTACTTTTATCTGTGTATCCCGCAAGGACATCCGGATTTTTCTTACTTTCCCCTTCAACTAACACTTCTACAACCTTACCCTCGTACTCTTTTAATTTCTTTGCAGAAATCTCATTCACAAGTGCGTTTAGACGTTGAAGGCGATCCTTCTTCACTTCAAGAGGTACGTTATCCACCATTTTTGCAGCAGGCGTACCTTCACGTGGAGAATAGATGAAAGTATAAGCTGTATCAAATTCCACTTCACGATATAGAGACATTGTTTCTTCAAACTGTTCTTCTGTTTCATTAGGGAATCCAACAATGATATCCGTTGTTAATGAAGCATTAGGCATTGCCTTTTTAATTTTGCCTACTAACTCAAGGTAACGTTCTCTGTCATATTTACGTGCCATCAGCTTCAACACTTCAGAACTTCCTGATTGAACTGGTAAGTGAATATGGTCAAGAAGATTACCGCCTTTAGCAAGCACTTCCACCAAACGATCATCAAAGTCTCTTGGATGACTTGTGGTGAAACGGATTCGAGGAATGTCAATTTTACGGATTTCATCCATTAAATCGCCCAGACCATACTTCATATCTTCAAAATCTTTCCCATACGCATTTACATTCTGCCCAAGCAAGGTAATTTCTTTATAACCTTGTGCTGCCAAGTGACGCACTTCTTGAATAATATCCTCTGGACGTCTGCTGCGCTCTTTTCCTCTTGTATACGGCACAATACAGTACGTACAGAACTTGTCACAGCCATACATGATGTTTACCCAAGCTTTGATTTCACCTTTGCGGTTCTTTGGAAGGTTTTCAATAACGTCCCCTTCTTTGGACCAAACTTCTATCACCATTTCTTTGGACATATATGCGTCTTTTAAAATATTAGGAAGTCGGTGAATGTTATGGGTACCGAAGATCATGTCAACTTGCTGATACGTTTTCAATATTTTATTCACTACTGATTCTTCCTGGGACATACAGCCGCAAACACCAATTAACAAGCCTGGTCTTGATTTTTTCAAAGTCTTTAAGTGTCCTAGCTCACCAAAAACTTTGTTCTCTGCATTTTCCCGGATGGCACAGGTATTTAAAAGGATTACATCCGCATCATTCACTGTATAGGTCGGTTCGTATCCTAACGCAAGGAAGATCCCTGCCATTACTTCTGTGTCATGTTCATTCATCTGACAACCATACGTACGAATATAAAATTTCTTGCCAACCCCAAGGTTTTTAAATTCATCAGAAATAGAAAAGTCTTGGTAGGCAACTTCTTCTTTTCCACGTTTTTTTGCATCTTTTAGGGAAGGTGGTACATAAACAGACTCAAAGTATTTGCTGAAATCCTTTTCGGATTTTTTGTCCGAAGAATTTCCAGTCACTACTTGTCCTGCTTCCACTCTTTGTTTCTCATTCATTGTGATAACTCCTTTCCAGAAAAGTAGAGCGCATAAAACTCTACACATTAACATAGTATATAATTTTATGGCTTCTTAAACAATAAATATGGAGAAGTTTACATAAATCTACATATTTACGAGACAGTAAAGCTCCTACATATTGGATACACAACAAGAGAGACACTTTTGAGGTGTCTCTCTTGTTGTTGCTATTTCTTAGAATTGATGTTAATCGGATTAGTTTGACTGCTCATTTCAGCTGCAGACACTCGCTTTCCGCGGGGCGGTGCTTGAGCCTCCTCACTTCGTTGCGGGGTCTCAAGTCTACCGCTACCACCCGCAGGAGTCGAGTGCCTTCCGCTTCAATTCACTAGTTGATGTTACTCTGTATATTAGCACCAAACTTTAAAAAGCAACCTTCATTATTACGATATAATCCCAAGTTCTTTTCCAGCTTTTTCGAAAATGTCTAGGGCTTCTTGAAGTTCTTCTTTTGAGTGTTGAGCAGTTACGATTGTTCTAACACGCGCCAGTCCTTTTGCAACAGTTGGGAATGCGATACCTTGTGCAAATACACCGTATTCTAACAACTTATCAGAGAATTTATGAGATAGTGCTTCGTCTCCTACGATAACAGGTGTAACCGGTGTTTGGCTTTCTCCTGTATTAAATCCTAGTTTCACAAGGCCATCTTTAAAGAATTTCGCATTGTCCCATAACTTTTCGATAAGTTCAGGCTCCTCAAGTAAAACTTGGATTGCTTCATCACATGCAGCAGTTACTGCTGGTGGGTGAGAAGTACTGAATAGGAACGGACGGCCTTTATGAATTAAATAGTCAATTAATGAACGAGAACTCGCTACATAACCACCCAGAACGCCGACTGCTTTACTTAAGGTACCAACTTGGATATGCACACGGCCATCCAATCCAAAGTGATTGACGGTACCACGGCCGTTTTCACCTAGTACACCTGAAGCATGCGCATCATCTACCATTACAAGTGCATCATACTTTTCAGCTAGCTCGACAATTTTATCAAGCGGGGCAATATTCCCATCCATGGAGAAAACGCCATCCGTTACGATTAGACGTTTGCGATATTCACTTGACTCTTTTAATGCACGCTCTAAATCTTCCATGTCAACATGCTTGTACACTTTGCGAGCAGCCTTTGTTAAACGGATTCCATCGATAATGGAGGCATGGTTTAACGCATCAGAGATTACAACATCTTCCGGAGAAAGGATTGCAGAAAGGACTCCCTGGTTTGTTGTAAATCCAGATTGGAAAACAAGACTTGCTTCTGTATGTTTAAATTTTGCTAGTTTTTCTTCTAATTGCTCATGCATGGTGAAAGTTCCGGCAATGGTACGGACTGATCCTGTCCCGGCACCGTATTTTTCTGTAGCTTCTAAGGCAGCTTTCACTAAACGAGGATGGGTAGTCAATCCTAGATAGTTATTGGAAGATAGCTGAATCACTTCTTTGCCGTTGATCACAACTTTGGATCCTTGATCGGACTCTAATGGTACTAACTTACGGAATGTACCTTGTTCTTTCATTTGATCTAATTCTTCTTGTAAGTATTCAAAACCTTTCATGTTAACCCCTCCTGTTTTCTATTAAGGATGTAGTACAACTTTACCACATTGACCGGAAATCATTAAATCAAAGCCTTTTTCAAACTCCTCTAGCGGGAAGTGGTGGGTAATCATCGGTTTCACATCTACCTGACCTGACTTAAGAAGGCTTGATACTTGTTGCCATGTAGAATACATTTTTCTTCCTGTAATACCTTGAACTGTAACACCTTTGAAAACAATATCGTTCGTGATGTCCAGCTCTACCGGACGGACAGGTAAGCTAAGGATGGATACTCTACCGCCATTTGTAATCATTTTAAAGCCTTGGTTCATCGCAATAGGATGGCCCGACATTTCACAAACTACTTCCACACCATGACCATCTGTCAACTTCATCACTTCTTCTACAGGATTAGCTTCTTTCGCATTAATAACTGTGGTAGCACCCATTTTCGTTGCAAGATCTAAGCGATATTCATTCAAGTCAATGGCAATAACTTGTGAAGCACCTGCCGCCTTGGCAACTCCAACAGCCATGATTCCGATAGGACCGCAACCAATCACTGCTACGGATTTCCCAGTAACATCTCCTGCAAGCACTGTATGAACCGCATTTCCCATTGGCTCTTGTACAGAAGCAACATCATAAGGCATATCGTTAGGATTTTTCCAAACATTTACCGCAGGAAGAGCGACATATTCAGCAAAACAGCCTTGAGTGTCTACTCCAATAATTTTAGTATCTTTACAAATGTGATAGTCCCCTTTTAAACATTGTGGACATTTGTAACAAACGATGTGTGTCTCTGCGGAAACTTGGTCGCCTAATTGTACATTATTAACCTTGCTACCAACTTCCACAATTTCTCCGGCAAATTCATGACCGAAAGCATACGGTGGGTTTACCCTGCTCTGTGACCACTCATCCCATGTATAAATATGAACATCCGTACCACAAATGGATGTTGCTTTTACTTTTATTAATACTTCATCATCTTTAATCTTT
Organism: Bacillus sp. RO1; assembly: GCF_012524115.1. GTDB lineage: Bacteria > Bacillota > Bacilli > Bacillales > Bacillaceae_I > Sutcliffiella_A. The sequence goes on along the minus strand of NZ_JAAZWB010000023.1, from coordinate 24,275 downwards.
GGTATATCTATCATTTGAAGTTCAGCACCATATCCTCGATGATGCTTCATAATTGCCTTCATTTTTCCATTCACAGAGAACACTCCCTTATAAAAATAAAACTAATATTCTTAAATACTAGTAAGAGTGTATCATCTATAAGGATTTGTGTAAACCGATTTGTCCACTGGAGAAGGACAATTGAGTATGTCAGATAAAAAATAAAGACTTTTTTTCATGATAAAGAAAGCGTTTACATATTTAACTAAAGAAAAGCCCCAGCAGTTTAGCCAGGACTTCGATTTTTGTTACATAAATTCTTTCACTAAAGCATTGAATTCGTCTTCATCTAATTGAAGATTTGCTTTTGCCAATGGCTCTTCACTATAATTTGGAACCATATCCTGATAGGATTGCTGATCCTTATTCTGATAGATCAATCCTGTTACCAGTCCATTGTGCTCCATTAAAGTCTGCATCGCAGAAACTTTATTATGCGCATCATAACCTTCAATATCGGCCAATTTCGTTAAGTTTTCTTTAAACCAGTCATATGTGTTTACTTTATTATATGTAACACACGGGCTGAACACGTTGATTAAAGAGAAACCTTTATGCTTGATTCCTTGTTCAATCAAGGAAGTAAGGTCTTTTAAATCTGTTGAGAAACTCTGTGCTACAAATGTCGCACCTGCTGTTAGTGCCATTTCCATAACAGATAGCGAGGATTCAATGGAACCTTGTGGTGTGGATTTCGTTTTAAATCCTACTTCACTACGCGGTGACGTTTGGCCTTTTGTAAGTCCATAGATCTGGTTATCCATTACGATGTATGTAACATCAATATTTCGACGGATAGCGTGGATCGTATGTCCTAAACCAATAGCAAATCCATCTCCATCCCCACCGGAAGCGATAACTGTAAGATCATTATTCGCCATTTTCACACCTTGTGCGATAGGTAGAGAACGTCCATGGATACCATGAAATCCGTAAGAGTTGATATAACCGGAAATACGTCCAGAACACCCGATACCAGAAACTACTGCTAGATTTTCAGGTTCTAGTCCAACATTTGCGGCAGCACGTTGAATGGCAGCTTGTACCGAGAAATCTCCACAACCAGGGCACCAGTTAGGTTTTACATTATTTCTAAAATCTTTAAACGTTGCCATTTATAACAACTCCTTGCATTTTGTGTGGATTTCTTTCGGTAAGAATGGATCCCCATCATACTTCAAGAGACTACGGATTTTTTCATGCTCGCCTACATTCATTTTCAGGATGTTAGCAAGTTGCCCTGTAGCATTGTACTCCACAACAATAACTTTTTTGGCCGCTTTAACAAGTGGCGCGATTTCCTCTGTCGGGAATGGGTGGATAAGGCGGATTTGTGCGTGGTTAGCTTTCACTCCATCCTTCTCCAATCTTTCCATTGCCTCTTCAATCGTCCCGCGCGTCGAGTTAAAACCAACAAGCAGTACATCTGCTTCTTCATGCTTTGCATTAACATGAACAGGCGTGTTGAATTTCAGGTTATTTAACTTACGAAGACGCTTGTCCATTTGTGCTTGTCGATTCGCAGCAACCTCAGAAGGTTTACCTGTTTCTTCATGCTCTACACCTGTAACGTGATGAATACCGTTTTTCATGCCCGGAAGGACACGAGGAGAAACGCCATCTTCCGTTACTTCATAACGCTTGAAATATGCTTTATCCTCAGATACAGGAATCTCCTGGTTAATATCCAGCTTTCCTCTTCTGATCTCAATGTTTTTGTAATCTAATGCTTCTACAGATTGCTTCCCGAGGGACAATTGTAGATCTGTCAAAAGAATTACCGGTACTTGATACTCTTCTGCAATGTTAAACGCTTCAATTGTGTCGTAGAAAGCTTCTTGTACTGTACTCGGAGCCATGACCACTTTAGGGATTTCCCCATGTGTACCGTAGATCATAGCCATAAGGTCTGACTGCTCAATTTTAGTCGGTAACCCTGTACTTGGTCCGCCACGTTGCGTGTCTACGACTACTAGTGGTGTTTCTGTCATACCGGAAAGTCCGATTGCTTCCATCATTAAGGATAGTCCAGGTCCTGCTGATGCAGTCAATGTCCGGACACCTGCGTAGTTTGCGCCAATTGCCATGGTACAAGCAGCAATCTCATCTTCCGTTTGAATAACGGTTCCACCGAATTTTGGAAGTTTTTTAATTAAATATTCCATAATTTCCGATGCAGGAGTAATTGGATATGCCGGCATAAAACGGGAACCCGCTGCTACAGCCCCCAATGCAATCGCATCATTTCCGATCATGAAAAGTCGTTTGTTACCATCAGCTTTTGCAAGCTGCATGGTTTCTACGCTTTCCGCTTGATCTTTAATAAACTGAACACCTGCTCGGATTGCATCCATGTTTTTCTCAACAATGGATTCACCTTTGCGACCGAAAATTTCTTGCACCACTTCACGGAATGCTTCCGCATCTAAATCAAGGATGGCACTTGAAGCTCCGACTGCAACCATGTTCTTCATCAACGAAGTTCCAAGTTCAGTAGCAATCTCCGTGAATGGTACAGCATATAATGTAGCTACCCCATCCTCAGGTATGCTTGGTTTAAACTTTGCGTCTGCAATTACCACTCCACCTTCGCGGAGCTCATGATAGTTTACGTCGATTGTTTCTTGGTCGAACGCTACTAATATATCAAGGTCGTCGGAAATCGAACGGACCTGAGTCGTACTCACACGAATTTTGTTGTTCGTATGTCCACCTTTAATACGAGAAGAAAAATGGCGATAACCATATAAGTAATAGCCTAAACGATTTAATGCAATGGAGAAAATCTCACCAGTACTCTCGATACCTTCCCCCTGTTGCCCTCCAACTTTCCATGAAAGTTGATTGATCATGTGCCTTACACCCCTTTAACTACGTTCGTTTTCAGAATTTTGTACAATATTTATTGTAGCATTATTCCCATTATATAACTAGAAGTTACCTATTTAAATATAAATCAGACTTAAAAAAACCGCTGAATATGTACTAAACGCTTTCATTGTAGACCTAATTATTTAAAAATACAAGTCTTTGAATTAATTTCTTTCGAAAAATTTGGATATTTTAACAGTACAGTTCATAGGCTGAAAATCGCTTAATTCCCCCCTCATTTAGGGAACCTTTTAAAGAAATTATCAAACAAAAAGCCTTTCACTTCTGTTTCAGAATAGTATTTTAATAAACTATTTATTAAATGATGATAATCTTCCATTCTCCCCAAGCTCTTTACAGTGTGATCAATTCCGTCAAAGTCTGAACCGAATCCTATATGATTTACTGCCCCTAGTGAACAAAAGTGTTCCACATGACGGAGTATATCTGTAATACTCGCCTGTGTATCGCTTGTTAAGAATTGAGGAACAAAGGTAACCCCGATTGCCGCATCCTTTTGGATAAGAGCTTGTATTTGTTCGTCTGATAAATTTCTTGGGTTAGGACAGATTTCCTTGCAATTAGAATGTGAGGCAATCACGTATTCACCTAAATCCATTACATCCCAAAAGCCTTTAACAGAAAGATGGGAAACGTCTGTCCAAATAAAATGATCGTTATTCAGTTTCACTACCTGTTTCCCAAATGAGCTTAGCCCAGCTCCTCTTTCTTCTAAAATCCCATCTGCAACTGCATTAGCATGATTCCATGTTAATCCGACTGACGAGATTCCCAATCGATATAATGTTCTCAGTTTTTCTATATCCGATCCTATTCCGTCACAGCCTTCTAATGTCAAAATGGCTCCTATTTGCCCTTCTTTCAATTCGGCGATATCCTTTTTCGTTGTAACAAGTTTCATATTAGGGAATTTGTTCAAGATCTCCTCATAAAAGAGGTCAATCATCTCCAAGGCTACATCAAAAGCTGATTCCTGCCTCACTTTTTCCGGAACATACACAGCAAAACATTGCACCTTAGCAGCCGACTTCTTTAATCCGTCCCACGTTACATGCAACACTTCACTATCTTTAAAAGAAATCTCTCTATTTTCCCACATTCTCCATAGCACATCGCAGTGCGCATCAAAAATCCTCAAGAACAGCCCCTCCATTATTGTGAATCAGCATGCATTCTGCACCATTGAATTAGAATAAAACAAACCTGTTTGCAAATACAAGCAAACAGGTTTAGTAAACGATTATTTTTATCTCGGCTCTACTATCAATTTGATGGCCGTTCTTTCTTCTCCGTCAATCAGAATATCTGTAAATGCCGGGATACAGATTAAATCCACTCCACTTGGTGCAACGAATCCCCGAGCGATGGCAACCGCTTTTACTGCCTGATTAAGCGCACCAGCCCCAATGGCTTGGATTTCGGCACCCCCACGCTCTCTTAAAACCCCTGCTAAAGCCCCTGCTACAGAATTTGGGTTTGACTTAGCTGAAACCTTTAATATTTCCATTTCTAGCTCCTCCTTAACATTTACAGTATATGGTGAAAGACCCATAGATGAATGAATTGTTAATAATTTCATTCCTACTATATTCAGGAAGAGCTCTGTATATGCCTCAACTTAATCTGCAATCGTCAAAATATTCTATTTTCTCACTTAGTCAAAGAAAGGATGATCCTCATTAATCATCAGTGGTTGAATCTTCTTCGCCTTACCTGTCTTCATATCTACATCTATTAGAACCCCGTTTAACTGGGCTCTTCCTTCCGTCACTTCAAACCTAACAGGCAAAGCAGTTGTGAAACGCTTGAGCACAGCTTCTTTCTCCACGCCTAGAATGCCATCATAAGGACCAGTCATGCCTACATCCGTTATATATGCCGTGCCCTCTGGTAGAATTCGATAATCATTTGTTTGCACATGTGTATGCGTTCCTACCACACCTGTAACTCTTCCATTGAGATACCAGCCAATTGCTTGCTTCTCACTAGTTGCTTCTGCATGGAAATCTACAAAGATAAATGGTGTTCTCTTCTTTGCTTCCTCAACAAGCTCATCTACTTTGTTAAAAGGACAATCTATTGGCGGTAAAAAAGTCCGTCCTTGAAGATTAATGACGGCAAGTTCTTTTCCCTCAAAAGGAACATAGGCAATTCCTTTTCCTGGATTAGAACTTGGGAAATTTGCAGGTCTAATCATATGCTTAGCACCTTCGATAAATTCAAATATCTCTCTGTTGTCCCACGTATGGTTTCCAAGCGTGACAAGATTCGCACCGGCTTTTAAGAAACCTTGGTAGATTTTTTCGGTTATTCCTTTTCCACCCGCTGCATTTTCTCCGTTTACGATGGTTACAGCCGGTCTATATTTACTTTTTAGTTTTGGCAGATATTCGTTAACCATTTTTCTACCTGGTGATCCCACTACATCTCCAATAAATAAAATTCTCACAATCACTAATCCCTTCTAACTATCAAATTCTCTTTTTAGTTTTACATATGTAGGCGCTGTATGCAAATGAACGAAAAAAAATAAAGCGGTGCAAGCACCACTTTATTTTGCATACTCTACGGCTCTTGTTTCACGAATAACCGTTACTTTAATATGTCCTGGATAATCCAGTTCTTCTTCGATGCGTTTTCGAATATCCCGGGCTAATCGATGAGCCTCAAGATCGTCAATGGTATCTGGTTTCACCATGATTCGAACCTCACGTCCCGCTTGAATTGCAAAGGACTTTTCGACACCTTCATAGCTTTCGGAGATCTCTTCCAACTTTTCAAGTCTACGGATATAGTTTTCCAACGTCTCACTACGCGCTCCTGGTCTCGCCGCAGATAATGCATCTGCTGCAGCAACCAAGACTGCAATGATGGAAGTTGGCTCTGTATCACCATGGTGGGATGCGATACTGTTAATGACAACTGGATGTTCTTTATACTTCGTTGCCAATTCCACTCCGATTTCCACATGGCTTCCTTCCACTTCATGATCGACAGCTTTTCCGATATCATGTAGCAATCCAGCGCGGCGGGCAAGTGTTTCATCCTCTCCAAGCTCAGCAGCCATAAGGCCTGATAGGAATGCTACTTCCATAGAGTGCTTCAGAACATTTTGACCATAGCTTGTACGGAATTTCAGACGACCCAAAATCTTGATTAAATCAGGATGTAATCCATGTACGCCTACTTCAAATGTAGTCTGTTCTCCCATTTCACGAATATATTCGTCTACTTCACGTCTTGATTTTTCAACCATTTCCTCAATACGTGCAGGGTGAATACGTCCGTCTTGAACAAGCTTATCTAAAGCAATGCGTGCAGTTTCACGTCTGATCGGATCAAAACCTGATAAAATAACTGCCTCAGGGGTATCATCAATAATAAGATCAATACCAGTAAGTGTTTCAAGAGTACGAATATTACGTCCTTCACGACCAATGATTCGGCCTTTCATTTCATCATTTGGTAAGTTAACGACGGATACTGTTGTCTCAGCCACATGGTCTGCGGCACAACGTTGAACGGCTAAAGAAAGAATCTCTCTTGCCTTTTTATCCGCATCTTCTTTTGCTCTGTTTTCGCTTTCTTTGACCATCAGAGCAATGTCATGGGATAATTCGTTCTCAACACGATCCAAAATGATATGTTTGGCTTCTTCGCGTGTTAATGCTGAAATGCGTTCTAGCTCTTCTTGCTGTTTACGCACTATATCATCCACTTTGCTTTCTAATTCTTCAATATGCTGTTGTCTATCGTTTAAAGAATCTTCACGCCTTTCTAATGCTACTTCTCGCTTATCAAGCGATTCATCTTTTCGATCCAGATTCTCTTCTTTTTGCATTAAACGATTTTCTTGTTTTTGCAGTTCGCTTCTACGGTCTCGAATATCACGTTCAGCTTCAGTTCGAAGTTTGTGAATTTCGTCCTTCGCTTCCAAAAGTGCTTCTTTCTTAAGCGATTCAGCTTCGCGTCTGGAATCTTCCACAATTTGATCCGCGACACTTCTTGCGCCAGCAATCTTCTGTTCTGCAATGGATTTACGAACATAAAAGCCAACAACTACACCGACGATTAGGGCAAGCAAAGCGGAGATAATAATTGACATATAATCCATCATTACACCTCCTCTTGCTATGAACTTTTTTCTTGCTAGATTTCATTGTCGGCATGTACATTGTAACAATGTTTGTCAACATACAGCTCAAGGGCTTTTGCTTTTTTATAGCTCTAAAATTCTAACAAAATGTAAATTATACATACTAATTGTAAATCTGTGAAAAATTATTGTCAAGCCTGTCCCGGTAAGGATATGGCCTTTTTGGTAAACTAATCCTGTTTTTGATGAATTTTATAGTAATTTGGGCGGGTTTGATAATGTTTTAGTTACATTTAACCGTTGGTCAATGATGGTATTACAAGACTTTAAATATTAATAGACCCTGTATTGATGTACAGGGTCTTGGTTAGTGTGTATTAAAAATCTAATTCTTCTTGATCCATTTCTTCTTCCGCTGGAGCGGTTACTTCCTTATCCAACCCGTGGTGGTCGCGAATTTGCTGATGAATTTCTTTTAGGACATCCTTGTTTTCTTTAAGGAATTGCTTCGCATTTTCGCGTCCTTGTCCCAGTCTTTCTTCATTGTAGGAATACCATGAACCACTCTTTTGGACAATGTCCAAATCAGATCCCATATCAATTACTTCCCCTTCTCTTGAGATACCTTCACCGTACATGATATCCACTTCAGCTACTTTGAAAGGAGGAGCGATTTTATTCTTTACAACTTTAATCTTTGTTTTATTCCCGACAATATCATGACCTTGTTTCAACTGCTCAGCACGACGCACTTCTAGACGTACGGAAGAGTAGAATTTCAGAGCACGACCACCAGGAGTCGTTTCAGGATTACCAAACATTACTCCTACTTTTTCACGAATTTGATTGATGAAAATGGCAATGGTTTTTGATTTATTGATGGCACCTGAAAGTTTACGAAGCGCTTGAGACATTAGACGGGCTTGAAGACCGACATGGGAGTCTCCCATTTCCCCTTCGATTTCCGCTTTAGGTACTAGGGCAGCTACAGAGTCGACAACGATAATGTCTACTGCACCACTTCTTACAAGAGCTTCTGCAATTTCTAAAGCTTGCTCACCAGTATCTGGTTGAGAAAGAAGAAGCTCATCTATGTTTACGCCTAGTTTTTGCGCATATACTGGATCCAACGCGTGCTCCGCATCAATAAACGCAGCTTGTCCGCCTTGTTGCTGTACTTCAGCGATAGCATGAAGGGCAACCGTTGTTTTACCAGAAGATTCCGGACCATATATTTCTACGACTCTACCTCTTGGATATCCGCCAGCACCTAATGCAACATCCAATGCCAACGATCCACTAGGAATAGTAGAGATCTTACGTTCTGTTTGTTCCCCTAATTTCATGATGGAACCTTTTCCAAATTGCTTTTCTATCTGTTTTAACGCCATATCTAAAGCAGCTTTACGATCACTCACACAATTTCCTCCTCTTATCTATCAAACTAAATGAATAGTATCTATCAACTACTCTTACTATACCCTTTTTCTATTCGTTTGGCAACTAAAAAACGAACATCCATTCGGTTTTTTTATTGGTGAAAATGAGTGTAAAATATTGTTTTTGTACTTAGGGGAAAAAGCGATTTTCTGAGCGGGATTTGAGGGGAAATACAAAATTGGGTTTTAATTGAGTTTTTGTTTGGCTGAGGGGGTGGAGATAACCAAGGAATGGCTAGATATGAATTGTCCGAAGTTTTTGTATTCTTGACCGAAGATTTAAAGAAGTTGACCGAAGATTTCGCAAAGTTGGCCGAAGTTTTTCAAAAGTTGACCCAACCAATTTTTCAAATGACTGAACACCCTGAATTCTTGTCCTAACAACCACCTCTAATCGTCCGAACCCATGTCCAAATCTGTACTAAAATGTCCGAAGTCCTGATTATTTTGTCCGAATTAATTTATGCGCACTCAAAATGCTCCCTTTTCATAAGATCTTAGCGCAAATCACTTCCGTTTCCTCCTTCTTTCCCACTAACCCCCGAAAGTTCAGCAATCACGTCTATTCATCTACCGACCCAAAAGAAAAAGCAGTTGAAGTCTCCCTCAACTACTTGAACAACTCTTTCAATAGATAGTGACAGCCGTATTTTGCCGATCTATGTCTGATGCCATCCCGCGTTCCGGCTAAGTGGATTTTGTGAACGGAAGCTTCTCCGTTCGGAAGAGCTATTCCGATAAACACTGTGCCGACTGGTTGATTATCCATTGTTTCAGGTCCTGCAACTCCTGTAAAACTAATGCCGATATCTGTTTGCAGCAATTTTTTAACGCCGATTGCCATTTCTTTAGCTGTCTGCTCGCTTACTGCTCCATCGTTTACAAGTGTTTGTTTTTTCACGCCAAGCACTTTTTCCTTCACGCTATTAGTATAGCTGACAATAGCACCTTCCATAACTTTGGAAGCACCTGAGAAACTTGTCATTTTCTCAGAGAACAAACCGCCGGTAAGACTCTCGGCACTGCTCAGAGTGTAATGAGAGTTTTGTATTTTTTCAAAAAGAACCGAGTAGATGGTATCCTCGTCATACCCGAAAAAGAAATCACCGACTCTTTCCAAAATCTCTTTTTCGCATTGATCAATTAACCGATTTGCTTCCTCAATGGATTGGTGCTTGGCCGTTAATCTAAGTGTAACCTCATTGTCCCCCGCAAGCGGTGCGATGGTCGGATTTGTTTGTCGGTCAATGATATCTTCAATATCTGTTTCCAGTTGTGATTCCCCAATGCCAAAGAAACGGAGAACTTTGGAGACGATTTGCTCTCTGACTCCAAGCTTATCTAGCAGGTATTCTCTGCCATAGACAGAAAACATAGGCTGAAGTTCTTTAGGAGGACCAGGTAAGAGCATGTATGTATGAGAGCCTTCTGTCAGCGCCATTCCAGGGGCCATCCCAAAGTCGTTTGCCAAAATAGAGGAGCCTTCTAATACTAGCGCCTGCTTTTTGTTGTTTTCACTCATCACTCTGTGTGATTTTTTGAAATAATCCTGAATGTTAATCAGCGCTTGATCATCCATTACCAATTGTTTATTCAGCACTCTTGCAATGGTTTCCTTTGTCAGGTCATCTTTTGTGGGTCCAAGTCCTCCGGTGAATAGAAGGAGGTTAGAACGTTGTTTAGCTGTTGTTATTACTTCTTCGAGTCTAGAAGGGTTATCTCCGACCACCGTATGATAAAAAACGTTGATCCCTAATTCTGCGAGTTGCTTGGAAAGAAATTGGGCATTTGTATTACAAATTTGTCCCAATAGTAACTCAGAGCCTACGGCAATAATCTCTGCATTTCTAATCACGGCACTCTCTCCCCTTATTACAGTTTTAGAATTCCGAATAACGCCGCTGTAAATTTCCGCAAATGGCTTCGCTTTCCAAGGGGTGGTGCTTGAGCCTCCTCGCTCTGCTGCGGGGTCTCAAGCTACCGCTATCTCCCTCAGGAGTCTTCGCCTTTTGCTCCAATCCACAGCTATAAACTTTAATAAATAAACGTTTTATATAGATTATTTAGAATTAACAAATGCTTGTCTGTTTTTATAGAAGTAATCCCAGCCAGAGTAAATGGTAAAGATCATTGCTATCCATAATGCAATGGTGGCAAATGGGAAACCGATTAGTTCAAATGGCAAGTTATGTAAAAGAAGTGCGGATACTGCAATTATTTGAGCCCAGGTTTTGATTTTGCCAAGCATGTTTGCTGCAACCACTTCCCCTTCTCCTGCAAGTACTAGTCGGAGTCCGGTGACAGCGAATTCTCTACTGATGATGACAATGACAATCCACGCTGGAGCCAATTGTAACTCGACAAGTGCAATTAATGCTGCGGACACCAAAAGCTTATCTGCAAGTGGATCTAGGAACTTTCCAAGGTTGGTTACAAGATTTAGTTTTCTTGCATAATAACCATCTACCCAGTCGGTGATGGATGCAATGATAAAAATAAGTGCAGCAAGAAGATGTGTGTAAGGAATGGACTCATCTCCAATGGTAAGGTCCCCCCAATTTAATGGTGCAAGCATTAGAATCATAAAGATAGGGATCATAAAGATTCTTGAAACAGTAATTTTGTTAGGTAAATTCACGTTCATTCCTCCAGCATTCAATATTGCTTTTCCACTATACATAAAATATACAGGTTTGTCTAATGTTTGCTTAAGGTTGTTAGCTCAATTGTTGGCTTTGTTGTAAGCTCCATTCAAAAGGTCTGTACAAAAAAAGCCATCATCCTGATGACTTTATTGTTGACCATTTGATACAAATTTAATAGTGACTCTCTGTGTTGTAACGTCATTTACTGGAAAAGGAAAATCAAATGGTTCGCCATTGATCATAATTTTAGTTGCTGGCACCCAACCTACATTAAATAAGATCTCTTTTTGGGCGGATAAATCAATTGTTTCCGATTCTCCGTCTTTAAGCTCTTTGTTAAGGAAGTACTCTCCTGACTCATTACTTACTCCTACCCAAGTGTTTCGGCCCTCTGCAGAGATTTCCACTTCAAATTTATCCGTATCCTTTAGTTCTAATGTTGCATTTGGACTGTTTGAGCTTACTTCAGTTAAAGTACCTGTTGTTGATTTTTCCTCTTCTACAGGTTCTTCTTTCTCCGTCTCTTCAGGCTGTTCCTTTTCATCTTCTTGTTCTTCGTTTTCAGCTTCATCTTCATTTTCTGACGTCGCAGGGTCAATGACTACGTTTTTGTTTTCCTCTTGCGTGTCAGATGCCCCTCCAACTCCCCAGTTTTGAACAAGTACATAAATGATGGCAACTACAGCAACAAAGGCCAAGAACATTAACACTTTAGGGATAAAATTAAAAACCTTTGTATTTTTTGACGATGGCACCTGTTTACGAGTCTTCACTCTAGACAACTGAGGAATTTCATCTTTGTCATTTGCAGGGATATCGTTTTTGTATTCTTCGAAGATAAGTTCTGGATTAAGTCCCACAGCCTCAGAGTATTGTCTGATAAATGCACGGGCATAAAATTGACCAGGCATGATGGAATAATTGCCTTCTTCTATTCCGATTAAGTATCTTTTTTGTATTTTTGTAACGGTTTGTAAATCTTCCAGGGACAAGCCTTTTTCTTCTCTTGCCTGTTTCAGTCTATTACCTAGTTCTGTCAACAATTACACCTTCCAACATTTTTAGAAATCAAAACCCCCAAAAGGATTTTCATCAAACATATTATTTGGTTGCACCACATCGTAGGTGATTTCTTCATCTTCATTATTTCTAAGTTCAATAATATAATCGAAATCATCTAGTTTATATTCTGTATTTTGCACGAAAATATCAGGATGTTCAACCACTTTTACAGCAGATATACGCATTATTTCACGAATTAGCTGCCAATGTTTTTCATTTGCCCTTTTGGTTGATACTATACCATCTATAATAAATAGGTTGTCCACATTATATTCATCTTCAATCAATTGACTTCGAATGGTTTGTTTTAACAATGTGCTAGATACAAATAACCATCTTTTGTTTGCACAGACACTTGAAGCAACAATGGACTCCGTTTTGCCTACACGAGGCATGCCTCTGATTCCAATTAACTTATGACCGTCCTGTTTAAAGAGTTCGGCAAGGAAATCAACCAATAATCCTAATTCATCCCGTACAAAGCGGAACGTTTTTTTATCATCTGCATCTCGCTGTATGTATCTTCCATGTCGCACAGCTAATCGATCGCGCAATTTAGGCTCACGCAGCTTTGTAACAGTTATATTATCCATCGTATTTAGGATAGATTCAAGACGGACTATTTGCTCATTTGAGTCGCTTAGCAATAACATTCCCCTTCTTGCATCATCCACCCCGTTGATTGTCACAATATTGATGGATAGCATACCTAAAAGGGAAGCGATGTCCCCAAGTAGTCCTGGCCTATTGATATGTATTTCATATTCTAAATACCACTCTTTTTTCTCCATCAAACCCCTTCATCCTCTCTAACAAATCGTTCATGTATATGTTACTTCTATCATATCCAATATTTCTTTAATAAGAAAGTAATTACTTATGATTTTTGGGAACAAAAAAAAGAGAGGTAGAGGCCTCTCTTAATGCGTTGAGTCGTTTTGAACCAATTTCACCATCATATTGGCAATTGCATGTTGCTCTTCTGGGCTTGCCACTTTCCAAAGGTCAGCTAACACTCTTTCTTGAGGGTTTTTCGCTTCCACTTCTTTTGCAAGATAGTCACCGATTTCATAAGCAAGTTGAGAAATAGCTCCATTGTCCATTCCTTCATGCTCTGCATGATTTAGACGGTCACCTAAAAAACCTTTCCATTGTTCCCAGTTATCAAGTACTGACATATTAACTCCTCCTTCCACATTTGTTCAAGAGTTAGTATGCGATGCTCCTAGCTGATTTATGCATGGTCTATTAATTCCATCCGCCGTTTACGCGCAGTACTTGTCCAGTGATATAAGAGGACTTTTCAGAAAGCAAAAAGCTTACAGAATCAGCAATTTCGTATGGTTGAGCTAATCTGCCCATCGGTATATCATCACTTAAGTCCTGTTTTTCTTCCTCAGATAAATTATTCAGCATTTTTGTGGACACCGCTCCAGGCGCTATCGCGTTCACTCTAATTCCATTCAACGCTACTTCTTTCGCCAAAGCTTTTACAAAAGAGATCTGTGCACCTTTAGTCATGGAATAAAGCACTTCACATGAAGCCCCTATTTCTCCCCAAATCGAAGAAACCACAACAATATTGCCACATCTCTTTCTCACCATTTCCGGTAGAAATGTTTGGATGGTTGAATATAACGATGTTATGTTAAGTTGTATCATTTGTTGCTTTGATTGTTCGTCGATGTCTGTCATCAATCCATAAAAGGTAGTACCTGCATTATAGATAATTGCTTCAACAGATGTATAGGTACTGTTTTTTAACTTTTCCACGCCATCAATGGTGGTCAGGTCTGCTTGAATGGGGATAACCTTTTCCTCCCCAAATTCATTCTGTAGCTTATGTATGGACTGCTTATCCTGATTATAGTGTAGATAGGTTGTGTACCCCTCTTTCAAAAGGGTTTTGGCGATTTCTCTGCCAATATCACCGCTTGCCCCAATTAAAAGTGCTGTTTTTTTCATATTTATCATCCTTTATAAAAAGAAGCCGGTTCGTGTAGTCTCGAACCGGACTTCGTTGTCTCTTTATTTTGGCACAACTTGGCACGTTGTAAATGCTTCTTCCTTGATAAATTCTTTAGCAACCGCTTGTAGGTCTTCAAGCGTAATCTTTTCAAGTTGAGGTGTGACCTCAAAAAGGTCCATATTATTAAAAGCATAACGGGTGAATTGGTTTGCGATGAACTCTGGTGAATTAAGAGCACGTAAGAATGATCCGATTTTTTTCTTTTTAATTCTTTCAAGTTCCTGTTCTTCAATGGAACCTGGGTCAAACTGTAGCAATATACTTTGTACTCTTTCTGCTAATTTGTCAGGCTCTGAAGTATCCCCGCCTAGCATGGCAAAGCCAAATCCCTTTTCTCCCGTATAATCATAAGCAAAAGTCTCATCAATCAGACCGTCATCATAAAGCTTTTGGTAGTGATCGGAGCTTTTTCCGAATAAAAGGTCAAGTAATATGTTCACTGTCAATTCATGCTTGAGAAGCTCCGTTCCTTGTTTCGTTGGATTAGACTCCTTAACACCCACCATACATTTTGACGTATGGACATTCATTTTTAGAACTTTCTTCTTTTCGTTCACTGTTGTAGGTTCTTCATCAAATTGACGTTTAATTTCTTCTTTCTCTTTAAATGTTTTCTTTGCTTGATTGTCTTTGATGAATTGCATCATTTCGGATGTATCCATAGGTCCTACAACAAATAGGAGCATGTTGCTCGGATGGTAAAAGGTCTCATAGCATGTGTACAAAAGATCTTTTGTTATGTTGGAGATGGAATCAATGGTCCCTGCGATGTCTATTTTAACTGGGTGAGTATGGAACATGCTTTCAATTAATCCGAAATAGGCACGCCAATCGGCATTATCCTCATACATCGTGATCTCTTGACCGATAATTCCTTTCTCTTTCTCCACTGTTTTTTCTGTAAAATACGGTGCTTGCACAAAATCCATCAAGGTTTCAAGATTTTGTTCAACATTTGATGTACTGGAGAATAGGTAGGCCGTTCTTGTAAAAGATGTAAAGGCATTGGCAGAGGCACCTTGTTTACTGAAATCTTGGAAAACGTCCCCATGCTCCTTTTCAAAAAGCTTATGCTCGAGAAAATGAGCGATTCCATCTGGTACCGTTACAAAATCGTCCTGACCAAGTGGTACAAATTTATTATCGATAGATCCATATTTTGTCGTGAATGTTGCGTACGTTTTATGAAACCCTGATTTCGGCAAAAGGTACACTTCTAAACCATTGTCAAGCGTTTCATGATATAGGTTCTCTTCCAGTTGTTTAAATTCGATTTTTTCCATCTCTTACGCCTCCTTCCCAGTTAAAAAATAGGTTGTATCGAGTTCTATCAACTTGGCAACTTCCTGAATCTGCTCTTTTGTAACATTTTCTACCCCTTCAAGGAATGCCTCAATTGGTTTGTCAACTTCTGATACTTCATTGTTGTAGAGGACTTCAATCAATCCTCTTGCTGTATCAATAGTTTCAAGAATTTGATTTTTTATGACCGCTTTGGTCTGAGAAATTTCCCCGTCGGTATATTCTCCTTGCCTCATCGCTTCAATCTGTTTGTTGATGATTGTTACCGCTTTTTCGTAATTAGAAAAGTCAATACCTGACATGACGAGTAACAATCCTTTATGACTTTCCACCCGTGACGCAGCATAGTATGCTAAACTTTCCTTCTCCCTTACATTGATAAAGAGCTTGGAATGGGAAAATCCACCAAAGATACCGTTAAAGACTTGCAAAGCATAATAAAGATCATCTTTGAATGTCACATTCGTTCTGTACCCAATATTTAATTTCCCTTGCTTAATATCCTGGCGCTCAATTACTTCGTTCGGATCTTTGTTATCTTTATTAGGTTGCGAAATAGCAGAGGTTACTTTGTTATCCTGATCAGGCAATACAAAGTACTTTTTTACATATTCATCTACTTCGTCCTCTTTTATATCGCCAACCAAGTAAAGATGAATATCATTAGTTTTTAACATGTTTTGATAATAGTTGTATAGGGATTCTGATGTGATGGCATCTACTTTTTCCTTCTCACCGTTTGCACTCAGGCGGTAAGGTTCTTCTGCACACATCTCTTCAATAAGGCGTTGGCTTGCATAACGCATTTTATCATCGTATACAGATTGGATTCTTTGTTTTAACGCCCTTTTTTCTTTATCCACTGTAGCTGTCTTAAAGCCATTTCCTTCGGTTACGGGCTTTAATAGTACTTCACTTAACAACTCAATCCCTTTTTCAAGGAGAGGTGTGGAATCTTTAAGAAACTTTTCATTGGCAATTTCCAACCTTATAGAAATGATGTGATCTTCGCCTTTTTTGCTTAGATCCACTGCAAGGCTAGCACCATATAATTCATCAAGATATGCTCTGAATTGGGAAGGTTGGGGATGGGACTCTGTTGCGTTTTGAAGGACATACGGCATTAAAGCACGAACTGTTACATCTTCTTCTGATAACGGAGCCTTTACTTTCAATACAATAGTATTCGTCTTGAATTTATTGGTCGGGATAGTGTGAACGTTAATTCCATTAAGCGTGTACGTTCTTTCATCAACTAGTTTCAAGAAATCTCCTCCTTTACTTTGATGCTTAGCACAACAGATTTCATCCTGTTAGTTAATCGTATAAAAATATAGACAGTACTATTCTTTCTATAACGTTCAAAAAATAGTCCTAAACCCAATATAACGTTAAATTAGAAAGATTTACAAGTCAGACAACCTAGAGATGCACAAATTAAAAACACCACAATTTCGTGGTGTTTAAAAAACTTCTATGGACGCTTTCTTAATACATGGAAACTAAATTTGTCTGCTCGGAAGTAATTGAGTGAATAAAGAATTGGTTCATCATTTTGATCGTAGTGCATTTGTTTTAGTACAAGTAATGCCGTTTCAGGTTCACACTCAAGGATAGGTGAAATTTTATCATGATAGCCAATCGGTTCGATATGTGTTACGGCATAAGATATATATCTTCCTGCTTCTTTTTCAAGAAGTTTTAAGAGTGATTCATTCTTATAGGATTGATAGTCTTCTACAATCGTGGTAGGAATTTTATCAATACAGTAAACAACCGGAAGATCATTCGCCGTTCGTACACGTTCAAAATGAAGGACTTCACGAATTTCTTTATCATTGAATTTAATTAATTCTTCCTCGCTTGGTGTCTCAATTGTGGAAGTTAAGAAGACTGTCCCTGGTTTCATTCCAGCTTGTGAAATCATTTCCGTTACAGAATTCAACTGTTCAATTCCGGATGAGAATAGAGGCTTGGAATTAACAAATGTTCCAACACCGTGTCTCCTTACAACAATATTTTCTTCTTCCAACACGCGCAATGCTTCTCGCAAAGTTGCCCTGCTAACTCCTAGTCGTCGAGACAATTCGAATTCGGAAGGTAATTTCTCTTTTTCTTTATACACCTTGTTCTCGATATCTTGCTTTAATTTGTCTACAACTAGTAAATACAAATGTCTGCTGTCTGACCGAATCGTCATAACTGATCCCCCATTAACCGTTTACAAAACATTTTTCATGTTTTCCTATTAATCCAAAATAATATAACACTTTTTAGGGGTAAAATAAATAGAAATTAAAGGATTTTGTCGAAAAAGTAAGCGATTTATACATATTCCCAATAAAAATATAGTAGGACATAAACCTACTGATTAAATATAATTTAATAATTTCAGCGAATTGGTTGCTCGCCGCTGTTCCTTTCCGCAAATGGCTGCGCTTTCCGCGGGGCGACCTTGAGCCTCCTCGGCAAGCCTGCGGGGTCTCAACATTGCCGCTACTCCCCTGCAGGAGTCTCCGCCATTTGCTCCAATCCACAGCTAAAAATAAGAAAAACAAAAAGTTAATGTTTTTTCAGACAACTCGGTTAGATGACTTTTTATTACCCATTAGTTGAATGAAGTCACATAGTTGATTGGAGTGGAAAGCGCGCAGACGCCCGCGGGAGGAAGGGACAGGTGAGACCCCGCAGGCGAAGCCGAGGAGGCTCACGGACCGCCCGCAGGCAAGCGAAGCGCCTGAAACGGAAATCAACTGTATTGTATGATTTCTTTTTCTTTTCTTAGGAATAGAAAAGACGGCTTTTGATAGCCGCCTGTTCTATTGCTTTTTTATGAACCTACATCTTCACTTTGATTTCCTGATACTAATACTGTACGCGGTTTGCTGCCTTCATATGGACCGACTACTCCCCTTACTTCCATGGCGTCGATAAGCCTTGCAGCTCTTGTATAACCTATGCGGAAACGACGCTGAAGCATGGATACAGAGGCAGTCTGCATCTCTAAGACAAGCTGAACTGCATCATCATATAGGTCGTCATTTACATCTTCCACTTCTTCATTGATATCTTGAGGAATCATTTCTTCTTGATATTGTGCTTTCTGCTGATCGATGACAAAGTCCACAATTCGTTCGACCTCCTCATCAGACAGGAATGCCCCCTGTACCCTTATAGGTTTGGAAGCACCTACCGGTAGAAACAGCATATCCCCCCTACCAAGAAGTTTTTCCGCTCCACCCATATCCAATATCGTTCTAGAGTCAGTTTGTGAAGAAACACTAAAGGCAATCCGGGATGGAATATTCGCTTTAATTACCCCTGTTATAACATCTACAGATGGTCGTTGTGTGGCAATGATTAGATGTATTCCAGCTGCACGAGCCATCTGAGCAAGCCTTGTTATGCAATCTTCCACATCGGAGGAAGCAACCATCATTAGGTCTGCAAGCTCATCGACGATCACCACAATGTATGGCAAGGATGGCTGCTTTGCCTCTTCATCTTGGTTGTGTCTCTTTATGTAATCATTATAACCCTCGATATTCCTTGTACCGGTGTGAGAAAACAGTTCATAACGACGTTCCATCTCATTTACTACTTTTTTCAATGCTTGGGAAGCCTTTTTAGGATCTGTTACAACCGGTGCTAAAAGATGAGGCACCCCGTTATACATGTTCAACTCTACCATTTTCGGGTCAATCATCATCATTTTCACTTCATGTGGCTTTGCACGTACCAAAATACTAGTGATGATTCCGTTTATACAAACACTTTTTCCGCTTCCAGTTGCGCCGGCAACTAGAAGATGGGGCATTTTATTGAGCTCAGCTACGACGGAATCCCCAGAAATATCACGACCTAATCCAATCAATAACTTTGCATCTGGCTTTTCGGCCTGTTTGGTATCTAATACTTCTCTTAAGGACACCATTGCCACTTCATTATTTGGCACTTCTATCCCAATAGCTGATTTACCAGGTATCGGAGCTTCTATACGTATATCTTTGGCAGCCAGGGCAAGCGCCAAATCGTCGCTTAAGTTTACAATTTTGCTGACCTTAACACCGACATCTGGATATACTTCATACTTTGTCACGGCTGGACCGAGATGAACCTTTGTTACCTTTGCTTTAACTCCGAAACTTGCAAACGTCTTCTCTAATTTTCTAGCGTTCTGATAAATGTTTTCATGTTCTGTAGTCTGATGATTCGCTATTGGCTTGTTTAGAAGATCAAGAGATGGAAGAACATATTCTTTATTTTCCACTTCTGTAAAGGCCATTGGACCTGCAATTAGTTCTCCGGCTTCCTCTTGGCCCGCATCTTTCTCATCACTTCTAGAAGTAGAAGCTATAGGCTCCGCCTCCACCTGATTTATTTCTGTTTCTCGGTCGTTAAAAGATGAGATGATAGGAGGAGAGATAAGTTCTTCTGTTGAAGTATCCTCGACAACAAGGACTTCTTCTGCTTTTTCTTTTTTTTCTTCCTTTTGTTTTTTCTCTTCTGACTGTTTTTCTTTTTTACGTTTATTACTGTCCTCTTTCCAACCTTTCATATCTTCCATGAATGCTAGCCATTGGTTCTTTGCAAATCCAAATAAGCCTGCAGCGACTTTGATTACAGTATCATTGAGGGATTTACCTGTAACTAAAATAATTCCGATTACGATGAATATCATTGCTATCCACTGTGCACCTCGTGCATCAAACAGGAGATGGAACAGAGCAAATAATATTGCACCCATCATTCCCCCACCGAGGTCTGTTGTACTTGTTTCTCCGTTTACTTCCAGCCAAAAAAGCTCCCAAGTATTGCCGATAACAGAAGGATCAGCAAATGAGCCTCCGCGAGACAGCATCCTGAACAGGGTAACATGGCTAAGTAATAAAACAGACATCATAATAACATATACACCTACCAATTGCCTTGAGAAGAAGGTAGGTAACTCTCTTTTCCAAATAATATATCCGGATAAGAGTAATAACCCAAGAAGCATGAGCATATACCATTCTCCACTAAAAAAACGAAATAATAGAACAAAGGTTTGTCCTACCATACCAAGTTTGGCAATCGCTATACATGTAATGGCTAACAACAGCAGCCCCATCACTTCAAAGGTGACTGTGCGTTTCCATTCATCCCGGTTTTTGGTTTTTCTTTGTCTCTTTTTTCGTTTTGACATTATTCTCACCTATCTGACCATAATGAGAAGACGAAAGCAGCCAACAAATACTGGCTGCTTTTTCCTCTGATGCTTGTATTATAACATAAGCCCTAACACTTGAAACGGTGTTAAAGAAAATTAATCGTTTGACCTGGAGAATACTCGTTGCTAAGATAGTGTGCCGGGTCTGTGCTCAAATTTCGGACGATTTGATAGGCGTTCATATCTGTTTGTTGAACAACCAAGGAAACGCCGTTAAAATCTATCACACGTTGCTTTTCATATTCTCCATTCTCCACTGGAAAAATCAATTCCTGAGGCATGGTCGTATAGAGAATCATTGCAGCATCTTCCCTTCTTCTGTCTTACCTGGATTTTTAGCTTCTACCATCTCGTTTAGCTTTCGGATGGCTTCTCCTACTCCCCCTACTTGATCAATCAATCCATACTCGACAGCGTCCGCACCAACTACATTTGTCCCAATATCGCGAGTGAGATTTCCTTTTGAGAGCATCAATTCCTTGAATTTCTCTTCAGGAATACCTGAGTTTTTTGTTACAAAGTTGATGACTCTATCTTGCATCTTATCAAGATATTCAAAGGTTTGAGGAACACCGATGACCAACCCTGTCAATCGCACTGGATGAATCGTCATGGTGGCAGTTTCCGCAATAAAGGAATAGTCACAAGACACTGCAATAGGAACACCGATAGAATGTCCGCCACCAAGTACGAGTGAGACTGTTGGTTTTGACAAGGATGCTAGCATTTCGGAAATAGCCAATCCAGCTTCGACATCCCCACCCACCGTATTTAAAATCACTAGCAGTCCTTCTATATTTGGATTTTGCTCAATTGCAACGATTTGAGGAATGACATGTTCGTATTTGGTTGTTTTATTTTGAGGAGGTAATTGGACGTGTCCCTCAATTTGACCCACTATGGTTAGACAATGTATTTTGGAGTCAGATGGCATTTGCGCAACATTCGTTTGACCAAGCTGCTGAATTTTATTTACTAAGGAGTCCTTTCCTGCATCTGGTTTGTTAGGCTCTCCTTGTGGTTGTTCCGATGACTGGTATGTATAATCAGACATGCGACAATCTCCTTCCGTCCCTTATAAAATAAGTTTTCTCAAGTATAGTATTGACGCGATGCTTTTTTTCATTCGCAACTATAAGAAAAACCCGCAGCATGACAGTAACTGCCACATTGCGGGTAAGAAACGCTATCACACTTCCATGATAATAGGAAGGATCATTGGTCGACGTCTAGTCTTTTCATATAAGTGCTGATTAAGAGATTCTCTAATTTTAAGCTTCAAGCTTGACCACTCAAGAATCTGTTCTTTAACGGCATTGTCGAGAATTTCTGTTACGATAGCATTTGCCTTGTCCAGAAGCTCTTCTGACTCACGGACATATACAAAACCTCTTGAAAGAATTTCTGGACCTGCAATGATTCTTTTTTGGCTTTTACTAATGGAAACAACCACCACCATAATGCCGTCTTGAGACAATAACCTGCGATCTCTTAAAACGATGTTACCGATGTCCCCAACTCCAAGACCATCTATAAGTACATTCCCGGCATATACTTTCCCAGCATATTTCCCAGTACCTTTGTTAAACTCAACGACTTCTCCCTTATTCAATAAGAAAATATTTTCCTTATCAATTCCGACGCTTTCGGCTACTTTAGAGAGCGCTCTTTGCATTTTGAACTCTCCTTGGATAGGAAGAACATATTTTGGCTTAAGTAAGTTTAACATTAACTTAAGTTCTTCCTGACAACCGTGACCAGAAGAATGAATTTTCTTTTGACCATAAATGACAACTGCTCCGGCCCTGTAGAGCTTGTCTATCACTTTAGCTACCGTTAATTCTGTACCAGGTGACGGGGAAGCTGCAATCATAACAATGTCTTGTTGTTTGATTTGAGCATGTTTATGAGTACCTTTGGCCATTTTCAAAAGGGAAGACATAAGTTGAGAATGCGTCCCGATTGTAAGGACAACTACATTATCATCTTTTAAGTTGCCAAGTTCATGAACAGGTACAAGCAGGTCATCTGGAATGTGTAAATATTCGAGTTCTGTTGCAATCGTGAAGTTCCGATCTGTTGGATGAGAAACGACTACAAGCTTTCTGTTGCTATCCACAGCAGCTTGAACAATCTGTTGAATTCGACCGACATTTGTAGACAAGCACGCAGCAAACACACGTCCTTTTGCATTATAAGTTACATCCGCAATTTCTTGTCTGACAACGGATTCAGAAATCGTATAACCAGGTTTCTCTGCATTCGTACTATCTGAAAGAACACACAATACACCTTTGTTCCCTATTTCCGCAATTTTGCCCAAATCGGCATTTTGGGATAATTGGGATTGATCAAATTTGAAGTCACCTGTATGAACGATTGCACCTTGTGGCGTGTAAAAACAAATTCCTACTGAATCCGGAATGCTGTGGTTCGTTCTAAAAAAGGTTACTGTCGTTTCGGGCAATTCTAGGACAGTGCTGTCATCTACCTCTTTAAACTCCACCTGCCCTTTAGATCCAAGCCCGTTTACAAGTTCTTTTGCAAGCGCTAGAGTAAACTTGGTACCATATACAGGAGCTTTAAATTTCCTAAGGATATATGCAAGTCCTCCCATATGTTCTTCATGTCCATGTGTGAGGAAAATTCCCTGAATCTTGTCCTTATTATCCTCAAGATATGTCGTATCTGGTATGACCATATCAATACCGAGCATCCCATCTTCTGGAATCATGACACCTGTATCCATGATATAAATGGAATCTTCCATTTCTAGAACGTACATATTTTTACCGATTTCCCCGATCCCCCCGAGGGCAAACACTTTAAGTTTCTCTGTCTGTGGTGTATTCACTTTTTTACCTCCTATATATCTGTAAACCGAATTATGACGATAATGCACGCTTTGCATCAAGAGATCTATTAAATTTTTAGCTACCTAGTGCCAAATCAATATCCGCTCCATGTCATTTGAAATTATTATAACGTATGAAAGAATTGGAATACAAGAAATATTATAATAATTGGAATTTAATGGATTAATATAAGGAAAACCGGGCAAACCGACCGGTTTTAATCTTATTTGCTAATTATGCACCGCTGTTGATTTCCGCAAATGGCTTCGCTTTCCTAGTGGCGCTGCTGGAGCCTTCTCGGCTATGCCTACGGGGTCTTCACCTAGCACTATCTCCCTCAGGAGTCTCGGTCTTTTGCTCCAATCAACAGCTATAGATTACTAGAACGAAATGTTAGAGCTTTTACAGTTAAATCAAGTAATAACATCTTCTTGGACCCTTAGGTGAATGAAGTCAACAGTCCAAGGGCTTCATATTGGGGATGAGGACTTCTCTCCTCCAGATTTCTCGTCACTGAGGTCTTCATCACGGTGATGAGGACCTCTATTCTCCTGGTTCCCCGTCACTGAGGTCTTCATAATGATATGCTCCCTTTTAAGTAGACAGATTAAAAAACAAAAATCTGTTTCCGCGAAGGGGAGTATTTATAATGTCAAAAAAAGCAAACTCTTTCGATGTCAAAATTAATGTCATAAGGGCTTTGGAAA
>NZ_JAAZWB010000022.1 GCF_012524115.1 Bacillus sp. RO1 | reverse complement strand
AGGCGAAGACTCCTGAGGGAGATAGCGTTTAGGGGAGACCCCGCAGGCGCTTTTCCGAGGAGGCTCCCCAAACGCCCCTAGGAAAGCGAAGCCTAGTGCGGAAATCAACAGCGGTGTTTAACAGAGCTTAAAAAAAGAAGAGCTAAATACATTTTAGATAATTATGAATTAGTAACCAAGAGAAATGGGAAGTATAATGAGGAAGAAAGGGTAAAAAAGGCTATTTTCGAAGAAACATTTTTTAAACTTTAGATAAAAAGAAAAACCGCACTTTTAAAAAGTGCGGTTTATTTAATATGGAGACGGTGGGACGTGCAATTCCATGCTTTCGTCATGGCACTGACTATATCTTGAACCTCCAAGCTGAGGTCCTCTGGCGTATTATGCGGACTAAAATTTTTAGTTGCTACTGCAACTAGCAGTTCCGCATCCTAGTATTACCACTGTTGTGGCAACCTATGAGTCGATACACGGCTGTTGAATTACTTCACATACCGCTCGGCATTGCCTTATCGTAAAAGAAATACGACTTAGGTTTCACCGATAAAGCCAGATTTTCACTTGTATGTTGCCATACAAGGCGACTAATAATTAATCGAACCCACGTCCAGAAACATCGCCACTTAAGCATCTACGAGTGTAGTCAATATATTAGTATTTCGCTAACCGTTCCGCCTATTGACTGGCATCCTGGCAGCTAGTCTGGTTATTCTCTTCCTTTGACCTCAGACGGCGATCTCCGGCGTAGCCCACTAAGAGTGAGTCCCTGATCCTACCACATGGGCGATGGAGGGAGGAACCGCATCAGACTGTTATTAGGCAGCTAATGCGAAGTTGTTGTTTTCTTTGCCAGTTATTATTGGCGTTGACGTTGATGACGAGGACGATCCCCCCGACTCGCAACCCAAGCTCGAACTATCCCTGTCGAATCCGTAACGTCCCCTCGATAATAAATGTCTCTGTTGAAGTTTAAATCAACAAAGAGCAAAAACACGAGGTTTCTACGGGAAAGATAATCAAGCCAATGTGTTGGCTATTCAATTATCAATGCATCGCTCTGTCTATCAGCGACAACTATATTATAGCACATACAGATCACTTTGCAATTGTAAGTTACTGTAAATTAAACTATACTATTCCTTTTGACGTTCACGGAACGCTCTCTCTATATCACGTTTCGCTTCTTTCTTCTTCAAATCTTCACGCTTGTCGTATTTCTTTTTACCTTTTCCTAATCCTATCAATAGCTTGGCATAGCCGTTTTTAAGATAGATTTTTAAAGGAACCAAGGCATATCCCTCTTCTTTAGTAAGACCAATCAGCTGATTGATTTGTTTACGGTGAAGAAGCAGCTTGCGAGTACGCAGCGGATCATGGTTGTAACGGTTTCCTTGCTCATAAGGACTGATATGCAGGTTATGCAAAAACACTTCGCCGTTTTGCACTCGTGCAAAGGAATCCTTCAAGTTTACTCGGCCAGCTCGCATGGATTTAATTTCAGTACCTTGTAAAACCATACCTGTTTCATAGGTCTGCTCGATGAAATAGTCATGGTTGGCTTTCTTATTGGTACTAATGACCTTGCCTTCCCCTTTTGGCATAGATGTTTCCCCCTTTCTTTCTAATAAGGCGTAGTGAATATTTTACCAAATCCACCCGACCTCTACAAGAAAGAAGGGCCTTCCTTTGTGAAAAAGACCCTTCTTTGAATGGAAAAAGCTTAGCGCTTTTTCTTTTTTCGTTTCTGTTTCGGTGCATTCTCAAAGAACTTCTTGTTTTTCTTTTTCTTCTTGCCAGGACCTTGCGTCGTCCAACCAATTTCAAATGTGTAGTCATCGATATTGCTTTCATCTTTACGCTTCTGACTGCGACCTTTGGCTGGCTTTTTACGTTCACTCTGGATGACACGCGGTGCACTCTTCGTATCTGGACGGCGAGTACCCTTCATACCAACTACCTCAAAGTCAATAGAGCGCTCATCTTTGTTTACGTTAATAACACGAACCGTAATCTCGTCACCTATTCGGTACACTTTCCCTGTGCGCTCTCCAATCATTGCATAATGACGCTCATCATAGCGGTAATAGTCATCCGTCAGATAGCTCACATGGACAAGACCTTCAATTGTATTAGGCAGCTCGACGAACATTCCGAAGTTCGTCACAGAGCTGATGATGCCATCATATTCTTCCCCGATTTTATCAAGCATGTATTCGGACTTTTTAAGTTCATCCGTTTCACGTTCTGCATCAACCGCTCGGCGCTCCATGTTAGAGGAATGCTCAGCTATTTCAGGCAGTTTGTCGCTCCACTTTTCCTGTGTTTTCTCATCCAGCTTCTTTTGTATCAAATAGGTGCGAATGAGACGATGAACAATCAAGTCAGGATAACGACGAATTGGTGATGTGAAATGGGTATAGAACTCTGTGGATAAACCAAAGTGTCCCAAGCTTTCCTCATCGTATTTTGCCTGTTTCATGGAACGAAGCATGACAGTAGATACTACCATTTCTTCCGGCTTACCTTGAACGGCTTCGATTACTTCCTGAAGCGCACGAGGGTGAATCTCATTGCCTTTTCCTTTCACAACATACCCAAAGTTTGTGATAAATTCGAAGAAACGTTGAAGTTTCTCTTCTTTTGGATCCTCATGGACACGATAGATGAACGGCACATTCATCCAGTGGAAATGCTCCGCTACCGTTTCGTTCGCAACAAGCATGAATTCCTCAATGAGACGCTCTGCAACTGAACGTTCTCGAAGGACAACATCTTTCGGTGCCCCTTCTTCATCCACAATCACCTTGGACTCTTTGAAATCGAAATCGATGGCACCACGAGTCATCCGCTTTTTGCGAAGGACTGCAGCCAGCTCCTCCATCAGCTGGAACATCGGAACCAAAGATTCGTAGCGGGACGTTACTTCCTCATCCTTTTCCACCAGGATTTTATTCACATCCGTATATGTCATACGTTCTGTTGTTTTAATAACACTGTGGAAAATCTCGTGCTTCACGACTTCCCCAACATTATTCAACTCCATCTCACAAGAAATAGTAAGACGGTTCACTTTTGGATTTAACGAGCAAATTCCGTTGGACAGACGATGAGGAATCATCGGGATTACGCGGTCTACCAGATAAATACTAGTCCCACGCTCCTGCGCTTCCATATCAATTGGTGAGCCTTCTGTCACATAATGTGTGACGTCCGCAATATGAACGCCAAGCTTGTAGTTGCCGTTGTCCAGTTTCGTCACGGTTACCGCATCATCAAGGTCTTTGGCATCTGCTCCATCAATCGTAACAATCACTTGATCGCGAAGGTCACGGCGATCACCCAGATCTTTTTCGTCAATCTCATCCGGTGTTGCGTTCGCCTGGTCCAACACCTCTTTCGGAAACTCCTGAGGCAGTCCATGCTTATGGATAACAGACAAGATATCTACACCAGGGTCATTTTTATGACCAAGAATGCGGATGACTTCTCCTTCCGCACTGAGACGGCCTTCCGGATAAGTAACCAATTTTACAACAACCTTATGCCCTTCGACTGCACCATTGCTGGCACTTTTTGGGATGAAGATATCATTGGCAATTTTTTTGTCGTCTGCAATAACGAAACCAAAGTTCTTACTTTCGGTATATGTACCAACAATCTCTTTAACTCCACGTTCAACAATCCGGATGACCGTTCCTTCTTGTCGCGAATCACCCGCAGCCTTCCTGCTAACGCGCACAAGAACGATATCACCGTGCATGGCATTGTTCAGCTCGTTTGGTGGAATGAATACATCGTCCATATCCGCTTCTTCCGGCATGACAAATGCAAATCCTTTGGAGTGACCGATTACTTTTCCTTTGACTAGATTCATTTTTTCCGGAAGGCCGTAGCGGTTACTGCGAGTTCTCACAACGAGACCCTGATCTTCCATGTATACTAACGCTTTTACGAAGTCCTTGAATTCTTCTGAGTCTTTGATACCGAAGGCCTGTTCAAGTTCTTGTGTTGTTAGTGGTTTGTAGGCTTCTTCTTTCATATAGGAAAGTAGTTTATCTACGTGTTGTTGAATCATTTCTTCCATTAAATATATCCCTCCCCTTTTCGGGTTTTAAAATTACTGTAGTACACCGCTAGTGATTTCCACAAATGGCTTCGCTTTCCTAGGGGCGGTGCTTGAGCCTCCTCACTTCGTTGCGGGGTCTCAAGCTACCGCTATCTCCCTCAGGAGTCTTCGCTTTTGCTCCAATCACTAGCTAGGTTACTTCGTTAAATAGCCTCTTCAAATAGTATTACCAATCCAGCGACTCTAAAAACTCGTATACGTCTTGGTGGAGTTGTTCTCGTTCTTTATCGAGGGTGATGACGTGGCCAGATTCTTCATACCATTTAATTTTCTTATCGTCCGATTCGACTTCATTGTAAATGATGTTGGCACTGTCTGTGTTAATCATGTTGTCGTGTCTGGCTTGTACAACAAATGTTGGCGAATAGATCATGTCTACATTATTCCTCACATCCGCAATCAATTCCTGCAACGCCTTCAATGTACCCATTGGTGTCTTCTCAAATTCCTTCATTTCGTGTTGGATCTGCTCTGCACTTTTCCCTTCACGGCGTTTGAACTCGCGCGCGTACTCAAGGACACCTTGGTACATAATTTCTTCACTCTTGATATACATCGGCGCGCACATAGGCACAATACCCTTCACAGGAACCGTGTAACCTAACTTTAAAGAGAAAACTCCGCCCAGAGACAACCCGACGACCGCAATGCTTTCAAAACCTTTATCTTTTAAAAACTGGTAGGCTTCCATCACGTCCTCCCACCAATCCTCAGGGCCGGTATGAACCAATTCTTCTGGAGGCACCCCATGCCCTTTATACTGTGGCGCATGGCAAGTATATCCTCTCTTCTCCAAAAAACGTCCCATCATTCGCACATCCGCCGAATTCCCAGTAAATCCATGTAACATCAATACCGCACGATCTCCACCTTCAAACGTAAAAGGCTTTGGCAGCTTCACTTTCATCACGTCAGAACATCCTTTCTTTCACATGTATTTATAATATGCTACTTTTTATTAAATATCAGATATGATTAATCCGGAAAGAACATTTTACCATAATGGGTAGTGAATAGCTTTAAATGTGGTTTATCAGGATCTATACGTATAAGAGTTATCATTTAAGGGGGTGTTCTATAAAGAAGTATGAAAAATGAATGTTAAGTAGGAGAAAATCGACAAAAATAATGCACATTCTAAATATAAAATTTCACTAATTACGGAGATTTTATTATACAAAAAATTAAGTTATGCTCGTAAAAATTACATATAACAACATATTTGCCCCGTATATATTTTATTAAAATAATATAAGACTTTCGACATTAATCAGCAACATATAATAATAAGTTAATTTATAATAAATTAAAATAGAGGGACAAAGGTAGCAATACCAAAGTTGTATATCGAATGATTCGAAACAACAGTCAAAGGCAAACTTGCTGAAAGGCAAGGACGCAAAGTCGACAGATCTAAGATTGTAAAAGATATAAAAAATCCTTTTACTAATTAAGATGGCTGGGCTGCCTGAAATACCAAAGTATTTTAGGAGGGAAAAAGGATGAGGAAGAACGTGAGAGTAGAAATAACAGAAAATTTGGATAAGGAGTGGGTTGATCTAATTACGAGCGCACTAGAGATGGGTATTTCTTCAGCAGAAATTAGAGATTTCTTACACAATTATCGAAATCATTCTACATTAAGAATCTAATTTTGCGAATTTTTACGTATTTTTGTTCTAAATATCTAACAATCCCTTCGTTATATGCTATAATAGGCATGATAGGAAGGTGAAAGCCATGATTGGTGAACGAATAAAAAAATATAGAGAACAACGTAAAATGTCCATGTCAGAATTAGCCGAGAGAGCCGGCGTGGCTAAATCATACCTAAGCTCCATCGAACGAAATCTTCAATCCAATCCATCAGTTCAATTTTTGGAAAAAGTCTCATCTGTGCTGGGAGTTACTGTTAATACCCTATTACACGATGAAGACGAAGCCCAAGCAAAAGAAAATCTTGACCGAGAGTGGGCCACTCTTGTTAGGGAAGCAATGGACTCCGGTGTAACAAAGGATCAATTTAGAGAATTTCTAGAGTTTAATAAATGGAAGATAAATCAAGAAAAATGAAAACTACAAAGCAAAACGAGCGCCATTGCTACTTAGCGGAGGCGCTTTTTATATGGTAGAATCTAGAACACTTTTAGTAACATATATGGTTAACTTTTTATATTTATTGGTTTTATTTACATTTTGATAGTTGCCTTTTACATAGGTTCCCTTGGATAAGGTAATATTTTTCATACAGCATGGACAAAACCACTCATACTCTGGACAGCTACTATAAGAAGAATGGCTACAAGAAGAACATACTTTCATATACATAAAACCCCTCCTTTGTTCTTTTTAAAGAACGAATAACTCCTATTCTACCCTATTTTTTTAAAATTATAAAACTTGAAATAGTTCATATTTTCTTAATATCGAACAATAGTACATACTTTCCTTCTATTTCCTTTTATTTTCTTACTATTTCGTTTTTTATAAAGTTCTTATCGTGCTATATAATGAACATACGTCATATGTTATTAAGGGGACGAGTATGCTTGGTGAGCGCTTAAAGAGGTTGAGAAAGAAGAAGGGCTATTCATTGAGTGAACTCTCGGAACTGGCTGGTGTGTCAAAGTCTTATTTAAGTTATTTAGAGAGAAACATCCAGACGAATCCCTCTCTACAATTTTTAAATAAGATAGCCGTTACGCTTGAGACAGACTTGGAATTTTTGTTAGTCGGGGAATCGGAGTCTGATAAACCTGATCTACAGGTACTGGATGAAGAATGGAAACGGTTGGTGCAACGGGCAATCTCAGAGGGAATGAGCAAGGAGGACTTTATTCACTTTAAAGAGTACATGGAGTTTCAGAAATGGCAGGGTTCTAAAAAAGACAAATAGGGAAAGAAGGAGGAAAAAGAGGCTTGAACAATGAGATGGATTTGGAGTGGGTAGAGCTGATGAAATTGGCTAAAGCTTATGGAATTTCTATTGAAGAGGTGAAAGCTTTCCTCCAGAAAACAAGGGAACAGAACAAGGAAGTCTTGGTCGTAAAGTGACCAATCTTCTTTTAGCTTGGATGCAAAAAACCACTTTCCAGGTTTGGAAAGTGGTTTTATTTATTATGCGAAGTATGCAATTGACAGTGTCAGAATGAAGAAAAGAACAGATAGAACAACTGTCGCACGGTGTAAAACAAGGTCTAGGCCGCGTGCTTTTTGTTTTCCGAAAAGTGTTTCTGCTCCACCGGAGATTGCTCCTGAAAGACCTGCACTTTTACCTGATTGAAGTAGTACTACTGTGATCAAAGAGATTGCTACGATAATAAGTAAAATAGTAAGAAATAACGTCATGTAAACTACACCTCCTGCGGAACGTACATATCTGATTATATTAAATGTACCACATTATGACAAGGTGGACAAGAGGAAATGAGAGGCAGGCTATTCCTATTTCCACCGCTGTTGATTTACGCCCTAGGCTCCGCTTTCCGAGGGGCGGTGCTTGAGCCTCCTCACTTCGTTGCGGGGTCTCAACCTACCGCTATCTCCCTTCGGAGTCTTCGCCTTGAGCTCCAATCAACAGCTCGAATTCACATGAATCCAAAAAAAGAACCCAACCGAAGTCGGGTCCTAGCAAGAAGAAATTACTTCTTCAGGTTATAGAAAGAACGTAGTCCGTCGTAGCGAGCTGTGTCACCAAGTTGGTCTTCGATGCGAAGAAGTTGGTTGTATTTAGCTACGCGGTCTGTACGGGATGGTGCACCTGTTTTGATTTGGCCAGCGTTTGTTGCTACTGCAATGTCAGCGATTGTGCTGTCTTCTGTTTCACCAGAACGGTGAGAGATTACTGCAGTGTAGCCTGCGCGTTTAGCCATTTCGATTGCTTCGAAAGTCTCTGTAAGTGTACCGATTTGGTTCACTTTGATTAGGATGGAGTTACCGATTTTGCGCTCGATACCTTCAGCTAATTTCTTTGTGTTTGTTACGAAAAGATCGTCTCCTACTAATTGAACTTTGTTTCCAATGCGCTCAGTTAATAGTTTAAACCCTTCCCAGTCGTTCTCGTCTAGGCCGTCTTCGATAGAGATGATTGGGTACTTGTCCGCCATCTTCTCATAGAAGTCCACCATTTCAGCAGAAGTGTAAACAACGCCTTCCCCTTTAAGGTGGTATTTGCCGTCTTCTTTGTTGTAGAACTCAGAAGCTGCAGCGTCCATTGCAAGCATAACTTGCTCGCCTGGTTTGTAACCAGCTTTTTCGATCGCTTCGATGATAGTTTGAAGAGCTTCTTCGTTAGATCCTAGGTTTGGAGCGAATCCGCCTTCGTCACCTACAGCAGTGTTTAAGCCTTTAGCGCTTAATACTGATTTAAGTGCGTGGAAAATTTCAGCGCCCATACGTAGAGCTTCTTTGAAGTTTTCAGCTCCAACAGGCATTACCATGAATTCTTGGATATCAACGTTGTTGTCCGCGTGCTCTCCACCATTGATGATGTTCATCATTGGTACTGGAAGCGTTTTGGAGTTGAAACCACCAAGGTGTTGGTATAAAGGAATTTGAAGGAAGTCAGCTGCTGCACGCGCTACTGCCATGGAAACACCAAGGATTGCGTTTGCACCTAATTTTCCTTTGTTTTCTGTTCCGTCAAGGTCGATTAATGCTTCATCAATTGCTACTTGCTCAAGTACGTCGAAAAGACCTACAAGTTCAGGAGCGATGATTTCGTTCACGTTTTCTACTGCTTGTTGAACACCTTTTCCAAGGTAACGGGACTTGTCGCCGTCGCGTAGTTCTACTGCTTCGTATTCACCTGTAGATGCTCCACTTGGTACTAGTGCGCGTCCGAAAGCTCCGGATTCAGTGTATACTTCTACTTCGATTGTTGGGTTACCACGGGAGTCTAGGACTTCGCGTGCGTAAACGTCAGAGATAATTGGCATGTTTGTAACTCTCCTTTGGGATTGAGATATTTTTTATTTTTTACTGCTTTAACACCGCTAAAGATCTCCGTTTCAGGTGTTCGCTTTCCGCGGGACGGTGCTTGAGCCTCCTCGGCTGCGCCTGCGGGGTCTCAAGCTACCGTTACTTCCCCGCTGGAGTCTCACACCTTACACTTCGATCTATAACTAGAAATCAGCTATTACTTTTTGATTAAAGAACTTCCTGTCATTTCGGTTGGTTTGTCCACCCCTAGTAAGTCTAGCACAGTTGGGGCTAGGTCACCAAGGATTCCGCCGTCGCGGAGTTCTACACCATTTTTGGTAACGATGACTGGTACAGGGTTGGTTGTGTGGGCAGTCATTGGATTGCCTTCTGTCGTTACGACTTCGTCAGCGTTCCCGTGGTCTGCCGTGATGATTGCCACGCCGTCTTTTTCTAATATGGCGTTGACTACCTTCCCTAGGCACTCATCTGTCACTTCTACCGCTTTGATTGTTGGCTCAAGCATTCCGGAATGCCCGACCATATCAGGGTTTGCGAAGTTAAGGATGATAGCATCGTGTTTATCTGCAGCTATTTCTGCTAAAAGTGCATCCGTTACTTCATACGCACTCATTTCTGGTTTTAAGTCATAGGTTGCTACCTTTGGAGAATCAATTAGAATTCTTTCTTCTCCAGGATAAGCTTCCTCACGTCCACCGCTCATGAAGAACGTGACGTGTGGGTATTTTTCCGTCTCTGCAATACGAAGCTGATTCAAGCCGTTTTGGGATAACACTTCGCCCAAGGTGTTGTCCATTCCAACAGGTTTGAATGCTACATATCCATCCACCGTTTCACTGAAGTGAGTCAAACATACGAACTGAAGGTTGGTCGGATGTTTTGGTCCACGATCAAATGCACGGAAGTCAGAATTGGTGAATGTGTTAGAAATCTGAATGGCACGGTCTGGACGGAAGTTATAGAAGATAACTGCGTCTTCGTCCTGAATCGTTGCAACAGGGCTGCCATCTTCTTTTGTCATAACAGATGGAATGACGAACTCGTCAAAGATTCCGTTGTTATAGGAGTCATTGATACACTCCATCGCGTCGTTATAAGTAGGGCCCTCTCCGTACACCATCGCACGGTAGGATTTCTCTACACGATCCCAACGCTTGTCACGGTCCATAGAATAATAGCGGCCAGAAATGGTTGCTATTTCTCCAACTCCAAGATCAAGAAGCTGCTCGTTCAATTGCTCGATGAATTCCGGAGCAGATTTCGGTGCAACATCTCGACCATCTAGGAATCCATGAATATAGACACGGTCCATGCCTTCTCTTTTCGCAAGCTTTAAAAGAGCAAATAGATGTTGGATGTGACTATGAACGCCTCCATCTGAAAGCAAACCGAACAAGTGAAGGTTTTTCCCTTTTTCTTTTGCATGTTTGATGGCATTCAGGAACGTCTCATTTTCATAAAAGTCCCCTTCGCGGATAGCCACATTCACACGGGTCAAGCTTTGGTACACAATACGGCCGGCTCCAATGTTTAAATGGCCAACTTCAGAGTTACCCATTTGCCCTTCTGGAAGTCCTACCGCTTCCCCGCTTGCAGTTAATTGCGCGTGAGGATAAGTGCTCCAAAATTTATCAAAGTTAGGTTTGTTTGCTTGCGCCACCGCATTACCGGTTGTTTCACCGCGCATCGCAAAACCGTCTAAGATGATTAGTGCTACTGGTTTCTTAGTCATTCTTACCTGCCTCCAAAAGCTGTAAGAAAGATTGGTGCTCAAGGCTTGCTCCGCCTACAAGTGCTCCATCGATATCAGATTGAGCCATGTAGTCTGCAATGTTTCCAGGTTTTACAGATCCGCCGTACTGAATACGTACCGCATCAGCTGCAGCTTGATCGAATTCAGAAGCAATGACGCTACGGATGTGCGCACATACTTCGTTTGCATCTTCCGCTGTGGAAGATTTGCCCGTTCCGATTGCCCAGATTGGTTCGTATGCAACAACTGTTGTTTTCACTTGGTCAGAAGTTAAGCCTGTTAGAGCTTTCTTCACTTGGTTACCAACGATGTCGTTTGTTTTGCCTGACTCGCGCTCTTCCAGTGTTTCACCGCAGCATACGATTGGAGTTAATCCGTGTTTGAATGCTGCAAGAGTTTTCTTGTTAACCGTTTCGTCTGTTTCAGCAAACATTTCGCGGCGCTCGGAGTGACCTAGAACTACATAGGATACACCGATGTCTTTTAGTGCAACAGGGCTGACTTCGCCTGTAAATGCTCCGCTGTCTTCGAAGTGCATGTTTTGGGCACCGATTTTAAGGTCGCGGCCTTCTGTGTTTGAAACAAGTCGCTCTAGGAAAAGAGCTGGTGCACATACTACTGCGTCAATTTTGTCGGCAGCAGGAACTAGTCCTTTTACTTCTTCTACGAAGCTTGTTGCTTCGGAGAGTGTTTTGTGCATTTTCCAGTTACCAGCAATAATTGGTTTACGCATGGTATCCATCCTTTCGGGGTTGGGGTTGTAAAGTTTCTAATATACGTACGCCGCTGTTGATTTCCGCAAATGGCTTCGCTTTCCTAGGGGCGCTGCTGGAGCCTCCTCGGCTAGCCTGCGGGGTCTCCACCTAGCGCTATCTCCCTCAGGAGTCTCCGCCTTTTGCTCCAATCACCAGCTAAAAACTTTATTATACAGAGATTACTTATCGTTCAGCGCCACTACTCCTGGAAGTTCTTTGCCTTCCATGAATTCTAGGGATGCGCCTCCACCAGTTGAGATATGGCTCATTTTGTCTGCGAGGTTGAATTTTTCAACAGCAGCCGCAGAGTCTCCTCCACCGATGACAGAGTATGTATCGGTAGCTTCTGCTAGGGCTTCACCTACTGCTTTTGTTCCGCCAGCAAATGCATCAAGTTCGAATACTCCCATTGGTCCATTCCAGATGACAAGCTTGGAGTTTTTGATTACATCCGCGTAGATTTCACGGGATTTAGGTCCGCAATCAAGGCCTTCCCAGTCGCTTGGAATTTCTTCAACAGGTACGATTTGTGTGTTTGCGTCGTTGGAGAAATCATCTGCTACAACAACATCCACAGGCATGTACATGTTCACGCCTTTTTCTTTTGCTTGCTCCATAAAGGATTTAGCAAGGTCGATTTTATCTTCTTCCAATAAGGATTTTCCTACATCGTAGCCTTTTGCCTTGATGAACGTGTAAGCAAGTCCACCGCCGATGATCAGGTTGTCCACTTTGTTTAGAAGATTTTCTATTACACCAATTTTATCTTTAACCTTAGCTCCACCGATGATCGCCGTGAATGGGCGCTCTGGGTTGGAAAGGGCTTTTCCTAGTACTTCTAATTCTTTTTCCATTAAGAGGCCTGCTACTGCCGGTAAGTGCTGGGCGATACCTTCTGTGGAAGCATGTGCACGGTGAGCTGCGCCGAATGCATCATTTACATACACATCTGCAAGCTCAGCGAACGCCTTTGCAAGTTCTGGATCGTTTTTCTCTTCACCAGGGTAGAAACGAACGTTTTCTAGTAAAAGAACGTCTCCCTCGCTCATGTCGTTAACGATGGCTTTTACGGAATCTCCGTAAGCTTCATCCGCTTTTTTTACATCTTTTCCAAGAAGCTCTTGTAGACGAGCTGCAACCGCGTTTAAGCGAAGCTCTTCGACAACTTGCCCTTTTGGACGTCCTAAGTGGCTTGCAAGCAAGACTTTCGCGCCGTTATCCACTAGGTGCTTGATTGTTGGCAATGCTGCACGGATACGGGTTTCGTCTGTTACTTGTCCGTCCTTCATCGGTACGTTAAAGTCCACACGGCAAAATACGCGTTTACCTTTTACGTCGATGTCACGAATACTTTTCTTGTTCATCTTGAACGGCCTCCCTTTATAAGGAATTGTTTTTTGAAAACATGAAAAGAGGGAGGGGTGTGTTCCCCAATCCCCCTCTACTTCACATGTCTTATTATAGAATGCTGATAAGGTTTATCCAAGCAATATCTATTTGCTATGAAAAATTATAGTCCTTTAGCAGCGATGTATTTCGCTAGGTCTACTACACGGTGAGAGTATCCGCTCTCGTTATCGTACCAAGAGATAACTTTAACCATGTTGCCTTCCATTACCATTGTAGATAATGCGTCGATTGTAGAAGACTCAGGGTTACCATTGTAGTCACCAGATACTAGTGGCTCTTCAGAGTAACCAAGGATTCCTTTTAGTTCGCCTTCAGCTGCTGCTTTGAACGCTGCATTTACTTCTTCAGCTGTTACGTCTTTGTCAAGCTCAGCTACAAGGTCAACTAGAGAAACGTTTGGAGTTGGAACACGCATAGCTCCACCGTTCAATTTACCTTTTAGTTCAGGTAATACTAGAGATACTGCTTTTGCAGCTCCAGTAGTTGTAGGGATGATGTTCTCAGCTGCTGCACGCGCACGACGGTAGTCTTTGTGTGGCAAGTCTAAGATTTGTTGGTCATTTGTGTAAGAGTGAACAGTTGTCATCATTCCACGTTTGATACCGAACTTGTCGTTCAATACTTTTGCGAATGGCGCCAAGCAGTTAGTAGTACAAGATGCGTTAGAAATAACGTTGTGGTTAGCTGCATCGTACTTGTCTTCGTTAACACCCATTACGATTGTGATATCTTCATCAGATGCAGGTGCGGAGATGATTACTTTCTTCGCTCCAGCTTCTAAGTGTTTCGCAGCGTCTGCACGCTTTGTGAAGAAACCAGTAGATTCTACTACTACTTCTACTCCAAGCTCACCCCAAGATAATTTCGCTGGGTCGCGCTCAGCTGTAACTTTGATTGTTTTGCCGTCAACAACTAGGTTGTCTCCGTCTACTTTCACGTCAGCAGCTAGTTTGCCGTGTACGCTGTCATATTTTAAAAGGTGAGCAAGCATGTTAGCATCTGTTAAGTCGTTAACTGCTACTACTTCTACCTCAGAGTTTTTAAGTGCTGCGCGGAATACGTTACGTCCAATACGTCCAAATCCGTTAATACCAATCTTTACTGCCATGTTTATTTCCTCCTTAGTTTTTCTAAGAAATTTTTTAGTTGGCTTTGTTACTCCGCATTTGATCTCCGCAAAAGGCTTCGACCAAATGCTAAGGTTCACTTAGCCTTTATAGAAGGGATGTTAGTCCCTAATTAACTCTTTTGCTGCTCCTTCATCCGTAATGAGGATGGTGTGGGGAGCTTTTTTTAGATACGCTTGAATCGCTTTTGCCTTTGAGGCGCCGCCGGCTACTGCAATCACACATTCTATCTTTTCCAAATCTGCGAGTTGCATTCCAACTGTCTGAACTTTATGCACCACTTCTCCGGCTTCGTTGAAATAGTATCCGAAAGCTTCAGCTACCGCATGGCTTTGTTCGATCTTGCGCATGTTTTCCGGCGCTGTTTTACGGCGCTCTGCCATTGTTTTAGCGTCTCCAATTCCATGAATAACCATACTAGAATTTTTGATGAGGGAAATTACTTCTTTTATAGAAGGTTCCTCAATCATCGACTGGTAGGATTCATGACTCAGCGAATCTGGGATATGCAAGAGCCTGTAGTCGCCAGATGCCTTTTCTGCCATGGTGGCACAAATGGTGTTCGACTGGTTTTGGACCTTTTCACCAAGACCGCCTCGAGCTGGAACAAATAGCAGATTACGGTTTTTCGTGTCAGGCGTCATCATTTCCGCTACAGAGGATACAGTCGTTCCACCGGCTACGGCAATGACATTTTCGTCATGGAATCGTTCTCGCATTGCGGATACACATGCACGACCGAGTTCCTTTTTCACCCAAGGGGATTGGTCACTGTCACCCGGAACCACGACAACTTTTGTAATACTTAACTTTTCTTCTATTCCCGCTTCTAGTTGCTTTAAACCGGAAACTTCTTTCATAACCTCTTCCAGGTCTTTAATGAGGTATTCCCCTTCTTTCGTCAATGTCATGCCGGCAACACTGACGTGAATCAGGTTCTGCGCTTTAAGGAAATCAACTTCCCCTCTCAGCACCCGCTCACTCAAACCTAGACTGCCTGACAAACTCCTTCTTCCAATTGGCTGCATCAACCTTATGTATCTCAGGATTTCGTATCGCTTCTGCATAATGGAAAGAAGATCAGGCAACAATTTCTTTTGTACTTCAATAATCTGATTCATTATAGCTTCCCCTTCAGAGTGTGTATTTTACCTGATGGACAAAATATCATCTATCATCTGGACACTAAATGTCCCGCTGTGACATATTATGTCCCAGTAGCGGTAAAAAAAATCACCCTTGCTACAAGTTGATTGTAACAAAGGTGAAACCCTTATGCAACTAGGGTTTAGCGGATTTTTTCAAGTAAACGCTTTCTTACTTCTTCTTTATTTACTTGACCGTATGCAAGCATTTCTCCCTCATGCTCCACTACCGGAATCATCAATTGATATTTTTCTAGCTGTGCGTCGTTTTTATAAATATCAAATTCTTCTATGGTAAAACTCAGTTCGGATTGCAACTCTTTTAGTTTTGCTTTCGCTTTATCGCAAAGTGGGCAATCGACTTTTGTGTAAAATTGTACGTTCATTTTGCATCTGCCTTTCTAATCATACCTTTTTCTCATGGAAGATCCCGGTATGTTCAAAATATCTCTATATTTTGCCACGGTTCTTCTGGAGATGGTTATATGATACTGCTTTTGCAGGATGTTTGTCAGCTGTTGATCCGATAAAGGCTTCTGTTTGTCTTCCTTTTTGATAAGTTCTTCCACCAACTGCTGCACCTGCTTGGTTGATTTCTCTTCATCATGTCTGCCAGTGAGGCTTTGACTGAAGAAATACTTCAATTCAAACAATCCATACGGCGTCTGAACATACTTTTCCTTTGTCGCCCGGCTAACCGTGGACTCATGAATTTCTAGCCTTGTGGAGATATCCTTTAATGTTAACGGTTTCAAAAATGATGGTCCGTTGAAAAAGAAAGATTGCTGAGCTTGGAGGATCTCTTCCATCACTCTGACAAGCGTGTGTTTTCGATGTTCCATTGACTTAACAATCCACTGGCATTGCTGCAGCTTTTCTTGCAAGTAAGATTCCAGTTCGTTTTTACTTTTAAGTTTGGCTTCATACTGCTTATTTATCTTGATTTGCGGGATGATTTCTTCGTTTAATGACACGATAAAATGATTTTGGTGTCTTTGAACAATTAGGTCAGGGGTGATATATTTCGGCTTTTCGATTGTTTCATACCTGTTTCCGGGTCGCGGATTGAGTTTAACAATTTCGTCATGTATCATCTGTATTTCTTTCAAACTAATCTCATATTTCTTTGCGAGTGTCTTCCACGCTTTTTCTGCAAAAAGTGTAAAATCATTTTCTAGAATAACTTCAGCCACTTCGTTCCGGTGAGATTTTCTTCTCAGTTGAAGCAAAAGGCATTCTTGTAAATTGTTTGCTCCTATGCCCGCTGGCTCTAATTGTTTAATATTGTTCAGAACTTTTGATACGTTTTCTTGTCTAGTTTTAAGCTGTTCCGCAATGGCATCTGTTTTTTCTT
The DNA here is from genome assembly GCF_012524115.1 of Bacillus sp. RO1. GTDB lineage: Bacteria > Bacillota > Bacilli > Bacillales > Bacillaceae_I > Sutcliffiella_A. Next base: position 7,736 of record NZ_JAAZWB010000022.1, on the reverse strand, counting down.
GAATATAGCCATTCTCATCCATATATTCAATGATGCGCTTTGCAAGTTGTTTTTCTTCGGTATTCATAGGAGTGTCCAGCAATTGTTGTTCAATATATTGATGTAACGTTTCACCATGTTTACTGAAATTTTCAATGGAAAAGGTCTGTGTGGTGGTCGTTCCAATCTTCTTTGGTTTTAAGCGTTGCACACGGGAAGAAGCAAGTTCCCTATGGACGGTGGGCTCCTTCAGATCCATAAGCGGGTTCTCGAGCGACTGTTCCTTCAGGAAATCCACCAGTTCCAATGTCGAATACTGCAACAACGTTATCGCCTGCTTCAACTCCTGCGTCATCGCAAGCCTCAACGACTGCTCCTGATACAAACCAACTGACTGCTTCATACATCCAACCCTCCTCCGGCCAAACTTAAATCCTGTCTCTACCTATATTCTACATGACTTTTGGGAACTTGTAAGCTTTTAAAATCTTCCTATAATTCACTTTTGGGGTCAGACCCCGGCAGGAATTTCTCCATTGATGTCGAAGGGTGCGCTTTATACTGACGGTGGTAGTTAATTATTTTATTTTATTATGGTATTCCGGTTGTCATACTTAGTTTTGGTGGAAATGTTGCTGAAGTTGGGAGTGGGATTTGCTTGTAAAGGGGGCTAGAGGATGTTTATTTTCCGTTAGGCCTAAAATATTTTCCGTTAGGACTAATATATTTTCCATTAGGGGTAATTTACTTTCCGTTATCCCATTTTTTGATCCAAAACTCATAATGTTCGCCAAAACGATTATGTAGAACAAAAGACATTTCCTTCAAGAAACCGGAATGCCTTTTAAGCAAAATAAAAACCCAGTGTGCCGACACTGGGTGAGTAGATAATATGAGATAACGGCGCTTGTCCGTTACAAGTAATACTATAGCATGTTTCAAGATTACGTTTCAAACGAAATTTTTTCCAATTAACGTAGTAATGGCGCGCTCGGAGGGATTCGAACCCCCGCATGACGCGGTACCGGAAACCACCGCTCTATCCCCTGAGCTACGAGCGCACGCTGCAAATGGAACTTTACTAATATACCAAATTATACACCAATTGTCGAGAGTCGAGCAATAGGAAGTCGCATCAGGATAGGAATTAACTTTTTATAATAAAGAGTTTGGTAACACAGTTTAAAGTTTAATCCCACCCCATACTGGATATGATTATTACATGGGGAAAAATGGGGGTATTTGCGATGGTTTTTATTTGACCATTCTTGACCTTGTATGTATGATAAAAGTACATAAAGATTTAGTAATACTTACTAATTGGTATAGGTTCGCTGAAGGTTTTCCCATTTTTACATAGGAGCCTATGTCGATTGAAAACTTAAATTTAAAGGAGGAAAAGTGAGATGAACTTAATTCCTACAGTTATTGAACAAACAAGTCGTGGGGAGCGCGCGTACGATATTTACTCCCGTCTATTAAAGGACCGTATCATCATGCTTGGAAGTGCAATTGATGACAATGTGGCTAACTCCATTGTGTCTCAGCTTCTATTCTTGGCAGCGGAAGATCCTGATAAAGATATTTCTCTTTATATCAACAGCCCAGGTGGTTCCATCACAGCTGGTATGGCTATCTACGATACAATGAACTTCATTAAGCCGAATGTTAGCACAATGTGTGTAGGTATGGCAGCTTCAATGGGAGCATTCTTGCTTGCAGCTGGAGCTAAAGGCAAGCGTTTCGCGCTACCTAACAGTGAAGTCATGATTCACCAACCACTTGGTGGAGCACAAGGTCAAGCAACGGAAATTGAGATTGCGGCTAAACGAATCTTGTTCCTACGCGAAAAACTTAACACGATTCTATCCGAGCAAACTGGCCAGCCAATCGAAGTGATCTCCCGTGACACAGACCGCGACAACTTCATGACTGCCGACCGTGCTCTAGAATACGGACTAATCGACAAAGTAATCAGAAACAATAACTAATAATTTTCAGCTGTTGATTGGAGCAAAATGCGAAGACTCCTGCTGGGGAGTAGCGGCATTGTTGAGACCCCTGAAGCGTTGTGAGGAGGCTCAAGGCCGCCCCGCGGAAAGCGAAGCATTTTGCGTAAAGCAACAGCGATTTGTAACAGACACCTAAACAAAACCGGGTTTCCCATCAAGGGGAGACCCGGTTTTTTAGTTCTCTTGTTGTACGTACTCTGCTAACGCAGCGATTGCATCCTCTTCATCATGTCCATCAGCAATCAATGTGATCGTAGCACCCGTGCTGATAGCTAAGCTCATCAAGCCCATGATACTCTTCGCATTTACCTTTTTCCCGTCTTTCTCTAAGAAAACCTCACTTGAGAAGCGATTGGCTTCTTGTACGAAAAGTGCCGCCGGGCGTGCTTGTAATCCAGTTTTCAAACGAACATCCACTTGTTTTTGTACCATTATTATTCCTCCTCTATCTAATGTATAGTTGCTGGATGGAGTCAGCTCGATAAAAAGTGACTCTCTCCAGTCTTATTTAACAGATTCTCCTGCTCGTAGTTTATCGGCAATCTCATCTATTTTTCGTAGTCGGTGATTGATGCCAGATTTGCTGATTGTCCCGCTCGACACCATTTCCCCAAGCTCTTTCAACGTTACATCTTGGTAGGTGACTCGCAGTTCCGCAATTTCTCGAAGCTTGTCAGGCAAAATACTTAGCCCGACCGTGCTATCAATAAAGCGGATATTTTCCACCTGGCGGATCGCAGCACCAATCGTTTTATTGAGGTTAGCAGTTTCACAGTTCACAAGACGATTAACCGAATTACGCATATCACGTACAATTCGGATGTCCTCAAACTTTAGCAATGCTTGGTGGGCACCGATGATGCTTAAGAATTCAGCAATCTTTTCGGCCTCTTTCAGGTATGTGATATAGCCCTTTTTCCGCTCCAATGTTTTACTGTTTAAGTGAAACATATTCATCAGTTCACATAAAGATTCGTTATGTTCATGGTAGAGAGAAAAGATTTCAAGATGATAGGAAGACGTTTCTGGATTATTTACCGAACCACCTGCCAAAAAGGCACCTCGCAAATAAGATCGCTTGCAGCATTTTTTGCTGATCAGCTCTTCTGATATGTCACGAACGAAGGTGAAACCATCCTTCAAGATTTTTAACTCATCCAAAATATAATGAGCTTGCTCGGCATAACGAACGATATAGACGTTATTCTTCTTTAATCTCATCTTCTTTCGTACAAGCAATTCGACACGCACATCATAAATCCTTTTTGTTAACGTATAGATTCTGCGAGCAATAGCCGCGTTTTCGGTTTGTATATCCAAAATCAGTTTGCGGTTTGAAAAGGACAAAGACCCGTTCATTCGAATCAGCGCCGCAAGTTCCGCCTTGACGCAACAATCTTTTGTTTCTATGGTCGTTAATTCTTTTTTCGTTTCAGAAGCGTAGGACATTGATTTCACCTCCATTGTGAATTTACTAGGTGTATGCGAGGTGTTCAAACATTATCCCCTACCACCAGCAATGCATCCGTTTGCAACTAGTTTTCGTCAAGTTTTATCATGGAGTACAATAATGCCGCTACTTTTTGAGTGTCATGACGAATCACTCCATCTTCGTATCGGATGATTTTATCATGAACTATTTCAAGTCCCAAATTAGACAAAGCAGCAATATCATACACTACAGGTGTAGCAAGTTCTTTTTTATAGCGAATAGCAATATCTTCAGGAATATCTTCTTCATTAACAAGAATGGTATCCATAAAACGGCAACCTAGGTGGTCATAGAGTGCCTTAACATGATCACTTGCCGTGTATTCAAGCGTTTCACCTGCTTGCGTCATAACATTACATATATACACTTTTTTGGCATGTGCGTTACACACAGCCTCTCCTATCTTCGGGACAAGTAGATTTGGAAGAATGCTTGTGTAGAGACTTCCAGGTCCAACAATGATTAGATCCGCCTTTTCTATCTCGTCAACTGATTCCTGCAAAGGCTCCACTTTATCAGGGGTGAGGAACACCCGCTTTATTTTCTGCCCGTTAGCCGGGATCTTGGATTCTCCTGTAACAATGGATCCGTCTTCCATTTCCGCATGTAAAATAACACTTTGGTTGGCGGCAGGCAGGACCTTTCCTCGAACATTCAACACCTTGCTCATCTCGCGGATGGCATGGACAAAGTCACCTGTGATAGTAGTCATGGCTGCAAGCAAGAGGTTACCGAGTGAGTGCCCTGAAAGTCCGTTACCAGTTGCAAAACGGTGCTGGAAGAGATCCTCAATCAAAGGTTCCACATCCGATAAGGCGGCAAGCACGTTTCGGACATCTCCAGGAGGTGGGATGTGAAGTTCATCACGCAATCTTCCAGAGCTTCCTCCATCGTCGGCAACTGTTACCACTGCAGTTATATCTACATCATAGTGCTTGAGGCCCCTGAGTAAAACAGGCAGCCCGGTTCCCCCTCCTATGATGACGATCTTAGGCACTTTTTGACGTCTCATCAGTGTTTACCCTTTCGTTTCTCAATATCTCGGTGTGTTAGGAGTGTATCATACTCATCCTTGAAATGCTTGGCAAAATACTCAGCCAAGGTCACAGAACGGTGCTGCCCTCCCGTACACCCGATAGCAAGGACTAGCTGACTCTTCCCTTCTCGCTTGTAGTAAGGCAGCATAAAGGTTAACAAATCCGTTAGCTTTTCTACAAATTTCTGTGTTTCCGACCACTTCAACACATAGGAAGAAACCTCTTCATCAAGCCCTGTCATCGGTCTCATATGGTCAATATAATGGGGATTTGGTAAGAAGCGTACATCAAACACAAGATCTGCATCAATAGGAAGTCCATATTTAAACCCGAAGGAAACGACATTCAATTTAAAAGTTTGTTTGGAGTGTGTGGCAAATTGTTTGAGGATTTTCTCTCTAAGTTCACGTGGCTTTAAGTTGGAAGTGTCCAAGATCAGTTGGGCACGGCCCTTTAACTCTTCTAACAACTCGCGCTCATGTTCAATTCCTTCAAGCGGCAGACCTGATTTCGCCAATGGATGCGCTCTTCTCGTCTCTTTATAACGTGTCACAAGAACAGAGTCCTTGGCATCAAGGAATAAAATTTGCGGCGTTACCCAAGACAATTCAGAAATATCATCCAGCGCTTCAAACAGACTGTCAAAAAATTCACGGCCACGTAAATCCATTACTAACGCCACTTTATTCATTTTATTGCCCGACTCTTCCATCAGCTCCAAAAATTTTGGAAGCAAAGTCGGCGGCAGATTATCAACACAGAAAAACCCCAGATCCTCTAAACTCTGAATGGCCACTGTTTTTCCTGCTCCACTCATACCAGTGATAATGACTAATTCTACATCACTGCTCGTACCTGTACTCATGTATCTTCCACTCCCTTTTTTTGTCTAATCAGTTTGGATCAAGACGGTAGGACAACAGTTCAAAGTCCGGCGTATAAGTAAAAGTACCGAAAATCATGCCAGATCCTTTTATTAGGTAATCGAGAATATGGAAATCGCCAGGTGCCATTGGAAGCTTTGCAATGTCTTCCTGCTTATGCCACTCAATTATTCCTTCTTCTGATTCCTTTACATTTTGTCCGTCGTACTCCGTTGCAAGGAATGTGAACATCATCCATTCGGATACAATATCCTTGCCTTCTTTTATTACAAATGTAAAAACACCCTTAAGGGCAGGATTTTTTAAGTAAATACCAGTTTCTTCACGATATTCGCGCACTACGGAATCTTTGACTGATTCACCGTGCTCCATTTTTCCACCAGGTGCAACCCACCATCCACGACGTGGCTTTTGCAATAGTAGCACTTGGTCATCTTTCACTAGCACACAATTTGTTACTCTTTGCATGGTTACAACCCCTTTTGAGCTTGGCTGGTTGTGCTTTTTCTATTAACTCCTATAGATTTCCGTTCCTGGTGTTCGCTTTCCTAGGGGCGGTGCTTGAGCCTCCTCACAACGCTTCAGGGGTCTCAAGCTACCGCTATCTTTCTTAGGACAAGGAAGGCCACGGCAGCAATTCATCGCACGAAGAAAATGCGCTAACATCTTCGAGGAGTCTCACACCTTGCACTGCAATCTATAGGTGAGTTTGTATTAATTTTAAAACTAGCCAAGTGTATCATTTTTTATTTTACAGCAAAAGTATTGATTAAGACACAGTAAAGTTCTACAAATTAGCAAACTGTGTGTCAGGATTTCTTACAGGTATCGATTCCAGTTTTGGTTAATGGCTTGTAAGCGCTTTACTTTTAGAGTATATCATAGCACTTCACGTCCTCCTAAAAAAGACATAAAAAAAGGACACGGGAAAAAGGGAACCCGTGTCATCCACTATATTTATAAAAGGGGGTCAATTACTATTTATATAATAACCGATTATTGTTTCAAAGCTGTTACAGATGGGTTAAGGCGTAGTTACGTTTTGGTTAAAGGGATATTTCGACAATGCCCTTTATAGTTCGACATACCCAACTACCGTAACCATTTACCCATTATTTTGACGCGTTCGCCTTTAACTCCTCAACAAGCTCTTCTATATAATGTTGAGCACTTTGAGCGGCGATGCTTCCGTCACCTGTTGCTGTAACAATTTGACGTAAAGTCTTCTCACGGATATCCCCCGCTGCAAAAATACCAGGGATTTTGGTTTCCATACGCTCATTTGTTTCGATGTAACCCATATCGTTTGTGATCCCAAGGTTCAAGAACGGTTTTGTCAGCGGAAGCATTCCCACATAAATGAAAACTCCATCAGTCTGGAATTCTTGCTCTTCGCCATCTTTCGTGCTGACAAGTGTCACACTGCCAACCTTGCCATCTCTTTCGTTTATTTCTTTAACGGTGTGGCTCCAGATGAAGTCAATTTTTTCGTTGTCAAAAGCACGTTGCTGAAGGATTTTTTGTGCACGAAGCTCATCGCGACGGTGAACAATCGTCACTTTGGAAGCAAAGCGAGTCAGATACACACCCTCTTCTACAGCAGAGTCTCCTCCACCAACAACCACTAATTCTTTATTTTTGAAAAACGCGCCGTCACATACCGCACAGTAGGAAACTCCGCGTCCGCCAAGCTCTTTCTCTCCAGGCGCACCAATCTTTTTGTACTCCGCACCACTTGAAATTATGACCGTACGACCTTTGTAAGACTTGCTGCCAGCGTTAACTGTTTTATATTCTTTTCCATCGATTACTTCTTTTACGTCGCCATATGCATATTCTGCACCGAATTTCTTCGCATGCTCGAACATTTTCGTTGATAGCTCAGGTCCAAGGATGTGGTCGAAACCAGGATAGTTTTCTACTTCCTCTGTGTTCGCCATCTGTCCGCCAGGCATTCCGCGCTCAATCATCAATGTGCTTAAATTCGCACGAGACGTGTAAACCGCAGATGTCATTCCAGCAGGTCCAGCTCCTATAATAATCACATCATAAATTTTTTCTTCTGTCATGTTGCCCACTCCTTTAACTCATTTGCTGCATTTTATAATAACCCTATTTTCATCCGATTTTAGATATATAATTACAGAATACCTTAAAAAGTATTCCCAGTTACTATCCTATATAACAGGGTGGTTGTCCGTCCAATTTTTTGCTCATGGGGAGTTCGGGGTGGAGCTTTTTTGACTTTTCGAAAGCTATGAGGACAATGTTTCTTATTTTTCAGCGGCTCAGGGGTTCATTCGCTCCCTATGAGGACAATGTTTCTTCTTTT
>NZ_JAAZWB010000021.1 GCF_012524115.1 Bacillus sp. RO1 | reverse complement strand
GGAGCGAGGAGGCTCAAGCACCGCCCCTAGGAAAGCGAAGCCATTTGTGGAGATCAACAGCGGTATTTAGAGCCAATACCTATGACACCTAATTGTTCGTCTTTTATTAGGCTTTTTTAGTTTTGTCCCAGCCTCTTGGTCATTTTGGAAAAACTTTTGATCTAGTCAGGAAACGTACTCCTTCTGGACCCTCCAAGGAAAACATTCCACCCCTTCCAGGAACGACATCAATAATGAGTTGGGTATGTTTCCAATACTCATATTGCTTTTTATTCATATAGAAGGGAGCGCCGCCTATTTCGCCAAGAAGGACATCAGAATTGCCAATCAAAAATTCTTCCTTTGGATAGCACATAGGGGAACTGCCATCACAGCAACCCCCAGATTGATGGAATAGTACAGGTCCATGTTTGCCTACAAGCTTTTCAATTAATTCAAGGGCAGCTTCGGTAGCCAGTACTTTTTCCATCTTAAAAGAATCCTAATTTTTTCGGACTGTAGCTTACTAAAAGATTCTTCGTTTGCTGGTAGTGGGATAGCATCATTTTATGGTTTTCACGGCCGATACCACTCATTTTATATCCACCAAATGCAGCATTGGCAGGGTAGGCATGGTAGCAGTTAGTCCAAACACGTCCCGCTTCAATTTGGCGGCCGAAACGATACGCAGTGTTAACGTCTCTCGTCCAAACTCCTGCACCAAGCCCGTAAAGAGTGTTATTTGCAATTTCCAATGCTTCTTCAGCTGTTTTAAAGGTTGTGACAGATACAACTGGACCAAAGATTTCTTCTTGGAAAATTCTCATTTTGTTGTCGCCTTTAAAAACAGTCGGTTTTACATAATAACCATTTGCTAGGTCGCCTTCAAGCATATTTCGTTCTCCGCCTGCAAGTAGTTCGGCACCTTCTTCTTTCCCAATTTCGAGATAAGAAAGGATTTTTTCCAACTGCTCAGAAGAGGCTTGTGCTCCTATCATGGTTTCCGTATCCAATGGATTACCTTGTTTGATTTGAGAAACCCGTTCAAGTGCTCGCTCCATAAACTTATCATAAATGGATTCATGAATGAGGGCACGGGAAGGACATGTACATACTTCTCCTTGGTTAAGTGCAAACATTACAAAGCCTTCAACTGCTTTATCAAAGAAATCATCATCATGCGCCATCACGTCTTCAAAGAAAATGTTTGGGGATTTCCCGCCAAGCTCAAGCGTTACCGGAATAATGTTTTGAGAAGCATATTGCATGATGAGACGTCCTGTTGTCGTTTCTCCTGTAAAAGCAATTTTAGCTATTCTGTCACTGGATGCCAATGGTTTCCCAGCTTCCACACCAAATCCATTAACGATGTTTAACACCCCAGGAGGTAAAAGGTCTGAAATTAGTTCAGTTAAAACCATGATGGAAGCGGGTGTCTGTTCAGCTGGTTTTAAAACGACACAGTTCCCAGCAGCCAGAGCTGGAGCAAGCTTCCAAGTAGCCATTAGTAACGGGAAATTCCAAGGAATAATTTGTCCGACTACCCCTAGTGGTTCATGGAAGTGGTAAGCAATGGTGTCGTTATCAATTTCTCCTAGCGACCCTTCCTGGGCTCTAATACAACCTGCAAAATATCTAAAATGATCAATAGCAAGTGGAAGATCTGCTGCCATTGTCTCTCGAACCGGCTTTCCGTTCTCCCATGTTTCCGCAACTGCTAGCATCTCCAAGTTTTCTTCCATGCGATCTGCAATTTTATTAAGAATGTTGGCTCTTTCAGCTACAGAGGTTTGGCCCCAGGCTGATTTAGCTTTATGTGCGGCATCCAATGCCAATTCAATATCTTCTGCAGTGGAACGAGCAACTTCACAAAAGACCTGTCCTGTAACGGGAGTGACATTTTCAAAATATTCACCTTTTACTGGAGCGACCCATTCGCCACCAATATAGTTGTCATACCGGTTTTTAAAAGAAACTTTTGAATCTTTTTCACCTGGATTAGCATAAATCATTTGAAAATTCCTCCTCATAATAGATTAATAGGTTGTGTATTAGACTTATCTATGTAAGCGCATACAAAATACTACAAAAAAATAGAGAGGTTAGACAACCTATTGTATAATGAATTTTAAACATTCTGATAATAAATTGCAAGAGAAAAGGTTTTTTCAGCCAACAATGATGGTCAGGCACCATTTCACTTTGGTTGCAGGTCATCCATCATTCAGTTAAAATGATATGGAAATTTAAAATACTCCTTTATTTACCTATCTCCAATTACCTACTAAACCATTTCCCATTTAAAAACGAGGTGTACTATGTACGAACAAGGAAAAATGATATTGAAAGAATACTTTGGTTATGAAGATTTTAGGTCAGGCCAGAAAAAAATTGTTGAAAGTATTGTAAACAAGTCAAATACATTAGGAGTGATGCCTACAGGAGGCGGAAAGTCCATATGTTATCAAGTACCTGCACTGTTGGAAAGTGGGTTAACTATTGTCATCTCTCCCTTAATTTCTTTAATGAAAGATCAAGTGGATTCCTTAATTAACATTGGGGTAGCGGCAACCTATATTAATAGTTCGTTGAATGCTGGAGAGTTAAGAGAAAGAGTTCAACAGGTAGAACAAGGGCAAATTAAACTGTTATACCTTGCACCTGAAAGACTGGATTCTTACGATTTCCAATCTATCTTATCTGCTGTGGAGGTTTCAATCGTTGCAATTGATGAAGCACATTGTATGTCCCAATGGGGGCATGATTTTAGGCCAAGCTATCGCGAAGTGGGTACCTTTATTAAAAGAATTCCAGGAAACCCGGTCATTACAGCCTTTACAGCAACTGCAACAGAACAAGTTATAGAAGACATTCAAACGATGTTAGGAATTACACCAGAACATACATACGTAACCGGTTTTTCACGAGATAATTTGACATTTTCCGTTTTGAGAGGACAAAATAAGGACAGTTTTTTAGAAAAATTCTTGAAAGCGAACAAGGGAGAGTCGGGGATAATCTATGCAACTACCAGAAAAGAAGTAGATCAAATTTTTTCTTCATTCACCAAGAAAGGTTACAAGATTGGTAAGTATCATGCAGGACTATCTGAAGAAGAAAGAAAGGATTATCAAGAAGACTTTCTTCATGATCGACTCAAGCTGATGGTTGCCACGAATGCATTTGGGATGGGAATCGATAAGTCTAATGTTCGATTTGTCATTCATTACAACATGCCTAAAAATGTTGAGTCTTACTATCAAGAAGCTGGAAGGGCAGGAAGGGATGGAGAGGGAAGCGAATGTATCCTCTTGTTTAATGCGAGGGATATACAAATCCAGAAGTTTCTGATTGAAGAAAGTATCCGCTCACCAGAACGCAAAACGCAAGAATATAAGAAACTTCAAGCTATGATGGATTACTGTTATACGCAACGCTGCCTGCAAGGTTATATTGTACAATACTTCGGTGAAGATACAGAACTAGTTTGCGGTAAATGCAGTAATTGTTCCACCGATTTTGTAGAGCAAGATATTACATTAGAGGCACAGAAGATATTTAGCTGTATTCATAGAATGAATGAAAGATTTGGTGCACTACTGGTAGCAAAAGTTTTAAAGGGCTCAAAAGATAAGCGTATCCAGCAATTCCGTTTTGATAGCTTGCCAACTTATGGGTTAATGAGATCTTATACTGAAAAACAATTGGTAGACCTTATCAATATTCTGATTGCTGAAGGATACTTAATATTGACGGAGGGGCAATATCCAGTCGTAAGATTAGGTGCGCGCGCCGTTCCAGTTCTAAAAGGGCAGGAAAAGGTACTCTTTAAAGTGAAAGAGCAAGTGAAAGCTGTCGTTGAGGACAATGAATTGTTTGATAGGTTGCGGGAGTTACGTAGAAATTTATCAAAAGAAGAGGGAGTACCTCCCTATGTTATTTTTTCCGATAGCACTTTAAGAGAAATGAGTGAGGTACTCCCAAGAGATCAAACGGCCATGCTAGAAATTAAAGGGGTAGGATCGTTAAAGTTTGAGAAGTATGGTACTGAATTTTTGAGTGAGATAGGTAAATTTTTGGATAGTGAAGCCTCTTCAAAAGGAAATACATCCACTATAAAAGATTCTAACAACCCTAACAAGCCCTCCATTCCAATGAATCTTGGAGAATCGAGTCATATGTTTACTTATAGGCTACTGCAAGAAGGCCTGACTTTTAAAGAAATAGCCAAGGAACGGGGTATGAGTCTAATCACAGTTCAAAACCATCTTTTCAAATGTGCAAGTGATGAGGGTATGGAGGTTAATTGGGATTCTTTTATTCCAGAGGAGTTTGAGGAGAAAATAATTAGAGTTATTGAGGAAGTTGGAACTGAAAAACTGAAGCCCATCAAAGAGAATTTACCTGATGCGGTTGATTATTTAGCAATAAAAGCGGTAATGGCCAAGCATGACATAATATGAGGTTTAGTTTTTCTCCTGTCGGGAATATCATGGTTATAGATAAATCCATTAAATAGGAGGCGTTATATGATGAATGCTCGTGGACTGAAGAAACCTTTAATCGTGGCAGGAGCTGCAAGCCTCACCGGTGCAGGACTGTTAGTATATAAACCGTATAGAGAGAAGATAATGCAATACTCTAAAAAAGTTAAAAATAAACTAGTACCCTTAAAATTCAGAAAGACCGATTTACCAATTGAAAAGGCAGGGAACCCAGATCCTGAAGATATCCAAGATAATAGCATGGTCAGTGAGGGAGCCCAATATTCAGTAGAGTATTATAATAAGAAAATGCAATAACAAAAGGCGTTCGGTGCAATCCGAACGCCTTTTTATATACACTTTATACGAAGAAGATAGCGTAAGCTACACCAATTACACCTATTAACGCTAACGTATACACAGGTTTGATTGGCATTTCACCATTGTTCTCCATTGCTTTACCGAACATGAAGAATACAAGCGGATGAACTAGGAATGGCATAGAGAAGATGAAAGGAATTAAAGCGGCAGCATCAGCTCCAAACATCTCTCCTTGAATAGCGGCAAACAAACCAAAATGAGAAATAGCAGAAGATTGTGCCATGGCAGCATAGTCAATAGACATGGTGCTTAGGCTCAATAAAGCCAATCCACCAAAAACCGCACACATTTGCCAGCCAAATGAGAACTGCATTAATGCCTTTACTTCTTTTTTGTCCTCACCATTAGCCTTTCTTAAGTTTGCCAATGCGAGAATGGTCAATCCTAAACCAAGAGCTACAATTACCATGGAAGGCAATACCCAAAGGCTACCTCTCTCAGCACTTATAGCAAGGACGGAGAAAACAAATATATGGCCGAAAAACGGGATGTTAATCATAATAGGAGCACGTTGTGCAGCGGTTTTCCCGAAGTCTCCAGCTGTACATGCGCCAGTTAATCCTGAATGTGATAAAGATCCAGCCATACCAGGTGCAAGGTTTCTTGTGTTGGCATTCTTTGCAAAGAACATTATCAATGCAATCCCACCAAACATCCAGAACAATTGCCCAAAGAATCCATAGGCCAATACCGCATTCATGCCATCAATGGCAAAGGCGTCCCCAATTCGGGATCCACCTACTAAGAAGTTGGCAGCTAATACAACTGGAATACCTGCGACTAATAATGCTCGAATGGTCGGTCCAAAACTCCAATTATAGAAAACAGCTCCTAAAGCAGCTGCAATCATCATCGCAAAGAAAATTTGAGGCAATGCAATCAACGGCTTTATCCACATAGCGATATGATAAGAAACCACAAGTAACAGGATAATTGCTAACATTTCAACAATCCCTTTTTTCATGTACTGTTTCTTATTCTGAAGCTTAGCTTTGTTATCAATAAAAAGAATGGATCCGATAATCCCAATGTAAGCAATCAACGGATAAACATTATCAAAACTTTGAGTATCATCTGAAAGGATCATCCGAGTGATTCCTTCTAGCCCAAATAATAGGAAGAATGCACGGACGATAAAGAAAAACTGTGTTCTTGAAGTTCCAAGAAAAGATTCTTCATCAGAAGGTACAACACTGTCCTCCACATCCAAGTCTTTATTACCTAAAATTTTTCGTAGTTCCTGACCGCCTACAAAAAAGGATACAGTCAATGCAATAATAGTTGTTCTTGCCATAAGGTCAACAAAGGGGTACTCTACTAATCCTGGTGTTGCAACCCCTGTATCTACAAGTAAGTAGCCCATACCCAGTCCAAGGATTACGATAATAAGGATCGGGGAAAATCTTGTTCCTGCCACAACCATCCTTGATACCAACACTATAGGTATAAGGAAGAAAAGTATCAGCCAAAACTGATTGATCAATTCTATATTTGAAAATTGTTCTACCATCTTTCTGATCAGACTCCTATCGTTCATTTATTCACAAAGAATTATCGTACAATACTCTATGAAAAGTGTAAATCATTGTAAACGCCATCATTAAAATGTTTAACTATTGAAATAATAAATAGTGGTTTATAATTTTATTATGTAAACAAATAATGAGTAGATGAGCGTTGTTATTGTAACTATAAGATAGTTAGTGTAAAATTCCATCAAACACATATAAAACAGGAGGATACAACATATGACAACGAACAAAACGGAACTAGCCACCTTTGCTGGAGGGTGCTTTTGGTGTATGGTAAAACCTTTTGATGAGTTACCTGGAATTGAGAACGTAGTTTCCGGTTATACAGGAGGTAGCGTTCCCAATCCTACATATGAAGAAATAAAAAAAGGAAATACAGGTCATTACGAAGCTGTTCAAATAGAATTTAATCCAGATATCTTTCCATACGAAAAATTATTGGAATTGTATTGGCCACAGATAGACCCTACAGATGATGAAGGTCAATTTTTTGATAGAGGAAGCCAGTATCGTACAGCAATCTTTTATCATAATGAAAAACAGCTAAAACTTGCAGAGAAAACAAAAAAGGATTTAGAAACAAGCGGAAGATATAAAAAGTCAATTGTAACTGAAATAAAACCAGCTACGCCATTCTATGAAGCAGAAGAATATCATCAGAAATTTTATAAGAAAAATCCTGAAAAATATAAACAAGAACGTGAAGAATCAGGTAGAAATGCTCATATAAAAGAGCATTGGGGTGAAGAATATACAAAGTAAGTGAGGGTGTGAAAGGCTTACCCATCAGGAAGAAAAAGGGGGACTACCATTGATTCATCTTTTTACACACAATGATTTAGACGGGGTAGGCTGCGGTATTTTAGCCAAGCTTGCGTTTGATGAGAAGGTAAAGGTTCATTATAATTCAGTCGGCAGTTTAAATTATCAGGTTGCGGAATATATGGAAGAAGCAACTCCGCGGCATCAAATATACATAACTGATTTATCGGTCAATGAAGAAAACGCCAAAAAGCTCGATCAGTTTGCAAATCAACAAGAAGGCTTTGTTCAATTTATCGATCATCATAAGACTGCCATTCATCTAAATGAATATAACTGGGCTTCTGTTACTGTCGAATATGAGGATGGCAGATTGACAAGTGCCACTTCTTTATTTTATGAGTATCTGTTAGAAAAAGGACTAATAGCCCAGTCTGAACCGTTAGATGAAGTAGTGGAATTAATACGACAATATGATACGTGGGAATGGGATCGAAATAAGAATACGAAGGCAAAAAGATTAAACGATCTTTTGTACATGATTTCCATTGATGACTTTGAAGAGAGAATGCTTCTGAAGTTAAAAAGTGCAGCCCAGTTCGATTTCGATGACTTTGAAACACAAATTCTAGATATGGAAGAACAAAAACTAGAAAGATATTTGCGTAAAAAACGAAGAGAAATTGTTCAAAAGCCTGTAGATGACAAGTGGGTAGGAATCGTTCACGCTGAATCTTTTTTATCAGAACTTGGAAATATTTTGGGGAAGGAAAACCCCCATTTGGACTATATAGCCATGATTAATATGGGAAGCAAGCGGATTAGCTTGCGCACCATACATGATGATGTGGATGTTTCACAAGTGGCAGGAAAGTTTGATGGAGGGGGCCATGCAAAGGCTTCTGGGTGCAGTTTGACTGAACAGGCATACAAGCTTTTTGTGGCGGAGGCATTCCCGCTTGATTCTCTCAAACAAGATGCTCGCCACAACGTTTTTAATGTTAAAGAATCACCTAATGGCGTTTTGTACGACTCTAAAGAAAAAGGATCATTATTTCTATTACCCAAAGAAGACGGCACATGGAAGGTGGAAAACAAGGAAAAGTTTCTGGATACTTCCTTTTCTTCTTTCCAAGAAGCCGAAACGTTTATTAAAAGAAAGTATGCAGCATGGTTGGTTAAAGACGAGGAATATGTCAATTTCCTAGTTGAAAACATTAGAAGGTTAAAGGCAAACTAAAGGTAAGTTATGGGGAGAGATAGGTTATGGCAATTAGAAGATTAGAACATGTTGGAATCATGGTTAAAGATATTCAAACTTCCATAGAGTTTTATACAAACGTGGTCGGATTTTCATTAAAGGGGAAGTTAGATCATCCGAATGGTGAGATAAAGCTTGCATTTCTAGGGTTTAATGAAAGTGAAGAAACGGAATTAGAGCTAATCCAAGGCTACAATGACAATCTACCTGTAGAAGGTAAAGTTCACCATTTAGCATTAACGGTAGATGATGTAGAGGCGGAACATGATAGGTTGAAAAGTTTGGGAGTCACTTTTATCGAACAGGAAATCACCACGTTGCCAAATGGAGCAAGATATATCTTTTTTGCAGGTCCAGACGGTGAATGGATTGAATTATTTGAAACACCGGTAAAATAAAGAGAAGGCAGGGAGTAATTTCCCAGCCTTCTTTTTTTAAAAGGAAAGTATAAAAACTGTTGATTTCCGTTTCAGGAGCTTCGCTTGCCTGTGGGCGGTCCGTAAGCCTCCTCGGCTTACAGCCCTGCAGGTTCTCACTTGTCCCTTGCTCCCGCGGGCGTCTACGTGCCTTCCACTCCAATCAACAAGGTGACTACGTTCAGCCAAACTTTTGTTTAATATCTATATCACGGAGATAACTGAAAAACATATAAGGCTAATTTAATCTAATCTCTAGCTGTGGATTGGAGCAAATGGCGCAGACTCCTAAGGGAGATAGCGCTAGGTGGAGACCCCGCAGGCATAGCCGAGGAGGCTCCAGCAGTGCCCCTAGGAAAGCGAAGCCATATGCGGAAAGGAACAGCGGCAATTAATTATTCAACTAAAATATTTGAAATGCCCAGTCTTTCTTACTTCCTATCCATAGATTTTGCTTTTTCGCGAGAGCTTTTTAACATATGTGTATACGTAAAGCCAAGACAAATGATTCCGGTGATAGAACAAGCATACCGAATGATGGACATCCAATCCATGAGTGTCACCCCTAAAAGGTATTTGTTCTTATTCTCTCAAAGGTTGAAAAAAATATTCTTTACCTAAATTTTATGAGCTATATTTTTTATTCAAACGCTCTAATATCATCGTTAGTTCACTCGGTTTTAGCATTTCAACAGGTGAGACATTCTTTTCAAATTGTAGAAAATCCCCCTCAAGAAGGACCACATAACGATTATTGACTTTTGCTATATGGACATTTTCACCAAAGTCCGCCAGCAAGCCTTTAACAGAGATATGATCTAGCTTGAATTTCAGTTCTATGTCAGGTGTCTGTTCAATGATAGAGGAGGATGCTTCTATCACTTGCTCGTCCGACCACCGTTCCTGAAGCTCGCGTTTAGGTGAAGTAGCCCAAGCTTCCATCGCCTGTTCCACTTTCTCTTTTTCTTCGCTTTCGTCTTGATAGGTCTCGGAGATTTCTTGATGAACCATCCCCATCACTTGGTTCTTAATGATTTCTGGCATCGACTCACCATACTCTACATACTTCAAGAAATCCTCAAAATAACGGGAATGTGAGGACTGGTGGATCTTCAATTCTCCTTCCTCTACCATCCCATCCTCTACCATGAACGGATATTGTATGGACTTCATGTTCTTTGTAGTAATGGCCATCTGGACGTTATGAATCAGCGTCTGCTCATTTGTAATAGAAGCAACTTTTTGTTCAAAGTCACATTTTAAGATAAAAACAAAGGGCTCATCAAAATATTTATTTAATTTAGCCCTGGTGACAATGAGTACGCCACCTCTTACTGCAGTTGTATCTGTATAGGTGGATGCTATTTCATCTGCCGCAGATGAAAATGCTTCTAAGCTTTCGGCCTGTTTGATTCGATTAAATTGGTTGAAGTTGGGGTTTGATCCAAGGTCGTACCCTGGTTCTACGATGAACCTCCCAATCTTTGTTGGTACTTGTTCATTTTTAGGGTGTCGATCTACCTTTCTTTTGGTAATTTTCATCAATTCTCCGTCTAGGAAAGGTTTTAGTGCACTCTCTTCATATGTAGTTTCATCCAATACTGCCATTGGTTTATATTGTTTCTTTGCATTATCTCCACTGCCTTCTACTTCAATAAGGTAAAAGGCTAATGATTTTATATCAAAATCCATCTTTATCACCATTTTCGCAAGGTATCTTTAAACACTTAAACAAGTATAGGCAAAAGAAAAGAAAGGGTCAACAGGAACCCCTTCTTCGAATTAACTATGCATTTCTCTAACTTTTTGATCACTAGGAAGGAAGAACGTCAAAAGTCCTATAAAAGGTAAGCAAACAGTAAAGATGATGGTATTAGTTAACCCAATCCAGTCTGCTAGTATACCAAGTGCAACAGATCCCACAGCACCCATTCCAAATGCTAGTCCTACAATTAAGCCGGAAACCAGCCCAATGCGACCAGGAACTAGTTCCTGAGCGTATACTACTGTAACCGAAAAGCTAGAGAGAATGATGAACCCGATAATGGCAACAAGTATATAGGCAAGTGTCGGACCTACAAAAGGTAGCAACAAAGCAAGTGGAGCCGACCCCAGCATAGAGAGAGAAATGATCAGTCTTTTTCCGAAGCGGTCTGCCAATGGCCCTCCAAAGAATGTGCCAACAGCACCTGCACCTAAAAACACAAAAATATAAATTTGTGAATCTGCAATTGGTATACCATAGTTCTCTATGGCGTAAAAAGCATAGAAATTAGTGACACCCGCATGAAACCACGAACGAGCAAATACAAGAAATATCAGTAATGATATAGAAAAGGTAATGAGTCGTCTATTTCCAATGTTTTTACCCGAAGATTTAGCTTGTTGCGTTTTCTTTTGTTTAACCGGCCTATATGTATTCGCTACTTGCTGTTTGTACCAAGCTGCAATGTATAAAAGTAGTATGACAGCTGCAGCAGCAACAACTGTGAACCAAAGCACGCCTTTTTGTCCAAGTGGCAATAGGATATATGCTGCCATTAACGGCGCTAAAGCCTGCCCCGAATTGCCTCCTACTTGATATATGGACTGTGCCAGACCTCTGCGATTACCCGCAGCCATATAGGCTACACGAGATCCTTCTGGGTGGAATGCGGCAGAACCAAGTCCAATAAAGACTACGGAAAGAATAATTACCCAAAAGTTTGGTGCCAATGCCAAGCCAATAATCCCGAATAAAGAAGAAGTAAGTCCGATAGGCAGGGCATATGGAGACGGCCTTTTATCTGTAATTATGCCAACAACTGGTTGAATAAGGGAAGAGGTAGCATTTAACGCAAATGCAATCAGTCCCAACTGAGTAAATGTTAACCCCATGGAATTTTGCAACACGGGGAATAAGGCCGGCACCACTGATTGTAAAGCGTCATTCAGCAGGTGAACAAGGCCAATGATAAAAAGAATTGGATAAACGGTGGAGCTTTCGGTGGAAGCGGTATCTAGTTTGACTTTTTGTGCTTGCATATTAATTTAAACTCCTTCTATGGTAATAGGTGTTAAAAGCCAAGATATGTATGTTAAATAATCATAGCATGTGAATGTGGAACAATGGTAGATAATTTTACGGTGTACGAAATAAATAACATTCTGGTAAACTGTAAGAAAAAAAGAGAAGGGGAAGGACATATGATTGATTTAAGAAGTGATACGGTTACAAAACCAACAGAGGAAATGAGAAAGGCTGCCTATGAAGCGAAAGTGGGAGATGACGTGTACGGAGAAGATCCCACGGTAACGCTATTAGAAGAAAAAGCGGCAAAGATTCTTGGAAAAGAAGCGGCACTGTTTGTTACAAGCGGAACGCAAGGAAACCAAATTGCTGTATTGACGCATTGTCGACCAGGAAATGAGATATTACTAGAAGAAGAGTCTCATATCTTTTATTATGAATCTGGTGCTGTTGCCGCTTTGGCAGGAGTTCAAACAAGAACCATTCCAGGCGTTAACGGGATAATGAATCCACAAGATATAGAATCTGCTATTCGTGGGGAGGATCAACACTTTCCTGAAACTGGTCTAATTTGTATAGAGAACACTCATAATCGTGCTGGTGGGGCAGTGGTACCTGTATCAAACATGGCAGAAATCTATAAAGTGGCACAGGGATATTCTATACCTGTTCACGTGGATGGCGCACGACTATTTAATGCCGCAGCAAGTTCGGGCATACCTATAAAAGAGTTCACAAAACATTGCGATACGGTACAAGTATGTTTGTCCAAAGGATTGGGTGCACCTGTTGGTTCGATCATTGCCGGTTCAAACGACTTCATTAAACGAGCCAGAAAATGGAGAAAGCGTCTTGGTGGGGGACTGAGGCAAGTTGGGATTATTGCGGCACCTGGGTTAATTGCTTTAACCCAAATGACAGAAAGACTTTCCGAAGATCATGATAATGCCACGTTTCTTGCTGAAGGGTTAAGGGGAATTAGCTCTTTAAAAATAGTAAATTCGGTAGAAACGAATATTGTGGTAGTGGATGTATCCGGGTTGGAAATGATGGCTGATCAGTTTGTACGATTGTTAAAAGAGAAAGGTGTTTTGACTGTTCCGTTTGGACCTACGCTTGTGCGCCTTACGACTCATTTTGATGTGAGCAGAGAGGATATCGTAAGAGTTATTAGTACCATTAATGAGATAGTCAAAACTAGTTAAAAAAATGGTAAGGGGCAAATTACCCCTTACCATTTTACATTCTGACTAGTGTATTTACGGCATGTTCTCTGAGTTTGAATTTTTGGATTTTCCCTGATGCTGTCATTGGGTACTCGTCTACGATCTCTACATAGTAAGGTATTTTATATTTTGATATTTTTCCGATGCAGTAGTCTTTGACTTCTTGACTGTTTAAGCTTTCGCCAGGTTTGACTTTAATAAATGCTGCAACCTGCTCGCCGAACTTTTCATCTGGAACTCCTACAATTTGAACATCGAAAATTTTGGGATGAGAGTATAAAAATTCCTCAATCTCACGTGGATAAATATTCTCTCCACCTCTAATAATCATATCTTTTAGTCTGCCTGTAATGACGACATACCCATCCTCATCGATAGTAGCAAGATCTCCTGTATGAAGCCATCCATCTGTATCAATCGTATCTTTTGTTTGATCTTCCATTTTATAATAGCCTTTCATAACAAGGTAACCTCTTGTACATAGTTCGCCTTGAACGCCATATGGAACATTTTCCCCTGTTGCAGGGTTGATAATTTTTACTTCCACATTATCTAAAGCGCTTCCAACAGTTGACACGCGTCTCTCAATACTGTCGTGTGGGCGAGTTTGTGTAATAACTGGGGAGGCTTCGGTTTGGCCATATGCGATGGTAATTTCTTTAGCTCCCATATCATTTACAACTCTTTTCATAATTTCGGTTGGACAAGGTGAACCTGCCATAATACCGGTTCGTAAACTTGACAGATTGTAGTTATTAAATTCAGGGTGGTTTAGTTCCGCGATGAACATGGTTGGAACTCCATAAAGTGCCGTACATTTTTCTTGTTCTACCGCTTTTAAAACTAAAAGTGGATCAAACATAACAAGAGGAACCATCGTCGCTCCTGTTACTACAGCAGCCAGGGTACCCATCACACATCCAAAACAGTGGAAAAAAGGAACCGGAATGCATATTTTATCTTCTGCGGTAAGCTTCTGGCATTCCGCAACATTAATGGCATTATTGATAATATTGGAGTGGGTAAGCATGACACCTTTTGGGAAGCCGGTTGTACCGGATGTATATTGCATGTTGATCACTTCATCATAGTTTGTACTGTTCTGTCGGATCAGTAATTCTTCGTCTGTAATGGACATGGAATTTTTCAGTAGGTCATCCCATTGGAACATACCTGGGTAATTTTCGCTACCCATAAAAATGACGTTCTTTAATTTAGGTAATCTATTAGATACAAGGTCCCCAGGTGCACATTTTGCAAGCTCTGGACATAATTCTTGAAGCATATTCAAGTAGCTCACGTCTTTAAAATGATCCATAAGAAGAAGTGTAGTGGAATCTGATTGCCGCAATAGGTACTCGAGTTCCTTTGATTGATAGCTAGTATTGACTGTTACTAAAACTGCGCCGATTTTTGCACTCGCGTACTGTGTAATTAACCACTCCGGTTTATTGGAAGCCCAAACAGCAATGTGGTCTCCTTTTTGAACCCCTAGGCTCATTAAGCCTTTTGCTACTTGGTTACAGATTTGCTGAAACTCTTTATAACTATAACGCAATCCTGTTTCCACATAAACAACAGCTTCTTTATCAGGGTAAAGTGCTACTGTTTCATCCAATAAATCACCTATTGTTTTATGTACTAACTCTGCCATTGTTAAAACCTCCATAATAGAAAAGTAAGTGCTAGTTAAATATTAGTATGAATGTTCAGAAAAATCAAACGAAAAAAGAGCAGCCTGAGGACTACTCTTGCTTTACTTCTACTTTTTTCACTTCATTACTTTCGTTCTGAATGGGTGTCTTTTGAATGATTCGTTCTTTTAATCCAATCATACTTCCACTAAGATAATGAAGAGTTTGCCTGTATTTACTATCAATGGATGTAATGGCGGTTTCCAATTTATCAACTAATGTGTGTCTCAACATTTTTAGCTGATCGGCAATTTTCTGAGATGCAATGTCTTGGCTGTCCAGACGCTCCATTACAGATTGATGAAATATTTCTTGAAGCTGTAATTTATTATTTATTTCTTGGTAAAAATGTTCCTGATCATGTAACTTTGATTGGATGTCTTCATACATTTCTTCATATTTCTCTAACTTTGAGTGTATGCCACGGGTAAGATTCTCTTGGAATGCCAACTGATCTATTGTAGCCTGACTCAATAATTTTTCTTCTTCCACCAATAATTCTAATTTATCCAGTCTTTGCTCTACCTTTTTACTGCTTTCTTCATTAGATGCAATATTTCCCTTAAGTTCTTCACTTAATATTGACTGGGTTAATATCATTACTGATAATTCTTTTTGGACCTTTTCTTGGGAGTATAATTTATCCAGGAGAAGTTGATGATTCGAATCCTGGGTAGAGATGCTTTGTTGTAAGGTATGATTAATCTTGTTAACTGACCTAGATACAGTCAAATTTGTTTCTTCTTGTTGCTTTAATATATCTGCTAAATAGTTTTTTCTAAATTCCTGCTGGTTGGACGTGATGGATTTCGTCTGATCGAACAATTTGGGAATAGGCAGCAGGTTGTTGTTTTTCTCTCGCATATCTTGACTCCTTTGAGTTTAATATAGGTTTTATAACTATACTATCTTATGAGAGAGCGTTGGATTTGCGTGCGTTTTGGAGAAAACTAGGCAAAAGACTAGATTTATCATAAAAGCAAATAAAAGAAGACCAACATTCTGGTCTTCCATTTAACGAACTATTTGAAGGTGTGGTGTAAGATGGGTATAGCAAGGAGGCTATGATTTGTTTTGGCAGGAATTGTAGGTGTTTTCCGGCACTTTAGATAAGAAGGAGTGTTATATGGCAGGTGTTTTTTGAAAATTTTAACTGAAGCGGGCAAGTTTTCAGTTAGATTATAAGATGTCTACAGCTACAACGAGTGCAATCAATAGTTGAAGAAGTAGTTGGATATTTAGTACTAGGTCAGTGTCAGTAGTGGTAACTCTTACACCACGAGAGTTTTGAATATATGTCTGTTGGTGACTTACTTGTACAGATTTGGAGCTTTGTAGCAATTCTTGGATTACTTGCTCTGCTTTGTTGCTGTCTGCGATACTTACGCTTATTACTAGAGCGATAGCAGCTTGAATAGCAGCTTGAAGAGATACGGCGATTTTTGTGTCAGTCGTTGTTACTTCAATATCCGCAGAATCTTTAATAATAATTTGCTCATAAGATTTTTGTAGCATTTTGTTTACTTGGTCAGCCTCTTGAGCTACACCATCATTGTCAAGCGGGTGTCTACTACCTGCTGCTAAAGCATTCCAGCCATCATTGTCATAGCCGCAGCTTCTTCCACCGAATAACCAGTCTTTACTCATTATTTAAATCCCCCATTTATAATATTTATTTTTTTTCCTCTTTCTGAAGCTTTTCCATTTTACCGAAAGAATCTTGAATATCTGCAACCAATTTCTTCAGTTGCGCTTTCTGTTCTTTGGAGAAGTTATCTCCACTAAGTTTCACATTGTGTTTCTTTAAAACATTTTGAAGCATCATGTTAGTTGTTGCCTGGGTGAGTTTTGAAATATCTCGTTGCATATCTTTGCTATCTGCCATTCTTACACCCCCTTTTTCTTATCTACCACATACTATGTATTTACTAGATAAGAGAGTGGACGCCTGTCCTCTAGCAAACGTCCATTTTTACTAGATTTAGCAAAATAGGCTTAAAGTCTATTAAAAATGTGCTAATAATCGATAGTTTTTGGTTAGCCCCTGCTTTGAGGGGGAGATTTTCATTCTGCGCGATGAGCACCTCTCTGGGGTGAAAAGGGAACAGGGGATGTCTTGATGCGTGCGATGAGGACCTGTCTTGGGTGAAAAGGGAACAGGAGATGTCTTCATGCGTGCGATGAGGACCTGTCTTGGGTGAAAAGGGAACAGGAGATGTCTTGATGCGTGCGATGAGGACCTGTCTTGGGTGAAAAGGGAACAGGAAATGTCTTGATGCGTGCGATGAGGACCTCTCTAAGCACAAAAAAGAACAATAAATGTCTTCATTCGTGCGATGAAGACTTCTCATCTCTGATTTCCCTTTCACTGAGGTCTTAATCTCTAATTGTAATTTAAATTAGGTAGTGTTTTAGCACATAAAAAGCGAAGATGGACTACTATCCACCTTCGCGTACTTCTAAAAAAATATTTTATTATCACACATTCTTAAAACTCATAATAACTCCACTGATGTACACCTTTAGTTTTCAGATGTTTTTGAAGCACTCGCCTAATAACCCGCTTTGCAATTTTTCCACTACCCCAGTCAAAAATCGCATTTGTAGTTATTTTTATATCAGGGAACAGCATAGTGAAATGATGAACAATTCGTAGAATACGTTTTTCCATCGTTTCTTTTTTTAAGCACACCAAACAATAACAGTAAGTTCCCTTTGTAGTAAATTCTAACGATTCACAATACGAGCAAGGGATACCTTTTTGAAGCTCATCATATTTATAGGAAGGTGGAAGATAAAATGGAGCATTAGGGTTATGAAGGGACTTAAGTTTGTCTGCAATTACGTAGTGGTTATTATCTAGTTTTAAAGAGATAGGACGAATGCTTTTTAGGAATCTATTAATCTGACCTGGGTAGACGATTTGCTTGTTGATGGGTGCTTGATATAGCGTAAATTCGGGGTTTATGAACACTACGTATGATTGAATAGTCATATTATTTCCGAGCTGTTGTAAAAGTTGTCGGAACAAAGACTCACTTCTATTAAGTTGAATGAGCGGGTTGGTTACTTCAGAATCTGGAGGAATCCTTGTAAAAAGGCGGTCTTGTTCATAAAAATAATCCCCTTCGAAATTTTTCACTTCAATAATGTAAATGGTATCTGGGACAATGATCAGTGAGTCGATTTGAAAAGTGTTTTTGTTGTGGGGAAGAAGTAAGTCGTTGAGAATGAGACATTCGGTTTTAATAACTGAAGAAGTCAAGTTATCAAAAAGTAATTCTCCTTCGTACCCTTTCTGAAGGGCATAAAGGTGCTTCCTCTCATTATCGAGTAGATTTTTGCGAGAATTAAGTAATTGATAAACTTCTAACTCGCGAGGTATAGTCCGAGCTTTATATTTCATGGCACACTCCTTTATTCTTTGTACTTCATACTATACCAATACTAGAGCGTAAATGGTAGGGTTTTTGTTTGAAAATTCTAACTTTATCCATTGTGTAGGATTGTGGTAATTATGAAGACCTCTCTTCTTTCGATGACGCTCCTCTTAGGTCCTCATCAGCCCTATGAGGACCTGCCTAGCACGAAAATGGGATGTGAGAAGTCTTCATCCGAGCGATGAGGACCTCTCTAGCACGTAAAAGGGAAGGTAGATGTCTTCATCCGTGCGATGAGGACTTCTCTAGCACGTAAAAGGGAAGGTAGATGTCTTCATCCGAGCGATGAGGACCTCACTAAGCACGAAAAAGGGATGTGAGAAGTCTTCATCCGAGCGATGAGGACCTCTCTAGCACGAAAAAGGGATGTGAGAAGACTTCATCCGAGCGATGAGGACCTCTCTAATCACAAAAAAGAACGAAAGATGTCTTCATCCGTGAAATGAGGACCTGTCTAGCACGAAAAAGGGAAGGTAGATGTCTTCATCCGTGAAACGAGGACCTCTCTAGCACGAAAAAGGGATGTGAGAAGACTTCATCCGAGCGATGAGGACCTCTCTAGCACGAAAAAAGAACGAAAGATGTCTTCATCCCAAAAATGAGGACCTCTCTAGCACGAAAAAAGAACGAAAGAAGTCTTCATCCCAAAAATGAGGACCTCTCTAAGCACAAAAAAGAACGAAAGAAGTCTTCATCCGAGCGATGAGGACCTCTCTAAGCACAAAAAAGAACGAAAGAAGTCTTCATTACTTGACATTAAGTTAAAAGGTAAAAAAAGAAACCAAATAAAAAAGAACCGCCCGTATGCAACAGGCGATTCTTTTAGAAGTATAGGTTATCTTTTGTCAGCAGGGTAGACAAGCCCTATTTGTAAGCGGGCTTCTTCTAGTAGTTCCATGGTTTGCAGGGAAGTACTATGAGAATTGATAGAGGATTCCTTTTCACCTGACTTTATTAGCCGAATAAACTCTTCTGCTTCGTAAAACATGGATTCAGCTTTTTGAGGGACCGTTATATCCTCGATAGATCCGTCTTTATATTTAATTCGTATTTTCTCAGGTGTATGGATGGTATCTAAAATAATTGTTCCTTCTTCTCCTTGTATTTCGGAAGGAAGGTAGGAGTTTGCTATTTTGGAGTAGGCGACAGAAGCATCCATCCCATCATACTGGAACAAGATGCTTCCTTGTCCATCCACTCCAGATTCCAGCATATGGGCGGTGGCGTGTAAAGCATTCGGCTTTCCGAACAATGCCACCATTGGATAGATGGTATAGATACCAATGTCCATTAAAGAACCATTAGAAAATTCAGGCTTAAATGCATTAAGCACTGTTCCTTCCTTGTACTTATCATAGCGAGAGGAATACTGACAATAACTTGCGATATAACGCCTGATCTGCCCGATTTTATGCAGGTTCTCTTTCACTGCCAAGAAGTTAGGAAGCAGGGTGCTTTTCATTGCCTCCATCAGAACCACGTTATTTCTTTTTGCAGTATCTATCATATCTGATAATTCTTTCGTATTGGAAGCTATCGGTTTTTCGCATAACACATGTTTCCCTTGATCCATACAGGCAATTGCTTGCTTTGCATGCAGAGAATTCGGGCTGGCTATATATACGGCATCGATTTCGTTGCTTCTTGTAAACTCTTCTAAATCAGTATATGTAGTAGTGACATTAAATTTATTCCCAAAATCCCTTGCTGTTTCTTCTTTTCGGGAATAGACAGCCGTTAAACGGAAATCTTCCGACTCTAATGCTGCATTGATAAATGATTCTGTTATCCAGTTGGTGCCAATCACTCCAAAGCGTATCAAAAAAATACCTTCTTTCTCTAATAGATGTAGACAGTATAGCAGACATGGCGAAAAAGTAGCAAAAAAAAAGAAGGCCACCTAAAAAGGTGCCTTCTCTGCGTATTGAGGCGAGGGACAGCATGACCACATTCATGCCTTGCTAAAAGCGTGTCCGTCGACTTACACAATTCAGCTCATCGCCTAAACAATATAACATAGATTTGCGATAAAACATAATAAATAGTTTATTCAGATAAAATTATTATTTATTGAATAAAATAAGTTTGAACTTCTCAAATAGGTAGAATAAAGGAAATATAGGACTTAATAAGTAGAAAAGGTATAATGGTGAAAGATAATAAATATATGTATAAAAAAAGTGTATGCGTTTAAAAAGTCAGGAGAGAGTAAGATGAAGGAGTTTTTACAAGATAAACAATCTGAAATGCTAGAGTTATTGGAAAAACTGGTCAATATTGATAGTGGCTCTACTTCGAAGGAGGGAATTGATCAAATTGGATCTATTTTATCAAATGAGTATAGATCTATTGGATTTTCCGTTCAGGTGCTAGAGGAAGAAAAGTATGGACATCATTTAGTTATTCAACACCCTTTAGCAAAGGAACCTAATATAATTATTGTGGCACATATGGATACTGTGTTTCCTAACGGAACTGTACAATCTCGACCATTTAAGGTGGAGGGTGACAGAGCATATGGACCAGGTGTCATTGATATGAAAGCTAGCCAAGTTTCCATACTCTACGCGATGAAAGCGTTAATTCATTCTCATTCAAAAGCTTACCAGAATGTTGTACTTGTGTTGAACAGTGATGAAGAGATAGGATCTCCATCTTCCAAATCCCTTATTGAGAGCAAAGCAAAGGATAAAAAATATGCGCTGATCATGGAACCAGCGAGAAAAGATGGTTCTTTAGTAACTGCCAGAAGAGGAAAAGGAAAATATACTATAAATGTGCGTGGACGGGCAGCGCACTCTGGAATTGAACCTGAAAAAGGGAGAAGTGCCATTGAAGAACTGGCACATAAAGTCATTCAGTTACATGCCCTTAACGATCATTCTAAGGGAATTAGTGTTAATGTAGGTTTAATTGAGGGAGGATCCTCTGTCAATACGGTGTCTGATAGTGCAGTAGCACATGTAGACATAAGAATAACAGAACGAGAACAGGCAAAACCTATTGAACAGAAATTGGAAAAAATTTGTGCGTCTACAGATGTCAAAGGAACCGAAGTTGAGCTGGTCGGAGAAATGAACAGGCTACCGATGGAAAAGACAGCACGAACTGAATCGCTGTTACATGTCATTGAAAAAGTAGGCGAACAAATTGGTGTAGAGGTTAAAGACACTGCTACAGGCGGCGGGTCGGATGCCTCCTTTACTGCTGCAATGGGAATTGCCACCGTAGACGGAATGGGTCCGGTCGGTGGTAATGCCCACAGTGAAGAGGAATATCTTGAGATCCCTTCCTTAACAGAGAGAACGGAACTTTTGGCACAGACGATTGCCGCTTTGGGAGAATAGAATATCATACCAAAAGAGATGACCTTAGGAACATTCATTCCAAGGTCATCTTTTTATTTCTTTTTTAAAAAACTTATTGTATTTTTATACATACGTAGTTATAATAATTCATATTATTAACGCATGGAGAGGATGAAGGACTTGAAGGTTGGAATTATCGGAGCGAACGGATATAGTGGCGCAGAACTTATAAGAATTTTAAAGCAACATCCAGAAGTGGAATTAAGTTTTCTAGGTTCACACTCTACAAGTGGAACACTTATCACTAAACAATATCCCCATTTACAAGGGATTTGTGAAAATAAATTAGAAGAAATGAATGTAGACGATATTTTTGGGTATGCCGATTTGTTCTTTTTTGCTACACCATCTGGTGTCGCAAAAAATCATGTTCATAGATTTGTAGAAGAGGAGATTCCTTGCATAGATCTATCTGGAGATCATCGGTTAAAAGATTCTCACTTATACAACGAATGGTATAAATATTCACCAGCGCCAACTAGCGTTTTACAAAAATCTACATATGGGCTGCCAGAACTATTCAGAGAAGAAATCAAAAATGCTTTATTAATTGCAAATCCCGGCTGTTATCCTACGGCAACATTGATTGGTCTTGCACCTTTATTAAAAAACAATCTGGTTCATCTAAACAGCATCATCATTGATGGGAAATCAGGAGTAACCGGGGCCGGTAGAAAAGCTTCCATGGGCACTCATTATTGCGAAGTTAATGAAAATGTAAAAGCTTATAAACTAGGAAACCATCAACACATCCCGGAAATGGAACAAGTGATTCAGACATATACAAATTCTAATGCCACCATTTCTTTTACTCCACATCTTGTTCCAATGGCAAGGGGGATAATGTGCACAATCTACTGTGAGCTGACACAATCTTTATCAACGAAAGATGCTTTAGAACTATATCATGAGTTCTATCGACAAGAGTATTTTGTTCGAATCAGACAGGAGAACCAATGGCCCTCCACTAAAGAGGTTTACAGCTCGAACTATTGTGACCTTGGAATAGCAGTGGACGAAAGAACCAACAGAATCACAATCGTCTCTGTAATTGACAATGTAATGAAAGGGGCATCGGGGCAGGCAGTTCAAAACATGAACATCATGAACGGTTGGAACGAACAAACAGGACTGAAGATAACTCCAGTTTATCCATAAAAAAGAGGTGAGAATATGAAATTGGAAATATTATCAAACAATAGAAAATGGATTGCTTTGGAACAAGGAAATATTTGTACTCCCAAAGGCTTTTCAGCCGGTGGCCTGCACTGCGGAATAAAACGTAAACGAAAAGACCTGGGCTGGATTTATAGTGAAGTTCCAGCAACAGCTGCAGCAGTTTACACAACCAATCAATTTCAGGCACCACCGCTTAAAGTATCACAAGAAAGCATCAACACTAACGGAACTCTTCAAGGAGTCATTGTTAACTCCGGTAATGCCAACTCTTGTACAGGTAAAGTAGGTTTACAAAACGCTTATAAAATGAGAGAAATGTTTGCCGAGAAAGCCTGTCTTAGAGAGGACGATGTTGCAGTTATTTCCACAGGAGTCATAGGGGAACAACTTCCAATGAACAAGCTAGTTACAGGGGTGGAATCGATATCAACGGTTGTTAATTATGATGCTCCTTCATTTGAAGAAGCCATTCTGACTACAGACACATTTACGAAACATATATGTCTTCAGTTAGAAACAGAAAATAAGGTATACACAATAGCAGGAGCAGCAAAGGGATCGGGAATGGTTCATCCAAACATGGCAACCATGCTTGGGTTTGTCACAACAGATATCAATATTCATCATGAACTATTGCAACAAGCTTTAAGAGAAGTAACGGCAGAGACATTTAATATGATTACCGTGGACGGAGATACAAGTACAAATGACATGGTGCTTGTGTTGGCAAATGGGATGGCTGGAAATGAACCATGGACAATAGATGACGTTGAATATTCTCTTTTCAAAGAAGGACTTCACATAGTGTGTCAATCACTCTCTAAACAAATAGCCCGAGATGGGGAAGGTGCAACAAAATTAGTTGAAGTACAAGTAAACGGTGCCAAAACGGTTAACGATGCACAAGTAATTGCAAAATCCATTGTCGGCTCAAGCTTGGTGAAAACGGCGGTTTTTGGTCAGGACCCAAACTGGGGCAGAATAGTGTCAGCAGTGGGTTATAGCGGGATTACGATCAATACGGAAAAAATCAAATTAAAGATTGGACCTGTCTTAATTGTTGAAGATGGTATGCCTGTTTCATTCTGTGAAGAGGAAGCCAAATCCTATTTGAAGAATGAAAAAATTGAAATTACTGTAGATCTTCATGCCGGAAACGAAAATGCTACGGCATGGGGTTGTGATTTATCCTACGATTATGTACGAATCAATGCATCTTATCGAACTTGAAGGAGGCCAGATTATGAAAATATTCGTAATAAAATGTGGGGGCAGTACAATGGAGAAACTTTCCCCCTCTTTTTTTACTGAATTAGTGGAATTAAAAAACAAGCATCAAATTCAACCCATTGTAGTTCATGGTGGGGGACCTTCTATTTCTACTATTTTGTCCTCCTTAGATGTGGAAACCACTTTCGTAAAAGGTTTAAGAAAAACGACGGAACCTGTATTGGAAGTAGTGGAAATGGTCTTGTCAGGATCGATGAACAAGCATCTTGTCCGTCAAGTAATGAAAGCAGGCGGTAATGCTATGGGTTTAAGTGGAGTAGACGGGAAGTTTCTTATCGCAGAACCGGTTGCCAATACAGAGGAGCTAGGGTTAGTTGGCGAAATTGTGGCTGTTAATAAAGAACTATTACTTCCAATCATGCAACAAGAGATTATTCCAATTATCTCACCAGTTGCTGTTGATACAGACGGCCAGCACTACAACATTAATGCGGATATGGCAGCTGCTGCTGTTGCAACGGCATTCCGTGCGCCGCTTTGCATGATCACTGATGTTGATGGAGTGCATGTAGGAGACTCTGTCGCGTCTAAGTTATCAGATTTAGAAGTTTTTAGCTTAATAGAAAGTAATCAAATTACCGGTGGGATGATTCCAAAAGTAGAGGCTGCCATTCAATGCTTATCAAAAGGGGTGAGTAAAATTGGAATAATCAATGGAACTACAAGGGATGCCTTAACCCAGTTTGCATTGAACCTTACAGGTGCAGGTACATCATTCTATCTTGAGGAGGTTATGGAGAAAAGTGTCTAAATCTGCTACTAAATACTCACCAATAATGAATACATATAGCAGGCTGCCTTTATCAATCCAAAAAGGTAAAGGAACATATGTATGGTCTGACAAGAATGAAGCGTATCTCGATTTCACTTCGGGAATAGCAACCTGCAATTTAGGCCATTGTCCCCCTGAAGTTCAAAAGGCTCTTGAAAAACAACTGTCTGATCTTTGGCATACGTCCAACCTTTATCACGTTCCAAAACAGGAAGAACTTGCTCGCCTACTAGTGGAAAAATCCTGCTTTGATCAGGTTTTTTTCTGTAATAGCGGTGCAGAGGCAAATGAGGCTGCTATTAAGCTTGTAAGAGCCCTGGCTAATAACAATCGTAAAAAGCAAGCTAGCATTGTTACTTTTCAGCAAAGCTTTCACGGAAGAACCTTGGCTACAGTGGCTGCAACAGGTCAAGATAAAATCAAGTCTGGATTTGAACCTATGCTAGAAGGGTTTATCCATCTTCCTTATAACGATTACCAATCTCTCCAAACCATAAGAGAACTGGAACCAACAGCTGTCATGCTTGAACTTCTTCAAGGCGAGGGTGGAGTGGTCCCGGCAGAACCTGATTGGGTTAAGAAACTAGCTTCTTTATGTAAGGAAAAAGAAATTCTACTCGTCGTCGATGAAGTGCAAACGGGAATGGGGCGTACAGGAAGCCTTTTTTTATATGAACAGTACGATGTAGAACCAGATATCATGACACTAGCCAAAGGACTCGGCTCTGGTTTTCCGATTGGCGCGATGCTTGCTAAAGAAGAGGTCGCTGCTGCCATTAAACCTGGAATGCATGGAAGTACTTTTGGCGGGAACCCGTTAGCATGTACTGCAGGAATTGAAACTTTAAACATAATAAGCGAAGAAAACTTTTTGAAAAATGTTGCAGAACAAAGCCATTTCCTGCATTCACAGCTTGAAAGCTTACTAGATGACTTTTCCTTTATCAAAGGAAAAAGGGGAAAGGGTATGTTAATAGGTTTAGAGATAAATGGTAACGCAATTGATATAGTCAAACTGGCAATAGAAGAAAAGCTATTACTTTTAAGTGCGGGTCCAAACGTGGTAAGACTGCTTCCACCTCTCACAATCTCACAAGGTGAAGTGGTCTCTTTTGTTCAAAAATTCATTAAGGTACTAAAGCAATACAGGGAGGAAGAACATGGATAATGGATATTTAGTTTTAGAGACAGGGGAAGTTTTCCCGGGTACTTTAATAGGAAATAAAAGGGATGCGATAGGGGAAGTGGTTTTTAACACCAGTATGACTGGTTATCAGGAAATCATGTCAGATCCCTCTTATGCAGGCCAAATTATCGTTTTTTGTTATCCGTTAATTGGAAACTATGGCTTTAACCCACAAGATTATGAAGCCCAAAACATTTATGCAAAAGGTGTAGTCATGGGAGAGGCTTGTTACTTGCCTAATCATTACTCTTCTGAGGTGGCAGCACCTGAACTTTTGGAAAAAATGGGAATCAGTGGACTTAGTAATGTGGATACAAGAGAGCTTGTTAAAACGATTCGAAAACGGGGGTCGGTGAAAGGGTTTATTACTGACTCTATAAAAGACTTCCCCGATGTAATAGTTCCAGAAAATTGGGTGGAAATGGTGTCCACTCCAAAAATAAAAAACTATCCTGGGGCAGGTCCTCATATTGTTCTACTGGATTATGGTTATAAAAAGTCAATATTAGAAGCTTTGCTTCATGCAAATTGTCAGGTAACAGTTGTGCCTTTTACCACAAGCCTAGAAGAAGTAGAGACTCTTCAACCTGATGGTGTGTTATTAAGTAATGGTCCTGGAAATCCAGAAGTTTTGAAGAGTCACTTGCCAAAAATAAAAAAGATTGCAGAAAAATTGCCAACGCTAGGAATCTGCCTTGGCCATCAATTGTTAGCTATGGCATTTGGTGCAAAAACAGAAAAATTGCTTTTTGGACATAGAGGCGGCAATCACCCTGTCAAAGATCTTGCAACAGGGAAAGTGTATATCACGTCTCAAAATCACAGCTATAACGTAAAAGAAGATTCTATTAATCTAGAAGTCTTTTCTATTACCTATAAAAATATCAACGATGGCACAGTGGAAGGCCTTCAACTTAAAAATTTTCCTGCTTTAAGTGTTCAATTTCATCCGGAAGCACACCCTGGACCGCAGGATACCAATTATATATTTGAAAAATTTTTAACACTCATCCATGAGAAAATAGGAGTAATGTCTTATGCCATTTAACAAAACAATAAAAAAAGTGTTGGTAATCGGGTCAGGACCGATTGTCATCGGTCAAGCAGCTGAGTTTGACTATGCTGGAACACAAGCTTGCCTTGCTCTTAAAGAAGAGGGGATAGAAGTGGTCCTCGTAAACAACAATCCTGCGACCATCATGACTGATGTTGATATTGCAGATCACGTTTATATGGAACCTTTAACAGTGGAAAGTTTAGAGAAAATTATCGAAAAAGAACAGCCTGATGGAATTATTGGAACGCTTGGCGGACAGACGGCATTGAACCTGATAGTAGAGCTTTCGGACAAAGATATCTTGGAAAAACATAATGTTTCAGTCCTTGGAACATCCGTTCACTCTATTCAACAAGGAGAGGACCGAGAACTGTTTCGGAAACTGATGATGGAGTTGAATGAACCAGTTCCAGAATCCCAAATTGTCCATTCTCTAAAAGAAGGCCTTCAATTTGTAAAGAAAATCGGTTACCCGCTTATCATCAGACCGGCATACACCTTAGGCGGAGAAGGTGGGGGCTTTGCATATAACAATATAGAGTTTGAAACCATACTGAAAAAAGGATTAAGCCTGAGTCCCATAGGTCAAGTATTAGTGGAAAGAAGTATAAAAGGCTGGAAAGAAGTGGAGTACGAGGTGATGCGTGATGAAAACGATACTTGCATCATCGTCTGTAACATGGAAAATTTTGATCCGGTAGGCGTTCATACTGGAGACTCTATTGTAGTGGCTCCATCCCAAACATTAACTGATAGACAATTTCAACTACTAAGAAATGCAAGTTTAAAAATTATCAGAAACTTAAAGATTGTCGGAGGCTGTAATATCCAATTTGCTATGGATCCACAGTCAGACGATTACTATATTATCGAGGTGAATCCTCGGGTAAGCCGTTCATCCGCTCTTGCATCAAAGGCAACCGGTTATCCGATTGCAAGAATGGCAGCCAAGTGTGCAGTAGGTTACCACCTGGATGAAATTAAAAATCCAATTACAGGCTCTACGTATGCTTCCTTTGAACCTGCACTTGATTATGTTGTAGTGAAGTTACCAAGGTTTCCATTTGATAAATTTCCTGAAGCGGATTCAACCCTAAGTACTCAAATGAAGGCAACTGGTGAGGTACTTGCGATTGACCGTACCTTTGAAGGAGCTTTGAATAAAGGGCTACGATCTTTGGAGATGAAATTAAACGGGATTACACATCCTGTAATAGAGAATATGGAAGAGGCTCAATGGTTGCGATTAGTCAAGGAGCCAACGCATTTAAGACTTTTTGCCATCACACACGCTTTTAGAAAAGGTGTTTCATTGGAGTCCATACATGAGATGACTTCTGTTGATAAATGGTTCCTTCATAAACTACAACAAATGGCAATGCTCGAAAAAGTCATTTCAAACAATAGTTTGGATACATTACCCCTTGAGACTTTAAAAATAGCAAAACGTCATAATATCAGTAATGACAGACTGAGTGCCTTGTTAGGTTGCAACTATGAAGAATTAGCGTTCCTTATGAATGATTACAATATATTTCCCTCCTATAAACTAGTTGACACGTGTGCAGCTGAATTTGAGGCTATAACTCCTTACTACTATTCCACTTACAATGGAGGGGATGAAGTAGAAGTCAGTCATAACAAAAAAGCACTTATTGTAGGTTCCGGTCCAATCCGTATCGGTCAAGGAATTGAGTTCGATTATTGCTCAGTTCATGCAGTAAAAGCCCTGAAGAAAGCAGGATATGAAACCATAGTCGTAAATAACAACCCTGAAACAGTCAGTACTGACTTTTCGGTGGCTGATAAACTTTATTTTGAACCCATTACAGTAGAAGATATTTTACCCATTATTCAAAAGGAAAAGATTGATCTGGTCTTTATTCAATTTGGTGGTCAGACTGCCATCAACCTTGCTGAAGGGCTAAAAAGTAATGGTGTCAAAATAGCAGGAACGAGCATCGAATCAATTGACAAGCTTGAGGACAGATCACACTTCTATTCTTTATTGGAATCAGTTGGTATTCCCCATATTGATGGGATGATGGTGGATCACCACAACCAATTGCAGGCAGCAGCTAATACTATCGGTTATCCTGTATTGGTGCGTCCATCTTATGTGATAGGTGGGCAATCCATGTATACACTTTTTAATGAAAAAGAATTAAATCAATTCAGCCAAACACACCAAAATAATGACACCATATGGCCTTTATTGGTCGATCGGTATGTTCCGGGTCTTGAATGTGAACTGGATGTAATATCAGATGGAGATAAAATATATATCCCAGCAATATTTGAACACATTGAAAAGGCA
Organism: Bacillus sp. RO1; assembly: GCF_012524115.1. Classification (GTDB taxonomy): domain Bacteria; phylum Bacillota; class Bacilli; order Bacillales; family Bacillaceae_I; genus Sutcliffiella_A. The sequence continues at coordinate 7,856 of NZ_JAAZWB010000021.1, read as the reverse complement.
GGAATCCATTCAGGTGACAGCCTTGCCGTTCTTCCACCGATTTCCCTGTCAGAACAAGTGAAAGAACGACTAATCGAGTACACAAGGAAAATTTGTCAGGCTGCAAAAATAGTTGGAATTGCCAATATCCAATTTGTCATATCCGGAGACATTATCTATTGCTTAGAAGTAAATCCAAGGGCTTCCAGAACAGTCCCTATTGTTAGTAAAGTTACGAATGTACCAATGATAGAACTGGCAATTAGAGCGCAATTGGGTGAGAAACTCAGTCAAAGTGGCCTAAAAGAGGATCCTGGTTTTTGGACGGTCAAAGCACCTGTCTTTTCGGATGCTAAACTAAAGGACGTGGATCATGTTTTAGGACCTGAAATGAAGTCTACTGGAGAAATTATCGGACTTGGAATGACTTTAGAAGAGGCGATGAGTAAAGCATTGTTCCTTGGGAAAAAAAGCCCATTCTCGCTCATGCAAGAAGAAAATATGATTTTTTGCTCCATTGCAGATCGTGAAAAGACAAATGCTCTTCCACTTATGAAGGAACTTGTGAACAAAGGATTTTCTATCATTGCAACAAAAGGGACAGCTGATTTCTTAAAAGAAAATAACATAAAAGTGAGTACCATTTTGCAAAAGGAAATAGACATCACATTAAAAATGGAGAAGTTTGTTGCGGCAATCATCATACCTACCATTGGAAGAGATCAGTTACGTAATGGAGCAATGTACCGCGCATTATGCACCATGAACAGAATAAAAACTTTTACATGTTTAGAAACCGCTCAACAAGCCATCATGCTGAACGATAATTTACAACAACATTATCAAACTATAAATGATTATATAAAAAATAAAAAGAGAGAGGTTGAATATTTATGCAAAGTGTACTAAAATGGGAAACGAACAAGGAGACCTATCATGTTAGTCAATCTCATTTTTTGACACTTGGATCCTTTTCACAAGAAGACATTCATTATTTATTAGAAGATGCTATGAAACTAAAAAAATATCAAAAAGAGGGAATACCTCACCCGTTTTTGCAAGGTAAAGTGCTTGCTATGCTTTTTGAAAAGGCTTCTACAAGAACAAGAGTATCGTTTGAAGTCGGCATGCTGCAACTTGGTGGTCATGCAATATTCCTAAGCTCCAATGATATTCAATTAGGGCGAGGAGAGTCCCCGGCAGATACAGCAAAGGTTTTGTCCCGTTATGTAGACGGATTGATGATACGCACCTTCGAGCATCAAATATTAGAGGAATTTGCATATCATTCAGACGTACCAATAATTAACGGTCTAACTGATTCCCATCATCCAGCTCAAGTCTTGGCAGATCTTTTGACCATCAAGGAGCACAAAGGGAAGCTAAAAGGCTTAAAGTTATGTTACTTGGGAGATGCAAACAATAATATGTCTCATTCTTTGATAGAAGGTGCAGTAAAAGTAGGCATGGATATTTCCATAGCTTGTCCTACTGGGTTTGTACCCGATCTTGACATTCTCACTGCAATGCAGAAGGAGGCACTTATAACAGGTTCGTCTATTCAGGTCGGAGAGTGCCCTGTTGAAATGATCAAGGATGCGGATGTAGTCGTAACAGATGTCTGGACCAGCATGGGGCAAGAAGCAGAAACAGAAGCAAGACTTAAAGAATTTGCGCCTTATCAAGTAAACAGTGAGCTTTGCAAACATGCTAAGGATGATTTTATCTTTTTGCATTGCCTGCCAGCACACCGCGGAGAAGAAGTAACGGCTGAAATAATTGATGGATCTCATTCTGTTGTATTTGATGAAGCAGAAAACAGACTTCATGCACAAAAAGCCATTTTGAAGGCTTTGTTAGGTAACTAAATTTTTTTACACTTAAATGTATAAAAATACAACAACTTAGATTTTTATACTAGAGGAGGAATTGACATGAAGAAAGAAAAAGTGGTTTTAGCTTATTCAGGTGGACTTGATACTTCTGTTTCCGTTAAATGGTTACAAGAGAAATATGGCTATGATGTCATTGCACTGGGTCTTGATGTTGGTGAGGGTAAGGACCTCGAGTCAATCAAACAAAAGGCTCTCGATGTGGGTGCAATCAAAGCTATTATGATTGATGCAAAAGAGATGCTTGCCAAAGATTATATTGTCCCTGCATTAAAATCGAATGCGATGTATGAAGGTAAATACCCGTTATCATCTGCATTGTCTCGTCCACTTATATCAAAGCTGCTTGTACAAGTAGCAGAGGAAGAGGGAGCGGTGGCAGTGGCACATGGTTGTACTGGGAAAGGGAACGATCAAGTCCGTTTTGAAGTTTCCATTCAAGCGCTAAATCCTAATTTAAAAGTCATTGCGCCTGTTCGTGAGTGGGGAATGACAAGAGATGAGGAAATCGAATATGCTGTGAAACATAATATTCCAATTCCAGTTAATCTGGATAATCCTTTCTCCATAGATGCCAATATATGGGGAAGAGCATGTGAAGCAGGGGTCTTGGAGAATCCATGGAATGAAGCACCAGAAGCAGCTTTTGATTGGACTAATCCGATTGAACTGACACCAGATCAGCCAGAATACCTAGAAATTAGCTTTGAGAAAGGTATACCTGTTGCTTTAAATGAAAAGCAAATGGGCCTCGTTGATCTTATTGAGGAATTAAATTTGCTCGGTGGAAAGCATGGGGTCGGAAGAATCGATCATATTGAAAATCGCTTGGTAGGAATTAAATCAAGAGAAGTATACGAGAACCCTGCAGCCCTTATCCTTATTCAAGCACATAAAGAACTTGAGTTCTTGACCCTTCCAAGAGAAGTTAGCCAGTTTAAAGCTTCTATTGATGAGCAAATGGCCAAGGTCATTTATGAAGGTCTATGGTATTCTCCTTTAGTAAACGCTCTTGGGGCATTTATTGAAGAGACACAGAAAAATGTAACAGGAAAAATTCGAGTGAAACTCCAAAAAGGCAATCATACAGTAGTTGGACGCCAATCGCCATACAGCCTTTACAATGAAGAGCTTGCAACCTATTCCAAAGGGGATATGTTTGATCATAACGCAGCAGTAGGCTTCATCAAACTATGGGGACTTCCTACAAAAGTTTACGCAGAAATCCATAACACAGAAAAGGTGACATTGTAATGATACGTTAACTGTTGATTTCCGTTCCAGGCGCTTCGCTTTCCACGGGCGGTCCGGGAGCCTCCTCTCAACGCTTCAGGGGGTCTCCCTTGTCCCTTCTTCCCGAAGGACTAGGAAGGCTTCGGCAGCTTTTCATCGCACGAAGAAAATGAGCTAGCATTTTCGAGGAGTCTGGGCACCTTCCACTACAATCAACATGGTTATCACAAATTACACTAAAAAAGAGGAGGCATCAAGATGACAAAGCTCTGGGGTGGAAGATTTACAAAAGAAACAAACAAACTTGTAGAAGAGTTCACAGCATCCATCGAATTTGATAGTGAACTCGCACTAGAAGATATCAAAGGAAGCATGGCACATGTCCAAATGCTAAGTGACTGCGACATCATCCCAAAAGACGACGCAAAAACAATTCAACATGGACTCCAAGTAATCCAAAACAAAATAAATGCAGGCGAAGTCGAATTCTCCGTTGCACATGAAGACATTCATATGAACATTGAAAAACTGTTAATAGATGAAATAGGTCCGGTAGGAGGAAAACTTCACACTGGAAGAAGCCGCAATGACCAAGTGGCAACGGATATGCACTTATATCTAAAAAAACAAACAGAAAAGATCATATCATTACTGACGGATGTACAAAGTTCCATCTTAATAAAGTCTAAAGAAAACGTGCAAACGATTTTACCTGGCTACACGCATTTGCAACGCGCCCAACCTGTGTCATTTGCTCACCATCTGATGGCATATTTCTGGATGTTTGAACGTGACAAGGAGCGTCTACAAGACAGCCTAAAGCGAATCAATTGGTCACCACTTGGAGCGGGTGCCTTGGCGGGCACTACCTTCCCGATAGATCGAGCACAGACCGCCTCCTTATTAGGATTTGATAAAGTATACCCTAACAGCATGGATGCAGTCAGTGACCGTGATTTTATCGTCGAGTTTCTATCTCATGCATCACTTATCATGACACACATCTCACGCTTATCAGAAGAAATGGTCATTTGGTCAAGTCAGGAATTCCAATTCATTGAACTAGACGACTCTTTCTGTACAGGGTCAAGTATTATGCCTCAAAAGAAAAACCCGGATGTACCGGAATTGCTTCGAGCCAAAACGGGGAGAGTTTATGGAAATCTCGTTGGACTTTTGACAGTCCTAAAAGGGTTGCCATTGGCTTACAACAAGGACATGCAGGAAGACAAGGAAGGGATGTTCGATACAGTCAAAACGGTCGTTGGTTCCCTGAAACTATTGGCACCTATGATCCATACGATGACTGTAAACGAAAATAAGATGTATGAAGCGGTATCTCAAGACTTTTCAAATGCTACAGATATTGCCGATTATTTAGTGACCAAAGGTTTGCCATTTAGACAGGCTCATGAAATTATCGGTAAAATTGTACTTTATGCGATTAACCAGAACAAATACCTTTTAGGATTATCGCTAGAAGAGTATAGGGAATTTTCCCCCTTATTTTCAGATGATATCTTCCAGTTGCTTCAGCCAAAACACGTGGTGGGTGCAAGGAAAAGTGAAGGTGGTACATCCTTCGAACAAGTAGAAAGCCAGTTAGCATTAGCAGAGCAGCTAATATATGATTCTGTACCAACTTCATAATTTGCAAAACGGCAAACCCTCGTTCACAATGGAGTTATATTATTGTGAAGGAGGGTATTTTATTGAAATTACATAACAAAAAAATAATTCAATTGGTTAGTGACGATTTTGAGGACTTGGAGCTTTGGTATCCCGTTCTACGTTTGCGTGAAGAAGGTGCAGAAGTGGTCATTGCGGGGGAAAAAGCAGGAACGACCTACATCGGAAAATATGGCGTACCGATTGAATCCGACATATCTTTTCACGATGCAAACCCAGCAGATTACGATGCCATCTTGGTCCCTGGAGGATGGTCACCAGATAAACTTCGTAGATATGAGGATATTCTAACATTTATTCGAACTATGGATGAGCAACAGAAACCAATCGGTCAAATTTGCCATGCAGGCTGGGTGCTTATATCAGCAAAGATACTTCAAGGGAAAAAAGTAACCAGTACACCTGGAATTAAGGACGATATGATAAACGCCGGAGCAGAGTGGGTCGACGAAGCAGTAATTGTTGACGGTAATATCATCTCCAGCAGAAGACCACCTGACCTTCCAGACTACATGAGAGAATTCATCCAAGTATTAGCCGACTAAATAGATAGAGATTATGTTAAACCAAATTGATTGCAGTGGAAGGCGCAAGACTCCTATGGGAGGAAGGGACAAGGAAGACCTCTCAACGAAGTGAGGAGGCTTCCGGACCGCCCATAGAATGCGAAGAGCCTGGGACGGAAATCAATTGTTAAAGCTACCGTAGGGGGAGAAACATTGAAAAAAACATATAAAGTTGGAGTAGTTGGGCTAGGTGTGGTGGGCCAACGGCTAATCTCAGCATTTCAAAACAACGAAAATACTCAAATCGCCGCAGTGTGCGATTATAATGAATCCTTGGCAAAAGAAACAGCCATTGAATGCGGTGATATATCTTACTTTTCTGACTACAAAGAACTTATTCAATTGAAAGAAATTGATTTTGTTTATGTCGCGGTTCCACCAGCAGTGCATTATGAGGTTGTCATGTTCGCTTTTCAACACAATAAACATGTTCTCTGTGAAAAGCCACTTGCCAATTCTGAGGAAGAAGCAGAAGCTATGCTACGTGCTGCAGAGAAATCTGGTTTAGCTCATGCCATGCATTTTCCTCTTGTATATGAAAAAGCATTTGCAACAATAGAGGATTATGTAAACAAAGACTCATTCGGAAAAATAAAGCGCATTACCTTAAAAATGCACTTTGACCAGTGGCCAAGACCTTGGCAACAAACAAATTGGATAGCTTCCAGAAAACAAGGGGGATTCATCAGAGAAATCTCCCCACATTACCTTCAATTGATTCTCCATTTTTTTGGACCTGTAAAAGAAGTCAAAAGTTATGTTGATTACCCTTCTGATCCCCAATTAAGTGAGCAAGGCATCATTGCAATGCTTAAGCTTGAAAATGGAGTCAGTGTTCTAATTGATGGACTTGCAGGGCAAGCAGAAAATGAAGAAATAGCTTTTACCATACATGGGGAAAATCAGAGCCTTTCTTTAATTAACTGGAGAAAGGTGAAATTAGCAAATAAAGGTGAAACTTGGCAAGACATGAAAGACTCCGAATTAGTAAGTCCAAATAGCAGCTTGGTCGAACATTTTGTTAACAAGTTAAATAATGAAGAGGCCTTTCTTGTTGGATTTGAAGAAGGTTTACAGGTTCAACGTGTTTTAGAACAACTTATTCGATAACGAACGTTACCAAATTTATCTCTTTTTTATCATTATTACCAATAATACTTTTAAGTGAAATTGCAAAACTAAAAACGTATTAATGATGAAAAGGAGATGTACGATGAAGAAATTTATGAAGGTAACGATAATTACTGCTTTTGCATTATCTTTAATGGTCGGTTGTAACAATGGTGCTACTAACGATAATGAAAATATGGATAACAACAACACGGCTTTTCTTGATAATGATAATGACAATGGAATCACTCATGTAAGAAATGATGCTCGTGGGATGGGTCAAAGTGCAGATGTCCAAGAAATCAACAATGGATTCTTAACAATTGATCAAAACTCTTTCAGCACATCAATACCAAGTGAAAAGTTCCCGCATTTTGAGAAATTCCAGCAAGAAGGACCATTCGCTATTTACAAATTCCAGCAAGAAATACCTCAGGGTCAACAAGGACAACCTGCACCTGCTCAGCCGGAACAAAAACAAGCTCCACAAGGCGGACAAGCTGCACCTCCTGAGAATCAACCTGCAGAAGAACCAGCAGATGAAAATCAACAACAGGCTGAAGAGTCAACAGAAGGAATTTCTGAAACAGAAATGAAAGTTATAGAGCTAACTAATGCGGAGCGCCGCAAAAATGGATTATCAGATCTTAAAGCTGATGCTTCATTAAGCAACGTTGCTCGTGATAAATCCAAAGATATGCAAGCCAACAATTACTTTTCTCATACAAGTCCAACTCATGGATCTCCATTTGATATGATGAGAGACTACGGTATTTCTTATAATACTGCCGGTGAAAATATTGCAATGGGTCAACGTTCTCCTGAAGAGGTAGTTCAGGCATGGATGAACAGTGAAGGACACCGTAAAAACATTCTTACTCCAGATTTCACACATATCGGTGTTGGTTATGTAGAAGAAGGAAATTATTGGACACAAATGTTTATCGGTAAATAAGTAACATATTGAAGCAAATTTAATCTTATGGTTAGATTTGCTTTTTTTGTTTAGAAAGTTCTGGAATAATCATTAGGGTAATGCTTGATATGATCGTCGTGATGAAGACCTCGATGATGAGAAGTAAAGGAGAAGAGAGGTCCTCATGGTGGTGATGAAGACCGCTGTGACGAGGAAAGAGGAGAAGAGAGGACCTCATGGTGGTGATGAAGACCTTAGGGAAGAGGAAAGAGGAGAAGAGAGGTCCTCATGGTGGTGATGAAGACCTCAGGGACGAGGAAAGAGGAGAAGAGAGGTCCTCATGGTGAACTGCCCCCTGTCAAGTAGACACTTGAAATAATAAAACAAGACTAAGCTGTCTTAGCCCTGTATTCTAAAGGGCTAAGACCGTTTAATCGTTTTTGATAACGGTCATGATTATAAAAATGAATG
>NZ_JAAZWB010000020.1 GCF_012524115.1 Bacillus sp. RO1 | reverse complement strand
TCCTTTTTCCTCGTCACTGAGGTCTTCATAACCACCATGAGAACCTCTCTTCTCCTTTTTCCTCGTCACTGAGGTCTTCATCACCACCATGAGGACCTCTCTTCTCCTTTTTCCTCGTCACTGAGGTGTTTACCTCGTCAATCAAGAATCCCCTGAAGACTATAAATCCATTCAAATGTAGAAAAAACAGCCCCTATCTTTAGAGGCTGTTCCTAAAAAGTTATCTTGTCATGGTGCGATAAATTCCACGCATTGTTTCGTCCAAATCTTGCAAGTGCCATTCTCCATTACGCAAGTCATTGTCCACACTTCTTACTGTACTGTACACACTTGCATCAACGGCAACGCGTACGTCTTTATTTTTCAAAAGCGGTTTAACTGCTTCACGCACTTCGCGTTTTAGTTGACGTGTATCATCTGCACTATTTTCCGGATTTACCGCAACAAGCACTTCATCCCCATTGATTAAAACACGGGCATCATCGACTCCATCTACCTTAGAAGCACGTTTTACGATCCGATTTGCAAGGTTGCCATCATAATTATTGTAATATGAAGGATTCCCGACATTCTCGATCCCGTTAAGATGTCCGTGATAGTTTTGATCTGTCCGACTGTAATGTGGAGTATCATATCCAACATTCAAATCTCCGCCATCATAGTTACGGTTTGTTGCATTTCTGACTCCATTTTCCTTGTTACGTCTTACTCTGTTTTCGTCGTAGATTACAGATCGGTCCAAAATTTCATTTAAAGGACCATCATTATCCTCCAGAAGACGGGCATTTCCCCTTTCTTCCGGTTCGCGACGTGTACGGTCATTGTTTACATAAGGATTGTGTTCGCTTGTATAATACCCAATAGGTCTTGTTTCCTCATAATACCTATTGTCTGTTGCACTTTCCTTTTGACCGCATCCCGTAAGACCGCCAACTAAAAGTGCCGCAGAGGTTACAGTGAATAGTGACTTCCTCAATGTAAAAACCCCCTAACGAGTCAGTTGAGTACAATAGTTGTACTCTCCATTAGGGTGACAAGTTAAGGGGTGTTTTATTTTGTTAGTTCTCTCCAAGCTTTTAAAATTTTGGAGGTCCGTATGCCAGTTGACGTTTATGTTCTGTACGTTTATGCATTTTATCAATGATTTGCTTATCTTTTTCAGGAATTTCCTCGCCCTTAAGATAGCTATCGATCATGTTGTAAGTTGTACCCATCTCATTTTCATCCGTCTGGCCTTCCCACAATCCGGCACTTGGCGGCTTACTGATGATGCTGTCCGGTACTCCAAGTACTTTCGCCATTTCACGCACTTCGCCTTTGGTTAAATTCACAAGTGGAACTAAGTCTACTCCACCGTCTCCGTATTTAGTAAAATAACCAGTATGCCATTCTGCCGCATTATCTGTACCGACTACCAAATAACCATAATTGTTGGCCACTGCATAAAGGGTCGTCATACGAAGGCGCGCACGTGTATTTGCATCACCAAGTCTGGATGTTTCCTCGTTCCATTCACCTTTTTCCTTAAGCTGTTTTTCCATCGTAGAAAAAAGAACAGTGTGTGTCTCAGAAAGGTCGATAGTCGTATGGGAAATCCCACAGCTCTCGATAACTTCTAGCGCATATTCTTGATCTTTCGGGTCACTTTTACAAGGCATAATGACACCTAGAGAATCTTCAGGAAATGCCCTTTTGATTAGATGAGCGACAACAGCGGAATCGATTCCACCACTTACCCCGACAATTGCTCCATTCAGTCCTGCATCTTTTACTTTTTCTTGTATCCATTGTACCAACTTGGCAATTTTTTCTTCCATTACGTATTCTTCCCTCCAATTAGCAATATTAATTATTGTATCAGATTGTTGTAATTCGTCAAAAATTGTTTGCGCAATTCCCAAGTAGAAATAAAGTAGGAAAGATTGGCAAAACTGCTTGGCATCCTTTTATCGCCGCTTGAATGTGAAAAATGGTTCCCTTCTCGTAAAATGTCCATTGGAAAAGACAGCGCCGTCCTAAACCAAGGCTGACCTTTACCCAATTCAATCAAAAAGGAATGAGATTGAAATAAGCTACTATTCCATTTTATAAAAGGTAGAATCCTGCTTGCATACTGGACATAATCCCACTCCGCACTTCCAACTGAAAGTAAATCATAATCAATTAAATACACCTTATTATCTGCAGCTCTAATAAAATTATGACTCGCCACATCACCGTGAAGAACCACTTCCTCTGTTTGCGAATATTCTTTCATCAGCCCATTCAGTGCAAAATGACTATAGTATACAATTTCACCGATTACTTGAGGGTTAAACCACTTTGCTAAAAATGGGACATGAATTTCAAAAATTTCAAGTCGGTTTTCCCATTTGACAACTGTGTTTTCCTGCGGTAATTCAGATGGAAGAATGGGTAGGATTGTTTTACTGTAGTGATGAAAATTTAGGAGGGTATTCAGTCCATCTGCTCTGTCCTCTGCCTTGGAGTAGCTGAATTTCCTCATAGGTACAATATACTTTAATAACACCCATACGAATCCTTGTTCAAGAAGGAGGTATTGACCATCATTAAATTTTTCGTACATAAGCCCCTCATGAAAACCGTTCTTATGTAGAAGTTGGCTAAAATGTATGATGGATTCTAGATCTCCAGGTTCCCCGTAGCCTTTTAAAATATATAAACCTTTTTCTGCTTGTATTTTAAAGAGATTATTTTTTATTTTACTGTAGGACTGTATCGTAAGCTTTGTTTCCTGGGAGAGACGAAAGAAAAGACGATTTCGATTGAAATCGTCTCTAAAGATCGGTTGATCAGTTTTCATCATCAATTTCTGGACCTTCAAAATCTGATCCTTCATTTCGCTCTTCACTTGAAACCCCGTAACCATAACCTTGAGGATTATAATACCCCGGAGCAACAGGATAGCCATAAGGATAAGGTGCATAACCATAAGGAACATCATTTCGATAACCTTGAGGTGCTCCACAGCCACAGTCTCCACCGGAGCTTGCTCCTGCGACTTGCTGCTGGTTACCGTCCATTGGTCCGAATCCTGAACCTGGGGATACTGGCCCCATCGGATAGCATGGATACCCTCCCATTGGTCCCATAGGCATTCCTTGTGGCATCATTGGTGGCATGCCCATTCCTGACATCATTCCCGGCATCATCTGTGGCATGCCCATTCCTGGCATTCCATTTTGAGCCACTTGATCTTGAACGCCCATTACGGCACTTTCCATCTCTTCATTGCTCATATTCGGCATTTGGCCCATCTGTTGCAGCTGTTGCATTTGCTGCATCATTTGTTGTTGCATTTGCCCGTAATCAACATCAGGAGATTCTTCGCCTTGTTGCACTCCCATTACTTGTGATCCATCCATTCCTTGCATTCCAGGCATCATCCCTGGCATTCCCATTCCTTGCATCCCTGGCATCATTCCCGGCATTCCCATTCCTTGCATCCCTGGCATCATTCCCGGCATTCCCATTCCTGGGCCACCCATTCCTGGGCCACCCCACCCTGGTCCCCAACCGTGATGGTGATGATGATGTGGTGGATAAGGAGGGCAGAACCCGCTTCCAGGCAATACTGGTGATACTGGATAGCATTCTTCCATAGCTGGTTGTTGTACTCCCATAACCTGTTCAGGACTTTCAGGACTCTCTTCTTTAGGCTTTGGTATGTTTACAGGCATGTTCACATTTGGCATGTTTACATTTGGCATCTTTATGTTTGGCATTTTAGCGTTTGGCATTTTGATGTTCGGCATCTTAGGCATTTTTTCATTAGGCTGCTTGTGCGGAACATTAACCGTCAAATAATTATTTACATCCACTTCGGGAAAATACGGCTTCAATTGCGGCATTTTCGGAGTGTATGGTGTTTTCTGAGCTTCTTTCACTGGTTGCTCTTTTACTGCAGGCTTTTTCGGCATCTCCTTATAAGGATGTTGCGCTTTAGGCGCCTGTACTCCCATTACTTGCTTTGGTGCTTCTTTCGTCACACCCATCACTTGGCTTTCTTTCTTGACAGGTACCCCTGCCATCGGCACTTTTATTTTCATTCCAGGCATAATCATGTCAGGATTGCTTAGTTGTGAATTCGATTTCTTTAGTTCTTCGAAGTTCACATTGTATTTCTGGGCAATCTTCCACAATGTATCCCCTTTTTGGACAATATGGATTTTCAAGGATTTTCCCTCCTTAGCAAAGTCTTTACAGTCTATGAGTTGTGTAGGCATTTTGCCACTATTCTTCACATCAACTTATGCGTCAAAAGGGGAGTTTATGATAAAAAACATGGACACCGCAGGGAAAAATAGTTTTTTTCCGAGGGTGCCCATTTTTAAAATTTATTCTTGGTTTCTGTTAAACACCGCTGTTGATTTCCGCAAATGGCTTCGCTTTCCTAGCGGCGCCGCTGGAGTCTCCTCAGCAAGTTTGCGGGGGCTCCACCTAGCGCTATCCCCCACAAGAGTCTCCGCCTTTTGCTTCAATCAACAGCTAGAAACTGCATTCTTTTAAAATTAAATCCTAACAGTACTTTTTTATGCGTGTTCGAGCATTTTATTTAGTGCTGAGATGGATTGTTGTGCCACATCTTGCTCGACTTGGATCCTGTTGATGATTTGTCCGCTTTCGATGGATTCCAGTGCCCATAGTAGGTGGGGAAGGTCGATGCGGTTCATGGTGAGACATGGACACATGTTTGGATTAAGCGAAACAATTTCCTTGTCTGGGTGCTGTTGGATGATTCTGTTTACCAAGTTCATCTCTGTCCCGATTGCCCATTGACTGCCCGCTTCCGCTTTTTCTATTGTTTCAATGATATATTTCGTACTTCCTGCGAGGTCACTTTTTTGGACGACTTCCCATGTACACTCTGGATGTACGAGAATCTTCATCTCAGGTTTATCTCTTCTCAACTGTTCAATATTGCCTAGCGTGAATTTTTCATGAACCGAACAATGCCCTTTCCAAAGGATTACTTTTACATTAGATGGGTCACCGTCGTATTCCAGTTCATCTGTTATGGGGTTCCAAACAGCCATTTCTTCTAAAGGGATCCCTAAATCATAAGCAGTATTTCTACCAAGATGTTGGTCTGGCAAGAATAAGATTCTTTCTTTTTGTGTGAATGCCCATTTTACCATTTTGTGTGCATTGGAGGAAGTAACGGTAGCCCCGCCCCTTTTTCCACAAAAGGCTTTAATTGCTGCCGTGGAGTTCACATACGTCAATGGCAGCATTGTGTCGCCAAAAACCTTTTCAAGCTTTTCCCACGCCCGCTCCGTTTGATGAATATCAGCCATATCCGCCATCGAACAGCCTGCCCTCATATCCGGCAATACAACTACTTGATTTTCATTTGTCAAAATGTCTGCAGTCTCTGCCATGAAATGCACGCCGCAAAAAACGATATAGGTGGCAGTTGTGTCCGCTGCAGCTTGTGCAAGCTGCAAGGAATCCCCTGTCGCATCAGCAAATTCAATGACCTCATCTTTCTGATAGTGATGTCCAGGAATAAAAAGATCCGCTCCAAGCTTCTCCTTTATTTCCTTAACTCTTGTTCTCATTTCCTCTGTCGTCATTTCACGATATTTGGCAGGCAACAGCCCGTTATCTTTTTTCACTAATTCTAGTATATTCATCTTAGTAAACTCCCTTCGCCCCAACATTGAAACTAATATCTAATGATTTTGCTGAATGGGTCAGCAGTCCTAACGAAATATAATCAACACCAGTGTCCCGGTAGGATGCAAGGTTGGTTAAATTAATACCACCTGATGCCTCTGTTGTAATATGCTTTGGCACATGCTTGATAAAATCTTTTATTTCTTCCGCTGTGCGGTTATCAAACATAATGACGTCTGCACCAGCCTCCACAGCTTCCTGAACCTGTGCCAGCGATTCAGTTTCCACCTCAATTTTGACCATATGGCCAACTTTTTCGCGCACACGTTGAACCGCGTTTGTGATGCTACCGGCAAACTCGATATGATTATCCTTAATCATCACACCATCATATAATCCAAAACGGTGGTTATATCCTCCGCCGCAAGTAACCGCGTATTTTTCCAACATTCTTAAGCCGGGTGTTGTTTTTCTTGTATCACAGACTTTTGTATGGTTGCTATCAAGCTCTGAAACGGCAGTTGCAGTCAGCGTTGCAATTCCACTCATTCGCTGCATCAAATTCAATGTCACTCTTTCTGCGCCAAGTAAAGCCCTCATTTTCCCTTCCGCTTTTGCAATCACTTCCCCTTTTTCCAGTTTGTCTCCATCTTGTTTGAAAAGAGTTACCTGGACTGTAGGATCAAGTAAGCGCATAGCTTCCATAACAATCTGTTCTCCTACGAAGATGCCGTTTTCTTTTGCAATAAACGTCCCTGAACCTATTTCATTTTCAGCAAAAAGCGCCTCAGAAGTTAAATCTTTTTCCCCTATATCCTCTTTATAAAAATGACGCAGCATCTCTTGCAGCATGATTATATTCATCTATCTCGTTCTCCTTTCCCAATACGCTATCTCCCTGTTGAACATGCAAAATACGGACCTGTCTCCAAGATTCTTTAGCTACTGGAAAATCAGAACGAAAATGGGCTCCTCGACTTTCCTTTCGTTGCAGAGCCGCTTCTGTAATCAGATAGCATAACTGAAGCATGTGGATGGTCTCTATTTCTTTTATTTGTAAAATATCTGTTAGTTGATCTATCGCCTTGCAGTACGGTTGGAAAAGCTCGAGCCACTCCTTTAACTCTACTAAACCTTCCTCATGGCGGACTATTCCAGCGTGCTTCATCATCATGTGTTGAATTTCTTCTTTTGATGGAAGTGGCACTGCCCTCTGCAGAAGCAAATCCATATCTATTTTTACAGTAGATGTTTGGTGCCAAAGCAAATGAGGGCTTAAGATCTTTTCTGCTAAAAAGTGTTCGGCAAGCGTCTTTGAAAAAACAATCGTTTCAAGCAAGGAGTTACTCGCCAACCGATTTGCTCCATGCACTCCATTACAGGCAGCCTCTCCTACAGCGTACAAGCCCCGAAGCGTTGTTTCTCCATGTACGTTTGTATCAATACCTCCCATATAAAAATGAGCTCCCGGTACGACTGGGATGAGATTCGCCTTTAAGTCGATACCATGTTTTGTACATAGCTTAGTTATTGCAGGAAACCTTGTCTGGAAATGATCCACTTTGGAGATATTCAGGTAAACTTTTTCGCCATTGTCCAGCTCTTGAAAAATGGCACGGGAGACAACATCTCTTGGTGCTAAGTCTTTCATTGGGTGTACATTTTCCATGAATCTTTGGCCTTTACCGTTTTGGAGAAATGCTCCTTCCCCTCGAACTGCTTCTGAAACAAGTCCGACCGCTTTTCCGTCAACAGACAGCATCGTAGGGTGAAACTGCATGAATTCTAGATCTGTCAATGTCGCTCCCGCCTTATAAGCGAGTGAAAGTGCCATGCCGGTAATGCTCTCATTATTTGAGGTATAAGGATAGAGGGACCCCGCTCCACCTGTTGCCAATATCACTTTTGTGGCAAAGTAATTTGTCCGTTCTCCATTAGAATTGAGGGTTTGAACTCCACAGCATTGGTCATTTCGGACATGCAACTTGATAACGGTTTCATGTTCTACCATTAAAACTTTCTTTGACAGCTTGGAATGGAGCCATTCCATCAATTCCTTGCCGGTTTGATCTCCTCCCGCATGAAGGATTCTTCTTTTAGAATGAGCACCTTCCATGCCAAGGGAAAATTCACCAAGAACGTCACGATCAAACTGCATCCCATTTTGAATTAATGCTTCCAACTCAGCTGGCCCACGTTTTGTCAGTAATTCCACCGCATCTTCTTCATTGTGGTAACAGCCGGCAGCAAGCGTGTCTTCGTAATGCAATTGCCAAGAATCTGTATGTTCGATAGCACAAGCAACTCCTCCTTGTGCAAGAAAAGAATTATTATCATTTTTACTCGACTTTGTGAAGATAATCACATTCATATGTTCACTTAAATAATTTGCAGTCAACAAAGCGGATAGTCCACTTCCGACTACAATCACATCTCGCTGTAAACTAGACACAAAAAAACCTCCTGTGTATATAAGTGTCTTGACACCTATATTTACATATTTCTATACTAATGACAAGAGATTTTTTCAAAGACCGAAAGATTGCTAGATATTACTAAATATAGCAGTCATCTAAGGGGAGGGAGTTTCAATTATGATCTATCTCGATTACGCAGCTACTACCCCAATGAGCAACGAAGCCTTGGAGGCCTATCAGCATGTGGCACGGAATTATTATGGAAACAGCAGCAGTTTACACGACACAGGAACCACCGCAGCGGATTTATTAGAAACCTGCCGCGGCGAGCTTGCACGGATGATTTCGGGACGAAAAGAAGGTATTTATTTTACAAGCGGCGGAAGTGAGGCGAATCTTCTTGCCATACGCACCTTGTTGAAAGGGTGTGGACAGAAAGGAAAGCACATCATCACCACCGCGACAGAACACGCTTCCGTTCATTCACTTTGCAAGACATTGGAAAAAGAAGACTACGAAGTAACGTGGCTGCCTGTGGACTCCAATGGAATTATTGCTCTTTCCCAATTAAAAGAAGCATTACGGGATGACACTTGCCTTGTGTCCATCCATCATGCCAATTCAGAAACGGGTATCTTGCAGCCGCTTGAAGCGATCGGCGTACTCCTAAAGGAGAAAAACATCCACTTTCATAGCGATTGTGTCCAGACATTTGGTAAAATACCAATAGACGTGGAGAAGCTCCACCTTACAAGCATTTCGATATCATCCCATAAAATTTATGGACCAAAAGCCGTCGGTGCTTTATATATCGATCCAAAAGCAACTTGGAAATCCATTTACGAAGGCGCCAGTCATGAAAAAGGAATGCGCCCCGGCACAGTAGACGTCCCTGGTATCGCTTCCTTCCTAACTGCTGCCCAACAAATGGAGACATCCATGCAGGATATAAAAGAAAAATATGAAACGATGCGAATCCACTTTCTAAGACTAATTCAACAATCTTGGCTTCCCGTTGTAGTAGAAGGAGAACGTGTACAAGGCCTTCCACATATCCTTGGCTTGAGAATACCAGGTATCGAAGGACAGCACGTCATGCTTGAATGCAATCGAAGAGGGATTGCCATCTCTACAGGAAGTGCCTGTCAAATGGGATCTCAATCGCCTTCAAGAACAATGCTTGCCACCGGAAAAACACCAGATGAGGCAAGAGAATTCATTCGCATTTCATTTGGAAAACAAACCACCATCAGAGACCTTGAGGTTGCTTTCGGGGCACTTAAGGAAATAATAGAAGAACAGATGAAAAGGAGTGGCTAAACTTATGACACAAGAAAAGAAAGTACTAGGGGAAGAACGTCGAAACCTCCTTTTGCACTGGCTGCAAACAGAAGACAAGCCACTTACTGGCGGAGAATTAGCAGGACGAACCAATGTAAGCAGACAAGTCATCGTCCAGGACATCTCCCTCTTAAAAGCAAAAAACGAACCGATCCTTGCAACCAGTCAAGGCTACGTCTACATGAAACCTTTCGGTGAACAGGTAAAAAAAGAGCGGATTATCGTGTCCTTCCATGAACCGCACCGGACGAAAGAAGAACTATATATACTCGTCGATCACGGCGTAACAGTCAAAGACGTGCGAATCGAGCACCCTGTCTATGGCGATTTAAATGCTTCTGTCATGGTATCAAGCCGCGCCGAAGTAGACGCCTTTATTCGGAAAATAAAGCAAACGAATGCATCCTACTTGTCTCAGTTGACAGACGGAACTCACTTGCATACGTTAGAGGCAGATTCTGAGGAGAAGCTGGATGCAGCGTGTGCGGCGTTGAAGGAAGCAGGGATGGTTTTGGAGTAGGGTGTTGGGGCTTTAGGGGAGCTTGGTGGAAAGGGGTTTGCTGCTTATGCAATGGGTCTCTGTTACCGTTTGGCGGAGGATGGAGCTGATTCAGGCTTTGAAGACGGCTTCTCTGTTACCGTTTGCATGGGGACGGGGCTGCTTCGGGCCTTGAGACGGCTTCTCTGTTACCGTTTGGATGGGGGCGGAGCTGCTTCGGGCTTTGAGACCGCTTCTCTGTTACCATTTGGCAGAGGATGGAGCTGCTTCGGGCTTTGAGACGGCTTCTCTGTTACCGTTTGGACGGGGGCGGAGCTGGTTTGGGCCTTGAGACGGCTTCTCTGTTACCGTTTGGCTGGGGATGGGGCTGCTTCGGGCCTTGAGACGACTTCTCTGTTACCGTTTGGCTGGGTGCGGTGCTGTTTTCGGCTTTGAGACCGCTTCTCTGTTTCCGTTTGGCAAAAGGCGGCGCGATTTCTGGCTTTGCGTTTAGTTTCGATTAGGCCTATCAACTTTTTTCCACTCTGCTTGAGGCAAAAATCG
>NZ_JAAZWB010000002.1 GCF_012524115.1 Bacillus sp. RO1 | reverse complement strand
CCGGTGATGAGAACCTCTCCCCAGCTTTTTATTTGTCACTGAGGTCTTCATACTGATATGCTCCCTTTTACGTAGACAGATTAAAAAACAAAAATCTGTTTCCGCGAAGGGGAGTATTTATAATGTCAAAAAAAGCAAACTCTTTCGATGTCAAAATCAATGTCATAAGGGCTTTGGAAAATCGAACTCACACTATTACAGATTTAGCCCATATAAATAATGTTAGTCCATCCACTATATATAATTGGCTATATAGATATGAGAGTCTGGGGGAGAAAGGATTATACCCTACCTCAAAGGAGTATTCTAAGGAATATAAACTGAAGGTAGTCCAGGAATACCTTAACGGGGGGTACTCTCAAAAAGAACTTGTTAGGAAGTATGAAATATCAAGTAAATCTGTCCTCCAAAAGTGGATTAAGAATTATAATAGTCATAGAGAGCTAAAGGATACTTTAAAAGGAAGGAAGTTCACTATGACTAATAAAAGAAAAACTACCTTAAATGAACGGATAGAGATTGTGCACTATTATCTAGAGAACGGCATGGATTTTCATAAGGCAGCTGAGACCTTTCAGGTCTCTTACCAACAAGTGTATCAATGGGTGAAAAAGTATGAGAATGGTGGCGAAGAAGCCCTCCGAGATAAACGTGGGAGGAAAAAGGAAGAAGTGGAACTTACTCCTGAACAAAAGATACAACGAGAGATGCAGAGACTTGAAAGAGAAAATGAACGATTACGAGCAGAGAACGCCTTTTTAAAAAAGTTAGAGGAGATCGAAAGGAGGCAAAAATAAGTCAGATACGCCATGAGCAGATATATTTAGCCATTCAGGAAC
This sequence comes from Bacillus sp. RO1, assembly GCF_012524115.1. Taxonomy (GTDB): domain Bacteria; phylum Bacillota; class Bacilli; order Bacillales; family Bacillaceae_I; genus Sutcliffiella_A. The sequence continues at coordinate 569 of NZ_JAAZWB010000002.1, read as the reverse complement.
TTGAACAGGAAGAAGGGTTTTCTATTGTTATGCTCTGTGATATTGCGGAGATTGCCCGGTCTGCCTATTATAAGTGGTTGAAGCGAAAGCCCTCAAAACGTGAACGAGAAAGTGAAAAATTAATGAAAGAGATTACTACTGTGTTCGAAAAAGTGCAGGGTATTTATGGTTATCGTAGGGTGACTATTACTTTGAATCGTAGGTTAGGAAAATCTTATAACCATAAACGAATCTTGAGATTAATGCGTGTTTTAGGCATTCAAAGCATTATTCGAAGAAAAAAGAGCCGTTACAAAAAAGCGACTCCTAATCATATTGCCCAAAACCTGTTAAATCGGGAATTCCAAGCAGAAAAGCCGAATGAAAAGTGGGTGACAGACGTTACAGAGTTTAAGTTCGCTAAGGCCACAAAGGCTTATTTGAGTGCGATTCGAGATTTATCTGATGGGGCTATTATTAGTTATGTTTTAGGACGTAAAAATAACAATCAGCTAGTGTTTACAACCTTGGATCAAGCAACTGCCATGTTGAATGGTGAACAGCCGCTTTTACATAGTGATCGAGGATTT
>NZ_JAAZWB010000019.1 GCF_012524115.1 Bacillus sp. RO1 | reverse complement strand
GACGAGGAAAAAGGAGTAGGGAGGTCCTCATCGCGGTCATGAAGACGTGAGTGACGAGGAAAAAGGAGTAGGGAGGTCCTCATCATGGTCATGAAGACATGAGTGACGAGAAAAAAGAAGTAGGGAGGTCCTCATCATGGTCATGAAGACATGAGTGACGAGGAAAAAGGAGTAGGGAGGTCCTCATCGCGGTCATGAAGACGTGAGTGACGAAAAAAAAAAGAAGTAGGGAGGTCCTCATCGCCGTCTATTTTTCCTTATAAGTATATTATTAAAATGTTACATATATATATGTTATAATGGAGTTAAGTAACATTAAGGGGGAGAATCTTATGGAATATGTTGAGGCTTTAAAAGATCGCAAATTCATCCATGAAATTAAAGCATATTTAAAAAATTACTCCTTAAGAGATTACTTGTTTTTCGTAATGGGTATTAACATGGGTCTAAGAGTAAGTGAACTTCTGCATGTTAGAGTAAAAAATGTGACACAGGATGGAAAAGTTAATGACTATTATCTATTGGAAAATGGGTATTCTATTTATTTGAATAAACATGTCAAACAAGCGATAGCGGACTATCTACATAAAAGAACCCTAGAACCAGAGGATTATCTTTTTAAATCCCAAAAGTGCAGTTCACCTATTACCAGGCAACAAGCATACCGCATCATTAATAAAGCAGCGAAAGAGGTAGGTGTTCCTGGTAAAGTGGGTACTCATACTTTGCGCAAAACCTTCGGCTATCATGCATATAGAAGCGGTGTTGCTGTTTCTCTTCTCCAAAAACATTTTAACCACACTTCACCTTCAGAAACACTCCGTTATCTTGGAATAGATAAGCATGAAAGATTATCTGTAAGAATAGATGTCAATTTATAAGGGGGAATTAGATGGTACAAGGTGCATTCAATGTAGATTATTTTATTTTGCTTACAGCATTTCTTCTAATTGTCGGTGTTATAACAACCAAATTCTCTTCAAAACTTGGTGTTCCAGCCCTTGTATTGTTCATCATTGTTGGGATGATGGCAGGGAGTGATGGACTTGGTTTTATCTATTTTGATAATGTAAAATATGCTCAATTAATTGGTATCTTTGCGCTCGTCATTATCCTATTTGAAGGTGGTTTGCAAACAAAATGGGGGACTGTACGCAAAGTGATCAAGCCATCTTTATCATTAGCCACTCTTGGGGTAATTTTGACTTCTGCACTTGTGGCAGCATCTGCTAAGCTTATTCTTGATGTGTCATGGCTAGAAGCATTCCTATTTGGAGCTATTGTTGGATCAACAGATGCAGCAGCTGTATTTGCAGTTTTAAAAGGGCAAAACATTAAAGCACGTATGGGAGCAACTCTTGAAGCTGAGTCCGGTACGAATGATCCGATGGCAGTGTTTTTGACATTATCCTTTATTGAATTGCTTACTGCCTCAAATCCTAGCTACATAGGTTTTATCGGAAGCTTCTTTTGGCAGATGGGAATTGGTTTACTATTGGGATTAGGACTAGGTAAACTCGCTTCTTATTCCATTAATAAGATAAATCTCGATTCCTCTGGATTATATCCTGTCTTTGCCATGGCATTTGCGCTTTTAACTTATAGTATCGCAGCGCTGATAGGAGCAAGTGGACTATTAGCGGTGTATGTGGCAGCATTAATCATAGGGAACAATGAACTGACCTATCGACAGTCGATTTTCCGTTTTAATGAGGGGTTCGCATGGATGATGCAAATTCTGATGTTTATCATATTGGGGCTATTGGTCTTCCCGGGGCAATTGTTCCAGTGGGACATCATGCTCAAAGGCTTGTTATTATCGGTAATTTTAATAGTAGTAGCTAGACCTATAGCAGTATTCCTTTCAACAATGGGAATGGATTTCAGTATAAAAGAAAAAGTGTTTCTATCATGGGCAGGTCTCCGTGGTGCAGTACCTATCGTTCTCGCAACATTTCCGATGATTGCTGGCATTCCAAATGCTCAACTGTTCTTTAATGTAGTATTTTTCGTCGTCTTGACTTCCACACTTGTTCAAGGTTCTACTATTACGATGCTTGCAAAAAAGTTAGATTTAACAGGACCTAAGAAGATTGCACCTATCCATTCGTTGGAGTTGGTTTCCATCGGCAAAGCAAATGCGGAAATTATTGAGTTTCAAGTGGAAAAGGACCTGGATATGGTAGGGAAGACACTTGCTGAACTGGAATTTCCGGATAAAACGCTTATTAATGCCATCATTAGAGCGGGAATCCTTGTAACCCCATCAGGTGATACGGTTATTAAAGATAAGGATTTCATGTATATACTTACAGCCAGGCAAAGTAAGCTTGCTTTAGAAAATTTCCTCAAAAAGAAGAAAGCAGTAAAACCAGATGTAGTTGAGGAAGAGTTAACCGAAAAAGAAGAAGTAAAAGAAACCGTCTAAAAGCAAGGATAGCCTAATGGTTATCCTTATTTTTATTCAGTCTTTATTTAAAATGGATTTACAAATTTTTTCGGTAATTAATTTTAATATGTAAGCAATTAAGATATATAGCGGCACGGAAATATAGAAACTCCAGTGAAAAGGGATGTATAGTCTGAGTTTTTCAGCCACTGGTTCTGCTATTAAAGATGCTCCAATAGCCAATACGATGTTTGCATAAAAAAATCCCTTACCTTCTTGAAAATATTGATATAGAAGCATATAGGTAATGGGAATGAGGCAATAATCAAATATATATGACTTAGGTAAGAAGGGACTTAGGTTGTATGTGTATCCCCAAAGCCCAAGCTCATAACCCAAGCCGTCTAGGTTGGAGGCTACAATAATCCAAAGCAATCCAAATATAGAGATTCTGGGGAGATGCTTCGTTTTTTTTAGTTTCCAAAATAATGTCCATAAAGTAATAAAGATAGCAACCATTGTCCACCATCGCCAAGAGAACACCACATGTTCAAGCCAGAAATTCACATGGGCTTGGACTGAAGATTGATTTTTATTAAAGATTTCTATGTACTGTTGCTTGATAGACATACATAAGCCTACTCTCAAAGTAAAGGATAAAGATAGTTTTTCTATTTATATAAAAATGATACACGAAGTACTAAAATGAACAAGAACCGGGAACTGTTCCCGGTTCTTGTTACGCCTTCGCTTATGAAGCTACTTTCCGATTTACGGTAATTGTGTTGTCTGCATTTGTTACCATACTTGAAGCACGTTGGTATGAACAATAAACAAGAAATACTGCAACTAAAACATAACCTATAGCAAAATCAGGTGCTGCGTTCAAAGCTAGTTTTGGAGCATGCATGAACCCTACGAAAGATAAGAAGGCACCAATCAACGCGAAATAAGAGGCACGACGGTAATTCTGATCAATAATATAGACAGTAATGGCACCGAGCACAATCGCCGTAAACATGGCTCCTTGTCCAAGAGGGACAATACCTTCTGAAATACCGGAAACAACCTCTCCAGCACTCTTATTGAAACGAGTCATTACATAATTAGCGAAATAAGGCAGCATGGCAATAGCAACTGCTGGAAAATATTTTTTTTCATTGGATCCAAAAGCTGTAGCCACCATGGAAATTCCGACAAACACTAGTATTGGTGCTACTGCAGCTAGTGGTATAATGGCTGCAAGGGCTGCAATGATTCCTGTCATGGCAGTAATGCCGAAGACCAATGCATTCAATATGCTGTATCCTCTACCAGCACCCATCCATTTAGAGCCTACTGATGCTATGTAAACCGTAGTAGGGAAGAGTCCGCCAAAAATAGACCCAAGCATTGTCCCAACTCCATCCACAGCTTGGCATTCACGAATATCATAAGAATCTCCTTCTGCAGCCATGGCATCCACGTTATTCATCGTTTCAATGGCATTGTATAGCGTAATAGGAAGGATGATTGCCAATAGACCAATAAGAGCTCCAAACAGGTAGGTCATCCCCTCAAAAGCCGCCAAAGATGGCAATATTGGATAAAACCCAATGTTATCAATCCATCTGCTATTTGAGATGGAGATTGATAGCCTAAAGTGAAAGCTAGAACAGTACCGATTATAACTGCAAATAAGGAAGCTGGGATCTTGAAAGGCATGGCCATTTTTCCTACAACCCCAGCAATGATAATTACTAAAGCCACTAAGCCTACAACAGGAATGGAGAATGTATTAAATAGCATCTCTCCAGCGATGAACGTGAGCGCAACACCTGCAAGTGCTCCAAGCATTGCAGCACGTGGCAGATGATTTCTTACCCAGTTTCCTGTAAAACTAACAAGAGTCTCAATTAACCCGCTTAAAAACGCAGCAGCTACAGCAATTTTCCACGCAAGTTCCGGGTTACCGGTTAAGGCATTAGCAGGAGCTAATACTCCAAATAGAAAAACGAACATAACCGGGGTACTTATCCCGTAAGAGAGGGCGGTCACATCTGTTCTTCCCTCTTTTTGTGCAAGGCGCTTAGCCATGAAGGCATAATATAGATTCCCGACCATAACAGCAACGGCCGCGCCAGGGATTACTTTACCGAATACGATGCTTGCAGGAAAACCCATACCTAACATTGTTACGGCAATGATCACGAAGTTTGCCAAGTTGTTTTGGAAAAGTGCGAAGAATGCATCTGTATCTTCTTTTTTATACCATGGATAATGTACAGTAGTAGCTTTCATAAGATGACCTCCATAAGGTTAGTTGGTGACGCTAATCGATTCTTCTACAAATGTTATTTGTTCGTCTTGTAGCGATTGGATTCTAGCTAATGATTCTACACGATACCCTTTTTCCTCTAGCATCTGTCTGCCAGGTTGGAAGGTTTTTTCGATGACAATACCAATACCCGCTACAGATGCACCTGCTTGTTTCACTACATCAATTAACCCTTGTGCAGCCTGCCCATTTGCCAAAAAGTCATCAATAATTAGTACTCTATCGTTTTCAGCTAAGAATTCCTTTGCCACTGTGATTTCACTTGTTTCTTGTTTGGTAAAAGAGAAAACTTCGCTAGTATATACGTTATCTTTCAAAGTCAGAGATTTCTTTTTTCTTGCAAAAATAAGGGGAACACCAAGCGTATGAGCTGCGAAAAAGCTTGGTGCAATTCCTGAAGACTCAATGGTGATAACCTTACTAATGTTCGAATCAGAATATCGTTCCGCAAATTCTTTTCCTATCTCAATCATTAAATCAGTGTCGATTTGGTGATTTAAGAAAGTATTCACTTTTAACACGCCGTTTGGTAAAACCGTCCCTTTTTCAAGAATGGTTTGCTGAAGAAGTTTCATGTAAGTTCCTCCTTGAAAATAAAAAATCCCGAAAGTTGTAAGCGGCACAAGATCTACAAGTGACCACTTTTAACTTTCAGGAATGCAAATAATCAATCCAGGTTAAACCTAAGTATCGGAAAATTAAAGTATCACTCATAGTCAAGCCATTTACGGTAGCTTGGTAGAAACTTGTAGGCCATATTCCCACTATTATACGAGTTATTTATTATATTGTTTGGTTTATGAAGTGATTATAAAGGAAAAAAATCGTTTTGAAAAGGTTTTTTGCAGAAAAACACGAATGAAAATACAAAATAGTAGAAATAGATTCGGGAACACTAAAATAACCAGGTGAATATACCTGGTTATTTTAGTGAACTAGCTATGATTTTTTAATGGTCTCTTTCATCTTTTTCATTTCGGTGTAGATATCTTCTTTCTTTACATTTAACTCTTTGGCAATGTCCTTGAAGGATTGCCCATTTTCTTTTTTTGTTAGAATTTCTTTTACATCCACGTTACCTAGTTTGGAAAGGATGGATGCTTTTACTAATGTGTGCAATTCTGCTCCGTTTTGAAGAAGTTTTTCAAGTTCCGGCTGTTCTTTATTTAAATAGTCAGAAAGGTAAGGGATCACTTTATCTTTGTTTTGTTCCAAGTATTCGTTGTATTTTTTCCAATGACGATAGTGATCATTTTTGTATTCATTATGATGTCCGTGCTTTCCCTCAGGAGAAGCGATTACGTTTGGAACAAAAAGTGTGGATGCTGAAAATAGCAACAAGGATAAGATAGATAAACAAAATAACCTTTTCATCTTTTTTCCTCCTTTATATATGTATTTTTTACTTTCTCCCAAAAAAGAAAATTAATCCAAAGTTATATGTATATGAAAGTGGTCAACTGAAATTATGAATGATTGCACAGAAACCCAGCTCACTTTCCCAATACCCATTCATTATCATTTACCTTAAAATGGAATTAGGGCTTTGGAACTATATTTTATTTGCAGTAATGGAACAGGAGGCAAAGATTTTGAAGAGAATACTCTTGCTCATTTCATTGGCAGGTCTGGGACTGATCATCGCTTATTCAATCTATGAATATATCCGTTTTACCATATCAAATTCTGAAGTAGGCATCACTGATTTTATCCAAGAGCATTTAAGGGAGCCAGATAAAACGCTATTGCTATTGGAAACGTATCCCATTAAACATACAAAAAAAGTGGTTGCTACATTTGAACATAATGAAAATCAATTAGGGGCAGTTATTTTTCAAAAAGGTTTTTATGGGAAATTGAAACCTGAAAAAATAATGCTCGATCGTTCCTTTTATTCGGAAATTATTGATACAAAGAAAGGAACATTTATCCTGTTCATAGGAGAAAATAAACAAACTGCCATTCAGACCATTGTAACGGATATCGTTAGCAGTGGGGAAAGAGTGAAGTTAGCTGTCCCTCCACAAAAATATTTTTCCCAGATTAGGAAAATGGAAGATATCACAAAAATTGATACTGAACCAAACTATATTTATAGAACACTGAAAGAGGCTATTTCAGGTGCCGCTGATAATACGGAGGGGATGGAGTTGATGTTTGTGGACGAAGAGCATCAATCCTTTCTAATTTATTCTGAAGAGAATTCGGTATTAAAAACGATTCTTGGAGTTTATGATTATAATGATCATGGCTTTGAAGTAACCGGGATGGAGAACCCCAACTTCTATACAATGAAAGAAGATAAAGACTTCTGCTTTGAAGAAAAAAAAGTGAACGTAGACACCATTGAGCATACATATATTCATGGGTTGGTACCGAAACATGAAGATGTACAAAAAGTGGTGCTTGAAGTGCAAAGGAAAGAGGAAGTAATTTACCAGATTTCAAGCGATGTCGTCGCAAACCAATTTCTCCTGCATATATCTTCACCAAAGTTTCTAGAAGCGGATACAAAGGTCATAAAGAAGTTTCATTTGTATGATAAAGAAGGAAAGTATATACGAACAGAATCAAAAGCTGGCTGAATCGCTGGTTTTTATTTATCGATTGAATTTATGTAGGCGAATTAGAGGGGATTTAAATATTAAGGGTAGAAAATTGCGCTTATTCGAGGCAAGACCGCTTAATGTTTCTCTCGCAGGAAGCGGTCTAACTTTTAATGGGTTCCTCACTTGTGGAAATATGTTTATAAACGGAGATGTTTTGAAGAATACTGACAACCATAAGCACAAACATCATCCAAAAATAACCTATGTCTTGAATGACGAATGCAATAACGGATGCCACTAGCATAAGAAAGCTTGCCATAATACTAATTACAAAAACTATTTTACTCAGACCCAAAGCTACATCTCCTCCTTAACTATAGAAGTATAACATAGTAAAATGTATTCGGTACCTTTATACCCATGATTAGAGAAAGGTATGTTTGTAATTATACAATAAAATTGGTAATTTCATCATTACAGTTATGTAAAAAAATTCGCAAAACGAAGTATTCAATAAAAAGGACGATAAATAAATGAAAAAGGTTCCTCAAAAAATAAATAGGAATTTAAAAAAGAAAGATAAAATTATTATCTTTCATTTATTTTTATTAGCTTATGAACATCTTTTAATACTTCCGCTTCCACTTCATGTCGAATCCACCCTACATTTGGTGCAAAAGCTGAATTGCCTTTGCGTAAAGTGTTACCGTCCTTGTCTTTCTCTTCAAAATCAATAATAATACAATCTTTAAAAGTCTTGGCGGGGGTTTTAATTTCCGCATCGACTTTCCGAATGTGATAAGTAATCTTAAGATCAAAATCCTCAATTTCCTCAGTCCAGGAAGTGCTGACTTCCAATGGATAGGCTATAATTTTTGTTTTTGGGAATTTCTTAATATCTTTAGCATCCCATTCGGAGGGGAATTCCTCAGAAAATACGATATATCCATAAATTCCATCTTTTGTTTCTTCATAAAAGTTGCTTGTCTCCGAAATATCAGATGAAGATTCGGCAGTCTCGAGGTCAATGACAGTTCTTACTTCAACAATTTCGCTATTGGGGACTTGACTATAAAGTACTCTATAATCTGTATGTCCTTTTTCCTCTATATAACGTCGGAAAGAATAATCTCCTGAAGTTGGTAATATTGGAGCTGGATCTTTTGCCTTTGTTTGGCCTCCTTCGCTTTCTGTTCCGCACCCAGCTGTAAGTATGGTGCAAAGCGCAATAAAAAGAATAATAAGTACATTTCTCAAGTCAACTCCTCCTTGAAAGGTTAAAGTTGAAGATAGTGTACCCATTATCCCATTTTTTAGTTAATCTATTCCCAGCATTTCCAAAAACGGTTCGAAATCTTCACTAAAGTAGTAAAACATAGGTTGATCTTTCTCGTTAAAGATTAGCATATAAGGCTTCTCTGCCTCCGGAGAAATAAATATGACTTGATTTACAGGCTGCTTTAATACTTTCGCTTCAATTTCTTCAGCTGGTTCAAAAATAACCTTAATCATAAACCCAGTTTTAGGGGTAGGGTTAAGTTTCGGATAGAGGGAATCTGCACTTTTTACAAGCTTTAGTGCTTCTTCCTTGTTTTTCTCATTCAGAGGGATGGATTTAATCACTTTTCCTTGAGTAACATCAAAGACTTCTATTGGAAGCGACTGTGCAGTAAAGGTCATGGGAAAAGCTCCACAGAAGAGCAATAGAAGCAAAAATATCTTTCTCATTTATATCACCTCTCTTGTAGTATGAAGCAAAAGAAGTGAAATCATGAGATACTTTAGTCTTCATGCCCTAGGAATCGATATCCGATGTATAAAATTAGAAGGCAGCCCAAGGTAATCAAGATTAGATCATACCCGACACATGAAGATTGTAGACATAGTTCTCCCATAAAAATCCTCCCAATTACAATTTTTTAACTATATGAAAATGTTGGTAAGTTTATGCTATATCACCAGAAGTAAGCGATTACATTGAACGCGCTGTTGATTTCCGCAAATGGCTTCGCTTTCCTAGGGGCGCCGCTGGAGCCTCCTCGGCTACGCCTGCGGGGTCTCCACCTAGCGCTATCTCCCTCAGGAGTCTTCGCCTTTTGCTCCAATCAACAGCTAGAAACCTCATATATTATCGGGGATTTTTTTGACCTATTTAAAAGTCGAACGGAAGCAGATGCCTTTGTTCGACTTTTTGTTTATTCCACTTTTTCTTTTTCGTCTTGAATTTTTTCTTTCAATAACGTGACAGCCTCTTCCTTGTCGTAGGTAAATAGTATCATGTCGTCGGTGAGGTATCCTGTATATTCAAACACTATATAAGCGGGAGTATTTTCGATATTGTAATCTGGATACTTTTCCACTGCCTCATCTAAGCCGATGACTGTGTCACTGTCTTTTAGAATAATCTCAATATCTTCAATTTCAGACAGTGATTCCTCTTCTTTTTGTTCAACAACTTCAATGTAAGAAAAACGATCTGGAATGTGTGTAGGCATACCGCAGGCTGTTAGAAAAAGGAGGAATAAGGATAGAATAAAGATTTTCTTCATTTATCAACACCTCCATACATGTAAGATTCGACATAATTAGTGAAAACCCTTTTCTTATTTTAGTGCTTTTCGTGGACGTGCTCTCATACATTGTTAGGGACAACTCTCTTACAAATGAGGTGAGGATATGGAGAACTTTTTTTTATCTATTTTTGAATTTTTCACCACATTGGGGGTTTGGGGAATTGCTCTTGGCTTAATGGTGGAGGTCATTCCTAGCGAAATCGTCCTTGGATATGGTGGTTATTTAATTTCCATTGGGGAAATAGGATTTATGGGAGCAATGCTTGCAGGGGTGGCAGGTGGTACATTGGCTCAGCTTTTTTTATACTGGGCGGGTAGCATTGGCGGAAGGCCATTTCTTGAAAAGTATGGCAAATACATATTGATTCAGCCAAAGCATTTAGACATTTCGGAAAAATGGTTTCAGAATTACGGACCGATTGTCATTTTTACAGCTCGATTTATCCCGGTGGTGAGGCACGCTATTTCCATTCCAGCTGGTATAGCCAAAATGAAGTTTTTGCCTTTTCTTTTATATACAGTTGCAGCGGTCATTCCATGGACTATTTTGTTTATTTATATTGGATTTCAACTAGGTGAAAACTGGCGGGATATAAAACATGCCGCACAACCTCTCATCATTCCTTTAATGATATTGATTATACTTGGAGCCATCACTTATTTTGTTTTTGATAGAAAAAGAACGGAATAGGAGGGGGGAGAAGATATGTCCAAAATAGAAGCATTCATATTGGGGATTATTCAAGGATTAACTGAATTCCTGCCAATCTCCAGTACAGGTCACTTATATCTGGGAAGAAATCTTTTTGGTTTGCAAGAAGCGGGGTTATTGCTTGATACAATGCTTCACTTCGGCACGTTGATAGCAGTTCTTTATTTTTACCGAGAAGAATTTATTAAAATCATTCGCAACCCATTTCATAAATTAACTTTTCTGATGGTTATTGGGACCATTCCGGCAGTTGTTATTGGAATTGCTTTCAAAGACTACTTTGAGGAAATTTCCAAAACAGGCGTGACAATTGGCTGGGAGTTTCTAATTACAGGCGCCTTTCTCTGGTTTGCAGATTCCATCAAAAAAGGTGCGAAAAAGATGGAGGATATTACGTGGAAGGACGCATTGTTTATTGGATCATTCCAAGCTGCTGCGATATTCCCGGCAATATCGAGGTCGGGATTAACCATTGTAGCAGGCTTGTTTCGGAAGCTGGATAGAGAAACAGCGGCATATTTTTCATTTTTGCTTTCTACACCTGCCATTGCAGGGGCTGTGTTTTTACAAACTGTGGAAGTGGCACAGGTCGGCAGGGAGGATATTTCTTTAATTTCTTTAATCATCGGAATTTTAGCATCTTGTTTCTTTGGGTATATTGCTGTGAAGTGGATGATTAACTATTTGAAAAAGCATTCTCTTCGTATGTTTGCGGTTTATGTATGGATATTGGGAGTAGTAATATTGGTGCTTCAATATTTGGGGTTGTTTTAACTAATGATGAGGCTGGGACAAAACTAAAAAAGCCTAATAAAAGACGAACAATTTAGGTGTCATAGGTATTGGCTCTAAATACCGCTGTTGATCTCCACAAATGGCTTCGCTTTCCTAGGGGCGGTGCTTGAGCCT
>NZ_JAAZWB010000018.1 GCF_012524115.1 Bacillus sp. RO1 | reverse complement strand
ACGTGATGAAGACCTTTGTGAAGAGGAAAATGGAGTAGAGAGGTTCTCATGGACGTGATGAAGACCTTTGTGAAGAGGAAAAAGGAGTAGAGAAGTCTTCATCGCCGGTATGAAAACCTTTGTTACGAGGAAAAAGGAGTAGAGAGGTCCTCATGTTAGTTATGACCTCGGTGACAATGAGTTTCATTGAATCAGTCAAGGGTTAAGCGCAAAGGAAGCTCCAGCCAATATTTCAAAGCATCTGAGACCTTAATTCCATTTGGCAGTTACCCGGGGGTAATTGCTTTTTTGTTTGAAAAACCAATATTGATTGGTTAATTATGTTAAAATTTACATATATGATCTATGATTGGAGTTTGATGCGCATGACATCTATTCAAGTAACTTGGGGCGATTCAATCGTTCAATTAACCTGGGACAAGCAATCTCAACTTCCGCCAAGAAATCTGATAACTAGCGCTCACGGCTATTGCTTTTATCAGGATAAGCTGATGCTTGTTAACCTCAAAAATAGAGGATGGGATTTTCCTGGTGGGCATATCGAACTCAATGAAACCCCGGAAATGTGTTTTCAAAGGGAAGCAATGGAGGAGGGGTATGTAGAAGGAGATTGCCGTTTGCTTGGTTCCATTGTGGTCGATCATCATGAAAATCCGAACTGGAATGAGGAAAGTCCATATCCGAAAGTAGGATATCAGGTTTTTTATAGAATGGATATTACGAAGTTTCATAGTTTTAGGGCTGAATATGAATCTATGGAAAGGATTTTTATTAAACCGACAGAGGTATCAAATTATTATGGTGGCTGGAACAAAGTTTATCAAGCGGTTTTAGAGAATTGTTTGGAAATGGGGAATGTATGTGGAGGCAATCGTTAGATTTTATTATGTTGGGGAATTTACATGAGAACTATTGGAAACGAGTTATCCCTGTGGTTTAAATCCACTATATTTATATGGATTTATTATCTTATTTTTATTATTTTAAATCCTGCTCATCCCTTAGATTCCTACGGCCAAATCACCATTATTGGTTCTTTTTTTGGTCTTCCTTTATTTATGTGGTTACTTATTCCTATTTGGAATGCATTACATACATTTCGAAACAAATCCGTCCGCTGGAAGCCTCTTCGTCTTATTATGTATATTTGCTCGGCATATTTGGTTCTTTTAGGTGTGATGATGGTACATGCGGGGATATCCAATTCCATTGTAAAAGAAAGGCTTTTCCGTGATGGGTGGGATGAACATGTGGCTCTGAGCTTTGAGCGATTACAGTCCACCACGGATGGTGACCTAACACTAAAGCGGGCATATTATACTGAGCCTTATCATTCTAATATTAATGCGGGGAATATGAGTGGTACTAGAAGTCCATCATTAACTATAGAGTATATCTACACCGATTGTTCTGATAATGATGAATGTTCATTTATTTATAGGGAGGTTTATGATACATCATCCGGTGCTCTTATTCGGAGGGAGAATGATAGTTTTTAATATGTTATTAAAAACAAAGCACTTGGAGCAGATACACCTCCAAGTGCTTTCCCCATTTATTATTTAGACGCCTTCTCCTTCAACTTCTCCGCCATTTCCTCTCCCATTTCTCTCGAACGTTCTGTCGCCCCTTCGATACAGCTCTCAAATGCTTCGGAGACTTTTCGTTCATCTAGCAATGAAATTCCTCGTTGTGTAGTGCCCCCTGGACTTGTTACTTCTCTTCTTAAGACTTCTGCATCTTTATCTGTTTCTTGGAGCATATGAGCTGCTCCGATCAATGTCTGACTAACAAGTTTTTTGGCAACATCCATATCCAAACCTTGAGCCAACGCTGCTTTCTCCATCGCCTCTGCAATGTAGTAGATATAAGCAGGACCGCTTCCGGAAACGCCTGTTACTGCATGAAGTTGGTCTTCTTCCACAATGGTGCATAGACCGATTGCGGAGAACAACGATTGTACTAACGCCAAGTCTTCTTCATTAGCAAAGGAGCCTTTTGCAATGGCAGTAGCAGATAGTCCAATGGCCGCTGACGTATTTGGCATGGAGCGAATGACACGCAGCTCTTGTTCGAAAAGGTCTTGGATGACTTCAGTCGAGATACCTGCCAGCACAGAAACGATAAGCTGCTCTTTTGTTACATAGGATTTTATTGCCTGGATTCCATCTTTTGCGTCCTTAGGCTTCATTGCCAAGAAGATCACATCTGCATCTTTCACTACTTTCTCTTTATTTTCCAAAGTGGCTACTCCATATTTATTTTCAAGGTTTTTCAGACGTTGTTGATCCTGTTTGTTCGTTACCGTAATATCCTCTTTTGTACAAATCTCCTGTTTCAGCAATCCGGCCATAATCGCCTCGGCCATAGATCCTGCACCAATAAATGCTATTTTCATCGTTAACACGCTCCTTTAAGAATAGAAAAAGACCTATCTGTCCTGTATAAAAGGACGGATAGGTCTTATCCGCGGTACCACCTTAATTGGTTAGTTGAACCCAGCTTAAATTCCCGTATCGTGGGATGACGATCAGGTTTACCTGATTGTTCCTGGGTAGGTTCAAAAGTGCAGGGGATGAGGAGGTCTTTCAGCCGGTGAACCTCCATCTCTTTTCATCTTGCAGCTTTCTACTGGTCCCATTCGTCACGTTATCATTTGTAATTTTATACATTATCTATCGGAAGGCGGGGAAAGTCAAGGGGATATTTGTCATGATCATATAAATTTTTTGGAGAAAACTGCTCTCAAAATACAAAATAGGGCTTGACGTTATTTTAAAAAAATGAACTGGGAAATTTTATTAGTTATTGAGGAATAACCCTTTCTTTTTTTCCTTATTTAGTGCATTCTATAATTGAATGGTTATTCAATTACTTTTTTGGGTCTATTATTTTGTTATAATTTTATTGTACATTTCTTACATATATACATACTAAAACGAATTAAAAGGGGATTATGATGAACGACGTTTCTTGTAAGCAAGAGATCAAACAAATTACAATCCCGACCCCGTTTGCGGTTGGGGACGTACATACCTACCTTATCATTACGGATAAAGTGACACTGGTGGACGCTGGTGTGAAAACGATGGAAGCTTGGGAAGTCTTTCAGCGTGAGTTGAGTAGTCATGGACTGAAGGTTTTAGACATTGATCAAGTGGTAGTGACGCATCATCACCCAGATCACGTAGGGCTATTGGATTATTTTCCTTCCAATATTCCAGTATTCGGGCACAAGCGTGCACACCCTTGGATGACGCAGGATCATCGTTACTTTTCTACTCATGAAGCTTATTATAAAGAGATGTTTGAACGCATGGGTGTCGAGCAACGCTTTTATCCGGTCTTGGATGCCATTGATAAACCGTTACGTTTTGCTTGCCACAGGGGGCTCACTTCTTTCGTTGGAGAAGGAGATCGCCTAGACGGACTGGCAAATTGGCGGATCATAGAAACACCTGGTCATGCAAGCAGTCATCTGGTTCTATTTGATGAAAAGAGTGGAACCTTAATTGGTGGAGATTTAATCTTAGCGGATATCTCACCTAATCCATTGGTAGAGCCGCCTTATGTTGACGAAACGGAACGGAAGAAAGCCATGCTTGAATACATTCACTCTATTGAAAAAATGAGACGTTTGCCAATTCAGCGTGTGCTACCAGGTCATGGAGATATTGTTGAAAATATCCCGGAGTTATTAGAGACACGATTGAAACAACAGGATAAGCGTGCAAACAAGGTGTTAAAGTTCCTCCAAGATCAGCCTGCTACGGCCTATGAAATCTGTCAGTACCTTTTTAAATCTGTCTATGAGAAACAACTGCTACTGACACTTTCTGAAACGATTGGACAAGTTGATTATCTTCTTAATAAAAGCTTGATTATAGAAGATGCATCATCCAAGCCATATATGTATGTAGCAGGAGGGAAATAAACGATGGCCAGTCTTCAAGGTAAATATATCGTTATTACCGGTGCTTCTGGTGGGATTGGGAAAGCACTTGCTCTTGAGGTCGCCAAGCGGGGAGCGACACCTGTACTCATGGCACGATCCTTGGATAAGCTGGAACAGGTAGCAACTCAGATAAAGATGAATTATCAGATAGAGGCGCCTGTTTATCCACTTGATGTTCGTAAACAGACAGATATCGAGCATACTTTCAAGCAATTATTGACCGAGATTCCTGCGGTGGATGTGTTGGTGAACAATGCTGGATACGGAAAATTTGATGAAATAGCCAACCTTTCTCTGGATGACATGAGTGGAATGTTTGAGGTGAATGTGTATGGATTGATTGCATGCACGAAGATGGTCCTACCGTCCATGCTCGAACAAAATCAAGGGCATATCATCAATATTGCTTCACAGGCTGGAAAAATAGCCACACCAAAGTCGAGTGTGTATGCAGCAACGAAGCATGCTGTTCTCGGTTTCACTAATAGCATGCGAATGGAGCTATATGATACTAATATTTTTGTGACATCCGTTAACCCTGGTCCAATTAGAACGGAGTTTTTTGATATTGCAGATTCATCCGGTAGCTATAAGCAAAAAGTGGATAAGTGGATGCTTGAGCCTGAATATGTTGCCAAACGGATAGCAGATGCGATGTTTACTCGTACCCGGGAAATTAATCTTCCTGGCTGGATGAACATGGCCAGCAAACTGTATCAGGTGTTTCCAGGAGTGGTGGAAAAATTAGGTGGCAAGGCTTTTCGACAAAAATAGTGTAACCTTTCTATCCTTCTTTCGTCCAATAGAGGAAGAGGTGAAAAGAGGATGAAAACAGTAAAATTTATGACATTGCTTGCTTGTCTCCTTCTTTTATTCGGTTGTGGAACAACAGGTGGAAACGACAATAACAGCTCAGGGTCCAATACGGGTTCCGAAGCACCAAATGAAGAGCCTGCGGATGACAATGAACAGGCAGTGGAGGACTTAACTGGGTATATCGTTTCTATTTCAAATGATGGCCAAACTCGGATTTTAGTGACGGGACAGCACCCTAGTAGCGGCGGTTCAGGCATTTCTGCAACTATGTATACCCTTGAAGAGAGTACAAAAGTGGAAAACACTTCTGGTGAGCCGTTGGAAGTAACTGACCTTATGATGGGAATGAAAGTGACTGTTTGGAATTCTGGCATAGTAGCAGAATCCTTTCCAGCCCAATCTGGCGCCATAAAAGTGGTGGTAGATGAAAAGCAGGATAAACTTGAACAAAAGGCTGTTGCCAAAGCATTGGAAGAAGTGGAAGCCGAGTATCCATGGCACGTCGAGGACGTGACGGAACAGGAAGAGGGATTGTATAAGGTAACCTTAAAGAACCTGTTGGATGACAGCGAGCCGGTTGATATTGAGGTGGAAGTAAAAGAGTGATAGTATCACTTTTGTGAGACGTCTTGTGTGATTGGTGCAGGGCGTCTTTTTGTTCAGTGAGTGGTTCCTTAGTGAGGGTGGTTTGTCGGCGTTTGATGAAATTGGTAGAGTGGCATGTATTGCCTTGAGTTTGGACAGTAAATAGGTGAGTTTCGCTTGTATTTTGAGATTTGGGACAGTATTACCTCAAAACGGACAGTAAACGGTAACGTTTCCGACAGTAAGTGTAGCCCAACGTGAGTCTCTTGTAGACCTATAAATGAGATGGAGGCAAAGTGCATATGAAATTTATCTTAGAAGACGAGAATTTAGGTATCGAGGTCGTTAAATCAATTCAAACAGGTGATGTACCAGCTTTTGAGCGTTTGCTCGCTGCAAATCCCCACCTTGCCACGGCAAGAATTATTTCCAGAGGCTATCATGATGAAAAATCTGACGCATTCGGAGTGTCCCGCACATTGCTTCATGTGGCCACCGATTGGCCGGGTCACTTTCCGAACGGATCAACAATCGTTCGCACATTAGTGGAGGCAGGAGCAGAGGTAGATGCTAGATTTACCGGCCATCACACGGAAACACCCCTCCATTGGGCTGCAAGCAGTAATGACGTAGAAGTTCTTCAGGCGCTTCTGGATGCTGGTGCGGACATAAATTCCACAGGAGCAGTAATCGCGGAAGGCACCCCTTTAGACGATGCTGTAGCATTTGGCCAGTGGAATGCAGCCCGTCTGTTAGTAGAGAATGGGGCACAGACCAAGCTCTGGAATGCAGCGGGACTGGGAATGCTTGATGAAGTGAAAGCGTACTTTGAAGATAATCAGCTTCCTTCCGGATTCGAAACCACTCAAGCCTTCTGGTTGGCTTGTCATGGGGGGCAACTTATGGTGGCAGAATACCTTCTCAAACAAGGAGCGGATCTCAATTGGATCGGTTATGACCACCTTACTCCACTTGATGCTGCAGTTCGCAATAATACGGATGTGAAGCTAATTGAGTGGCTTCGAAGTAAAGGGGCTCACTCCGCAGGGGAAACCCTGTAAGGTCCTTCTTGTTCAGGTTCTTTGGCTGAACTCTTACGAACGTATTTCTCCCACATAGCTTGAAAGCGGTACATCAATAAGGCTTTTATTAAAAAAAGTCCAAATAGTTGATGGCGTTTCATTTTTTTCATTTCAAATATGCCTATACTTTTAAAAAAAGTAAATACGGGATACATAAATATGGCATCCACAAATGCATTCAACAAGAAATACAAATAGATTCTTCCATATGTAAGGCGCAATATCCATAGAGAACCAGCAAAAAATGGTCCAACTATAAATGCAAATTCATTCACAAAATAGGGCGGGATTTTTTTATAGATGGCCCACCATTTATACTTTTCCGCCACAATGCTTTCTAATGCAATTAATATAGACATAAATAATGTTCCGGGCAAAAAACGTTTAAAGTGCTTCCACCCAAGAAAAGGGAGTGTCAGAATGGAGATGAATACCATTATCCATAATACGAGCACGGGATTTTTCTTCATGATGTCGCTCCTTTTCTAGATGAACTCTTCTTATATCTTGTGTAATTACTCAAGATTTATGAATTACTTTTGCTATGTGCGCCTACCACTTGCTCAAATATTCATACACCACATCATTGACTACATCAAACACTTCCAAATAGGGATCTTGAGCAACCACACTGCTCACTTCCTCTGCCATCTTTTCATACTCTTCCTCACTAAGTGGAACAGATTCAAAATCATGCTGATATTGAACAAAGCAATTTCGAATCATTTTTTTCACTAAATTTCTCTCCACGTCGTCACCTCATTTCCCTTATTATAATGGTTTTGCACACATAACAGGAATATGAAAAAGCTATTTGTCGAAATATGTAGTGGAATTTACCATTGAAACCGAACGTATATTCGCTTATTATTGGGTATATACTACTAATGCGAACATACTTTCTGTTTTAGTGAGGTGTGAAGGTCGTGGACATGGATTACAGCAAGATGCCAAACAACAAGATTTTATGTGTAGATATGAAAAGCTTTTATGCCAGCTGCTCTGCAGTAATGATGGGTCTTGACCCGCTCACCTGCTATTTGGCGGTGGTTGGGGATACAGAGCGACAGGGGAGCGTCGTGCTTGCGGCCTCTCCCATGCTGAAAAAGGAATTTGGTATCAAGACAGGTTCCCGTCGGTTTGAGATTCCAAACGACAAACGCATCCACATTGTAAACCCCAAGATGGCAACCTATCTGCGCATTTCCACAGAAATCACCCGACTTTTCAATCGATATGTCCCAAAGGACGCCATCCATACCTATAGTGTTGACGAAAGCTTCTTGCAAGTCGACGGGGTGGAGGCGCTTTGGGGAGATGCGGCCACGATTGCTGAAAAAATCAAAGAGGACATGGAGCGGGAATTTCAGCTTCCATGCGCCATCGGAATCGGTCCGAATATGCTCATGTCAAAACTTTGCCTGGATCTGGAAGCAAAAAAGAAAGGCATAGCGGAGTGGACCTATGACGATGTAAAAACAAAACTCTGGCCGCTTTCCCCCTTAAGTGAAATGTGGGGAATTGGGTCCAGAGTACAAAAAACGTTAAACCGAATGGGGATTTTTAATGTTGGACAGCTCGCAAACTATCCCCTCGAGCTGCTGGAGAAAAAATTCGGCGTGATGGGAAATCAACTGTACTATCATGCCTGGGGAATTGATCTATCAGAGCTTGGCGCTCCCATTATTCAGGGACAGATCAGCTTTGGTAAAAGTCAGATTTTAATGCGCGACTATACAGACCCAAAAGAAGTGAAACAAGTCATCTTGGAAATCTGTGAGGAAGTCGCCAGAAGAACACGGCATCACCGAAAAGCCGGCCGTACCATCAGTCTTGGAATCGGCTACAGCCGCGATGAACTTGGCGGAGGGTTCTACCGCTCCCGAACGATGGAACGAGCAACCAACGTCACGATGGACTTATACCGTACCTGCCTCGAACTGTTTGAGGAAAATTATGAACCAAAAACCGTCCGGAAAATTGCCGTATCGCTCTCCAATATTGTGGAGGACAGTGAAATGCAACTGAGCCTGTTTGAACTCGAACAGCCGAAAAAACGCGAACTGGGCTATGTAATGGACACCATCCGTGGAAAATACGGAACCAATGCGCTATTGCGGGCTGTGTCCTATACCAAGGCCGGGACTGCGGTGCACCGAAGCAGGTTGGTTGGTGGGCATAAGGCGTAGGGATTTGCTACAGCTAGAAACGTAAGAAAGGATGTTTAAGGATGATACGAGATCGCGGAACCATTAAATGGACGTCCATGATGCTGCCGGAGCATGTCAAAATGCTGCGCGATTGGACCAAAGAGGATTTATACCAAACCAAGCCGGAGATTGATGAACAACGGCTCGAAGAAATGAATGAACTGTTTTGCGAAGCGATGGAAACGGGTAAAGAAGTAACCATTACCTATTATGAAAAAAGAAGATACCATCTGTTTGTAGGAGCGGTGCACCATCTCGATGCCTACCAGAGGCGCTTGCATGTGGTGGATAAATTCGGCGAAGCGGGCTGTTTGTGTGTAGATGACATTTTGGATATTTCCTGATAAAACAGGCTGGTTTCACAAATTTTGTTGCTTTCAAGAAGCTTTATACAGATGAGTGAATTGGAGCGGAAGGCACTCGACTCCGGCGGGAGGTAGCGGTAGACTTGAGAGCCCTGAAGCGTTGTGAGGAGGCTCAAGCACTGCCCCGCGGAAAGCGAGTGACTGCAGCGAAAAGGAACGGTGAAAATAACCATAACAACATTTATTTTAGAAAAAGAAAACAGCCACACAAAAACATCCTTCCCACTAAATGAGGAAGGATGCTCCATTATTATTTCTTTTCGAAATACCCAAGAGCCAAAATCGCTTCAAATACTTCTTCGCCTTCATCAGAAGTAACTTCCACTTCCTGTCCTGGCTGAAGGGCAAGCGCCAAAACACCAAGCAAGCTTTTTGCGTCAACTACCCAATGCTCCTTTTTAAATAAAACCGTGCCGGAATAAGAACTGATTGTATTCACTAAATTGCTTGCAGACTCAGCAAAAATAGGCTTTAAAACTGTAAGTACCATATGTATCTACCCCTTTTGTATTGTAATACTTTAAGTATAAAGAAAATGATGGAAACAACAAGAGAAAAATATTGATATTATGGAAGAAGGGAGTAATAGGATGAGAGTGGAAGTAACGGAGAAGACCCCACAAAAACTTATGACGAAAGCGAGTGGCTTTCTAAAAGGCTATACCCACACCCTTAACCCCTATATCGGCTGTGCCTTTGGTTGCTCCTATTGTTATGTGAGACAAAGCCCTGTTGGTTTGTTCCGCAAACAGGAATGGGGCACATGGGTGGATGTGAAAAAGGATGTAAAAGAAAAGCTCGTCAAAGAAATGCGGCTTTTAAGGAAAAAAAAGCAACCTATCAGCATTTTTATGTCATCCAGCACGGATCCTTATCAACCGGTAGAACAAAAGGAAGAGGTTACCCGGACCCTTTTAGAAGTAATGGCAGAAGAGCCACCTGACTTTCTTTTTGTTCAAACAAGAAGCCCCTTGGTGACAAGAGATACCGACCTTTTAAAGAAATTGGGAGACCGCGTGATGGTAAGCATCACAATCGAAACAGACCTGGAAGAGGTACGCAGAAGGTTTTCACCCTCAGCTCCACCAATACCTGCAAGGCTTAAAGCATTAAAAACATTGCATAAAGAGGGTATACCAACCCAAGTAGCTATTGCACCAGCCTTGCCGTTTTCCGAAGAATTTTCGTTAAAACTAAAAGGGATTGTGAATAGGGTGTGTGTGGATGATTTTACAGGGGACGGAAGTGGAGGCAAGCGGACAGCCCGTTTAGGTGTATATGAGAAATATGAAACGGGAGAAAAGGCGAAGTGGGTGGAAGGAAATGTGCAACAGGAGGTTTTTGAGGTAATGCGAACGGTATTTTCTGAAGAACAAGTTATCCGGAGTCCAGAGGGGTTCTTTCCGCCTAAGTAAAGGGGCACACAAAAGCTTAGGATGATAAGCTTCCTAAGCTTTTGACTTACATAAGAGCGGATTTTGTCTCTTAAACCACCGCTACTCGTGAAAGATGTAGTTATTTATTCATACCCGCCATTTAAATCAGGTAACTCCTGATACTCCTCCTTGGCTACAACTATTTTATGTATATAGTTCTCCAAGTTCATCAGATTTTTAGCGTCTCCATTATACTCACAAAAATTAGTATAAGAAAACTCCTTTGTCTCCCCGCTCATTTTGATATGCCAGGATGTGAATGAAGGAGGTTCAGTTGCACACTGAAGCTCTCTATCAATGTCCAAATCTCCCATTATATTTATTCTTATCATTTCATTATAAATGAGATTTTTTTCCTCGACGGTTAACGGTATCTCAGCTTCTATGGTGCCGTCTATCACAAGATCTTTAATTATCGTGTCATTAAAAGTATCCACTTTTTGTTTGCCATAGGTACCATATGTAAGGCTAAATTCAAAATCAGTAGGCATGGCTGGAGTACTAACATCAGACAAAATTGGAGAACCTAAATCTTCATCAGAACTGCAAGAGGAAAACAAAAATAAGATTGGTAACAATATAATATAAATTCGCTCCATGCAATAACCACCTCTTCTCTACAGACGATAAAATTGGAATAAAGTTACTGTTTTTCACAGAAAAATGCAAAAATACGTTACAATAGAAAAATAGTAATATGGTAAATGGGCTAAGATTGGAAATAGAATAAAGGAGGGTAACAAATGGACAGCATTATTTTTGATTTAGACGGTACATTGTGGGATTCACGCGAAACAGTACTGGTAGCTTGGAATGAAATTCTGAAAAACGATGATAAGATCGAGAAAGAGTTAACAAGTGAGGATTTTAAAGCAACCATGGGGCTTCAAATGCATGAAATAGAAAAGATTCTCTTTCCGAATATGGAAGAAACATATCGTACTCAATTATCGAAGAAATGTTGCGAAGCGGAGAGAGTGCTTCTAGAGCAAAAAGGTGGTCAGCTCTACGAACAATTAGAAGAAGTGCTAGAGAGCTTATCTCAAAAATACAAACTTTTTATCGTGAGTAACTGCCAAGAAGGGTACATAGAAGCTTTTTATAAATATCATCAATTGGAGACATATTTTATTGACTATGAAAATCCAGGCAGAACAGGACTCACAAAAGGTGAAAATATAAAACTAATCATAGAGAGGAATAAACTTGAGAGCCCCGTTTATGTGGGAGATACGCTTGGAGATCAGCAAGCAGCGAAAGTCGCTGGAATTCCTTTTGTCTATGCTAGTTATGGATTTGGGGAAGTGGAAGAATATGATTATATTATTCATTCACTTAATGATCTAAAGGAGATTTTTTAGTTTTAGTTGAAAAACAGAAGAAGGAGCCGCAGTTATGCAGCTCCTTTGCTTTAATTTTAATACTGCGCCAATTAACCGTTTAATACTTGGGCAGCCCGAACACAGGATTCAAAATTCCCTTTATGGGAAGCGTCACAATAAGGAAGCTTTTTGGAAAGGCCGCAACGGCACAAAGTGAATGCAGGCTTGTCCTCAAACTTGTTTCCTTCTGCATCAATTAACTCTACATCACCTGTTACACGGAAGCCTCCGTTATCCATTACTTTAATTGTTACTTTTGACATTGGTAATCTCCTCCTTCTTATAAAGATATTAGTATCGTACCTACAATTATCCATTTTGACAACAAGAACTTATCCACTACCATCCTTTCCATATGCCTTCTAGTTATACTAATGAGCAATATATGGTACAATCAGGCTAACAATGAAACAGTTGGAGGCATGAAACGTGAAAGTAACGTTTACAGAGAAAGCAGCAGAAAGAGTAAAAGCAAAGCTTGAAAACCAAGAAGGAAAATGGTTGAAGCTAAAATATGATACAGATGGATGCGGATGCGTCGTTAGCGGAGTTTCCGCACTATGGATCACACCGGAAAAAGACGAAGATGATGTAGAGTTAGAAACAAACATAGGACCATTATTAATGGAAAAATCAAAGCTTCTCTTTTTTGATGAAGACATGACAGTTGATTTTGTAGAAAATGCAAACTGCTATATGTTGAAATGTCCAAGCCAAATCTTGAATCCACGCATGAGTCTATTGGTTGTGGAGGGAGCAAAATGAGCAATGGGGGCAAAATTAACTCGTTGAAAAATGTGGCTCAATCAAAAACGTGGGCATCATTTCTAAATCATAATCATCCATACAGCCTGTTGCACTGGTCGATTGGTGGCATCAATCATGAAGACAAAGATGTATGGCTGCTTCAGGATGAAGTAACATTCGAGGTTCAGGAATTTGAGAACTTGGATGTGGCAGTGGATTGGATCTCGGAAAATATGGACGGGATTACGGATGTGCTGGGGTAAATAAATGGATTAAGCTAAAAAGTCGGGGAACTTTGTTCTTCGGCTTTTTTGTGTTGGGATTATCATTTATGTTGATATATGTTGTTATATGTCGTTTGGCTTGTATTGTGTGGAGTTTGGACAGTAAATGGTGGACTTGGGATTGTATTTTTAAAGTCTCGGACTGTATTTAGCTTCGACCCGACAGTAAACAGTGAGTTTTGGACAGTAAGTAATATAGGTGGAAAAAAGAATAAAAAATTGATAGAAAAATCCTGTTTTTCCGGCGAAAATAGAACCAATTATTTACACCTCACCCAATCTTCTCTATAATCAGAGTTATAATTTTCAGAATGGGGCAAAAATTGATACCTTACCTCAAGAAAAATAGACAACAAGATAAAGGAGTAAATAACAATGCAAGCAATCATCTTTGACATGGACGGAACACTTTTTCAAACAGATAGAATACTAGAGTTGGCTTTAAATGATACATTCAAGCTTTTAACAGAAATGAGTATATGGGAGAAAGAAAAACCAACTCCCATTGATACATATAGAAGAATTATGGGAGTACCGTTGCCGGTTGTATGGGAAAATCTTTTACCTTCCCATTCACATGAAGTGAGAGAGGCGGCAAATGAGATTTTTCATGAAAAGCTTATAGACAATATTAAGGAAGACAAAGGGGCTCTATACCCAAAAGTGCAGGAAGTACTAAAATATTTGAAGGAACAAAATATTAATCTTTACATAGCAAGTAATGGGCAAACGCCTTATCTAGAGGCGATAGTGGAGCAGTACAATTTAATGCAGTGGATAACAGAAGTGTTCAGTATCGACCAAATTGAATCTTTGGACAAGACAAAGCTTGTGGGGGAAATCGTGAGGAAGTACTCCATTCATCATGGTGCAGTTGTAGGGGACCGACTATCAGATATTAATGCGGCAAAAGGAAATGGATTGACTGCAATCGGGTGCAGGTTTGATTTTGCACAGGAAGCAGAGCTTGCCCAAGCGGATTTGGTGATTAGTAGTTTTGAAGAGTTGAAAAATGTATTAGTTGAAAAAGCAGTGTAGTAATCATTGGGAAATGGAACCTTTTCCCTTCCATATCGTATTATTGGGACAGGTACAAACCAAAATAGCTTGTTAGGGTGATACAAATGAAATCAGAAACAATAAAAAAAGAATTGTTCAGCTGGGGGAAAGCCTGCGTAATCGGACTCTTTTTCGCTTTTCTTGTCAGCGCATTAGTTGTGCAGCCATTTACCGTTAAAGGAAGTTCCATGGAACCGACGTTGGATGGAGAGGATATCTGGACTAGCAAAGATGATGGTGATAAAGTTTTAATCTTTAAAAGCGGGTACATGGTGGGGATCGACCCAAAGTACAATGATATTGTTGTCATTGATAGTAGGGTGGAGCGCGAAAGAAGCCTAACAGATAATTTTAAGGAAAGTCCATTAATAAACGCATTGTTAGATGAAACCCAAGGGAACAATTACTGGATCAAGCGAGTGATTGGTGTAGAGGGCGATAAATTGGAATATCGCGGAGGAACCGTCTATCGTAACGGGGAAGCGCTGGTAGAAGAGTACATTCAAGAAGAAATGCTGTTTCCGTTTGATGAAGTGACAGTTCCAGAGGGACATGTTTTTGTGATGGGGGACAACCGGAATGAAAGCAGAGACAGCCGTGAGATAGGCTCTATTCCAAAAGAAAATGTGATGGGGAAAGTGGTACTGAGATATTTCCCATTTAATAGGGTTGATACGCTTGAATAATATGAATATGGTTAACTATTTTAACAAACTAACCAAAGCAATCAAAAACATCACAAAAGAAAATTTTATCGGCATTTATATCCATGGTTCGTTGGCGATGGGCGGCTTTAATCCTGATCGAAGTGATGTAGACCTCCTGGTAGTAGTTAAACATTCGCTGAACATCTCTACACAATGCGAGCTAGCAAAATTCATGCTAGCCAATTCTAACGACCCATACCCGATTGAGATTAGTTTCTTAACACAAACTCAACTAGAAAACTGGGCTCATCCAAGCCCATATGAATTCCACTTTAGTGAAGGGTGGAGACAAAGCTTTGAGCGGGAACTGTTAACGGAACAATACGAAGCAATAAATAATGATCATAAAGTGGACCCTGATTTGGCAGCTCATCTCACTATAATCAATACTAGAGGCATATGCTCGGAAGGTCCTCCGATAGATGATGTGTTCCCTGTCATACCAAGGGCTCACTATTTATCTTCAATCCTGGCAGACTATCAGGACTGTTTAAAAAATGTAGAGACGGACCCGGTATATTGTGTGCTGAATTTGATAAGAGTGTATTGGTATGTAAAAGAGGAAGTGATTTCTTCCAAACTAGAAGCAGGGGAATATGGGCTGACTTCCTTTCCACAAGAGTACAAAGAGACCATCCGAAAAGTGATAGAGAGCTATCAAGGTAATAGTAGGGTAAGGGAATTTCACAAGGAAGAGTTAACGAGTATACGAGATTACATACAAAGTGAAATAGGTCAATTGGAAAAGGAGTCAACCGTATGAATATAAGAAACATACAAGACGAAGACTTCCTCCGCATATCCACCAACCTTAACACATGGTGGGGCGGTCGGGATATGGTCGACATGCTGCCACGATTATTTATTCATCATTTTAAAAACACAAGCTTTATTATAGAAGACAACGGAGAGACACTTGGGTTTGTGATAGGCTTCGTTTCTCCATTGATTCCGGAACAAGCATACATACATTTTGTGGGAGTAAACCCAAACACGCGTAAGAAAAATATCGGAAGAACACTTTATGAACATTTTTTTGAGGCAGTTAAGAAAAAAGGGTGTTCAGAAGTGAGTTGTGTGACGTCGTCTGTGAATACCACCTCTATTAATTTCCATAAAAGAATGGGCTTTACGATGAAGGACGGGGACATGGTGATAGACGGCATTCCCATTCATCAGAACTATGACGGGATCGGGCAGAATCGAGTGATTTTCGTTAAATCATTAGAAGCTAGGAGTGATACTCATCTCAAAAATTAAAACCAAACATATCTTTATTGTTTATATATTAAGTTCCCTTAGCCTCATACTGTTTACTACGGTGACCAACTTCAATTTAACAGGATACTCGTATCAATTCCATGAAAATGAAGAACTGACCATTGAAAAAGGATACATATTAAAGGATCAAGTATTAAACACTCCTACCAATGAAGCAATACGAGCAATCGACCTGATATCAAAAGCAAATACTTATTGGAATGTGACATATGTATTTTGCTTGGTGTTTTTTCTGTTGTTATTCAAAAACGTTTATAAGCCATTTAGACCTGAAAATAACTGGAAAAGGTACGTAACATTCTATTCTATTGTAATAATCGCATTTTTGGTTTGGGTTATTAGTAGCCAAATACCACTGACTGAACAAATTGCAACGATAATAAACGATCTCAAAGGAGCCGAATAAAATGGATGTTGTTTTCCATACAGAAACAGCCGTTTTCAATTACAGGGTGGCAGGAGTCTGGATACAGGATGGACATATCCTCCTGCACAGAGCAAGCGGCGACGAAATCTGGTCGCTGCCAGGTGGAAGAGTCGAGATGAACGAGGCATCCCCCCTCAGCCTGCAACGCGAATTCAAAGAAGAACTCGACTTATCCGTACAGGTCGGACGATTGGTTTGGATTGTAGAAAATTTCTTTGAATACCGTGAGAAGAAAGTACATGAAATAGGTCTTTACTATCTTGTTTCAACGGATGATAAACAAGCTCTACCTAATGGATCGTTTCATGGGGTGGAAGGGGAAAGGTTGATTTATGAGTGGGTACCAATCGATGAGTTAGAGGATATAGTTCTATACCCCGAGTTTTTAAAGAAGGCATTAAAGAACATACCTCAAACCACCGAACATCTAATAGTAAGCAACTAAATCACTGGATATTATCAGGAAATCAGGACATCATATTTCGAAAAGAGATATGAGGAGTTAACAATGATTTTAATCTTGAAAATATTGACCATATACATAATTACGATAGCCATTATGAGATTAATGGGGAAATCCACTATCGTACAGATGACCCCATATGACTTAGTAGCCATTATTATCGTTGGGACTGTGGCATCAGAACCGCTAATCAGTACAGAATACCTGCCTACGCTCGGTGCTCTTGCTGTTCTTGTTATCATACACATAATATTTTCGAAATTAACCCTTTGGCAATGGGGCAATCGTTTCTTTCTGGGAGAACCGACCATCCTCATTAAGCACGGACAAATAGTAGAGGATAATATGGAAAAAACCATGGTGTCCATTGCACAGCTTCTTTCCATACTAAGAAGTAAAGGGTACCCGAAAATCTCTGACATTGACTATGCCATTTTAGAACCGATTGGGGAAATCAGCATCATTCCAAAGCCGGAAAACACCCCTGTGACAGTACAACATCTTGAAATATCTATTGATGATGAGGGATTGCCAATTTCAGTTATCATTGATGGGAAAATTCAAGACAAGAATCTAAAACTGCTGGACAGATCTAAAGAGTGGCTGCTAGACCATTTAACAATTCGACAGATCGATGTGAAAGACATACTTTACGCCTATGTTAACGAGAAAACAAAGAAATTGATCATTAATAAACGAAATAACATACAAAATTAGGCGTGACTTTCGAAAGTTCATCCATTATAATGTAGATATCTTCAAACAGAAGGAGTTTGTTTTATGGAAAAGGTAGTTCTTAACTAAACGTAATCAAATACGTGCGATATGAGGAAAAAGTTCGACATTGTCGAGCTCTGTTTGAGTGTGCTTTTTTTTCTCATAACGAAATGTTAAGAACACGGGTTTGCGCCTGCTTCATAAAATGATAGTTACAGCATGAGTCTAGGTATTTTTCTACCTATCGTGCATTTACATTTTAAAACTACCATTCAAAACGCAAAGGACGAGTGTTGTTCTTTGTGTTTTTTTATATGTAAAAATAGTTATGCCCCTGCTCTTAGCATTTCCTCGCACGGTTTTAGTGGCTACATCCACCAAACTGCTTACTAATTACTAGGAGGAAAAAACAGTGAATAACGAAACAATTAAAGCTTTACAATTTACAGATCTAAAGAAAGATGTGGCAACTTTTGCACTATCAGAACCTGGGAAAAATGCTGTTTTGGCATTGGAACCATCTGTGAATAAAAGACAGATTGAAGCATGGTTAAACGAGGTAACAGAAGGTAAGAAGATACTGGCCATTAGTTCAAGCGTACCCATTCACGGTCTTCACGGAGTTGAGTACATTCTAAAAAATCTTCACAAAGGAATTGCATTCAGGCCAGATCAGCTGATAGGTCTCCATGATTTCTTGGATACCATTGAAAAGCTCAAACGTTTTATGAAAGACAAGGAGTACGCAGCACCAGTCATCACAAGCTACATCTACTCTGTTACAGAGCTCTCTCATGTAGCAGAAGAGATAATTCGATGCATTCGAAATGGCAGGGTAGACGATTACGCGAGCAAAGAGCTGCTGAAAGTAAGAAAACAGATAGCTACATTGGAGGAACGCATCAAGAACCGTATCGAGCAGCTTGTCAAGTCCACCAAATACAGTAAGTATCTACAAGAAAACCTGGTAAGTACCAGAAACGGAAGGTATGTCATTCCGGTCAAAAAAGAATACAAAAACAATATTAAGGGATCGGTTCTCGATGTTTCTGCTTCCGGATCCACCGTGTACATGGAGCCTGAAGAAATCAGCATCATCCAAGATTCCATCAGTATGCTGAAGTTTCAAGAAGAGGCAGAAGAAGAGCAAATCCTGTTTGCGCTGACTGGCTTGGTCCAAGAGCATGAAAAAGAAATAAAATTAGCGATGGATCTGATGGTCAGCTATGATGTGATTTTTGCAAAGGCGAAGCACAGCTTATTGCTTAATGGAACAGCACCAAAGATAAATGAACATCATGTTATCCGATTGGAAGGTGCGAGACATCCGTTACTTGGAAAAAATGCAGTGCCTTTAAACTTGGTTATCGGTGAAGATTACGACGCGCTTGTCATTACAGGTCCCAATACAGGAGGAAAAACAGTCACGATTAAAACGGTTGGACTTCTAACGTTGATGGCCCAATGTGGCATGCACATTCCTGCTGAAAAAGGCAGCGAAATAGCAATCTTCCATAAGGTTTTGGTTGATATAGGAGACGGACAAAGTATTGAACAGTCTTTAAGTACTTTTTCGTCTAGAGTGAAAAACATTATTGGAATATTGGCAGAGTCTACACCGCAGACTTTGGTGTTGCTTGATGAACTCGGTTCTGGAACAGACCCGGCAGAAGGGATGGGGCTGGCAACTTCTATTTTAGAAGAGCTATATAACAAAGGAACAACGATGTTGGCCACCACCCACTATAGTGAAATTAAGGAATTTGCCAATGAACAGGAAGGCTTCTGCAATGGCTCGATGGAATTCAATGTAGAAACCCTAAAGCCGACTTATCGTCTTATTGTCGGAAAAGGTGGGGATAGTCAAGCTTTTGCTATAGCGTTACGCCTTGGCATGCATCCTAAGTTGATCGAACGGGCACATGAAATCACGTACAAAGAAACAAAAGATTACACAGATAAATCGGATAGGCCAAGACATGAGCTCGACAGGCAACTAGCGATGAATCAGAAGTATGTGAGAAAAATGAAGCATCCAGAAAAAGAAAAAACAAAACTGGAGATTACTTTTAAGAAAGGTGACAATGTTAAGATCCCATCTATCAGTGAATTTGGTATCGTCTATAAACCAGCTGATGAGAAAGGGGATGTGCAGGTAATGGTGAAAGGAAGCTTGGAAACCTTTAACCATAAGCGACTTTCCCTCTATATTAAAGCGGAGGATCTTTATACAGAAGATTATGATATGGACATTGTGTTTGAATCCAAAGAAAATCGTAAGCTTCGAAATAAAATGAAGAAACATCATGTAGAGGAGGTAATTTTAGAGGAGTCAGACGACTGATATTTAGGGGATGTAAAGCGTACGTAAACAATGTTTAATTGTTGTGAATTATTGGTAAAATAGCTTTCTTTTGTTCGGATTTCTTGTAAGATTAAGCTTGTAGTCCACTAAAACAAGCATAGCTCAAGGAGGAAGTTCAATCATGAAAAAAATGTTATTGGCTTTATCATCTTCCGTATTATTATTAGCTCTTGCAACTGGATGCGCCGCTGAGAATGAAGAAATGAACAACAACGAAACGAATATGGAACAAAATGAAACGAATACTGGGGAAACAAACGAAGAATAGGTTGAGTGAATAAAGGTATCTGGGAGTGACGGCTCTTTTAATGGGAGTCGTTCTGCTTCTGGGTGCTTTTTTATTTTTGTATGGTAGAAACATTGGAAAAAAGGACTGAAAAGAGGTCAAAAAAGTGCTTTTTTATGTGTGAGAAAATGGTTCGGTCAAATTGTATAGCTGTTCGGACATTTCAAAGACGAAATAGTGGTGGGTTCGGACAAGGAATGACGGTGTTTGGAGGTAGTATGAAAAGTGGACACAGGGATTGGCGTCATGTTTTAATCAAAACTAACAGATAAAAGGACGTGTTAAACATGACGAAAAAGAAAAGCTACTCTCCAGAGTTTAGGGAATATGTGGTGAAACAAATCGTATTGGATGGACATAAGATCGTTGACGTTAGTCAAAAACTAGATATCCCCTATGATACATTACAAAAGTGGGTATATCGCTTTAAGAAAAGACAGAAAGAAGCTGCTCAACAAGCTCAAAATCAATTATTAACAGCATCTGAATACAAGGAAATGTATGAAGCTGAAAAGAGAACTAAGCTTGAATTACAGGAAGAGATAGATATCTTAAAAAAGGCTATGCACATCTTCACGCAAGAAAAGAAGTGATCTTCGAATTCATTCATTCCCACCGGAATGAACACACCGTGGTGTTGATGTGTAGAGTTCTTGGTGTGTCTACATCTGGCTATTATTTATATGTGAAGCGATTGGATCGTGAGGAATCGGAAAGAGAACAATGGAGAAAGTACGTGGATGAACGTATTCTCTTTCATTTCGCTGATAACCACGAAACATATGGTAGTGTGAGAATTCACCGTAAGTTAGTGAAAGAAGATAAAATAGATGTTTCT
>NZ_JAAZWB010000017.1 GCF_012524115.1 Bacillus sp. RO1 | reverse complement strand
GGACTTCTCTCCTCCTTTTTCCTTGGCACCAAGGTCTTCATCGCTACCTTGAGGACCTCCTTCCTCCTCGTTTCTCGTCACCGAGGTCTTCATCACTTCCATGAGGACCTCCCTCCTCCTCGTTTCTCGTCACCGAGGTCTTCATCACTTCCTTGAGGACCTCCCTCCTCCTCTTTTCTCGTCACCGAGGTCTTCGTATCGATGATGAGGACTTCTCTCCTCCTTTTTCCTTGGCACCGAGGTCTTCATCACTTCCTTGAGGACCTCCTTCCTCCTCGTTTCTCGTCACCGAGGTCGTCATATCGATGATGAGGACTTCTCTCCTCCTTTTTCCTTGTCACCGAGGTCTTCATCACTTCCATGAGGACCTCCTTCCTCCTCGTTTCTCGTCACCGAGGTCTTCATATCGACGATGAGGACTTCTCTCCTCCATTTTTCTCATCAAGGAGGTCTTCTTACAGACAATGAGGACTATTCTTCTTCTTTATCCTTGTCACACAGAGTTCTTCATCACGACGATGAAGAATTAGCATGAACACTACTCCGCAATTCGATTACTTTATAATTTCCTAAACAATAAGAAAGAGTAATTCTGTAATAGAATCACTCTTTCAAACGTTCGATTATACAATTACTTCCTCTTCATTTAATTCAGCTTCCTCTATGTCTCTTGATCTGTGGGCAATTCTGCTAGCTGCAGCTGCCGCAAGCGCACATACAATATCATCCATAAAGGTGTGAACTTCTTCTCCATCGTGTTCATCCAACCTCTTGATTATTCCAAATTTCTCTTTGTCAAGAAAACCAAAGTTTGTCAATCCAATTGACCCATACACATTCACAATCGATAATGGGATAATTTCGTCTATACCATACAATGGTTCGTCAGTCTCAACCAAATATTGAAGGGGATCTGGTAGCAGTTTTTTTTCTGCTAAAATATCCAAAGACAATCCCGTTAACACTGCATGGACAATTTCCCTTTTCTCCAAAACCTTCTCGACGTTATGTATACAATCTTCCAGGGTGACATTACTGATATATTTCTTTTGTAGTAGGAGAACAATTTCAGCGATATCCTGTATCGTAACACCTCTGTCTTCCAACATCTTTTTTGTTGTTTCTCTCATCTCTTTTAACGTGTATTTTCTCATATGGCCCC
Source organism: Bacillus sp. RO1 (assembly GCF_012524115.1). Lineage (GTDB taxonomy): Bacteria > Bacillota > Bacilli > Bacillales > Bacillaceae_I > Sutcliffiella_A. Next base: position 16,009 of record NZ_JAAZWB010000017.1, on the reverse strand, counting down.
CCTCTTTCTCTCTAGCTCAACCATTTAGGTGGCGTGTTCTTCGCCCAATAAATAGACCCTAAAGCATGATGGCCATGAAAGTCATCGTGATAAGTATGGTAATGAAAGTTAAAATAATATCCATCTAGTGGAGGATGATCTTTTCTTACATGAAATCGGATAAGATCTTTTCCTGTAACAGCATGATAAATATGAAAAATCTTTTCGCTATCTCCACCTGTAGGATTTTCAGAAATAGTTAAATTAGTGAGATCTTCTTCAGGATGCTCTTCTGCAAGATCTTGTAGAACCTGTTCCATTTTAGGGAAAATTACATCTTTAAATTCATCTTGTATTTTTGGACCAATTCTTGATCCGAACTTTGCAAAACTTTGTTGTTCAGCCTGTTCTGTAGCTAAAGACAGAAATAAATCTTTAGACAACCTTTGTTCAAATGGTGCTAAAAATTCATTAGAATGATTGTTATATTCTTTGCTTGTTACATCGCCAAACGACGAATCATCCTTCTGATCGTCTATTGTCAAATAGGCAGGTGGCGATACTGTACCGAACGTGAGCGCTGTAATTAAGACTACTAATGATTTCTTAAGCCATTTCGGCAAGACAGTTTTCCTTTCCATCTGTATATCCCCATTCTATTAATTTCTCTAGTATTATGTAAAACTAGTATATCACAAAAGTAAGAAAATTTTATCAATTTTGCGTTAACTTTTCTTACCTAAGCTTTCAAGACTTTCTTTTGGATGCCGTTTGTTACAGATTACGCACTAATCTAGTGATTTAATGAAAAATGATTTAATTATTATTCATTTATTTATGTTTTTTTGTTAATATTAATGAATAGTACATATTGGAGGTTAATATCATGGCAGATATTGCAATTTTGGTATCAAGCTTTGTTACTTTAGGTGCATTGATTTATTTATGTTTTGCTGATTGAATTTACAGAAAAAACCTCGTGTTGAGAATAGGTCAACACGAGGTTTTTTTAGTATACACTGACACTGCTGGTGATTTCCGCAAATGGCTACGCTTTCCTAGTGGCTGACGAGAGCCTCCTCGGCTCCGCCTGCGGGCTCTCCAGCTAGCGCTACCTCCCTAAGGAGCCTTCGCCTTTTGCTCCAATCACCAGCTACCATTTTGGCTATCTTCTAGTTACCGTTATACATAGCCTAACACTCTATATAGCCAAAATGGAATTTCGCGGTTTTTCTTTTTAATACGGTAAATCCGTATTGGGCAAACTTTTCACTTTGCCAGTGGTCCTTTAATACTACTCTGTTTTTGGCAACCCTTTTTGATTCCTGCAGTGTTTGTTCATTTAATGCATCTTTTACCGCTATGTTTCTTAACGGTGCAATGCCGTTTGATTCTTCAATCCCAATTTCGAACATCGGATCAAAGTATACAACATCAAAGCTATTATCTGGTAAGTTCGTTAATACTTCCTGATGCTTTCCTTGGATTACTTGAATGCGTCTCATCGCCTTTTCTAGCGAAATATGGTCAGATTGCCAAGCCGCAAGGCCATTTTTCACAAGATAGGCAAGAACCTCATTCCCCTCAATGCCGTACACTTTTCCTTTTTCACCTGTCGCTAAGCTTGCCATAATGCTGTCTGATGCGAGACCAAGAGTGCAATCAAGAAAACTCATTCCCTCTTTTAAATCTGTTGCTTTTAAAAAAGGCTCTATCTCGCCATGTTGCCACCTTTTAACTCGAAATCCGGCTGTATTAGGATGAAAAAAAATAGGTTCAGTCTCATACATCCGATGCCATTCATAACGATTTTTCCCTATTACTAAAACTTCTTGGTCAAATTCCTTAAATAATGTATGGACTGATTTCTTATTTCTTTGTATGTATGAACAGTCAAGGTCTTGTGCAATATTTTTTGCAGTTTGAATCATTGCTGCATCGGTTCTCCCCGCAGTGGTTACAATCATAATTTTCTCCTTTATAAAAGGATGTGCGTAGTATCTACACACATCCTAGCGAATTAACAATATTGGTGAAATGCTCCTTGAAGATTGGTCATGATGTTTTCCATCGTGTTCGCTTCAATATCATGGCGATGAATGAAATGTACGACTTCTTTCCCTTTTAATAAGGCCATTGAAGGTGAAGATGGTGGAATGTCTCCAAACATTTCCCTCATTTTGGATGTAGCTTCTTTATCCTGGCCCGCGAAAACCGTTACTAGGTGATCTGGTGTTTTGTCGGCTTGGATAATGGATTGGGTTGCTGCTGGACGTGCTAGTCCTGCTGCACAACCACATACGGAGTTAACCACCACAAGTGTTGTTCCTTCTATTTTATTGAAGTATTCTTCCACTTCATCGCTTGTGGTTAGTTCTTGAAATCCTGCTCTTGTAAGTTCATCTCTCATAGGTTTTACTATTTGTTTCATATATTCTTCATATGCCATAGACATTTTCCATTTCCTCCTTTTATCATAGGTATCCTCGTATACCGCAGTTGATTTCCACAAATGGCTTCGCTTTCCGCGGGGCGAACTCGAGCCTCCTCACAACTCTTCAGGGGTCTCAACATTGTCGCTCCTCCCCCGCTGAAGTCTTCGCCTTTTGCTCCAATCAACTGCTATGATTCTTCTTAAACCCGGTATTGTTCTTAGTTATTTCTTTCTGTCATTTGCTTCCAGACGGAGCCTTTTGCTTCTTCTCCGCCTTCTATTCGTTGGATGGCCATTTTCACTTGCATGCTCACTTCAAATTCAGGATCATTCTCTGCTTCTCGAAGTGCAGGAAGCGCGGTTTCGTCACCAACCTCGTAAAGGAACATGGCCGCTCTCCATCGGACTAATTTGTTTTTGTCTTTTAAAGATTCTATCATGGCAGGCATCGCTGCTTTATCGCCAAGGTCTGACATACAGTCTCCAGCTGTTCTCCTAACCGTAACGGACTTATCTTTTAGTGCTTTTGACAAATATGGTAAAATGTCAGAGTCTTCAAGCATTCCAAAGTATACAGTTGCTAAGCGGCGGATAGAACCCTTTTCGTCTTCTAAAGCCTTTGCCAATACTGGGATATCTTCTGGTTTAGGATCCATTTGATCTAGCGCAGCAAAGCGTTTTGACCAGTCCGGGTCATCTAGCATTTCCATTGTCACTTTATAACGTTCTTTCGATTTAATTGTATTCGATTTTTCCTTATTATTTTCTTGCTTTAACATTTTTTCCAAACGTTCTTCCGTAAATGTTGCAGAAAGTTCTTCTACTATCTCCGTACCAACGGCCTCAAGATCTCCGTAGCGGACACCATGTTCCTTCCATTCACGCTCAAGTACGACATTATCTTGCTGTTCTTGAACTGAAAGTATGGCTTTCATGAACCTATCTGGTAAACCAACACGTTTTTCCTCTTCCCCGTCTGTTAGTTTCACTTGCATGGGAATTCCTTGGAACATTTGAACGAAGACTTTGACTTCTCCAAAACCTTCTAATGATCTTTGATCTTTTGTGTCTTGGTCGTCTTCTGCTTCTCCAAAAGCAGCCCTTACTTCAGAAAGTATCCCTTTCCAATCAAAGCGGGCATTTCTTTCTACTGCCAAAAAATCCGCTACGTGATAAACTCCTTTAACACCTTCTATTTCTAGTATATCCTGAATGATTCCAGGTGCCAGGTCGCTATTGTCTTTTGTATAGTTGTTTCTTGAACCTGCAGGCAATTCTTCACTTAGGATAACCTTCATCGTGTTAGGACTTGGAGTTGGTTCAATAGATTTTATATTCAAGAAAAAACACCCTTTCTTTTCTTATGATTGCTCTTTTATCTTTTCTACTTTTTCAGATAGTTCTTCCCATCTGTTCATTGCCTCTTCCAATAATTGATTGGTTTCTTCTTGCTCTGAAAGCCACTTGCTAACCCTATCATAATCGCTACCTGCAGTTGCAATCTCTTTCTCAATGGTTTCAAGCTTTTCCTCAAGCTCCATAATTCTTTCCTCTATCGTATCCCAGTCTTTTTGTTCCTGGTAGGACAATTTCAAGGTTTTTTGTTTTTGGCGGGTTACTGTTTGTGATTCTTTTTTTGCTTGCTCTAACTGCTTCTGTTCTTTACGCTTTTGTTGTTTCTCTTGAACATAGTCTGAGTATTCACCGAAAATCCTTTTAACGTTACCGTCACCTTCCAGAATAAACAGTTCATCAACGACTTTATCTAAGAAATAACGATCATGGGAAACTGTTATGACAACCCCAGGGAATTCTTCCAAATAACCCTCTAAAATGGTCAATGTCTCTGTATCCAAATCATTGGTCGGTTCATCAAGTAGCAATACATTTGGCTGGGACATAAGTATTCTTAATAAGTATAACCTTTTTCTTTCTCCCCCTGAAAGCTTCCGTATTGGAGTACCGTGGGAATGTGGCGGAAAAAGAAAACGTTCAAGTAACTGTGAAGCACTGATATGCTGCCCGTCTTCACCTTTAATAACCTCGGCTTCTTCTTTTATATATTCTATCATTCTTTGATCAAGATTCATTTCCTGCTGCTCTTGGGTATAGTACCCAAGTTTAACGGTCAATCCTACATCCACTTTACCGTGGTCAGGTGAAATTTTCTGAGCAAAGATATTTAAAAGTGTAGACTTACCAACTCCATTTGGTCCGACAATTCCGATTCTGTCTTTTTGCTTGATCAATAAGTTTACATGTTTAAGAATTACCTTGTTTCCAAATTGAAGAGATACATCTTCTATTTCCATTACTTTTTTTCCAAGCCTAGCAGAACCTGAAAGAAGTTCTAATTCACCTGTAGAGGAAGTGGAGGATACTTTCTCATCTAGGTCCTCAAAACGCTTTATCCTTGCTTTTTGTTTCGTCGTTCTGGCCTTTGCTCCTTTTCGCATCCATTCTAACTCCTGGCGATAAAGACTCTTCTGTTTTGCTTCTACTTTAAGTTCTTCTTCCTGCCTGATCGCTTTTGCTTCCAGGTAATCTCCATAATTACCTGTGTACGTATAAATGGAGCCATTATGCAATTCGAAAATTTTGTTTGTTACTTTATCAAGGAAATAACGATCATGTGTTACAAGCAGTACCGCTCCTTGGTACTTACTTAGATAATCTTCTAACCATTCTATTGCCTCAAAATCCAGATGGTTGGTAGGTTCGTCCAGAATAAGTAAATCGGCAGCTTCCACCAAAGTCTGAGATAGGGCTACACGTTTTTTTTGCCCACCTGAAAGGTTGGATATCTGTAGGTTTGTATCCGTAATTCCGAGTTTATTGAGAATAGCCTTGGCATTTGAACTTGCATCCCATGCTTGAAGCTGGTCCATTTGTGTTTGCAGCTTAGCAAGTTGATCCTGAAGTTTTTCGTTCAGCGGGTCCTCTTGGATTTTCGATAAACACTTCTCATATTGTCTAATGACATTGTTCGTATTTGAGTCTTTGCTGAATATTTGTTCCATCACAGAAAAAGACTCATTCAATTCAGGCTGTTGAGATAGAAATCCTATTGTATAGTCATTGGAAGCAGTAATGGTACCTGAATCAGGAGTTTCTTGTCCAGCAATGATTTTTAATAGGGTCGATTTTCCTGTACCATTAACACCTATTAAACCGACTCTTTCTTTTTCTTGTATACTGAAAGAGGCCTTCCCAAGCAAGACTTTTTCCACATATGTTTTTGATAAATCTTCCCCAATCAACATTTTCATCCTGTTATATCTCATTCCATTCTTTCATAAATTGATCTACAAATTTCTTCATAAATTCATGACGTTCCAACGCAATCTTTTTCGCTTCTTCCGTTTGAAGGGTATCTATTAAAAGAAACAATTTTTCATGAAAATGATTAATGGCGGTGGACTTTTCGCCTCTGTACTGTTCATATGACATGGAAGTTCTAACCTCTATTTGAGGATCATACATCGCTTGCCCTTTTGCTCCTGAGTACATAAATGTCCTAGCAGTCCCGATGGCACCTAATGCATCTAGCCTGTCGGCATCCTGAACCACTTTTCCCTCCAGGGAATCCAGTACTATTCCATTTCCGCCTTTATATCCGATATTTTCTATTGTATAAAGAATTTCATCTATATGTATTTTAGTTAATGGCAGTTCAGACAAGAGGGCGGCTATTTCATCTTTCGCCTTGTCTTTATTTGTAGTTATTTTGTCATCGAGTACATCATGCAATAGGGCAATGATTTCTACCATTAAAAGATTTGCTTTCTCTTCTTTCCCAATATGTAAGGCAAGTCTTCTGACTCTTTGAATATGGGACCAGTCATGTCCTGTGCTATCATTGTTAAATAATGATTCTACGTATTCTTCTACTTTATGTATCACTAAATGTAACTCCCTTTATCATTTGATTCAATTCCATTTTAACATGTAAAAGGCGATTTCTATACCATAATGCAATGGATGTCATCTCATAAGTGTAACATATGGCGATTCTCTTTCATAAAATGGGCTGAGTCAGCTTTCTTACTTTTAAGGTATTGGTTTTACACCGCTGTTGATTTCCGCAAATGGCTTCGCTTTCCTAGGGGCTGACGAGAGCCTCCTCGGCTACGCCTGCGGGGTCTCCACCTAGCGCTACCTCCCTCAGGACAAGGAAGGCTTCGGCAGCGAAACATCGCACGAAGAAAATGTGCAGCATTTTCGAGGAGTCTTCGCCTTTTGCTCCAATTAACAGCTATAAATAATAAGAACACAACGTTAGTTCTTTTTCGGTTAACTTGGGTATCTCTTCAAAAACCCTTAGTTGAATGAGGTCACCTTATTCATTGGAGTGGAAGGCGCGCAGACGCCCTCAGGCAAGCAAAGCACCTGGAACGGAAATCAACTGTATTAAAAACTTGCTTATCATAACATTAAAAAAGCTAACGGCTACGTCTGCAGTAAGCGGACGTTGCACATTAGCTAGAAAGGAGTAAGGAATGTATTATCCTCGGAATATAAACCGTTCTCAAATTGGAACTGCCTGGTTTGGCACTCATATAGTCATTATTAGATGCAATTATAAGACAAATGAAGTATTAGCTGTATTTAAGAGTGACCACGCCCCATCTGAACCTATTGCTAATAGCTGCGCCGAAACCTTGTCAAGATATATTAGTATAGGCTACACCTTATTGGGAGCTTATGTTCTTGGCGATAAGGAGGTTCAATATGTCCTTCAGTATCGTTAATTTTTATTCGTTGTACCAGGAAATGCCGATTGTATTCACTCCGGCATGTACTGCAATGGCTGTAGATAGCGGAAAGCGATTAATTGGTATATCAGGATATTTTCCCTTCAGGTTGTCTACTAGTGCGTCCGCTTCCTCTATGTTAGTACCGTGAAGGACAAATAGTTCTTTAATCGTTGAATTGGTTTGAGCCTCTTCTAGAAAATCCACTATTTTTGATAGCGCTTTCTTGTGAGTGCGGACTTTTTCCGCAACATCCAATGTTCCATCTTTAATTTGGATGATCGGTTTTATTTGAAGCAGACTCCCTAATAGCTTTTGTACACCTGACATTCGTCCACTCCGGTGCAATTGTTCAAGACTGCCTATCAAAACATATATATCACATTTTGTGGCTAACTCATTTAGATTTTCTATTATATCCTCATAAGACTTTCCTGCTTCTTGGGCTTCAATTCCCTTTTTTACCATTGCAGATAAGGGAAATGAGATGACTTTGGAATCTATAGTGTGAACGGGAATATCTACAAGTTCCCCTGCCTGCGTACTAGATGACACGGTTCCGCTCAAATGACTGGATAAATGTACGGATATAATTCTGTCGTATGATTCTGCCAATTTATTGTACAGCTCAACAAATGCACCTACAGAAGGTTGGGATGTTTTGGGTGGAGTGTTACTCGCCTCAAGTTTTGTATAAAAATCCTCTAAAGATAATGTCACACCATCAAGAAATTCTTCGTTTTCAAAGTAGACCACCATCGGAATGCTATAAACATCAGGATGATTTGTCAACATCTCGTCCAGATAAGCCGTACTATCTGTTACCCAAGCTATTTTCTCCATAATAATTCCCCCTGTTCTCTATCTTTTATACTATTTTATTCTACTATTCTGATAATAATACTTACAACCGTAGATCGTACCAAATTGAATCCCTGAATAGTGATATTATTATCTATTCGATAGTAATACAAAAAACCCTTCTCTGTTTTTAAGAAAAGGGTTTGCTTTTATATTAGGTTTATTAATGTAAACTTATTCTTTAGCGTATAAAAATGAAAGTGAATTTATTATAGTAATTTTTCAATATCATTTTTCATTTTTGAAGGAGAAGTTGCCGAAGCAAAGCGCTCCACTACGTTTCCTTCTCTGTCTACCAGGAATTTAGTGAAATTCCATTTTACTGCTTTGGATCCCAATAATCCCTTTGCATTTTCTTTTAAATAGTCAAATAGCGGGTGAGCATCGTCCCCGTTCACATCCACCTTAGAAAACATTGGGAAGGAGACACCATAATTCAACTGACAAAATTCATTAATCTCTTCTTCTTTACCAGGCTCTTGGTTCCCAAACTGGTTACACGGAAAGCCTAGTACCATAAATTTTTTGTCTTTGTATTCTTTGTACAGTTCCTCTAATTCTTCAAATTGTGGTGTAAAACCACATTTACTTGCTGTATTGACAATTAATAGAACGTAACCTTTATATTCCGAGAGCGGCACTTCATTCCCTTTAATATCTGGTGCAGTAAAATCATAGATTGTTGTCAATGCATTCACCTCATTTTTCTTTTTATTATGGATGAAGGTGTTTTCTCTGTCCATTATTTGTGTGTAAAACTAAATAATAGTCTCAACCATAAATGAGAGCATGTCTCTTAAATCATCTATATTTTCTTCAAGTATGAGCCTATCGAATATAACTTCAGCTTTTAATTCCACATTTTCTTTTTCTTCTTCTGCATGCTTCTTGGTGGAGAAAATAGTGATGTTTCTTTCCGTCCAGATTTCCGAAAGGGAATTTTTCCAATTTTTCACCTCTTGATGTAGATTCGAAACCTCCGAGGCGTTTTTGATAAAAACTAACTTAACGGTACATCCAGGGGCCTCTATATGCTTTAGAATTTCTCCAGAAAGGTTTTCAGCATCAGAGGAAAGGATAATCTCTCCCATAATCTCCGCATTATTAACGGCTATTTTCATACTAAACGTTCTAGACATGGCGGCAAGGTCCACCATGTCTTTTCGTTCTACTATTTTAACTACACCATCAAGGTCTAAGTCATATAGATCTCCTTCAATGACTACTTTCAAATTGTCAAAAACGGTTGGATCGAACATTAGAACAAGCCTACCGCTTTGCCTTTTTCATCAACATTCATTTTCAGTGCGGCCGGCTCTTTTGGAAGACCTGGCATCGTCATGATATTCCCTGTTAACGCAACGATGAAACCTGCGCCAACGGATGGTTTCAGCTCTCTAATGGTAACCGTGAAGTTTTCTGGCCTTCCAAGTTTTTTTGCATCATCTGTTAGTGAGTATTGTGTCTTGGCCATACATACTGGCAAATGCCCCCATCCTTCTCCAATAATTTGCTGAAGTTGTTTTTGGGCAGCTGGCAACAATTCTACTCCTGATCCTCCGTAGACATTCTTCACAATTGTTTCTAGTTTTTGTTCTAGAGTATCCTCTGATTGATAGAGCGGTGTATAAGACGTTTCTTTCGCTTCTATTTGTTCAAGTACTGTTTTTGCTAGCTCAAGTCCTCCATTTCCACCTTGTTCCCACACTTGAGTGAGAGCCATTGGGATGTTATTTTCCTCACACCAATTTTTCACAAACTCTAATTCAGCAGCAGTATCTGTAATGAATTCATTAAGGGCTATCACATATGGTAATCCGAACTTTTCTATTGTTTCCACATGTTTTTTTACATTTTCTATTCCTGTACTCAATGCCTCTAGGTTCTCTTCTTTTAATTGTTCTTTTGACATGCCTCCATGCATTTTAATGGCACGGATCGTAGCTACAATCACCACTGCTTCAGGATTAAATCCAAGTGCAGGTGTTTTAATATGTAAAAATTTCTCCGCACCAAGGTCAGCACCGAACCCTGCTTCTGTAACCACGTAATCTCCAAGTTTTGCTGCCATTTGCGTCGCCATTACACTGTTACAGCCATGGGCTATGTTGGCAAAAGGACCTCCATGAATGATGGCAGGCGTATGTTCCATGGTCTGCACAAGGTTTGGCATGCATGCGTCTTTTAGGAGCAAAGTCAAGGCACCTTCTACCTTTAAATCTTTTACGGTCACTGGTTTCTTTTCCAAGTCGTATCCGATGACAATTCTAGCAAGTCTCTCTTTTAAGTCCGCTACATCTTTTGCCAAGCAGAATACGGCCATAATTTCAGAAGCAACCGTAATATCAAATCCATCTTCTCGGGGCACCCCTTGTGTTGGTCCCCCCATTCCAATAACCACTTTTCTAAGCGCTCTATCATTAAGGTCAAGTACCCTTTTCCAAGTAATTCTCCTTGTATCAATCTTTAAATCATTTCCCTGATGAATGTGGTTGTCAATCATCGCAGCCAGTGCGTTATTCGCCGTTGTAATGGCATGGATATCTCCGGTGAAGTGAAGGTTGATATCTTCCATCGGTAACACCTGGGAGTATCCTCCTCCAGTTGCTCCGCCCTTCATCCCCATTGTTGGTCCAAGGGAAGGTTCACGCATAGCTATAATAGTTTTTTTACCTAGTTTATTCATTGCTTGACCAAGGCCAACTGTAACGGTAGACTTTCCTTCTCCAGCTGGCGTTGGATTTATTGCTGTAACCAAGATTACTTTACCATTTTGTTTATTATGTAAACGCTTTGTAATGTCTAGTGAAAGCTTTGCTTTGTACTTTCCATAAAGCTCAATTTCATCTTCTTCAATATCAAGCAGATTTGCGATGTCCGTAATTCTTTTCATTGAAGCTTGTTGGGCAATTTCAATATCACTCTGCACTGCTGTCTTGGTATGCTTCATCCTTCATTCCCCCGTATTTAATGGTAGACTTTTTTATTTTTTGGCTCTGTTAAACACCGCTGTTGTTTTACGCACTAGGCTTCGCTTTCCTAGGGGCGTTTGGGGAACTTCCTCGGAAAAGCGCCTGCGGGGTCTCCCCTAAACGCTATCTCCCTCAGGACAAGGAAGGCTTCGACAGCGAAGCATCGCACGAAGAAAATGCGTAGCATTTTCGAGGAGTCTTCGCCTATTGCTTCAATCAACAGCTAGGTTGCTGCAAAAATCAACAATATGATTTTACAGAGGCAATTTTTTTACAATGCTATTATTGTACCACTATTCCTAAAAATTATGGATTGGTTCTGCTCACCCGGACATATAAAATTTACATAAAATTAGAAAAACTTTAATTTCTCCATAACATAAAATTGATAATATTTTTTTAAATAGAAATGTAGTTAGGAGGCTTGATGATGAAGAATAACGGGCCAAAGGTTATTATTTTGACTGCTTCTTATGGAAACGGTCATCTGCAAGTGGCTAATTCTTTATACCAAGAGTGTGTTAGAAGAGGGTATGATAATGTAAAGATTTGCAACCTGTACGCAGAGTCACATCCATTCATTTCAGAAGTGACAGAGAAGCTCTATTCCAAAAGTTTTACGTATGGAAAGCAATTCTATAAGCTGTTCTATTACGGAACAGATTTCATTCAAAATAAAAAGATGCTTCGTTGGTATTACCAATATGGATTTAAACGGCTTACTTCACTGATTGACACAGAAAAGCCGGACATTTTGATAAACACATTTCCAATCAACGCCGTTCCTGAATTCCGTCGTCGGACAGGGATTGTAATACCTACATACAATATCATTACCGATTATTGCTTGCACAGTCTCTGGCTTCATGACGATATTGATAAATATTATGTTGCGAGCAATGAGTTAAAAGCAAAGATCCATTCAAGAGGCGTACCTGAATCCAAAGTTATGGTAAGTGGTATCCCAATACGTCCTTCTTTTTCTCAATCGTTGGACAAGAGGATTCTATTTGACAAATACCAGATAAGCCCTAAAAAAGATTTAATCTTACTTATTGCCGGAGCTCATGGTGTACTTAAAAATATTAAAGAAACATGTGAAACACTTCTGTTAAAAACAGATCATCAACTTGCTGTTGTATGCGGCAAAAATCATTCTTTAAGAAACGAGATGGCACATCTTGAGAATAGGTACAGAGATAGATTTCATTGTTTTGGATATCTTGAGAGAATTGATGAACTATACAGGCTTGCAAGTGTCATGGTGACTAAACCTGGGGGAATCACTCTTACAGAGGCTACTGCAACCGGTACCCCCCTCATCCTATATATGCCTGTTCCTGGCCAGGAAAAAGAAAATGCACTATTTTTCTCAGAAAAAGGTGCCGCGTTGACAGCGAAAAATCAGGAAGAGTTGCTTAATAACATCGACTCTTTACTAAAAAGTAAACAGAAACAACTCTCTTTGCAATCATCCATTAAAAAATTGTACTTGCCTTCATCTCAGGAGATGATCATGACTGATATTCTCAAAGAGAGCGAGAGGATATCACTAATGAAGAATCACACGAGTATGAAATCACAGAAAAAAAAGCTTGGGAGCTAATTTTCGCTTCCAAGCTTTTGACCTATATTATTCGGAACCACTAGTTCCTTTTGCTTTTGCACCTTTACTCTTGTATGGTTTGTTGCTTTTGGCTTTATTTGCTGCTTTTTGCCAACGGCTCCATCCCTTTTTACCTGTTCCGCGGCCTGTTCCTCCGCCTTTGCTCTTTCCACTACTCATTTATTTCACTCCTATATATTTCAACCAGACTCTGTTAAACACCGCTCTAATAACTTTTTGTGTTAAACATCTAGCTTACTACATTAGAGTGATTAAGCAAAGGTTTTTTGTGTCGGAGGAGTGCTATTCTCCTGTTGTATAGACTTCTTCAAACGGCTGTACTACAACATAACCGTTACCGGCGAATTTCATTTGGATCGATTCGCCACTTCCTCTTCCAAGGAAAGTCTTCAATTGTACATCTGTGACAAACTCCGGTTGGAGGTTACCTGACCATGCTACCGTTGCGTTCGGATCTGTATAAACAGGCTGTCCTGGATTCACCATTAAGGTAAGAGGCTCATAGTGCGAGGTAAATGCAACCAAACCACGACCTTCCAGCCTTACATTGAAAAGTCCACCTGCCATCATCCCTGCCACTCTTCTCATAAGTTTAATGTCCCAGTCCAATCCTTTTTCAAAAGCAAGCAGATCGTTGCCGTTGATAAAGATGCTGTCTCCTTCCAAATCAAGAATTGTTATTTTTTTACCTTGATCAGCAATATACAGCTTCCCGTTTCCTGAGGCCTTCATTAATTGTGAACCTTCCCCGGTAAGGGCTTTTTTCATCAATTTCCCCAAACCGTGGTCTAACATTCCTTCCCGTTGAAACTTGATGGAACCTTCATAGGAGATCATTGAACCCATTTTTGCCCAAATATCTCCATTAAGATTCACCTCAAGTATTCTTTCTGTCTCTAACTCGAAAAGCCCTTGCCCTTTATCCTCTTGCCTACTTTTTTGAATAAATTGCTGAATGGAATATTTAGACATAAACAAATTTCCTCCCTATTTTTTCTGCAGCTCGAATACCCACATGAACGTTAATGCTTGCTTTAAAAAGCGAGGTAAATTAGTAGTATCCAGCTTTTTCGCCTCTTCCTTATATACGGGCATCCCGTCCAAAAGTTCCCAACCATTTTCAAGTGCCAACCGTTCAAACTCCCATGGCATCATGGTGTTGCAGATTGCTTCTTTTCCATACAGCCTTTGGTAGCTATGTGCCCTTGGTCCAGCAGTTGGTCCCAATAACCCCAAAAACAATTTTCCACCTGGCTTTAACACTTTATGAAATTCTTCTAACACTTGAAGAGGTTGTTCTACCCATTCAATAGAATTAATAGCCATCACGGCATCCATGGAGTGATTCTCTAATGGCAGCTCCGTCAAACTCCCCTTTTGAAATTTAATGTTTGTATGTACCCGTTTTTTCACAGCTCTTTCTATCATGGCTTCTGCAATATCCACTCCTGTTACATGGTACCCATTCTCAGCTAGCAAGAAGGAACCAAAACCATCTCCACACCCTGCATCCAAAACATGCGCTTCTTGAGTTAACCTCTCTTTTATAAATGGAATGATTGTCTTCCTGCTACCGTTTAACCACATGTTTTCACTGTTTTCGTGCCAAAAATCTGCTCGCTCATTCCATACCTTCTCTGTTTCTTCATTCCAATTGAACTTCTTCATGTAATCCCTCCCTTAACTACTCCCCAAAAACCGTATAAATTTATTCTACAAGGAAACGCTACAATCGTATAGAGAAAGGAGGATCTACTTTGAGCGAAACATTTGTAGCAGTTCAGAAAAATGGCGATGGTGATATCACAGGTTTTAAAACATCCAGCGGCAGAGTTCTCTCCTATCAAGAAGCTGTAAACGACGTAAATCAAGGCACTGTCCTTGGAGCAAATGTATTTAAAGGTAAGGACGGCGAAATGTATATAAGAGGAAACGCCGACGGGGATCCGACAAACAATTTGGATAACTTACCGTCATTCTAAACGATCAAAAGGAGCCAACAATCATGACGAAAAAGTATAACAAAGGCGGAAGCCAAAATCAGAACAGCCCTACAAGCAGCTTTACAGCCGAGAGCGAAAAAGTTGCCGGGGATAATAGCAAGGGAAACAAGCGAAATAAAGACCAAAAAGATAAAACCGAACTATAATACTCAGGAGCTGTCATTTAGGCAGCTCCCTTATTTTTTTCTCCACATGCCCAGAAAATCCTATATAATTTCATTAAGAGTCAGTCTATTGAAACTGTAAAGGAGCTATCAACATGTATATACCTAAGCAATTTAAAAAGGAAGAAACAAACGATATCATCCAATTTATCCGTGCAAACAGCTTTGGAGTATTATTCTCTCAACACAAAGGATTGCCAACTGCTACACATTTGCCATTCATCCTATCTACTGAAGAGGACGGCAGCATTACGTTACTTTCACATATGGCAAAAGCAAATCCCCAGTGGAAAACGCTGGACTCAAAAGAAGCACTTGTAGTATTTAACGGACCGCATGCCTATATATCTGCTTCATGGTATGAAGAAGCGAATACTGTTTCCACTTGGAATTATGTGAGTGCCCATGCTCATGGGAAAGTAGAAGTTATACAAGACGACCAAACGCTATTATATATCTTGAAAGAAGCAACAGACTTCTATGAAAAAGAGCTAGAGGAACCTTGGAGATTGGAAGAAAACCTCGAAACAGTCAAAAGCATGTTAAATGGAATTGTAGGATTGAGGATAAGGGTTGAAAACCTTCAAGGTAAGTGGAAACTGAACCAACACCATTCAACCATGAGAAAAGAACGTGTTATCCAACAACTGAAAAAACAAACTCACTATGATTCTAAAGAAATTGCTAGATTAATGGAATTAGAGTTACAACTTAGTAAAAAGGGATGATTTAACCTCAGGTCATTCCTTTTGTTTTGAGAATTTTCTACTATAACGTGAATTGTAGCTGTTGATTGGAGCAAAAGGCGAAGACTCCTAAGGGAGGTAGCGCTAGGTGGAGACCCCACAGGCTTAGCGAAGCCACTGAAAAACTGATAACGTAAAGTTTTTTATGATTCCTAGCTGGTGATTGTAGCAAAAGGCGAAGACTCCTGAGGGAGCTAGCGCTAGGTGGAGACCCCACAGGCGTAGCAAAGCCACTGAAAAACTGATAACGTAAAGTTTTTTATGATTCCTAGCTGGTGATTGTAGCAAAAGGCGAAGACTCCTGAGGGAGCTAGCGCTAGGTGGAGACCCCGCAGGCGTAGCGAAGCCACTGAAAAACTGATAACGTAAAGTTTTTTATGATTCCTAGCTGGTGATTGTAGCAAAAGGCGAAGACTCCTGAGGGAGCTAGCGCTAGGTGGAGACCCCGCAGGCGTAGCGAAGCCACTGA
>NZ_JAAZWB010000016.1 GCF_012524115.1 Bacillus sp. RO1 | reverse complement strand
GCTCTGTTAAACACCGCTGTTGATTTCCGCACTAGGCTTCGCTTTCCTAGGGGCGTTTGGGGAGCCTCCTCGGAAAAGCGCCTGCGGGGTCTCCCCTAAACGCTATCTCCCTCAGGAGTCTTCGCCTATTGCTTCAATCAACAGCTAGTTTGCTGCAAAAATCAACAATATGCTTTAACAGAGCCAAAAGTTTAAGCAAAAGACAGCTAAACAGAATCTTTAGCTGTCTACAAACTCTTTCATTCTGTACTTGATTAAACTAAACTTTACCACACATGAATGCCTCTATCAAGCGAATATTCTTACTAGTTTGTTATTGAGGTTGTCTAAAACGATTTCTAGGATGAACGATACTCGGACGAATTTTTGCACCCGGTGTACTTCTTCTTACAAGGATCATGAGCAATGCTTTTGGACTGAATGGTATGAATGGCCATAAGTATGGCGTATTCAACGAACGAGTTCCTGCAAGGAATAATATTAATAATGTGATCCCGACAACCAATCCTGGTACGTGGAATAGCGCAACCAGAACTAAAAGTGACAATCGCATTATTTTATTGGCGACACTTAGTTCATAACTTGGGGTTGTAAATGAGCCAATTGCTGCTACCGCAACGTATAGAATAACCTCTGGTACGAATAGGCCCACATCAATGGCAATTTGTCCAATTAACACAGCGGCAATTAACCCCATCGCTGTAGAAAGCGCGGTTGGTGTGTGAATGGCTGCCAGCCTTAAGAATTCTACTCCTATATCTGCAAGAAAGATTTGAAAGACAACAGGGATATTGGATTCTTCATTTGGTCCGATAAAACTTATCTGTTCCGGAAGTAGACTTGGTTCCAAAATCATTAAAAACCAAAGTGGCAAAAGGAACAAAGAAGCAAAGATACCGCAAAAGCGGACCCAGCGGACAAAAGTACCAACTGCTGGAGACTGCCGGTATTCCTCTACATGTTGTACATGGTGGAAGAATGTAGTCGGGGTGATGATGACACTTGGGGACGTATCTACCATCACAATGACATGGCCTTCTAACAGGTGAGTCGCTGCAATATCAGGCCTCTCTGTGTAACGTACAAGTGGGAATGGATTGTAGCCTTGTTTTACAATAAACTCTTCTACCGTTTTATCTGCCATGGTCAGCCCGTCTATATCAATATTTTTCGTTTCTTTACGAACTATATCTACCAAATCAGGGTCTGCTACATCTTTTATGTACGCAAGACAAATGTCTGTTTTTGATCGTTCACCTACTTGAAAAATTTCGTATCGAAGCCGCTCATCTCTTATTCTTCTTCGTGTTAGCGCCGTGTTGACAATAATATTTTCAACATACCCATCCCTAGCTCCCCTGACCACTTTCTCTGTATCAGGCTCTTCTGGACTTCTTCCTGGGTATGCACGAGTATCAATGACAAAGCCGCTGTCTTCGCCTTCAAGCAAGATGACTACGAGTCCGCTAAGCACTTGGTCGACAACTTCATCCATATACTCAATATTGTTAACTTGCTGATTTACCAAACGATTGTTAACAATTTCTTTTACTTTGTAAGTCTTTTTTTCAAAATCATTGATATGAAGCAATTCTTCCATAAGTTCAATGATAAACATTGTGTCACAAAGACCATTAACATAATAGAGGTTCAGCTCTTTTCCAAGAATGGTGAACTTCCTTACGCCAAGGTCAAAGCTGACATTTAGCCCAACCTCGTCTTTGAAAAATTTTTCATTATTCGTCAGCTTCGGTGATATCGGTACTTTTTCCATTCCATTGTGAGACATCATACCCATTCCTCTCTAAAATGATTTCGACCGCTTTGCTGGTAATGGGAGCTCCTCGTTTTACATCATCTCTCCTTGCCATCTTGCCTATATCGCCTATTCCGACTATAAGCGGAAAATGCAATTCATCTAAACAATACACGGTATCTCCATTTATTCTTCCAATATCCATTTCCTGTATTCCACTTTTGTCAACTCCATAAGAGGAGACTTTTAAATCACGATCAACTGTCAGGTGCACTCTTGTCCATTCCGATTGATGTGTTTTAGAAGCAACAGCGATTACTCCTAATACTTCAATTTGTTTATGGGTGGCAACATAACGAAGAGCCCTCTCTCCTGCCCCCTCTCCAAGAAAACCGCTGTCATCAAACATTACAAAAACGGGTTCACTTTTCGCCTGCAATATCAGCTTTACTAACTCCTCCCCACTTAATAGGGTAGGATTTCCAAAGGAAGCGGAAATACATCTGCCACCATAATGTTTAGCAACAAGCTGTATCGTCTTCTTGGCATATACATCTCCATCCGTTATTAAGATGACCCGTTTTGTAATCACATCTATCTACCCTTTCGGTTTAAAGATAAGTGCGGCGATAAAAGCGAACAGAATGGCAGCTGAAATTCCCGCAGAGGTTAATTCAAATATCCCCATTCCAATCCCGATAAAGCCATGTTTCTCTGACTGATGCATGGCACCATGTAATAAGGAATGACCAAAGCTTGTAATGGGTACGGTTGCACCTGCACCAGCAAAGTCAATCAGCTTATCATATATTCCAAAACCGTCGAGGATTGCCCCAGCAACAACAAATGTACTCATCACATGCGCAGGTGTAAGCTTGGCAAAATCCAGTAATAGTTGCCCAATAACACAAATCAGTCCGCCCACTACAAACGCTATTAGATATTCCATTATGGTCCCACCCTCTCTAACACCACTCCATGGGCAATCGTTGGAATCGATTCCTTTTGCTGAATCATTGTAGGGCTTAGCAATGCTCCTGTTGCGACTACAAGTACCTTATTGATCATGCCGGTCATTAGTTCATTAATTAGATGGGCGTAAGTTACAACGGCACAACATCCACAACCGCTTCCCCCAGCAAAAACCTCTTGATCCGGCCTAAAAATCATCAACCCGCAATCACTATGCTTCACCGTGATATCATAGCCTTCTTCTTTTAGAAGTTCTTTCAGAATAGGACTACCAACACCAGATAGGTCGCCTGTCACAATCAAGTCATATGTATCAGGATTCACATTTAAATCTTGAAAATGTGCTTGAATGGTATCAGCTGCTGCAGGTGCCATGGCAGAACCCATGTCGAATGGGTCTGTAATGCCGAGATCCATTACCCTTCCAATGGTCGCTGAGGTAATGCGTATTGGGCTTGGCTCTTTGCTGACTAGCGCAGTACCGGAGCCTGTTACAGTAAAAGTTGCAGAATCTGGTTTTTGCCCGCCATATTCAGTCGGATAGCGGAACTGCCTTTCTGCAGTGGCATTATGGCTGCTGGTGGAGGCAAGCACCCTGTTTGCAAAGCCACCGTCCACAAGCGCTGCACCGACTGCCAATGTTTCCATCGAGGTAGAACAAGCACCAAACATACATAGAAATGGAATTTGATGGTGCCTTGCCACATAATTAGCCGTTACATTCTGGTTGAGTAAATCTCCGGCAAGGAAAAAGTCAATGTCCTTATATTCTAGATTCACTTTATTAAGACATGTTTGAACGGACTGCTCCATCAGTCTTCTCTCTGCAAGCTCCCAATTATCTTCACCGCAGTGGAGCTCATCATATGTTTTATCAAACAAGGAACCAAGGGGTCCTTCTGCTTCTTTCGGTCCAACTGCGGTCCCAGTTGAACTGATATAGATTGGATGTTCGAATACCCAACTTTGTTTTCCCGTAAGTCGCACTACTTTTACCCCCTAACCAGTAAAGCTCATATTTAATAGATATCTGATCATGCCAACCACATAAGCAGCAACCACTCCAAAAACTATTACACTGCCTGCTAGCTTAAACATATTTGTCGCCACTCCAAGTACGATGCCTTCACTTCTGTGTTCCATTGCTGCACTTGTCATGGAATTAGCAAAGCCAGTTACAGGCACTGCAGAACCGGCGCCAGCAAATTGACCCAGTTTATCGTAAATGCCAAGACCTGTTAGTAAGGCAGATATTAGAATAAGTGTAGCTACAGTAGGGTTGCCTACATTTTTTTCAGAAAAATTAAACACCGTCATGTAAAAATTCTGAATACCTTGGCCAATCAAACAAATCAGCCCCCCTACAAGAAAAGCCTTCACACAATTAATAACGTAAGGTGTTTTAGGCTGATATTTTTTAATGTTATTTTTATAATTATCCTTAATTTTTTCACTCATGATTGTCCTGCCTCCTACAAATTGACAAACACTAGCCAGTGATATAATGAACCAATTATTTTTCCGAACACAATGGCCATTAAAAGAATTGCCATCTGACCATCCACCCCGATTCTTTTTGCCAAAATCGGCAGCACATTCAACACTTCCGTCAAAGCTGCAGCCAGTAAACCAACAAACACCCCACAAAACAAACCAATTGGTATCGCAAGGATAGAAGGAAGATGAAAAGTCACGCTGTTTAAACTTATCCAACTTCCAAACAACGCGCCTCCAATTACCCCCCATTCGTAGCCATACACAAACTTTGTTGTTTTGGTCAATTGGGTCAATCTCGGTATGATCCCCAGCACCGCAAGAAACGCAACAAAGCCAGATCCAACAGCAAGCCCCCCAGCCAAACCGAGAAATACAACAAAAACGATATTAATCGTCATCAATTTTCTTCGAGCTCTCCTTGTTTTCATGCATAATTACATATTGATCAAGGTCCTGTTGATAATTGAACATTTCCACTTCAAGGGGGCTTGGCTCTTCGTTAATCCGTTTACGGAAAACGTGATTAAAAAATAATATCATCCCCAAACCCAAGCCAATGGAATAGGGAATCTGAAGAAGAAGCGGTTTGTCATCCTCAAGGCCAGTGATGGTTTTAAAAATCTTTTGATGAACGATCCGCATGCTAACATCTTCATGAAAATTCATGATGGCTAGTGCTGCACCTAGAAAAAGCAGGAGCCAAACACCGGCAAAAAACATCGGGCGGAATCGTTTTTTCTTATACACAACCTCCACAATGGTCTGAGCAGGCCCAAAGGTCTGAATATCCAGTTCTCCATCTACTTTTCTAATCTCTTTAATCAACCGCATTACATCTAACACGACGATGGACTTATCACTCATGTTTATTTGATGAATGTAAATATTCCGCACCTTGTCCAGAATTTCTGTATCTGCTACTAACTGGGCAACATCTTCGATTTTTATCATTTGATTTGGACGAGCTTGAATACGATGACGAAGGCGAACATATAGCGATTTATCCATCTTCCAAACACATCCTGCCAAAAGATATTGTATATGTAGTATGGATTAGTGGGAGAATTACCATGCAAAGGAAAAAAGAACACCAAGAATTACCACGTTTGGTACACAAGAAAAAAACCGTACGGACATCACTCATCCATACGGTCTTTCATTTGTTGCAATATTTTCTTTTCCAATCGGCTTACTTGCACTTGGGATATACCAAGCCGTTGTGCTACCTCGGTTTGAGTCTGATCCTTATAGTAACGTAAATATACAATCAGTTTCTCCCGCTCATCAAGCTCTTCAATGGCTTCTTTCAAGGCAATTTTGTCGAACCAGCGATGCTCGGAATGATCGGCGATTTGGTCCAAAAGTGTTATAGGGTCGCCATCATTTTCATAGACAGTTTCATGAATAGAGGAAGGAGCGCGTGCAGCCTCTTGGGCAAGGACCACTTCTTCCGCTGTGATTTCCAAGAACTCCGCTATCTCATTGATGGTCGGCACTCTACCATACCTTTTGGATAATTCATCCTTCGCTTTTCTGATTTTGTTCGCCACTTCCTTCAACGAGCGGCTAACCTTCACACTTCCGTCATCCCGGATGAATCGTTGAATTTCACCAATGATCATCGGAACGGCGTAGGTGGAAAACTTCACGTCATAGGAAAGGTCGAACTTATCCACTGATTTTAATAAGCCGATACACCCAATTTGAAACAGGTCGTCCGGTTCATAGCCTCTGTTCATAAAACGCTGAACCACCGACCAGACAAGCCTCATATTCTTTTGCACAATCGTATCTCGTGCTTCTTGTTCGCCAGATTGACTTCTTTTTATCAGTTCTTTCACTTCATGATCTTTTAGGTATGTTTGTGTTTGGTTCTTAACCTCAACATCCATAGGTTTAGCTCCTTAATTACAAAGCGCTTTGCTCTTAGCTAAATACTTGGTCATACGGATTGAGGTGCCTGTTTCTCTTGATGAATGAATTTCTACATAATCCATAAAGTTTTCCATGATGGTAAACCCCATACCAGAACGCTCGAGCTCAGGCTTAGTAGTATATAACGGCTGTCTAGCTTCCTCTACATCATCAATTCCCATACCTTCATCTCTGATGGTGATATGGACAGCTCCGTCTTCAAGTTCGACAGAGATGTAAACAGTGGCGTTAGGGTCATTGTCATAACCATGAATGATGGCATTTGTTACAGCTTCTGAAACGACTGTCTTGATCTCCGTCAATTCATCCATGGTCGGATCCAATTGCATGATGAAAGCCGCTACTGTTACCCTTGCGAACGATTCATTTTGGCTTAGGGCAGAAAATTGAAGATTCATGTGATTTTTCATTATGCCACCCCCAATTTTTGCAGGGCGTTTTCTTCACTTTCTTCTAAACGGATAATTTTAAATAGCCCGGACATTTCAAACAGACGTTTAACAGCAGGTGAAATAGAACAAACCACCATTTCTCCCCCATTATTTTTAATTTGCTTATAACGACCCAATATGACACCGAGCCCTGAGCTGTCCATGAAGGACAACTGTTCCAAATTTAAAATAATATGAGTGATCTGATGTTTTTCAATTATAGCCGTAGCTTGGTTACGTAAATTTTCAGCTGTATGGTGGTCCAATTCACCTGCTAAACGTACACAAAGAACATTTTGTTTGACTTCCAAATCAACGGTAAGACTCACTGCACTTTCCCCCTTGTGGAAACTTTGTTCAGTGAGTCAATTTCTATATTTTATTTCCGTTTTCCTGCCTACAGACAAAACTAGTGTTTATTCGCTAAAAAAACAGGTTCTATTTTGGTGGTTGTTTGAATTTAACCTAGCTTGGAGAAGTGACCCATGGAACGTTTGAAAAGTTGCCACCAGCTTGCCTCATTACTGTCTTTTGCAGCTACAAGGTCACTCTCAGAAAGAACCTTTCCACCTTTTTTCAAGACAATCTTTCCTACTTTGTCCCCTTTTTTCACAGGGGCTTTCACATTTTCATCCAATGTAATTTCTTTCACCACGTCATCGGTATTTTCACCTTTTTTTGTGAGTACAGATATCGGTTCGCTTGTCACAGCATCTACTTCTTTTTCAGAACCTTTACTGATTTCCACCCTACCTACGGCTACGTTTCGTTCATACATCGGGTGTGTTTTGTACTGACTGAATGCAAAATCCAGCATGTTGGTAATTTGAGCATTTCTGTCTTTCGGTGTCGGTGCACCAAATACAACTGCAATTACTCGCATGTTGTCTTTTTTGGCAGTAGCTGTTAAACAGTATTTTGCTTCTTGTGTAAATCCTGTTTTCACTCCATCTACTCCAGGATAGAATCTTACCAGTTTATTTGTATTCACCAACCAGAATTTCTTTTCAGAATCTTGTCGGAGATAGTCTTCATATTGACCGGTATATTTGGTGATGCCTTCATATTTTAGTAGTTCTTTTGCCATTACCGCCATGTCATTTGCCGTGCTGTAATGATCTTTTGCCGGTAACCCTGTAGGGTTTTGGAAAAGTGTGTTTTCTAGTCCCAAATCCTTTGCTTTAGCATTCATTCTGTCTACAAATGCATCTTCAGATCCCGCAATACGCTCTGCCATAGCGACAGAAGCATCATTTCCAGAAGCAATCGCAATACCGCGAAGCATTTCATCTGTGGTCATTTCTTCACCAGGCTCAAGGAAAATTTGCGATCCCCCCATAGAGGCTGCATATTCACTTGTCCTGATTTTTTCATCCCACGTAAGTTCACCTTTATCAATAGCTTCCATAATTAAGAGCATTGTCATGATTTTCGTCATACTCGCCGGAGGCAATTTTTCGTGTCCGTTTTTTTCATACAACACTTGACCCGTGTCGCGTTCAATCAATATAGCAGATCTAGCATTTTCAGTAAGTTGAACACTTTTTTCTTCCGCCCCTGCAACAGGACTAAATGCGGAAAAAGTAAAAGCAATTGCGATTATTGCAGTAATAAACTTTTTCATCCTTAGACCTCCAATCATATTCCTACTTCACATTTTTTCCAAAAAAATAAGTTTTATACTAAGTTTTGGAAATGCAGGGGAATAATTTTATCGCTTGAATAAGCATTTACTCTCGGGTAACTTGTAACTGCCAAAGGTCCCTCGAAATATTAGCCTTACATTGCCTTTGCGCTTTATCCCCTAAAGATTGGATGGCGATGAAGTTGTCACTTGAATTATTATACCGGTGGCGAAGTCCTATCGACCATGAGGACCACCCTCTTCCTTTTTTCTCGTCACTATGTCTTCATCACGGCGATGAGGACTTCTCTCTTCCTTTTTTCTTGTCACAGAGGTCTTCATATCGACCATGAGGACTTCTCTCTTCCTTTTTTCTTGTCACTGAGGTCTTCATCACGGCGATGAGGACTTCTCTCCTCCTTTTTTCTTGTCACAGAGGTCTTCATATCGACCATGAGGACTTCTCTCTCCTTTTTTCTCGTCACCGAGGTCTTCATTACAACCATGAGGACTTCTCTCCTCCTTTTTCCTTGTCACCGAGGTCTTCATTACCACCATGAGGACTTCTCTCTCTCCTTTTTTCTCGTCACCGAGGTCTTCATCACGGCGATGAGGACCCCTCTCCTCCTTTTTCCCTGTCACAGAGGTCTTCATCATGACCATGAGGACTTCTCTCCTCCTTTTTTCTCGACAATGAGGTCTTCATCACGACCATGAGGACTTCTCTCTTCCTTTTTTCTCGTCATCGAGGTCTTCATCACGGCGATGAGGACTTCTCTCCTCCTTTTTGATTGTCAAAGAGTGCTTCATCATGACCATGAGGACTCCTCTCCTCCTTTTTTCTTGTCACCGAGGTCTTCATCACCACCATGAGGACTTCTCTCTCCCTTTTTTCTCGTCACCGAGGTCTTCATCACGGTGATGAGGACTTCTCTCCTCCTCTTCCCTCGTCACTGAGGTCTTCATTACCACCATGAGGACTTCTCTCTCCTTTTTTTCTCGTCACCTAGGTCTTCATCACGGTGATGAGGACTTCATCTTTTTTCCTTGTCATAGAGGTTTTCATCACGACCATGAGGACTTCTTTCCTCCTTTTTCCTT
>NZ_JAAZWB010000015.1 GCF_012524115.1 Bacillus sp. RO1 | reverse complement strand
CCCTTGGTGGGCGCTACTGAGGTCTTCATTCACCCTCTCAAGACCTCTCTCACCCTTGGTTAGCGCTACTGAGGTCTTCATTCACCTTCTCAAGACCTCTCTCACCCTTGGTTAGCGCTACTGAGGTCTTCATTCACCCTCTCAAGACCTTTCTCACCTTTGATTACCGCTACTGAGGTTTTCATTCACCTTCTCAAAATTCTCAAGACCTCTCTCCCCCTTGGTTGACGCTACTGAGGTCTTCATTCACCTTCTCAAGCCTCTTATCAGGTTCACTAAGGTATGAAAAATAAACATAAAAACAGTCACCCGTCCTAAAAGCGGGTGACCATTGTTATTGTTATTGTTATGGATATAGACGGTTTAGTAATCTTGGGAATGGAATTGCTTCTCGAACGTGCTCTGTTCCGCTAATCCAAGCTACCGTACGTTCAAGTCCAAGACCAAAGCCAGAATGAGGCACTGAGCCGTATTGGCGAAGCTCCAAGTACCACTTGTATGCATCAGACTCCAAGTTATGCTCTTCTAAGCGTTGTTTTAGTAGGTCAAAATCATGAATACGTTCAGATCCACCGATGATTTCTCCGTAACCTTCTGGTGCAATTAAGTCTGCACATAGAACTACATCGTCACGCTCAGGATGAGGCTGCATGTAGAATGGCTTGATTCCAACAGGATAATGAGTAATGAACACAGGCATATCAAAGCTTTCAGCAATGGCTGTCTCATGAGGTGCACCGAAATCATCGCCCCACTGGATATCATCAAAGCCTTTTTCATTTAAGAATTTAATGGCATCATCGTAAGAAATTCTTGGGAATGGAGCTTGGATTTTTTCAAGCTTAGATACATCTCTATCCAGAATGCCCAATTCCAATTTGCAATTTTTTACAACCGATTGTACGATGAAAGAAACATATTGCTCTTGGACAACAAGGTTGTCTTCAAACTCATAGAACGCCATCTCAGGCTCAATCATCCAGAACTCAATTAAATGACGTCTAGTTTTAGACTTTTCTGCTCGGAATGTCGGACCAAATGAGAATACTTTACCAAGCGCCATCGCTGCTGCTTCCATGTAAAGTTGTCCACTTTGAGAAAGATATGCGTCTTCGTCAAAGTATTTCGTTGCAAACAGTTCAGATGTTCCTTCAGGAGCACTACCTGTTAAGATTGGAGGATCTACTTTAGAGAACCCATTTTCATTAAAGAATTCATAAGTCGCACGAATTACTTCATTTCTAATCTTCATGATGGCATGTTGTTTTTTGGAACGCAACCATAAATGGCGATTATCCATTAAGAATTCTGTTCCATGATTTTTTGGAGTGATTGGGTAATCAACAGCTTCATGGATTACTTCCACCCCTGTTACACCAAGTTCGTATCCAAAAGGTGATCTTTCGTCTTCACGGACGATACCTTTTACATATACTGACGTTTCCTGAGTAACAGATTTTGCTGCTTGGAATACAGACTCCTCTACTTCCGCTTTTACGACTACTCCTTGGATGAACCCGGAACCGTCACGTAATTGTAGGAATGCAATTTTCCCGCTAGATCTTTTGTTGGCAATCCAAGCACCAATGGTTACTTCTTCTCCAACATGTTTATGTACTTCAGATATTGTTGTTTTCACTACTTTATTCCCTCCAGCAATGTTCTTGCAATGTATTTACACTTTTATGTACATACCCTCTATTATACAAGCCTGTAATATCGTAAGCAAACAATTTTCCATACATTCTATAAAAGGTGAAGGCTAAGTAATTTTACTTAGCCGCCACTTTTGCCATATAACTTGCAATCCGTTCTACAGCACTTTCCAATAAATCCAGACTTGTTGCATAAGAAAGACGAACATAATCATCCGCTCCAAATCCTGAACCAGGGACAAGTGCCACCTTTTCTTCCTCCAGCAAAGCTTTTACAAAACTATCTACATCATCAAAACCTGCCATTTTTGCAGCTTCAATGGCTTTAGGGAAAAGATAAAATGCCCCTTGTGGCTTAAGGCAATGGAAGCCAGGAATTTGATTCAGTTTTTCAAAAATGATGTTTAGTCTCTTCTCAAATGCTTGTCGCATGATTTCTACATCATCCTGAGGTCCTTTGTATGCAGCAATGGTTGCATATTGGGAAATGGATGTAGGATTTGATGTACTATGGCTTGCAAGGTTTGTCATTGCGCTAATAATGGTCTGGTTTCCTACTGCGTACCCGATTCTCCATCCTGTCATAGAGTGGGATTTGGATACCCCATTAATAATGACTGTTTGCTCTTTCAATTCTGGTGAAAGTTGAGCGATGGAGATGTGCTTGTTTCCATCGTATAGCAGTTTTTCATAAATTTCATCTGAAACAATAAGAATATCGTGTTCTAGGCACACTTTCCCCAGCGATTCCAATTCTTCTTTGGTATAAACCATACCAGTCGGGTTACTTGGAGAGTTCAATACTACCGCTTTGGTTTTAGGGGTAATTATGGCTTTCAGCTGCTCAGCAGTAATTTTAAATTGATTTTCTTCCTTACCTTCCACATATACAGGTACACCTTCAGCAAGCTTTACTTGTTCTGGATAGCTAACCCAATAAGGAGTAGGAATAATCACTTCGTCCCCTTCATCGAGGATAACTTGGAAAAGAGTGTAAAGAGCGTGCTTAGCACCAATACAAACAATTACTTCTGATGGCTTGTATGTTAATTCTTGGTCGCGTTCAAGCTTGTTGATAATTTCTTTTTTCAATGCAGGAAGTCCACCTGATGGAGTATATTTAGTAAATCCTTTATCCATTGCATCTTTTGCAGCGTCCATGATGTGTGCTGGTGTATTAAAATCAGGTTCGCCTGCCCCTAAACCAATGACATCATGACCTGCGTCTTTAAGTTCTTTTGCTTTGGCCGTAATCTCCAAAGTTGTGGATGGTGTTAATGTTGATACTCTTTTGGCTAATTTCATTTTTACTTCCTCCCGCTTCTTTTAAAAGATTATTCGTTGAAAGTATTCTCCTGTTTCAAATTTAACGTAATAAAGATTATATTGATCATTGATGTCTTTATATTTAATTTCCCATAAGGGGGTGTTTTTTTCCATTGCAAGAGAGATGGAAATAATCTCTTTTGGCTCCCTGTCAGTCTGAAGATAGTTCAATACTTCTTCTTTTGGAATACCGTCTTTCATTTTCATTGTATGGACAATTTCCTTGCTTTCTTTCACCCACACAACAATCTCTTCTTTTTCACTATCGGTTCCTTGTACAATAACATAGGAGTTTGTTCCATTGTATGCCGCTACATCTTCCACTGTTTGTAGCTCTGCCCCTTTTTGGGCAACTGCCACACCTTTTTCTAACTCGTTTTCAACGGGTGACATGGCTGTTTGATATATAGAAATAAATTGCCACAAAATAATGATGGCAATCATGATTATGCTAAAAATAATCCATTTTTTCATTTCATCACTTCTTTATGTACGATATATTGTAAAAACTGCTTTTTCTTTGTCATCTTGGTCTAAAGCCAAGCCGAACATAAGGTTTTCTCTTTTTAGGGTTCTGTTTAATGTATCCACGATTTTATATAAATCAGATGAATTTTCTACTGTCACAGTTGACAAAACCTCAATTTTACTTTCCATCCCAAAATCCTCCTGCGTTTAAACAATTTTTTTACTTATACTGACCTGTAATGTCGGTTAGAATATAAGTACTGAATCACCTATAGTGTTCAAACACATTATAACAGTTTCTATTCAGTTTAGTACATTGATGTACGTGAAAGTATAAAATTTGCTTCTATCCCACACCAACTTTGATGGGTGAACCTTTCTGAAATGGAAGGTTCACCCCTTTTTATTTAAGCCGCTGTTGATTTCCGCTAATGACTCCGCTTTCCTAGGGGCGCTGCTGAAGCCTCCTTGACTACACTGCGGGGTCTCCACCTAGCGCTATCTCCCTCAGGAGTCTACGCCTTTTGCTCCAATCACCAGCTAGAAGTCAATAATAACTTTACGTTATCAGTTTTTCAGTGGCCTTGCTTTGCCTGCGCTACTCCCCCGCTGGAGTCTTCGCCTTTTGCTCCAATCAACTGCTTTAAACTAGTTTATCTTATTCAAAATTGCAAAGAAGGAGTCTTTTTTGACAATTGCGTTAGGGATGGATTGTAAGAAGGTGTTACCGTATCTTTTTTCCACCACTCGCTTATCAAAGATGAATATTTCTTTTGGACCTTCTGCTTCTAAAAAGCGACCTATCATTGCTTTGAATCTTAATACTGCTATTGGTAATGATACATCTGTAAATGAATTGCGGCCTTGTCCCTCAATAGTGGCAATTTTAGCTGCCATCACCGGTTCGTCCATTGACTTGAATGGAAGTCGCATGACAACGAGCTTGTTGATTTTTTCACCTTGTAAGTTAACTTCTTCTAGGAATCCATTTGTTACCAACAGTATGGCCTTTTCAAAGTTGGCAGCAGCTTTTAGTATTTTCTGTTTTCCGCCTGACAAGCTACTTTGACTGACGACTACGGTTTCATCTGCATTTGGCAGGGATTTGATTGCCTGATAAACAGCAGTCAACATCTCAAGGGAAGAAAAAGTAACAAGAATTCTTCCCCCTCTATCTTCCAAAAGCTCTAATAGTTGCATGGCAGCGATCTCGTTGAATGCTTCATTTTTCCCTCTTGTAATTGCTGGCATATCTGTGGGAATAAATACATCTGGATAATTAGTTCCGGCGTTTTCAACAGTTACCGTCTTAGGATAGAAGTCTGTCAGCCCTAACTCCTCAAGCATATAATCAAAATTCTTGTCCACACTTAATGCTGGCGAAATAAAAAGTATACTACTTTTTTGCTGATAAAACTTTTCAGCAAGAGTATGGGAAACATCAAGAGGTTGCTCATAAATGGCAACCGAATTCTTTGCCCCTTTTGTGTGTACATCAAACCAGGTTAATCCACGCTTCTCCACACTGAATAACAGGGCGTGAAAGGTATCCCTCATTTGCTTCAAAGGTGTTGAATCAGCCTCTTTTTCCAACGACAAAAGGACT
The DNA here is from genome assembly GCF_012524115.1 of Bacillus sp. RO1. GTDB lineage: Bacteria > Bacillota > Bacilli > Bacillales > Bacillaceae_I > Sutcliffiella_A. The sequence goes on along the minus strand of NZ_JAAZWB010000015.1, from coordinate 17,210 downwards.
TCTGTCAATTTCATATACAGCCTTTGGGCAGCTTCTAGAACAGCATACCACCCTGGTGACTTTTCCTTCAACACATCATATCTGTATATTACTCTTGATTGCCCCTTTTTTGTTCTCAGAAGGCAGTAACTTCGGATCAACCGAAAAGCCTCGTCCAGTTCTTCTTTTGCCTGTTGGACGACAATGGTTTCCTTTAGCCTTGATAAAGCAAAATATAAATCCAGATAGCTGATTTCTTTCCCAAGGAACCTGCTTACACTTTGGTGAAAAAGACTGGCATCTTCAATAAGGAAATGGTCCATTTGCCTAAATGCTTCGGGCTTCCAAATTTCCTTTGCTAAAAACATGTGATTAGTAAAAATAATGGAGGCACTTTGTACTCTATCCTTTGCTCTTGAATAAAAGCAAAGGTCATCTTGTGAGTCATTAGTTGAATCTCCGTAAGAACAATTGATGGAATCCCAGAGCAACCTTCCCCCAGACGAAAGAGAGAGTTCTTCCATATCTCCTGTTTCAGTTTCTGTTAACCAAACGAGAATCTGCGCCTTTGTTAAAACAGCATCATAGTTATCATCTGCTTCTCCTAGCACTGTCACTAACCTCGACAAGCTAAGATAATAATACTTCCCTTTTATTTCTGATAAGAGAAATGCACCATGCTTATTTAGTGCTAACACTTGTTTCTCAAGCTCTTGCTTCGTTTCTTTCGTGGCAGAACTCATTACCACTTTTTTATTATTTTCCAGGGCAAAAGCCAGAGCACCTAACGTTTGTATTTTGTGAGAGGCTGTAATTTCCAATAAACCATGTTGCCGAGCATCGAGAAGGGAAGTCAATTCTTTATCAATGGGATTTAGCAAGCCCTTGACTTTAGTTAGCATCGCACTTTTCACTTTTGATAGTTCTTCGATAGGCTGTAGAGAAGCTTTTCTAACAGCAAGCTTTTCATCATATAGAACATGGATAGGAGAAGATGACACACCCTTTTGTTGAAATAATAGGTGAATATCACTTTTCATTGTATGTAAAAATGTATGTAGCTGATTTATCGTAACGGAGGGTAGACTTTGTATCTTCTCCATCAACTTTAGAAAAATAATGGCCGTTGCTTCTGCATCACTATCTGCTCTATGTGGATTGTCATGATTTAACTCATAAAAAATAGATAAGTCCGTTAGTTTATAGCTTTTTTGTGTAGGCAGTAAAATCCTGGCCAATTCAACTGTATCAAATGTATTTCCTGAAAATGTAGGATGTCCGCTAGTTTTCAACTCATGTTGCAAGAAAGAAAGATCAAAAGGTACATTGTGTGCCACTAAGGCTGATCCTTTTAGCATTTCACACAGCATAGGAGCTATTTGTGCAAATGTTGGAGCCTTGTCGACCATATCCTGATTAATATTGGTTAGTTGTTCAATAAAAGGCGGGATGGTACATTGAGGGTTCACAAAGCTTGCAAAGCGCTCGACTATTTCACCATCTTCTATTAAAACAGCGCCAACTTGTATTATTTTGTCATTTTTCTTGGGAGTATTCCCTGTCGTTTCCAAGTCAAGAACGACAAATCGCTGTTTCATTCATTCCACCTCATTACATCTGTTCAACATATATAAAAGGTACCATAGACATCATCTGAAAAAAATATGTATTTTTATTTTTCCCATGTTTAAATAGAAAAACCCCCTGTTTTGAGGGGGCCACTGAAAAAGTCATTGAATTAAGACTGTGTTTAGACACCGCTGTTGATTTCCGCAAATGGCTTCGCTTTCCTAGGGGCTGACGTGAGCCTCCTCGGCTACGCCTGCGGGGTCTTCAGCTGACGCTATCTCCCTCAGGAGTCTTCGCCTTTTGCTCCAATCACCAGCTTAGGAATCATTAGAAACTTTCCGTTATCAGTTTTTCAGTGGCCTCGTTTTGAGGGGGAATATTAAATAACAAGTTGATTTTCGTTCCAGGCACTTCACTTTCCATGGGCGGTCCGGAAGGCTTCGACAGCGATTCATCGCACGAAGAAATTGCGATAGCATTTTCGAGGAGTCTTCGTGCCTTCCACTACAATCAACAGGTGGTTACATTCATTTATATCATAACTGTTGCGGCTGGTTCTGTGCCTAGCATTTCGATTATTTCGTTGTATTCGTTCATGACCGCGACTTTTGGTTGATGGTTTTTTACTTTTTCCTCAGCCATCATAGCATAAGATATGACGATAATGACGTCGCCTTCTTGAACGAGTCTTGCTGCTGCACCGTTTAGGCAAAAGTCCTTCCCGCCTCTTTTACCAGGGATGATATATGTTTCAAAGCGTGCACCATTATTATTGTTCACAATTTGCACTTTTTCGTTTGCAGCCATGCCAACTGCATCGAGGATATCCTCGTCAATTGTAATACTGCCAACATAATTTAGATTAGATTCAGTTACTCTAGCACGATGTATTTTTGCATTCATTAGTGTACGAAACAATTTTTATTCCCCCTTAGAATATGAAAAAACAATGTTGTCAATTAGCCTTGCCTTTGAAAACTTCACTGCAATAGCAATGATGATGCTCTCCTCTTCCTTTACCTTCTTTAGTTCTTGAAGGGTCGGGTACTTGTAGATCTCCACATATTCCGCTTTGTGTCCTGTTTGACGGAGAATATAGTCCTCCATTTCTTGTTTTACAGCATGGACATCTATTCCTTCTTCCAATTTCGCCTTACCGAGTGTAAGTGCTTTATACAGGGATGGTGCTTTGCTTCTCTCTTCGTCGCTTAAATACACATTGCGGGAGCTTTTTGCAAGACCATCTTCTTCCCTGACTGTCCCTACTCTTACCAATTCTATTGGCAGATGGTAGTCATTTATCAAACCGTCAATCACTGCGACTTGCTGTGCATCCTTCAACCCGAAGTATGCAGTATCTGGTGTCACAATCTGAAAAAGTTTCATGACAACCGTCGCTACTCCGTCAAAATGTCCAGGACGATGTTTTCCACAAAGAACATCCACTCGTTGTTCCACTCTTATGATGGTTGTTCGATTTTCTTTGTACATTTCTTGTACTGAAGGGTAAAAAAGATAGTCCACTCCACGTAATTTTGCAATTTCTTCGTCACGCTCAAAGTCACGTGGATAAGCTTCTAAATCCTCATTGGGTCCGAACTGTAGAGGATTAACAAAAATACTTAACACGACAATATCATTGTTTTCTCGGGCTTTCTTTAGTAATGTTTGATGTCCTTCATGTAGAAAGCCCATCGTAGGAACAAAACCTATTTTTTTACCTTGCTGCTTTTCTATTTTTATGACATGTTGCATGTCGGTTATTTGTTTAATGATTTTCACATTTTATCCCCCATATAAACGATGCAGTGTTTCCTCTTTCATCGTAAAACTGTGTTCAGGTTTAGGAAAAGCATTTTCTTTTACCTCATGTACATACTGTTGCAGACCATCTTTCATTAACCTTTGCGAATCCACATAAGAATGCACAAACTTTGGAACGCGGTCTACCCCGTATTTCACAACATCATGGTAAACTAGTACCTGACCGTCAACATCAACACCTGCACCTATGCCAATCACTGGAATGGTCAGTTGAGCAGCAATATCTTTCGCTAGTTGCTTTGGCACGCATTCTAATACAAGAGCCATTGCCCCTGCCTCTTCAGCTGTCCTTGCATCCTGAATCATTTTCTTGGCACTTTCTACATCTTTCCCCTGTACTTTGTAACCGCCAAGAACCCCTACCGATTGAGGAGTCAGCCCCAAATGGGCGACCACTGGAATACCGGCACTGGTCAGAGTGGAGATAACATGGAACACTTCGCCGCCACCTTCCACTTTCAACGCATGTGCCCCTGACTCCTGAACGATTCTTTTGGCATTCAAAAGGGTGTTTTCCATGGAAAGGTGATAGGACATAAATGGCATATCTGTTACGATAAATGTAGAAGGTGCCCCCCTTCTTACTGCTTTCGTATGATGAATCATGTCATCCACTGTAACAGGTACGGTAGATTCGTATCCAAGCACGACCATACCAAGAGAATCACCAACAAGTATCATGTCAACGCCAGCTTCTTCAGCGAGCTTTGCAGAGGGATAATCGTATGCCGTTAACATGGCGATTTTCTCATTATTTTTTTTCATTTTTAAAAAGTCTGATGTAGTTTTCATTTTCCGTCCTCCTTTTTAGTAAGGAGAGGAAAAGAACCGAAAAAAATCCCTCTTTTGCTCATGCGAAAGAAGGATGTGGTGTTTAGCTCAAAAAATCATTCAGTTCAATCCCTCTGTCCCAGTCCTTTGGATCAAGGCAGATATTTGGTTGGTATTATTATAAATCTTGAAAGTTGTCAGGTGCAGTTCAATAATAGATACTGCCCATCACAATTATTATAGAGCATGTGGTGTAAGAATGCCATCATTAATCGCTTCCAATTTGAATATCCGCTGAGTGAATATAGTGGATTATGTCTTGGTCATCCTCAAGCATCAGGACGCCGTCTTCTGTAATGCCTTTAGCTGTTCCTTCTAATGTTCCTGTGATAGTTCGAGCAATGATCCTCTTGCCGATACTGATGGCATAAGACTCCCATAAAAGTTTGATCGGATAAAACCCATGCTGCAAATACTTTTGATAAAGGTTTTCAAATTTCATCAGAATGGATTGGATAAGCTCCGCGCGATTGACCTTTTCTCCTAGTTCAATGGACAAAGAGGTTGCAATGGAATGAAGATCTTCCGGAAATTGTTCCAAAGTTTGATTCACGTTGATCCCCATGCCGATGATCACAGAATTGATTTTATCTGCTTCTGCCTGCATTTCAGTAAGTATACCGACTGTCTTCTTTTTATTGATCAAGATATCATTAGGCCATTTAATATCCGGACGCAATTCGGTCACCTCTTCAATCGCCTGAGTGATGGCAACTGCTGTCAATAAAGTCAGTTGAGGTGCTTTGGCTGGCGGCAGGTTCGGGCGTAAGATCAGACTCATCCAAACTCCGGTGTATTTTGGTGAATACCAAGCCCTACTTAATCTCCCTCTCCCAGAGGTTTGTTCCTCAGCCACAACCAATGTTCCCTCAGGAACACCATCATAAGCCAATTGATGGGCTATTTTTTGGGTGGAGGTGACGGAATCTTCAAAATGTATTTTTCGTCCTAGTGTTTCCGTTTTTAACCCTAGAGAGATTTCATTGTGGGATATCTTATCGGGAATGGTTTTTATTCGGTATCCCTTTCTTCTTACTGCCTCAAGCTCATAGCCTTCCTGCCTCAAGTCTTCAATATGCTTCCAAACGGCTGTTCTTGAACACCCTAATTCTTCGCTTATCTTTTGGCCAGAAAGGAAATCACCTTCAATTTCGGTGAACATCTTTAATAGTTTGGATCGTATTTCTGTAGCCAATTGTACACCCACTCCTTCAAAGCCGCTCTTTCATTTTCTATTTCTCCATGAATCAAAGTCATTTCCAGGTCTGCCAGTATCTCGGAAATCCACTTCCCTCGTTTTCCTCCTGCCATTTCCATCAGGTCATGACCGTTGAGCACAACATCTTTCAAACTGTATATTGGAAGATTGTCGTATATTTCGTTTATCTTATTTTTAGAAATTTCTTCGTCCAAGCTTAGAACGCACATCACATGATGAGCTTCTAATGACCGTTCAAGTCCCGCTCTGTATACAGACTCCTTTTCCCAGCCGAATTGTTGGAGCTGTTCAATGAGCAGTAAATTCTCTACGACCGACTTAATGATTTTCTTTGGTAGTTTCCAGCTAGTTAAAAAAAATTCCACTTCATGCTTATCTATCTTCAAACCGTACGCCAATACCGTCCAAATGGCTGACCGATTCTGAAGGCGCTGTAGAGGCAGGTCTCCTATTTCCAGCAATTGTTCTTCTTTCCCGTCGAACCACGGGAGGAATGAATGTATACCCGTGGTAACCAAAAGTTCTAAGCCAAATTTAACCCCTTGTCCCAGTAAGAGCTTCTCCATTTCAATTGTTTTTCTTTCAATAGAGACGTTCTCAAGCAACGCTTTGTCTGCTTGAATTCCCAAAAAAGTGTCTGCTTCTAAAGAAAAAGACAATTGACTGGCAAAGCGGACAGCCCGAAGCATCCTTAAGGCATCCTCCCTGAAACGCTCAGTAGCCTTGCCAACAGTACGAATAACTTTCCTATGAATATCCTTCTCCCCATCAAATGGATCTAGAATTTTGCCGTGTTTATTCATCGCAATCGCATTCATCGTGAAATCTCTTCTTTTTAAGTCTTCCTCTAAGCTTTTCACGAAGATCACTTCATCTGGATGTCGATTATCCGTATAGTTTCCATCTGTTCGGAAAGTAGTCACTTCATAGCTTTCTTGCTCAGACGTTAGTACAATAATTGTTCCATGTTCCGCACCGACATCTACCGTTTTGGGAAATATGGCCTGAATTTCTTCTGGAGTGGCGGAAGTGGCTATATCAATATCCCCGATTTCTCTGTCCATTAGGGTATCCCGAACAGAGCCTCCTACAAAGTAAGCCTCATGTCCGTTATCTTCTAAACGCTCTATGATTTCAATTCCTTGTCGGAAGGCTATGTTCATGGTCTCTCCCCCGTTTTCACCCATCAGTGCTTAATTAATTGCTTATACATATCTTCATACTGCTCCACGATTCTCCGTGAACTGAAATGCTCTTTTACTCTTGTAATGGCATTTCCAGCAAATTCTTTATGTAGGTTTGCATTGTCCAATATTCTTATCGCATTTTTTGCAATATCTTCTACATCCCCAACGTCGCTTAAATAACCTGTCACTCCATCCTCTATTACCTCCGGAATTCCACCAATCTTGGTACCTACTGAAGGAACGCCGCAAGCCATTGCTTCTAATAATACCAGACCGAAACTCTCTTTTTCTGATAAAAGAAGCATAAGGTCGCTAATGGAGTATAAGTCTTCTAGGTTCTCCTGTTTTCCAAGGAACAGCACCTTATCTTTTAACCCAAGTTCTCTAACTAAATTACACACGACTGAAATTTCCGGTCCATCTCCTACAAGCAGCAATTTTGAAGGTACTTGCTTTTCAATAAGATGGAAAGACTTCACAACATCTTGAACTCGCTTTACTTTCCGGAAATTGGACACATGGATGATGACTTTTTCCTCATCTGCTATCCCATATTGTGTTTTCAAATCTTGCGTGTCTTTTTTAAAATACACCCGTTCATCAATAAAATTATAAACGGTTTGAATGGCCTTCTTTGGTTGCAGGAGGTCATAAGTCTGTTGAACAAGAGATTCTGATACTGCCGTTACAACATCCGACCCTTCAATACCAAAACGAATCATATCGTTTAAAGATGGATCGTAACCTAAAACAGTAATATCCGTACCATGCAATGTGGTCACTATTTTAAGTTTATCATCCGTCATTTTTTTGGCCAAATAAGCACAAACAGCATGAGGGATAGCATAGTGTACATGAAGCAAGTCTAATTTCTCCCTTTTTGCCACTTCTGCCATTTTGCTTGCTAAGGCCAAGTCATATGGCGGGTATTGAAAAACAGAATACTGATTCACCTGTACTTCATGATAATAAATGTTGCTATACACTTTATTTAGTCGAAAAGGCATACTCGAGGAGATAAAGTGAATTTCATGCCCTTTCTCCGCCAAGAGTTTTCCTAATTCCGTTGCAATTACCCCAGATCCCCCTACGGTTGGATAGCAGGTAATGCCGATTTTCAATTTCAATTAAATCCCACCTAATAAATCAAAATTTAGGACAAGTGGTCCTTTTGCAAAAAAGCCTTCTGCGTACTTTGAGCCGATTTGCTTCCCATATGCCCGTTCACGGCTTATTACCGCGTCCACATACCCATTGGTAAGCGGTGTTTCCACACCGTCTTTAACTTTCTCAAATTGGCTTGTATATGCTTGAAGTGCCATCGTTTTTTTATTGATTTGATCTGATATATCTATGTAAAAATCCGGTTTATTCATCCCATTAATCTGGTAAAAATAAAGGTTATCTGGTTTATGTGCTTTTTGGTCTTTGTAATCTTCCACCATTCTAACACCAGAGGAAAAGACTGCCTCTTCCACTAGCTTGGCACAATTGCCATGGTCAGGATGGCGGTCTTCATGATATGGGGCAAATACAATGCGTGGCCTGTATGTTCTAATAACAGAAACAATCTCGTTTATGTATTCTTCTTTCAGATATAGTCCCCTATCCGGCAAAGAAAGCTGAATGAGTTCATCAAGTTCCAAAATACTTGCGGCCTTGGCTGCTTCACTCTGGCGAATTTCTATCGTTCCATTAGATGATTTCTCTGCAAGTGTCAGATTACAAATACCGATTTTTAAGCCTTGTTCTTTATATTTGGCAAGCGTACCTGCCATCCCGATTTCGACATCATCAGGATGTGCCCCAAAAGCGAGGATGTCCAGTGGCTCAGTCATGACTGTCTGCCTCTCTACCGTGAACAATCTCTCTCCAGCTCAGCTCTCCCCTTGCAAGGCCGTGAATTAAAATCTCCGCTGTCCCCATATTGGTTGCTAAGGGAATGGAATATACGTCACATAAACGAAGTAATGCTGTCACATCCGGCTCATGAGGTTGGGCAGTCAAAGGATCCCGGAAAAAGATTACCAAATCCATTTTATTTTGGGCAATCATGGCCCCAATTTCTTGATCCCCACCTAGTGGTCCAGACTGAAAACGATAAACAGTTAAACCAGTCGCCTCTGCAATCCTAAGGCCAGTGGTACCTGTCGCAAAAATTTCATGCTTTTCTAATATCGTTTTATACGCGGTAGCAAATTGAATCATATCCGGTTTTTTCTTATCGTGTGCAATTAATGCTATCTTCATGACAGTTCCCCCGTTACTCGATAATATTTTCCAAGCCGTACACTAACTCTTCCAGATTCATAATCGTTTCCACAGACAGTCTAACACCAGACATAAAGCTTGCACGATTGTAGGAATCATGACGGATCGTCAATGATTGGCCTTCCCCGCCAAACATTACTTCTTGGTGCGCTACAAGGCCTGGCAATCTAACACTGTGAATTCGAATTCCATCCTTGGTTTCTGCTCCTCTTGCACCATTGATGGTTTCCTCTTCCTCAGGATGGCCTTGCCGTTTTGGTTCACGGGTTTTGGAAATAAGTTCTGCCGTCTTTATGGCTGTGCCAGAAGGAGCATCCAGTTTTCTATCATGATGCAATTCCATGATTTCCACGTCTTGAAAATGCTTTGCTGCCATTTGAGCAAACTTCATCATTAAAATAGCACCCACCGCAAAGTTTGGAGCAATGATGACACCGACTTTTTTGGATTTAGCAAGTTCTGTTAATTCTTGAAGTTCTTCTTCATTAAAGCCAGTAGTACCAACGACAGGGCGAATCCCATGTTCCACTGCAAGTTTCGTATTGATCTTTCCGATTTCAGGAGTGGTAAGGTCTATAAGTACATCTGCTTCTACCTCTTTAAAACAAGTTCTTGGATTATTGTAAATTGGTGCATCAATCTTAGGAAAACCTTCCACATCAGAAAGTAGTTTGCCTTCATTCACTCTATCGAGGCAAGCAACCAGCTGAAAATGTTCTGTGTTATGTATTAGATCTGCTGCTTCTCTTCCCATGCGTCCACGAGGGCCGGCAAGAATAATCTTGATGTTTTTCATTATTTTCCTTCCTCCTCAATCCTTGTCCATCTATCTTTATCTCTTGTTTGAAACTTTTCCATCACGCGTTCGTGAGCTTCTTGTAAATCTATATTAAGAGAATTGGCGAAGCAGATCATCACAAACAGCATATCACCTAACTCTTCTTCCATCGTATTTTCTTTTTCTGTGCTTTTCTTCGGTTTTTCTCCATAGTAGTGATTAACTTCACGAGACAGTTCTCCAAGTTCCTCTGTCATTCTTGCAAGCATTGCTAACGGACTGAAATAACCTTCTTTAAACTGGGAAATATAATTGTCAACTTCCTTTTGAATCTCTTGCATCGTCTTTTCACTCATGCACATGTCACCTCACCTTATCATGTTAGCTAAAACCCTATCATTTGACAAATGATTGAGCTTGATTTTAAAATCACGCAACACCATCCTGTCGATTGTAGTGCAAGGTGTGCAACTCCGGCGTGAGGTAGCGGTAGACTTGAGACCCTACAGGCGAAGCCGAGGCCACTAAAAAACTGATATTATATAGTACTTGGTAATTATGAGCTGTGGATTGGAGCAAAAGGCGAAGACTCCTGAGGGAGATAGCGCTAGGTGGAGACCCCGCAGGCTTGCCGAGGAGGCTTAAGCACCGCCCCGCGGAAAGCGAATACCTGGAACGCAATCGACAGGAAGTGATAAAAAAACAAATAATAAGCCTTACCCTTTATCTCATTTACTTCTCTTCTTCTTGTCTATTATAATAGAGAGGTTGTAAACTATCTAGGTCTTGGAGGTCCATCATGTTAAAAGGCTTGAAAATCAAAAATATCATCTACATACTAATCGGTTCTGCCATATTCGCTTTTGGTCTTGTCAATTTCAATATGCAAAACAATTTAGCAGAAGGCGGCTTTACTGGCATCACCCTACTTTTATACTTTCTTTTCAGATTTGATCCTTCTTATACCAACCTTTTGCTTAATATCCCTATCTTTTTCATTGGTTGGAAGCTGCTTGGTAGGAATACATTTTTCTACACACTTATAGGAACTTTCAGCTTGTCTTTATTTTTATGGATCTTCCAAAGGGTCCCATTAATGTTCCCTCCTCTAGAAGATGACTTAACTTTAGCAGCGTTGTTTGCGGGAGTATTCATTGGAATAGGTTTGGGGATTATTTTCCGATATGGAGGAACAACAGGCGGTGTGGATATTATCGCTCGTCTTGCGCACAAATATATTGGCTGGAGCATGGGAAAAGCGATGTTCATGTTTGATGCTGTGGTCATCGTACTCTCGTTGATTATGTACTTAACCTATCAGGAAGCGATGTACACACTTGTTGCTGTTTTCGTTGCCGCTCGTGTAATTGACTTTATGCAAGAAGGAGCTTATGCTGCCAAAGGCGCTACCATCATTTCCGAAAAGAATGAAGAAATTGCCTCTAAAGTTCATGCGGAAATGGACCGTGGGGTGACCATCTTACGCGGACAAGGTTCGTTTTCAAAGGTTGAGCGCAATGTGTTGTATTGTGTTGTTGCGAAAAATGAATTGGTGAAATTGAAAAATGTCATCACCTCTGTTGATCCGCATGCGTTTGTGGCAGTCAGTGATGTACATGATGTACTTGGAGAAGGCTTTACGTTGGATGAGAATAAAAATCCGATGGAGCGATAATTTTTACACTTTGAAGATCTTCGTACAAGTTATGAAGATCTTTTTTGTGCGGTAAGTCAAAGATTTGAGTTATGTGGCCCTTTTTTGTATTTCTTCCTTCAGAGGTCTTTATTCTTATCAAGACCCCTTCTTTTCGGTTTTCTTCCTTCAGAAGTCTTCATTCTGCTTATCAAGGCCTCTCTCTTAGGTTTTCTTCCTTCAGAGGTCTTCAGAATCCGTGTATAAACATGAAAAAACAGCCCGATCACACAGGCTGCTTCCAAACAAACTAATCTCTATTCCCTACTTCCCAAATATATCAAAATAAACCTTACTAGCTCCGCTACCGCAACAGCCGCTGCTGCCACGTAGGTCAATGCCGCCGCATTCAGTACTTTCTTTGTTTCACGTTCTTCATTGTTAGTAATGATTCCAAGCGACACGACTTGGTCCATCGCACGATTAGATGCATCAAATTCAACAGGCAAGGTAACCAACTGAAACAGCACCGCAGCCGCCATAAAGATGATTCCGATAAGGATCAGGTTACTAGCACTAAAAATTATACCTGCGAAAATCAGGAAGAATGACATATTCGAACCAAGACTTGCTACCGGCACTAATGAGTGGCGAAACCGTAGAAACGCATAGTTCTGGTTGTCCTGGATGGCATGGCCTACTTCATGGGCCGCAATTGCTGCACCTGCTATGGAATTACCGTGATAGTTATGTGACGACAACCTGATTGTTTTTGAGCGAGGATCATAATGGTCAGTCAAATGCCCTCTTGTCTCTTCCACCCTCACATCGTGGATTCCATTATCGTGTAATATTCTCCTAGCGACCTCTGCTCCCGGCATCCCGGAAGAGGAAGCTACTTTTGAATACTTTTTATACGCACTTTTCACTCTTGACTGCGCCCATAGTGGGACAATCAGCAAGAAAGCAAAGTAGATTAGATACATTCCCAATCCCATTAGTTAGTCCCTCCTTAGCTTGATTACATAGCTAACTGTAGTCTTCCTATTAGGATTATTTTATTTCCTACATTTTATCCCTGTCAATCTTTAAGCTTTTTACGCATCTCTAGCCTCTTTGCTCCCAAGTACTTACGGAAGGCCACATAGGACAGCGTCAATAAAATAAAGCTACCTGTTGAAATCATCACCCACAAAAGTGAAGGATCTGTTTCATCCTCTTTAAGTTCTTTAAATAGCGCTTTAAGATCTGCTTCAATTACCTGCATATCGTCGAATTCTTCTGAATGGGAGAGCAATGCATCTCTATTCTTATCCAAATAATCGATATGGGCATCCATCTTTTGAATATACTCTGGTTTTACATCCATTCTCACACTGGGATGAATCATGTCGTATTCCAGTAACAGTCGTCGATACAATGTTTCATAAGAATCACTGTCCCTCGTATCAACGGAATCTTTCAGCTGTTGAAAGGTCATGATTAACGGGTCTTCCATCTCCACCCACATAGGTTGGTGTTCAGAAGTCATGGCATCTACCGCCAAACGGAGTCTGATGATTGCCCTTACTTTTTCTTCGTGCGGGAGAAGAGTGTCACTAAGGGAGGCCATTGATTGTTGGTGAACCACAGATATAATCCTAACTTCATCAGATGGGATTTGCTGGTTTGTCACCATCAGCTTTGTAAATTCATCAGAAAAAATATCCATTAGATTGTGCGCTTCTACATATCGTTCCGTTTTTACCAGCTGAAGAGCATCATCCATAATAAAATTAAGAGCAAATGGCTCTAACGGTTCATGAGAGTGTGCTTTTATACCTGACGGGAAAATAAGTAAAAATAAGAGTATAGCTACTATATGTCTTTTTGCTTTCATCGCTTGTCCCTCCCATATTCTCTACTAAATGTTATGAGAGTGTGGACAAGGTTAGAACTTTAATCCAAGGACAACTTCATTCTATTGTTTCGTAAAGAGAAATAATACGCGACGCCGATGGAAAATATACTTAACCAAAATGTGAAATATCCTATTTGAGGCAAGTATTTCATTAAGCTTCCGTACCAAGGCATCATTTTAAATACATAGTCAATAACATCATTATGTAAAGTCCATATCCCTGCTGCAACAAGATGCCATAGTTTGAAACGATAATAAGGACTATATAGAACACCTTGCACAGCCATCGCTCCATGGGAAACGATCAGCATATATCCTTCAATCGGTAAGTAGCCTGTTTCCATGAGAGTTAAAACATTCATCACTACAGCCCATATTCCATATTTCACTAACGTAATAATCGCTAACGCCTCGAACAGTTTGAAATTTTTTTTAAAAATAAAACCTACCAAGACAAAACAGAAAAAAAGACTTGCTGTCGGACTGTCAGGGACAAAAATAAGAAAAATAGCAGGGGTTTCTGCCAGCTGATAGCCATACCATATGTACCCATAGATGGTGCCAAGAACATTAATAATCAACACCAACCACAGCATCACCGGCGTTTTCAATAAGTGTATAAACCAAGTTAACATCATGTGTCCTCACTTTTATTTAATTGATGTTTCCATTATACAAAAAAGCTGGCTAAATTAGCCAGCTTCGTTGTTATTCTGCTTCCGCAGCTTTTTTATTCATTTCAACTAGGTAGTCACCTAAGATTTTAAGTTCTTCGTCAGAACCTTTGAAAATCCCAGCTCCCATATCACCTTGACCCTCTACTGCGATTTTCTGATAATCTTCAGAAGCATAGTCAGGGTTGTCTAGTAAGGATGGAGCTACACCAGGACTACCTTGTAGGTTGTTAGCATGGCAAGAAAGACAGGTGTTTTCTTGAAGAATCAAGTAACCTTCTGCATTCTCATCAATTTCAACCGCAAGTTCGTCTCTAATCTCACCTTGTTCTGCCGCAGCTTCCCAGTCATGAGAATCAACAGACTGCCAAGTTAAGAAGAAGATTGAAGCGATACCAAGCAACATTAGACCAGTTGCGATTGGACGCTTACTTGGGCGACGCTCAGGACCACGGTCTAAGAATGGAGCAAGTAATAATGCACCAAACGCAAGACCAGGCATAATCATTGCACCTATAACCGTATATGGTCCAGCTGCATATTGATATTTAAGTAGTTCATATAAGAATAAAAAGTACCAGTCTGGTAACGGTATATACGCAGTATCAGTAGGATCTGCGATACGCTCTAATGGTGATTGGTGAGCGACAGTCAGGCATAGGAATGCGATTAGGAAAACCGCACCAACCATCCATTCTTTTAGCAAGAAGTTTGGCCAGAATGCTTCCGTTTTACCAGGAAACTCGGAATAATCTTTTGGAATATTAGGTTTGCGTACTGCTGGGACACGCGAGTCACCAACAAACTTCATACCTTTTCCTCTATGCATATAGGTTCCCCTCCTTTGTTATCAAAAATAATGGATCTTATAGCGGTCCAGAAATACCTTGCTTACGAATCATGACAAAGTGAGCACCCATTAAGCCAAATAGAGCTGCAGGTAAGAAGAATACATGAATCGCAAAGAATCGAGTTAGTGTCTGAGCACCAACAATTTCAGGATGTCCAGCAAGTAACGTTTTCACCATATCCCCTATTAATGGGGTTGCAGCGGCAATCTCTAACCCTACTTTTGTAGCAAATAATGCTTTCATATCCCAAGGTAATAGGTAACCTGTAAACCCTAGACCTAACATAATGAAGAAGATAAGTACTCCTACCACCCAGTTAAGTTCACGTGGTTTTTTATATGCACCTTGGAAGAAAACACGTAGTGTATGTAAAAACATCATTACGATAACCAAACTAGCTCCCCAGTGGTGCATACCGCGTACGATTTGACCGAACGCAACTTCATTTTGTAAATAATAAACAGATTCCCACGCATTTTTGATGTCCGGAACATAGTACATAGTCAAGAACATACCTGATAGTACTTGGATAACTGTTACGAAGAATGTCAATCCACCGAAGCAATAAACGAATGCGGAGAAGTGATGTGCTGGGTTTACGTGCTCAGGTACCTCGTGGTCAGCGATATCGCGCCACATTGGCGTAATATCTAATCGTTCGTCAACCCAGTCATAAATCTTATTTAACAATTATTACGCCTCCCCTTTAGGTTTTGCGCTACCTAGATATACTTTTCCATCTTCCACTTTATGTGTATAAACATCTAGTGGAGCAAGTGGAGGAGTATTAGGTACGTTGTCACCATTTTTTTCATACAAGCCATAGTGGCATGGACAGAAGAATCTATTCGGATTCGCTTCATCAGAAGCCCAGTTCACCGTACAGCCAAGGTGCTTACATACAGGAGATAATGCGATTACATCTCCATTTTCGGATTTAAAAATCCAAGCAGATCTTGGTTCTTCAGATTCATACCATGCATCAACTTGCTCGATTTTAAAATCAAAACGTTGTGGTTCAGTTGTTAGTTCGCTTTCTTCACAAACATAAACCAGTTCTTGGTCAACTCCAGCTTTAAGCACCGGATCAATTGCAAAACGGACCATTGGCATCAGCATACCTGCTGCCATGAAACCGCCTACACCAGTAAGGGTATAGTTTAAAAATTGACGTCTAGACACGCGATGGTTTTTCTCACTCATTGTTTTCCCCCCTCTATAGACAGAACTAAGTCCATACGGACAGTAGATTATAACACATAGAAAACTAGGACATTCTCATGATATATCAATCTTGTCCCAAGGTCAATAATCTCCTGCCTCGAAAAAATGGCAAGGTTGTGACTTATTTTCAATCCTTTTAAAATATTTTCGTTTTTTTATTGCTTTTTTAATATCATTTTGCTATTAGTTTGCCTTTTGGGATATTTTGCACCAATTTCTAAACTTTTAATCCTGCCATTTTTGGATAAACATCGGTAATAATTGATTCATCTGATCTTGAATGATTTTTTGTTTATATTTATCTTCCATATCTTCTAAAGGGATTGCCGGTAGCCATACAAGCTTTCCTTCTAATTGCTGTTCATTTTGACTCCAAGAACTGTCGGATGTCATAAGAAATACATGTTTAATATTACTTTCTTTAATATGTAGGGACAGATTGTTAAGCTGTGCTATTTTGTTTTCAGCTTGGTCTGATTCGATATAACTGAAAGGAGGCAACAGAATAACTCTTCCTTTAAATTGTCTTTCCAATTCGTAACTTAATATGTTTATGTATTCTCCGTGAGATGCAATTGTTTTGATATTGTCCCCAAAACTAATCGGCATCAGGGGAATGATGACAGTATCTATGTATTCTTTTGCTTGTACATATTGGGAGATATCTTTGCTTGTCCATTTCATGGTTTGGTTTCAACTCTTTCTATTGTGGATTTAGTGTCGTTCTTTAAATATAAGTTTTGTAGTAGAAGAGGTCAAATGTTTTGGGAGAACCCACGAATTCTCTATCTTGAGCAAATCATCACTTCCTCAAGTATTTAGAAAATGAAAAAAGCTGCATAAGATGCAGAATTTGCGGACGAGCAGCATGTCGATAAGAAAATCTTGAAGCACAAGCTTTTGTATCTGCACCGGAGCTATATCATTGACCATTTCAATGAAATTTCATTGTCGCAAAGGTCTTCATATCGGTGATGAGGACCTCTCTTCTACTGCTTTCTCATCACTGACGTCTTCATCACGTCCATGAGGACCTCTCTTCTCCTTTTTCCTACTCACTGACGTCTTCATCACGTCCATGAGGACCCCTCTTCTCCTTTTTCCTCCTCACTGACGTCTTCATCACGCCCATGAGGACCTCTCTTCTACTTTTTCCTCCTCACTGACGTCTTCATCATGTCCATGAGGACCTCTCTTCTCCTTTTTCCTCCTCACTGAAGTCTTCATCACGTCCATGAGGACCTCTCTTCTCCTTTTTCCTCCTCACTGA
>NZ_JAAZWB010000014.1 GCF_012524115.1 Bacillus sp. RO1 | reverse complement strand
TTCCAAAGCCCTTATGACATTGATTTTGACATCGAAAGAGTTTGCTTTTTTTGACATTATAAATACTCCCCTTCGCGGAAACAGATTTTTGTTTTTTAATCTGTCTACTTAAAAGGGAGCATATCAGTATGAAGACCTCAGTGACAAATAAAAAGCTGGGGAGAGGTTCTCATCACCGGTATGAGGACCACAGTGACGAGGAGAAAGGAGTAGAGAGGTTCTCATCACCGGTATGAAGACCTCAGTGACGAGGAAAAAGGAGTAGAGAGGTCCTCATCACCGGTATGAAGACCTCAGAGACGAGGAAAAAGGAGTAGAGAGGTTCTCATCACCGGTATGAAGACCTCAGTGACGAGGAAAAAGGAGTAGAGAGGTCCTCATCGCCGGTATGAAGACCACAGTGACGACTAAAAAGCTTGAAGACCACAGTGACGAGGAAAAAGGAGTAGAGAGGTTCTCATCACCGGTATGAAGACCTCAGTGACAAATTAAAAGCTGTGGAGAGGTTCTCATCGCCAGTATGAAGACCTCAGTGACGAGGAAAAAGGAGTAGAGAGGTCCTCATCACAAAATATGTAGACCTAGGGAGACAATGAAATTTCAATGAAATGGTCTTAGATGAAGGGCAAAGGCAAGATCTGAACAAGGCCAATTTGTCAAAGTTACGTGAAAAGCGAGAACCGACCCAAGAAATTAAAGTCTTACTTGGGACTTGGTTTTAGGCCGCAATAGCGATTTTGTTCTTTATTCATATTCATTCACATACTGTTTATTTATCCATAAATTCAACGAAAGATTTCGTTTGACTGAACATAGAATGAAAGTAAGCTAGCTTATCGACAGCCAGGTTTTACACTGTCTCTAAAAGGTAGGGGCTACCATTGCTAGTAAACGGTTACAGGACAGTTGTGGAAAGGAGTAATCGTTTATGGATCAATCTTATCTTATTAAGCCTTTATTAGATAAAGAGTATCCGGTGATAAGCCACGGTAACGGAGTGTACTTATTCGATGTCACTGGAAAGAAATATTTGGATGGTTCTTCTGGTGCTGTTACGGCAAGCATTGGTCACCATGTACAAGCTGTAATAGATGCGATGGCCGACCAGGCAAGCAAAGTATCATTTGTTTATCGATCCCAATTCAGTAGTCTTCCTGCCGAAAAACTGGCAACAAAAATAAGTTCTATCGCACCAGGAGATATTAATTGGTCGTTTTTCGTAAATAGTGGGACAGAAGCTGTGGAAACAGCGATGAAAATTTCTATTCAATATTGGCAAGAGGAAGGAAAACCTCACAAAAACCAGATTATTTCTCGATGGAAAAGCTATCACGGCATTACAATAGGAGCGCTATCCTTATCAGGACATGCGGATCGCAGGAAGAGATTTGAGTCTTTATTGGAAAAGTCGCCTGTTGTAGAACCTCCTTATTGTTACCGTTGCCCCTTCAATTTGGAATATCCTGCATGTGGTCTTAAATGTGCTGAGGATCTAGAGCGTGCCATCCTGGAAATTGGGGATGAGAATATCGCAGCATTTGTCGTTGAGCCCATTATTGGGGCAGCAGCTGGAGCAATCTGCCCACCTGATGGATATTATCAAAAAATTGCGGAGATATGCAAAAAATATCACATTCATTTTATTGCAGATGAAGTAATGACAGGCATCGGAAGAACCGGCAAAATGTTTGCAATGGAACATTGGAACGTAATTCCGGATATTATCTGTATAGGCAAGGGCATGAGTGCGGGTTATACTCCCATAGCGGCAACTCTAGTGAGCGAGAGGATTATAGAAAGCATTCTAAAGGGATCTAGACTGATCATGAGTGGACATACGTATAGTGCTAATCCTCAATCCGCAGCAGTTGCTTTGGCTGTTTTAGAATACATTGAAAGTCAAAACCTTGTAAGCAATGGTCGGCAGATGGGAGATTATCTGTTGGAACAATTACAACAATTAAAACAAACTTACTCCTTTATTGGTGACGTTAGAGGAAAAGGGCTTTTACTTGGAATGGAAATTGTAGCAGATCTTGCGACAAAATATCCATTCTCACAAGAAAAAGCGGTCACCCCAAGGTTGGTAGAGTTAGCCCAGAAAAATGGTTTGCTCATCTACCCTGCATCCGCTGGTATTGAAGGAGTGGGAGGAGATGCCATCATTATTGCACCGCCTTTATCAATTAACCAAAAGGAAATAGATGAACTGATTACCATCCTAGAGCTGACACTAAACGAACTTCAAGCAGAATTGTAAGGAGTGGACCGGGATGGAGAAAGTAGAGAATACATTTAACAAAATAGTGGACCTAGAAATGGTCAGACATTTATTCTTTGATGGAATGACATTGATGTTCGGCGGCTTTGGAGGGGTGGGGACACCTCCGAAGCTGGTCGATGTCCTCTTAGATTCAAAAGTGAAAAACCTGACACTTATCGGAAATGACGCCGGCTTTCCGACTATAGGTATAGGAAAGGTAGTGTGTGCAGGAAGGGTAAATAAACTGGTTGCTTCCCATATTGGTTCAAATCCGGTTGCAGGCAAGATGATGACCGAAAAAAGGATAGAAGTTGAGTTCAGTCCGCAGGGAACATTAGCCGAAAGAATAAGAGCTGGTGGTGTAGGTTTAGGTGGGATTCTGGTTGATGTAGGAATTGAAAGTGACATTGTAACAAAAAACAAGCAAATCCTTACTTCAGGTGAAAAAGATTATATTCTTGAACCTGCTCTAACTGCAGACCTCTCGATCGTTTATGCAAAAAAAGCTGATCCTTATGGGAATCTTATTTTTGATAAAAGCGCTAGAAACACCAATCCGCTTGTGGCGATGGCAGGGGCAAAAACTATCGTGGAAGTGGAGGAATTTGTTCCTTTAGGGTATTTGAATCCGGAAGAGATTGTTGTGCCTGGAGTGTATGTGGATTATATGGTTCAAAGCGAAGGGGTGAACTGGACATGGGTATGGGAGGAAACATACGGGATTTGATAGCCAAAAGAGCGGCCAAGGAAATAGAAAATGGAATGGTTGTAAACTTGGGAATAGGTATACCGTCGTTGGTACCCAATCACCTGCCGGATAATATACATGTTTTTTTTCAAGCTGAAAACGGTGTGTTAGGTATGGCATCTACTCCAAAGTCCGGGGAAGAAGACGCCCATCTCTGTAATGCTGCCGGATTTCCGGTATCTGTCCAGCCGGGAGCATCTTATTTTGATAGTGCTATAGCTTTTGGAATGATCAGAAAAGGCAAACTGGATATTACGATTCTTGGATCGTTACAAGTATCAGAACAAGGAGATTTGGCTAACTGGATTGTACCAGGCAAAAGGGTACCAGGTATGGGTGGAGCTATGGAGCTTTCACAAAAAGCAAAAAAAGTGATCGTATTAATGAGCCATACAGATAAAAATGGGCAATCAAAAGTGGTGAAATCATGCAGTTTACCTGTAACAACACCAAAATGTGTGGACATCATCATTACCGATTTAGCAGTTTTTGAGATTTCGGAAGTTGGTTTGCTCCTTCGTGAATTAATGCCTGGCGTGAGTTTGGACCAGGTAAAAGAGAAAACAGAAGCGCCCTTTACACTGGCGCCTGCGTTTTTATAATGGTTTAAATATGCTGTGGAAAGAAGGGGGGATGAGATGAAAGAGAAAATGCTCAAGGAATGGTTGATTAAGAACAGGGGCAATGCTGTCAAACTTTTAAGAAAGCTTATCCAAGAAAGAAGTGTACAGGGCCATGAAAGTTCAGCTCAAGCAGTGGTGATTGAAGCGTGCAGGGAACTTGGGATGGAAATAGACATTTGGGAGCCGGATATTAAAGAAATGAGTTTGCATGAAAATTTTGTATCCACTCGGGAGAATTTTGATGACTCCCCTAATGTTGTGGCGATGTGGAAGGGAACTGGGGGCGGTCGTTCCATAATCCTTAATGGGCATATCGATGTGGTACCTGAAGGTGACTTGTTACAGTGGGAATGTGACCCATACGAAGGAAAAGTTCAAGATGGTAAAATTTACGGCAGGGGAAGCACAGATATGAAGGGTGGAAATGTCTCCCTACTTCTTGCTCTAAATGCTTTAAAATCCATTGGTGTAAAACTTAAAGGGGATGTAATTTTCCAAAGTGTCATTGAAGAAGAGAGTGGGGGAGCCGGAACGTTAGCGACCATACTTCGAGGATATTCTGCAGATGCAGTACTAATACCAGAACCCACAAATATGAAAATTTTCCCAAAACAACAAGGATCCATGTGGTTTCGACTAAAAGTAAAAGGCAGGTCAGCACATGGAGGTACAAGATATGAGGGAGTAAGTGCCCTTGAAAAGAGCATTCTGGTTATAGAAAAAATCCAAGAGTTAGAAACGAAAAGAAATGAAAGAGTAGAAGATCCGTTATATAAAGGCATTCCAATTCCCCTACCGATTAATATCGGAAAAGTAGAAGGAGGAAGTTGGCCGTCCTCGGTACCAGATATGGTAGTGTTGGAGGGAAGAATAGGAGTAGGGCCGGAAGAAAAACTAATAGAAGTAAAACAAGAACTAGCAACCTGGATGAAAAGTTTGAGTGAAACAGATCCGTGGTTTTCACATCATCCAGTCGAGCTTGAATGGTTTGGTGCCCAGTGGGTGCCAGGATCAGTAGAATTAAGCCATCCTTTTGTCAAGATGATCGAAAATGCATATATACAAGTGGAAAAGAAGCAACCCATTTTAGAAGCATCACCGTGGGGTACGGATGGGGGATTATTCACCCAACTTTTAGGTATCCCAACAGTCGTATGCGGTCCCGGAACAACAGAGGTAGCGCATTATCCTAATGAGTTTATCTACATTGACGAAATGATAAAGGCTGCAGAGATTTTTGCCATCCTTTTAATGGACTGGTGCGAAATCTCTGATGAACTATAGATGAATAACCAAGCGACTAAAAAAGGACCGGGCGATTTTTGCCCGGTTATTTTTATTGGTGTAGTGGTAGTCGGGGGCGGGGGTGGAGGATATTGTTGAACTGTGCCGATTTCTTGATATAATCGGTTTTTTCTTGATATATCTTTAGAATTCTCGATATATCTCAGAATTTATTGATATATCCTCCGACCTCTTGATAAATTGCTTTTTTTCTTGATACCAATCCTACCTAGTACCTAGACTGCATAAAAAACTCGTGGATTCCAATCTTGGGATAGTAAACAACGTTATGCATTGCCGATTTTTAGCCTTATTTCACTTTAGTGTTGATATTTATATAGGTATCATCCTTCGCATTTCGCACTGGTTTACATATCTTGAGATGTTTGGAAAATACTATCAAGTATATGAAGACCGGAGGTAACTGTATGGTTACGTTTTTAACTATCTTACTGTTTTTTAGTATGTTGATTTTCATTTCCATCCTCGATTGTTTTTACTATAACAAGGACGTCTTAGACTGTTTTACACGTTTGTTCATTCTTGATGCCGGATTAAGAGAGTGGATGGTTTATTTGACGTTTTTATTTGGAATTTTAATTGCGATCATTCAAGATCTCCGTTTCAAAAATAATAAAAACAGGAGCAAAAATACTAATGGCCAATAAAGAAACAATATCATTATGGCAACTGTTTATCTTAATGCTCATTTTTGAAATGGGCAGCGCCACAGTGGTCGGGATAGGTGGAGAAGCAAAGCAAAATGTCTGGATTGCCATCAGCTTGGCTGGGTTAATAGGAGTGGGCTATATTTATCTATTGCACTTCATGCTTGGTAGAAAAAAAGGCTATAATCTTTTTGCTCTCATAGAATTCTGCTTAGGGAAATGGTTAGGAGGCGCAATAAGTTTCCTTTACATTATTTATTTTATTTATATTTCTTCAAGAGTTCTGAGGGACTTTGGTGAATTAATTGTGTCTACCATTTTTATCTTTACTCCGATAGAAATAATTAGCATAACTATTATGTTGACGATTATTTACATGTTAAATTCCGGTATTGAAGTGATGGCAAGAACATCCGAGATATTTTTCCCTTATGTGTTTTCTTTTACATTTTTGGTCGGAATTTTTATTTTATTGTCTGGGGAGATCCAATTTGAGAACATAAGGCCTATTCTTGGTGGAGGAATAAAACCTATATTTCAGGCAATTATTCCCGGTCTATTGACCTTTCCATTTGGAGAACTTATTGCATTTGCGGTTGTATTACCACTAGTCACCAAATATAACAAGGCAAAAGGCTTTGCCGCAGGCAGTATTATTCTCAGTACATTAGTACTTGTCTATTCATCCGTTATTCAAGTGCTGACACTTGGACACGAGATGAAAGATAGGTCAAACTTCCCGCTCCTTTCGGCTGCAAGGGAAATCTCCTTATTAGATTTTATTGAAAGGGTAGACATTGTGGTTGTCTTTGTGGTGATGTTTGGCATCATCGTTAAGATAGGTGTTTTCTTTTTTGGTGCAATAAAGGGTTTAGAACATATCTCCAACAGGAAGTACAGGTCGTATCTAATTCCTGTTGGTTCCATTATTTGTTTATCCTCCATCATCATAACCGACAACTTTGCTGAACATATCGAGGAAGGTTTACAAATTGTTCCTTATTTTGTCCATCTTCCTTTTCAGTTCGCATTGCCGCTAGTATTACTTGTAATTGTGCTGATACGAACAAGGAGGAAAAGTGGTAGGAAAGGGAGTGATATAAATTGGGAAAGTTGAAACAATTTTTACTAGGAGAAGATGGGAATATCAGTTCTACCGATAAAGAACTATATTCACCTGAAGAAACGTCGGAACCTCTACTAGAATCACTTAAGGAAAATGACGAAATCATACAAAAAGAATTTTCTCTCTCGATTGATTTTCACTATTCGACTTTAATCGTTGGAAAAAGGGATGCCATCGTTTATTTTTTTGACACCTTGATTGCCAAAGATAGGTTGACAGAAGAGATTTTTGAACCGCTTGTTACTGCAGAAGGGTCTGATACAGTATTACAGTCTGGAGATTTGGAAGAGTTTAGAAAAGAATACTTCGCTTCTGTTCCTTATAAATTTGCAGAGAATTATCATCAGATCTTTTGGAAGCTTCTTAATGGATATGCTGTCATCGTAATCGATGGAATTGAGCAGGCACTATGCATCAATCTGGGTAGTATTGAAAAAAGAAGCGTAACGGAACCGAGTACCCAAACCATTATAAGAGGACCAAAAGACAGCTTCACGGAAACGATGAACACCAATATTAGTTTAATCAGACGTAGAATACGCAATCCCAACCTTTGTTTTGAACAGTACCGTGTAGGACAGGATACAAAAACAGCGGTAGTGATAGGGTACATAAAAAATATTACCAACGATCAACTTGTACAAGAGGTGAAAAGTAGAATTGAAAAGGTTAATGTAGTCGGGCTTTTTGACAGTGGAAATATTGAGGAATACTTGACTGACAAAACGTTGACTCCCTTTCCACTTACCTACAATACGGAAAGACCAGATAACATAGCGGCAAACCTTATAGAAGGAAAGGTTGCAGTGTTAGTGGATGGCAGTCCTTTTGCCTTAAGTGTGCCGACTGTTTTTACCGATTTTTTTATTTCAACGGAAGATTATTATCAACCATTTTTCATGGCTTCTTTCATCAGGCTTATCCGGTATGTTTCTTTTATGCTTTCTTTGCTATTGCCTTCTTTGTATGTAGCTATTTCTACCTATCATCATGAATTGATTCCTACATCCTTGTTAATTAGTGTTCAAGCTCAAAGAGAAGGAGTACCTTTTCCTGCTGTAATTGAAATACTGTTGATGGAACTTACGTTTGAAGTATTGAGGGAAGCGGGAGTGAGGATGCCGAGAGCTGTTGGGCAGACAGTTTCCATTGTCGGTGCATTGGTTATTGGACAGGCTGCTGTCGAGGCTGGATTAGTTTCTAGTGTTTTAATTATTATTGTCGCCCTGACAGCTATTGCAAGCTTCGTCTCTCCTATTTATAACTTTTCTATTGCAACAAGAATTCTACGGTTTGCCTACATTTTGATGGGAGCATTGATAGGGTTGTATGGAGTTTTGCTTTTGGTAGTTATCATGGTTATCCATTTGACTGGTTTACGCTCATATGGCGTGCCGTATTTGGCTCCAGTAGCTCCCCTCCTTTTAGAAGACCAAAAAGATGTTTTTGTCAGAATGCCTGTTTGGGATAATATAACCCGCCCATCGTATCTTAAGCCTAAGCATACAAAAAAAACTTCGAATAAAGGAAGCAACAGTGGACCATCACAGGATAAGGGGAATTTTTCATGAGAAAATGGTTATGTATTTGCTCCGTGTTAATCTTTTTGACTGGATGCTGGGATAAGGTTGAACTAAATGAAATCTCCATCGTCACAGGGATCGCCATTGAAAAGGGAGAAAATGCTAAGTTTCGTGTCACTGTCGAGACAATAAACGCACCACAACTATCAGCTGATCAGCCTGGTAGCGGGACACCGGTCATTACTTTTCAAGAGGAAGGGAATTCACTTGCTGAATTATCAGAAAGAATGAATGTCGGACTTTCTAGAAAACTCATTTATTCCCATACTAGAATTATTGTTATCGATGAATTACTTGCTAAGGATGGTGTCGGTGATGTCTTGGACTTTTTGGAAAGAACGGGAGAATTTCGAAATGACTTCAACATATTAATATCTAGAGGAACAAAAGCTTCTGATATTGTAAAAACAACCTATCCATTAGAGTTGGTACCATCTATAAAGGTACATAAGCAAATTGAGGTATATCTAGAAGAATGGGGGGGCGATCCATACGTACGCCTTACAGATTTCATTTCCTCATTGACCTCAAAGGGGCGACACCCAGTGACAAGTGCCGTTTCAATTAAAGGAAAACCGGAAGCAGGTAAAAATATTGAACAAAATTCTAAGACAGAGTTGGATTCCATTGTTGTTATTTCTGGTCTGTCCGTTTTTAAAAAAGATAAATTGATTGGTTTTTTATCTCGTGAAGAAGCCAGAGACTACCTTTGGACTCAAGGACTTAGCAGGACAAGTCTAACTGTCCCTTGTTATATGGAAGGAAACGAGGCAGAAAATAATTTTTTGGATATTCGTATTATCCATTCTCATTCAGATGTGAAAACGATAGAAGAAGAAACGGGTGTCAAAATCAAAGTTAATATTAGTGGAGAGGCAAAAATACAAGGAACACAATGTCATCAAAATCTAGAAAAGATAAAAACATATGAAAATCATGAAGAGGCATTAAATAAATATATAGAAGAAAAGATTTTGGCAACTATTCAAAAAATGCAAGATGAATACCAAGCAGATATTTTTGGATTTGGGGAGGTATATTACCGTACGTCTCCAAAGAAATTTAAGAAGGTTGAAGACAAATGGGATGAAATTTTTTCAGAAGCAGAAGTGGAGGTCCTTGCAGATTACCGTATCAAGCGTTCAGGAATAAGGAACAAAAGTTTTTTGACCGATGAACCGGTTTCTGGTCAATAAAAAGTGATTGATAAAAATATGGGGGAATTTCCTACTCTATAGCGAATTTAATTAATAGGGGGGATACAATGAGTACAAAAACAATTAAAACCTTATTGGTAAAGAACGACACTATCTATTTGGACGCTTATGAGGATCATTATAATAAAAGACTGAAAATAGAAGATTTCAGAGGGAATATAGATCACATCATACAATGCATTGAAGATTGGAGCAAACAGCCACATATCGAGAAAGTAATCATTAAATCTAGAAAGGATCATGTTACATCATTAATGGAAAGAGGATTTCTTTTGGAAGCTTCAATTCCTGGATACTTTCTTGGTGGAGAAGGGTACTTTTTATGTAAATATAAGCATGTTGATCGCTATAACAGTGATAAGTGGTGTGAGGAAGATAGTATCCTTGAATCTGTATGGAAAAAAAGGAAGCAAAAGGATATATTTCTTGACTCAAATTTAACACTCCGTGTGGCAGAGGTAACAGATGCTAAAGCCTTATCGGGCTTTTACAAAAACGTTTTTCCTATCTACCCTGTGCCTATTGAAGACCCAAATTATATTATGGAACAAATTCATAGTAATACTGTCTTTATGTTAATAGAGGAAAAAGAAAATGGAGAAATAATCGCAGCTGCATCAGCCGCAATTAATGATTCATATAGTAATGCTGAAATAACGGACTGTGCCACGTCTCCTACAAAACGTAAAGGGGGGTATATGAATTTCCTAATTCGTGCATTAGAAGCAGAATTAGTAAAAAGGCAAATTTATAGCAGCTATTCCATTGCCAGGGCTCTCTCATTTGGTATGAATGCCGTCTTACACAATTTGGATTACACCTATAAAGGAAGGCTGAAAAACAACTGTTATATTTTCGATAAGATAGAAGATATGAATGTTTGGAGTAAAAATCTTTCCATAATGGATGCCCAAAAACCGGCACCGAATGCCGAGAAATAGGCGGTGCTGTTCATGCAAACACACACACTTTCAAAAGAAATGTTAATGGCAATATTAGATGGAATCGATGAGGCTATTCACGCAGTGGATAAAGACGGCATTACTATCTATTATAACAAGGTGGCTGCGGGCTATGATGGCATGAAAGTGGAGGAGGTATTAGGGAAACATCTCTTGCATGTTTTCCCTTCTTTGACGGAGGAAACAAGTACATTGCTGAAGGTATTGAAAACAAAAAAACCGATATATCATGAAAATCAACGATATGAAAATAAAAAAGGTCAGTTGCTTGAAACGGTGAATACTACCATCCCCATCCTCAAGGGAATCAATTTATTAGGTGCAGTGGAAATTGCCAAGAATTATGGACACTTAAACACACTTTCTAATAAACTAATGGACTTGCAAGCTAAAATAAATGGTACAGAGGGTTCAAAGAGAATCTCCCCCTTCCAAGCATCTTATTCTTTAGATGACTTCTTAACCAATGACCCTGAATGTGTAAATATGCTCGAAGACGCCAAGTTATTCGCTTCCACTTTATTGCCTGTCGTTATATGGGGAGAAACAGGCACAGGAAAAGAAATCATGGCGCAGGGAATTCACCAACAATCACCTAGAAAACACGGACCTTTTATTGCGCAAAATTGTGGAGCTATTCCAGCTACATTGCTAGAAAGCATTCTATTTGGAACAGAAAAAGGCAGTTACACAGGCGCAGTTGACCGTAAAGGATTATTTGAGCTGTCAACTGGAGGAACGTTATTTCTTGATGAAATGAACTCCATGCCAATAGAACTTCAGGCAAAATTACTTCGTGTTTTGGAGGATGGATGCATAAGAAGAGTAGGTGGTACCTCTACAATTAAAGTCGATGTCAGGGTTATAACTGCAATGAACGAACCTCCTGACATATGTGTAGAGAATGGATCTTTTAGAGCAGACTTGTATTACCGCTTAAATACTTGCCCAATATATATCCCGCCCTTGAGAGAACGACCTCATGACATTCATCTCCTTTTGGAAAAAAAACTACAAAAGCGGATACCCTATAAGTTGCCGAAGGGAATAGAAGAACTGTTTCAATCTTATTCCTGGCCAGGGAATGTAAGAGAATTTATCAATACTGTAGAATATGTCTTATTAAAATCAAAAACAGAAACAATTACTCCTGAACACCTCCCTCCAAAATTGAAGAAAAAAAGGCAGCAATCATCTATCCCGAAAAATGCGGGTTCATTAAGGATGGAATTACAGAAAACAGAAGAATTAATGATAATTAATGCCTTGACACTGTCTGAGGGAAATGTATTAAAAGCGGCAAAAATACTGGACATACCTCGTCAAACTCTTCAATACAAACTGGCTAAAATGGGAGAGAAATCTAAAAAATTAGAAATGCTGAAAATTCGGCACGCTGATTAATAACAACTTTCTCCCATTCTACATATATAAGTAATAACTGGGCATCTGCATAGTTGGCACGGTTATTGCATGGTGTAGAATAGGGAGGAGATAGAGATGAAAATGGATCTATATAAGCCCAAACGGCATTGGAGTGAATTTGAACTTTGGAAAGATGTAACCGAAGAACAATGGAATGATTGGATATGGCAATTGACCAATACAATCCGAACACTTGAGGATTTAAAGAAAGTAATCAACTTAACACCGGAAGAAGAGGAAGGGGTAAAGATATCCACTAAAACCATTCCTTTAAATATAACGCCATATTATGCTTCGTTAATGAATCCAGATGATCCAAGGTGCCCTATAAGGATGCAATCTGTGCCAATTTCAAAAGAAATCTACAAAACGAAGTACGATTTAGAAGACCCTCTTCATGAAGATGAAGATTCCCCAGTTCCAGGCCTGACGCACCGATACCCGGATAGAGTATTATTTTTGGTTACCAACCAGTGTTCGATGTATTGCAGGTACTGTACACGTAGAAGGTTCTCAGGCCAAATCGGTATGGGAGTTCCCAAAAAACAATTGGATGCGGCCATTGCCTACATTGCTTCCAATGACCAAATCAGAGACTGTTTAATCTCGGGTGGAGATGGTCTACTGATCAATGATCAAATCCTTGAGTACATTTTAAAAAATCTGCGGGCCATTCCTCATCTTGAAATAATCAGGATAGGAACAAGGGCACCAGTAGTGTTTCCCCAACGAATTACAGAGAACCTCTGCAATATATTAAAGAAGTATCACCCTGTCTGGTTAAATACGCACTTTAATACTTCTATTGAAATTACAGAAGAATCTAAGCTTGCTTGTGAAATGCTCGTGAATGCAGGGGTGCCAGTAGGAAATCAAGCCGTCATTTTGGCAGGTATCAATGACAGTGTTCCTATTATGAAAAAGTTGATGCATGATCTAGTAAAAATACGTGTAAGACCTTACTATATTTATCAATGTGACCTTTCTGAAGGTATCGGACATTTTAGAGCCCCGATTTCTAAGGGACTTGAAATTATTGAAGGGTTACGTGGACATACGAGCGGCTATGCTGTTCCTACCTTTGTGGTGGACGCTCCAGGCGGCGGTGGAAAAATTGCCGTTCAACCGAATTATATTATCTCACAAAGTGCGAACAAAGTAGTGTTAAGAAACTTCGAAGGGGTTATCACCACTTATCCGGAACCGGAAAACTATGTCCCTGGAAGAGCGGAAGCATATTTTGGTGAGATTTATTCAAACATGGAGGATAAGCGTTCGAATATTGGGATCGCAGCACTAATGAATGATTCTCAATTTAATCTCGTTCCAGAAGGATTAAATCGTTTGAATCGGCGCAAGGACTATGAAACAAACCCAGAACATTCTTCTTTAAAGGATAAACGCGACAAACGGGATGAATTAAAAGAAAAGAAATTCCAGGCACAGCAGAAGAAATATCTTGTTGGTGACGAAGAAAAACAAAGTGAATCCAGTTAGGAGGGTGCTTGATGAAATGCAATTGGTGTGAAAGCTCACAAGCAACATCTTCATCTGGTACAGTTTATTGGGAACTGCCCGATGGGACGAAAGCTGTCACTATAACAGAGACACCGTCTATAATCTGCGGAGACTGTGGAATGGAATATCAAGAAGACACGATAGTGAAGGAAATTGAGGATCAATTGTTTTTAATCAACACGAAGGAATTAGAAGCAGAGCTAAGCTACAATCAGTTAATGGCTAAACCCCGATTGTTAAAAAGAAACTACTTTGACTTTTCAAGCTAATGGTTGTCCTTTACCCTCATTCTAATGTAGAATGAGGGTAAAAAATGGGTGTGGATGTATTTTGAGAAAGTCGTTTTACCATTATTTGATGAAGTTTCGTCATGCTTTGAAAAAAGATGACATCAGTATATTTGCGAATCATGCTTACGACGATCATAGTTTTCCAAAAAATTCAGAGGACTACCATGAAATCAGCAGCTATTTAGAAATGAACGGACAATACTTAGAGAGCATGTCAACCTTCGACAAAGCTTGGGAGCTGTATGAAGAAGAAGTTTAATAGCTATTTAAAAGAGGCTGGGACAAAAGTGTTTTAGTCTAAATAAAACCCGAACTAATTTAAAATCTTAAATTAGTTCGGGTCTTTTTTCGTTTAAAAGATACTGTTATTTTTTGGGTTGCACCAGCTGTTGATTGGAGCAAAAGGCGAAAGACTCCTGAGGGAGATAGCGGTAGCTTGAGACCCCGCAGCTGGGCGAGGAGGCCCAAGCACCGCCCCTAGGAAAGCGAAGCCATTTGTGGAGATCAACAGCGGTATTTAGAGCCAATACCTATTACACCTAAATTGTTCGTCTTTTATTAGGCTTTTTTAGTTTTGTCCCAGCCTCTTTTGTTTGATAAGTATAAATCCAGTTGATTTCGGTTCCAGGCGCTCCGTGAGCCTGCGGGCGGTCCGCACATCCTCCTCACTCCGTTGTAGGCCACTGGAAATTGTT
>NZ_JAAZWB010000013.1 GCF_012524115.1 Bacillus sp. RO1 | reverse complement strand
CAGGAGGAAAGAAGTCCTGATCGCCGTTATGAAGACCTTGGTGACGAGAAATCAGGAGGAGAGAGGTCCTGATCGCCGTTATGAAGCCCTCAATGACGAAAAATCAGGAGGAGAGAAGTCCTGATCGCCGTTATGAAGACCTCGTTGACGAGAAATCAGGAGGAAAGAGGTCCTGATCGCCGTTATGAATCCCTTGGCTTGGGGTGACAAGGGATTAAGATCTTAGGAACGTGGGTTTAGGTAGCGTTCTTTAATAAAGAAGGTTTGCCTCCAGTAAGAAGGCAAACCTTTCATTCGTCTTATTGCTTATTCTCTTGTTCTTCCGTTGCTGCGGTTTGTTCAATTGAAGCTGCAGCTTCTTCGTGTTGTATCCATTTTTTTTCTGGGCTTTCTTCGTCATCTGTATAGTTAGATAAAGGTTCATCTTCTATTTCTTCTGAGTCAAGTTGTTCATCCACATATTCTGCTTCTTCTATAGGAGTTGCTCTCTCATCTTCCACTGTAAACTGACTGACTTCTTCTTGAAGTTCATTGGCGATATCCGATAGCGAAATAGCTGCTTCGTTCACTTGTTCAATAGCGACTATTTGGTGTTCGCTCGAAGCACTTACCTGTTCTGAAGTTGCAGCTGCCTCTTCAGAAATATAATGGACTTCTGATAGTTTTTCTTCAAGCTGCTTGTTTGATTCAGTTACATGTACAATTGCTTCCTGCACATCATCTACTTTATTATTTATCTCCATAACATTTCCGGCAATTTTTTCAAAAGATGTTTTTGTTTGATTTACCGACTCCTGTTGGAGGTCTCTGTATTCGTTGAATTGTAGGGCGTCATCTGAAAGCTTGCCCATTTGCTTGCCCATTTCTGTTACGAGCTTTTTAATAGATAATGCTTCATGTTTGGAGCGTTCCGCTAATTTCCGAACTTCTTGGGCAACCACGGCAAAACCTCTACCAGCGTCACCTGCACGAGCAGATTCAATGGCAGCATTAAGTGCAAGGAGGTCCGTGTTTTCGGCTATTTCCTGAATGGTGGCTACAATAGAATTAATTTGTTGAGACTGTTTTGTAGCTTGTTGCACACGTTCCGTTAGGTGGTTGGCCAGTTTAAGGAATTGTTCAGAAGAGTTATATAAATCCTTTACTACTGTTAGTCCGTCTTCTCCCATTGTTCTTGCATGATCGGCCTTTGTCTTAATGTCTATACTTAACTGGTTAGCCTGTTCTACTGCGGCCTTTACTCGCTTTAGAATTTCTGTACTTTCATCAAGATGAAGTGCCTGTTCACTTGATCCTATGGCTACTTGTTTAATGGCTTCGTTCACTTCTGTGGACTGAGCGGTCGTCTCTTCAGATATTGCAGCCAGGTTTTGGGAAGAGGACTGAAGCTTATCAGTCGCTTCCATAACTTTTAATAGGGAAACCTGTACCTTTTCAGCCATGCCATTAAAAGTTACTGCTAAGTCAGCCATTTCATCTTTCGTTGTAATGGGTACTCTGTAGGCAAAATTGCCTTCTCCGATCTTGGAAGCACCATCTTTTAACGAACGAATAGAAGAAGCTATTTTTCTATTTAAGAAATAGCCTGTAGAACTTAAAAACACTAATAATAGTCCGCTTATTATTAAGGTTAGCAACATGATGGTCTGAAGCTTGCTATTTGACTCCTCCTGAAGACTTGATTGTACGTCCATTACAGCAGTTTCTACTTCATTTACGCTTTGTTCAACCCCATTACTGATTTCTTCAAAACTTCTAATAAAGCCGTATGAAGAGTTGTAGTTATTATATAGGTCGGTCATCGCCTGAACATAAGGATTATAGAGGTCCAATAGGCCATTTTTTTGCGAATCTGGCAAATCGGTTGCGTCTAATTGCTCTTTGAAGGTCTCGGCGCTTTTCATGAAATCTCTATATCTTGCTTCCTGTTTTGTCGCCATATATTGTTGTTCAAAAAGGCGAAGGTTCATAAGTGTAGCATTCAGTTCCTCTTGATTGGCTCCTCTTACATTAATCACCAAATTTCTTATGACACCGTTCATTTCCCCTTGAAGCCCGGTAAACTCTGTATAACCTATCTCTTTATAAAGTTCTTCTAAAGGAAGAAATTCGTTCATATAGTCGGAAGCTGCTGCTTCGATTTGTGCAAACCGACTAGCGATTTCTTCATATTCTGCGAACTGCTTCTGCATTTCTGCTGCTTCTTGCTTAATGTTTTCAAGGTTTTCCTTCATCACACTGGAAGTTTCGTCGCTTGGTACCCGTAAGAATTCCTGTTCATTTTTCCTAGTGTCTGAAAAAGCGAATTTTATTTCTTTACTACCATTCACAGCTTCAAACAGAGCGGCTTCTTGCTCTTTTGCTGTGGATTGCGTAAAGTAGAAAAAGAAATTAAATAGCAATACGATAATGAGCCCTGTAATGGCAGTCAATAAAATAAATCTAACTCTACCTCTAATTGTTTTCATGTTACCCCCCTAAAACATAAAAGACTTTCGAATTTTATATGTTTTGTTAAAAGTCTGATATTTTAAAGTAATTATAGACATAATTCTACAAAATCCACAACAACCTTTTAACAAAAGCTAGAATATTCTACTAGTATATATCGACTATGTTTCGGTATTATTAAAGTAATAGAGGTAGGAAAAATAAAAAGGAATGAGTGAGAATATGAAATCTTTCTTACATAAAAAAGGAGTGACCCTTTCTCCAAGGGTGTACTTTATTGATGGCCTTAGTTATATGGCTCTTGGACTCTTCTCCTCGCTGATAATCGGCCTGATTATTAAAACAATCGGGGATCAGGCAGGATGGAGTTTCTTCACAGATATGGGTATGTTGGCAATGAGTTTGATGGGTCCGGCAATCGGGGCGGCTGTAGCATATGGCTTGAAAGCGCCCCCGTTGGTGTTGTTTTCTGCCCTTATTGCCGGGGCGGCCGGGGCCCAATTAGGAGGACCTGCCGGTAGTTTCGTTGCAGCATTATTGGCCACCGAAGTCGGGAAGTTGGTCTCAAAGGAAACGAAAGTGGATATCCTGGTGACTCCTTTTGTAACGATACTCACAGGCTTTCTTGTTGCAACCTTCATAGGGCCTCCGATAAACGCTGGGATGAATTCATTAGGATCTGTAATCATGTGGGCCACAGAACAACAGCCTATTGTAATGGGGATTTTAGTAGCCGTTCTGATGGGGTGGGCATTAACGGCACCCATTTCAAGTGCGGCAATTGCTTTGATGTTGGGGCTTGAAGGAATTGCGGCCGGAGCGGCAACAATTGGTTGCGCAGCTCAAATGGTCGGATTTGCTGTTAGCAGTTACCGCGAAAATAAAATGTCAGGGCTATTAGCTCTAGGGATTGGAACTTCCATGCTTCAAGTACCGAATATTATTAGAAACCCCATGATTATCATACCACCAACGATTGCAGGTATGATATTTGCTCCGTTAGGAACTACAATTTTTCAAATGACGAATGTAAAAGAAGGGGCTGGTATGGGGACAAGCGGTTTGGTTGGGCAGATTATGACCTTTACTGCTATGGGGTTCTCTGTGTCAGTCCTAGTAAAAGTCTTGTTACTTCACATTTTGGGTCCTGCTGTGGTAAGTTTAGCGGTATCAGAGTGGATGAGAAAGAAATCGTTCATTAAAGAAGGCGACATGAAAATAAATATTGGAGGATGACGTTTTGATGGAAAAGTTACAATCAATAGAGCAATTCAACCAATTGAAAAGTGAGAAAAAAGTTGTGTTTATGTTTTCCGCGGACTGGTGTCCAGACTGCCGTGTCATTGAACCAGTATTGCCTGAGATTATGGAGAAGTTTAATGAGTTTACGTTTATTTACGTGGATAGAGACAAGTTTATTGATCTCTGCGCTGAGTTGAGCGTATTTGGAATCCCAAGCTTTGTTGGATATAAAAATGGGGAAGAAGCAGGTCGTTTTGTAAGCAAGGATCGCAAAACGCAAGAAGAGATTGAAGCATTTGTTGCTTCGTTAGGGTAATGATTTTTTAAGGAGCAGGCAATCACGGTGTCCCGTGTTTGCCTGCTCCTTTTCATTTAACTAGTTATTTTTCTTGCCAGATGTTTTAGGCTTCTTTTTACCTTTCCCATTGCCATCATCATTGATGAACAGCTTACCATCTGCAATAGCTCGAGTCACGTTGCCGAAGTCATCTGATACTTTAACCTCGATTTCCGCTCCGCTTGCCACGACGCTAGAAGTAGCAGTCCAATATCCTACATAATAGCCAGGAGATTGTTCCATTAATGGAAGTTCAACCGCATTGCTTACTTCATTGTTTACGTCGTTTCCTTGCATCATCATAGAAGCATTTGTTAATGGCATACGGATAGAGAATGTTGCACGCAGGCCTTCTTCACTGTTAAATTCGATCTTCACAGATTCACCTGCACTTAAATGCTTATCTTCCGTTGGCTTTAGATTTGTGATTTCTGGCGCAGCGTAATTAGCATAAACCGTTACATCTTGTCTTTTACGGTTACCAGCTAAATCCTGAGCAACAACACGAATGTTATTTTCACCATTTTCAAGCATTACCCTTAAAGAGTAAGTGCCATCTTCAACAGTAGCTTTCTTGCCGTTAACTTTTACAAAGTCAAGGTTTTCATCGACTACTGTTCCTGTTACGATAACCGTTTCACGGTTCGTTTTGGCACCATCTTCAGGGTTTGTAATGGCAAGTTCAGGTTTAGCCTGATCAAGAACGATCGTGACAGATGCTGATTCTTCCGTCTCGCCAGTATCAGTGGAAGATTTAGCTGTCAACACGTTCGCTCCTTTAGCCAGTTCAATACTTACAGCAAACGTACCTTCATCGGTAGCGGTAGTAGTTGCAATTTCTTCGCCGTTGTTCATCACATGAACCGTTGTAGTTGGTGAAGCACTACCTTCCACCGTTACAGCTGATTCATTTGTGAATGTTCCATCAGCAGGAGAAGTAATGGTAGGCGCTGTTACTTCAAAATTAACCAATGCACGAATCATGTAGTTACCTTCTTCTTCAGGAGAAGGAGACCATGCACCGCCGACATACTGCCAGCTGCGGCCAGCGTTTTCTCCATCTTCATCTGTTCCGAGTCCAGGAGCATTCGGATTCGGTTGAGACTGGATGTAAACCATGTAGAAATCTTTTTCTACGATGATTCCATGTTCAGCCAAGTCAACAGTTGTCCATTCGCCATTACGAAGTGCCGTTCCATCAAAAGGTCCAGCAAGTTTGGATCCAGGTGCTCCATCTGTGCCAGATGCATCCCAAACCTCTACTTTAAAGTCTGTACCACCAGGGGTTGGCCATGTAGTATCCCAGAATCGGAACAAGCCACCAGTTACAAGAGCACTGTTTTGTCCTTCAGGTAGGGACATTTTTACTGCCCAACCGTTGCCGGCATCATAGAATGCTCGGGCATTCTCAGCAGTACCATCGTCATAGCTGATTTCACCAGGATATCCGATGAATGGGCGCAATTCGATGTCAAGCTCTGTTGTAGCGTCTCCTTCAATGGAAATCTCCACATTTTCACTGTAATAAGAAGGAGCCATAACACGTAGCGTGTAGTCGCCTTCATAAGCAGTAATAGAGAAGTTTCCGTTTTCATCAGTTGTTACAGGTGCAATAGCTGCATCCTCAACAAGCATCAATGTTGCGTTGGCAACAGGGTCACCTGTAGCGCTGTTTGTTACAGTACCAGTAACAGATCCTTGTGCAATTTCGTCTAAGACGAAGTTAGCAGTCGCCTCACCGTCTGGAGCGATCTCAACTGTTTGTTGAGCTGGGTGATATCCATAAGCTTCAGCTTGCACAGTGAATGTGCCTGCCGCATGTAGCAGCTCGTACAGTCCGTTCGCAGGATTTGTGTTAACAGAGCGGTTTGTTTCCAGTACAGTCACTTGTGCATGTAAAGGAAGTGCTGCTGGGTTAACATCATCTTTCACTGCTTCTTCCTTTTCAGGAGTAGCAACCGGATGGATTTTATCAGGATTTACTTGCTCCTCTTTTACTTCCACTTTCTCTTCTTTCGTTACTTCTAGTTGAGTAGAAGCAGATTCTGTTGCATTAGATTCTGCAGATAATGCTACATCGTCAATGTACCAGCCTGTACGTACAACACTTCCGTCTGTTGTAACGTTAAAGCCAATGTAAATGCGTTGACCAGCATATTCAGAAAGGTCAACTTCTCTAGCAGTCCAGCTTTGGCTGATCCCATCAAAACGTAGGAGTTGTGTCCAGTTTTCTTGGTCTGTGGAGACAAATACATGAGCGAAATCGTAACGAGTTTCTAGATTGAACCAGTTCATGAACTGTAGGTATGCACCACTATCTTCAGGAAGGTCGATAGGAGGCATCACTAGGGTCATGTTTGCACGGTTACCGTAGTTGCCTTCAAGGTTCGTTCCATATACTTTTTCACCGGAATTTGCTTCAGTCGGACCAGCTGCTGGTACACCCCATTGCCAAGTGTTTTCAGCTCCGAAGGAATACCAGCCAACTGGATCTGTTTCAAAGTCTGTAGAATAACCAACAGTAATACCTGGTTGAACGCTCACTTCGTACGTATCTGATGTTACTTCATTGCCACCGAAGTCAACAATGTGAAAGCGATAAGATACAGAAGGTTCTCCAATGTCATCACCAGGGATGGATGCTGTGTAAGTAGCGTCATTGTAAGAACCAGATGCACGTTCTGCCGCAAGATCTACCCAATCACCAGCAGTGTTTTGAAATTGCAATGTTACAGACGAAATACTTACATTATCCTGAACATGAATGCTTAAAGGAAGGCTCATGCCAGCATACGTTTCTGCAGGAGCTGTATGTTCGAATGTTGGAGCTTCGATATCTTCTCCATCCTTCGCAACTTGTCCTTTGATTTTTCCAAGACCGGAAATGATGGAAGATACAGCATCAAAGGCATTTACGATACCGTGTCCATATCCGTTGTTTGGAGAGTCAGGGAAGTTAGAGTCGGTTCTTTCCGTTGCAGTAGTCATCAAAATTTCCTCAATGTCTGCTACAGTCAGATTAGAGTTGACCTGTTTAAGTAGTGCAACCACACCGGCTACGTGCGGGCTTGCCATGGAGGTACCACTTGCAGCACCATAGCTGTTTCCGGGGAAGGAAGAACGAACTCCAACTCCAGGTGCGGATACTTCAGGCTTAATTTCTTCATAAGGTGATGGACCTTGTAAAGAAAAGCTTGCAAGATTCATATTCACATCTGTCGCACCAGTAGCAAAAGATTCCGGATAGTTACCAGGAGTGGAAACGGATCCAGGACCTCCAGGGTTTCCAATACGTGTATTTCCAGCTGCGAAAGCTGGGAAGATATCAGCTGCTACCCATGCTTGTACCATCGGACGATACCACTCATCTAAGCCAGGTCCGCCTCCCCAAGAATTGTTGACAACGTCCGGAGCCATTGCAGGGTTTGGAGTTCCGCTTGCATCCTTTGGAGCTAAAATCCACTCACCAGCTGCAAGTAGTGCAACGTCTGTACCACCAGATGGAGTAAATGCTTTAACGCCGATCCATTTTGCTCCAGGAGCAACCCCAATTTGGTTAGATCCATTCGGCTCGGAACCGACCATTATACCTGTTACGTGGGTACCGTGACCGTCATCATCGTAAGGAATGGACTGGTTTGCAGGAGTAGCGTCAAACCAGTTGTACTCATGATTTGAACTACCACCATTGTAGCCGCGGTATTTTTCCATTAATGCCGGGTGATCCCATTGGACACCAGTATCAATGCTTGCGACTACAGTCCCTTGACCGTCTACTCCCATTTCCCATGCTTGAGGTGCCCCAATTTGAGCAACACCCCACTCGATGTTCTCGAGATTTGCAGCAGGCTTTTCCTCTACTGCTATGTCAGTTGTAGCGGCCGCTTCAGCTGACGGGTCCAACTGACGTACTTCGTTTGGTAGAAGCTTTTCAATCTCTGGGAATCTAGCAAGCTCTTCCATTACTTCTTTCGTAGCAGTAACGGCCATACCGTTTACTACATAGAAGGATTGAATGTCCTTTGCTTTTCCTTCTGCTACCGCTTTTTCAAGATACTCTTTTACATTTGCTTGGGTTTCGATTGATGTTGCTCTTAACTCAGATACAACAGCATTACGCTTCATCAGTTTTTCTTGTCCAGCAGAAGCTTTCTGTACCTTGGCTGCTTCCACAGCTTTAGCAGCTACTGCCTGCGTATCTACCTGTTCTTTAAATTTGATAAGGAAGGTAACTTTTTCCCCATCTTTAGAAAACTGTGTAGATAAACGATCCGTTATTTTACTTGCCATCACTTCTTTAGATTCACCCAAAGAGATGGAAGCTTTTGTCCCTTGTGCAGAAGCTGTACCAAAGTTAAAGCTTGGGGCGATCAGTAATAAACACATAATGATACTGAATACTCTAGCAAAATTACGTTTGTTCTTCCTACTCATTCAACATCCCCCTTTAAAATGAAATACAAAAAAACCTATGAATCTTCCCCCCTTTTCGTTAAGAAAATGTCCACCTGCCCCTGCGGAAGGTAGAGTTTTGCACTATGTAGGAGTATCTCGGTGACAATTAAAGATTAATAAAGTGTGTAGAAGAATAGTGTCGAAAAAGAAAGAAAAATATCAGAATATTCTAAAAATAGTTCGTTGGTGTGAGACAGGTTTTTCACAATAGTAAATTGGTAGAGGTTGGATAAAAAGTGACAAAACGAAGTAAAATTGTAAAATAATTCTATACGATAAGATTTAACCATATATATCAACCTGTTCAACAGGTGTCTGGGTAATAGTGGAAATGTCCTAGTGGGATTCGATATTTGACACTCCACAAAAAAACAAGCAAAATCTACTAGTCTCTCTATTCCTAAAAGAATAAAGGGTGCCAATATGAGTACTAAGTTTTAGGCAATCAACGAGTATCTAAGGCCTTTTGAAGGGTGAAGTACAGGTAGAAAGGGGTATGAAGTCAATTAGACGAGAAAATAAGGAATGCGCATGACGTCCATGCCCTTCTTTTTATAAAACAGACTTCGACAATTACATTCTTTCATTGATTTGTTGTACAATAAAGGATAAGCAATAAAGAGAAAGGATTGTTTCTCATGGGAAAAATGACAGTACTTAAAATTAAAAGATTGATGGAAGAGAAATTATCCCATCCAAACTGGGTATTTACATATGATCGAGAAAAAGAATCCTTACGGGTTGAAGATAAGGAAACACAAAAAGGAATTACGATCTCACTTCAAGGTGTGCTTTCAAAATACGAACAAGCCAATGATCTAAATGCAATTGAAGAATATGTGTATTACGTCAAAGAAGCTCTAACTAGTATGAAGATGCCTGTTCAATTGAATGGGGCTGAACGTCATATTTATCCTGTTATTCGCTCTACTTCATTCCCAACGACAAGTAATGACATTCCGTTGGTTTATGATAACCATACAGCGGAAACTAGGATTTACTATGCGGTAGATTTAGGAAAATCCTATAAGTTGATTGATGAGCAACTTCTCCAAAGAGAGAATCTAACCAAGAATACTATTAAAGAAATGGCGATGTTCAATGTTAGATCGCTTTCAACAAATGTGAAAGAAGACGTGGTCGCAGGAAATAGCTTTTATTTTGTCCGTTCCAATGATGGTTACGATGCAAGCAGAATATTAAATGAGTCTTTCTTAGATTCGTTTAAAAAGCAAGTTTCTGGGACGATGACTGTATCGGTTCCTCATCAGGATGTTTTAATACTTTCAGATATTCAAAACGAAGTAGGCTATGACATTCTTGCCGAATTGACCATGAGCTTCTTCGTAAACGGCAAAATCCCAATCACCGCCCTATCCTTCCTGTATGAAGAAGGAGAACTAGAACCAATATTCATCCTAGGAAAAGACAACAAGAAAAACAAGTAAATATTTCCCCCAAGTTGACTGGAGTGCAAGGTGTGAGACTCCAGCGGGGGAGTAACGGTAGCTTAGACCCCGCAGGCGAAGCCGAGGCTAATGAAAACTGAAATCTTATGTACTTAGTGATTTCTAGCTGTTGATTGAAGCAAAAGGCGGAGACTCCTTAGGGAGATAGCGCTAGGTGGAGACCCCACAGGCGAAGCCGAGGAGGCTCAAGCAGCGCCCCTAGGAATGCGAAGCCATTTGCGGAGATCAACAGCGGTGGACTAAAGAACTCAAATAAAGAAAGGAAGAAAAACATGACCATAAACGTGTACTATAACCAAGAAGGCATCGGCGACACACTACTAATCTACATAAAAGAAATCAATTTAAACAATCGAATGGTAGAAAAAACCGGAGACATTGCGAAGATTATAGATAAAGAAACAAAAGAAATAGCAGGATACAACCTTTTCAACGCATCCAAATATGTAGCAGTCAACGACTTTAAAGGCCCAGTCAACCTGACAGAAGACCTGATTGCAGAACTTAATAAAGCTCTAAACGAAAATGGGGTAAAGGAAACACTTAATCCCGACCTCAGCCCAAAATTTGTTGTCGGACATGTGACGGATAAAGAGAAACATCCAAATGCAGATAAACTAAGTGTATGTAAAGTGGATATAGGAACAGAAGTACTTCAGATTGTTTGTGGTGCCCAAAATGTGGATAGCGGACAATATGTCGTAGTGGCAAAGGTCGGGGCAGTTATGCCAAGCGGACTAGTTATTAGAGATGCAGAACTTAGAGGCGTTGCATCCTCAGGAATGATTTGCTCTGCAAAAGAACTAGATCTTCCCGATGCACCCGCTGAAAAAGGCATCCTTGTTTTAGAAGCTGAAAAATATGAAGCGGGACAACCGTTTTCAGGTTAATTCCGAGATGGCTTTCATTTCCACCACTAGATGCTCTCTAGTGGTTTTTTGCCTACTGAACCTGTTAGAAGTACAGGTTACGAACAACAAAGAAAGAGTGTGATGAATGTGAACTGGTTTAAAAAGCTGTTTGCTCAGCTAAGTGATGAGGAAGAAAGAACCATTGAGCAAGATTACGCTAAGAAACCGGAAAATAAGCAAAAACAACCAACAGCAAAAATAGCATATCAATATCCTACTGGGAAATTTCGCTTTCCTCTTATACCAGATGATGGTAAACAAGAACAACAGCCGAGACAGGAAAAAAGACAAAAGCCGAAAGCTCAGCAGCCTAGTAAATCCACAGAACAAAACAAGTCTGAAACTATAAAAGTAAAACAAGAAAAACCCACTGAAGAGCCGGTAAAAAAACAAGAACCTGCAAAGAAGAAAAGCGCGCATAGAGCCTTTGAAAAAGTAACCAATAAAAATAAACAACCTTTCCATCCTACAGAAGTGGTGTCTCCAATTTATGGATACAAACCACGTCCGTTTCCGGAAAAGAAAGAAGAATTTATACCTGAGATCGAGCTGCATAGTAGAGAGCCAATCTTTAATGAGGTAGCCGAATTAAACCCATTAGAAAGTTACTCTAGTACAAGCTTTGAAAACACAGACAAGTCAAAGGTACAAGCTTTTAGTGATGAGTTAATAAAAGAGGAAAAAGAATCTTCAGGAGATAGAGAGAATTCCATCACTTCATTGATAGACAGAGCTGTCAGTGAAGAACGATCGGAAGTTGTATATGAAGAGATAGAGGAAATAGAAGAAACTGAAGGAATGGTAGTAGAAGAAATAAAAGAAATAGAACCAATGGATAATGTCAGCGAAGTTAATGAAGAAGCTTCTTCTTATCAACAGGAATCAGCTGCAACTTTGGAGTACAGCGAGCCTAAAAGCGTACCGGTAGAAACTCCAAAAACAGAGGTGTTTCATAAAAAGGCTTCTTCTTCCAAACAGAATATCCCGTTTAATGTCATTATGCTTAAACAGGATAAACGCTCATTAGAAAGAAAACAGCAAATGATGTCCAAAGAAGAAGGGACGCAACCATATTACAGAAAACCGCCAATTACAATGCTCGCCATCCCACCACAGCATTCTCAAGGTGACCAGGATTGGGTAGAAGCGCAAAAGCAATTACTAGACGAAACCTTACATCATTTCAGGGTCGGTGCCAAAGTAGTAAAAGCAACACAAGGGCCATCTGTTACTCAATTTGAAGTACAACCAGAACCTGGTGTAAAGGTAAATAAAATCACCAATTTAAGTGATGATATTAAACTGAGTTTGTCTGCGCGTGATATTCGGATGGAGGCGCCAATACCAGGGAAAAACACGATTGGAATTGAAGTGCCTAATCGTGTAAGTAAGCCCGTATTTATAAGAGAAATTATTCGACACCCATCTTTTATCCAGAATAATTCTCCATTGACTGTAGCTTTGGGGTTGGATATTTCAGGTCAACCTGTCGTGTTGGATTTGCAGAAAATGCCACACGGATTGATTGCCGGTGCAACGGGATCTGGAAAAAGCGTTTGTGTAAACTCTATCATTATGAGTTTGTTATATAAAAGTACTCCAGACGAAGTGAAACTTTTATTGATAGATCCCAAAATGGTAGAACTTACACCTTACAACCACATTCCACATCTTGTCAGCCCGGTCATCACAGATGTAAAAGCAGCAACGGCTGCGTTGAAATGGGCAGTGGAAGAGATGGAACGTCGTTATGAGTTGTTTGTTCATGCAGGCGTAAGAGATATAGGAAAGTACAATGAAACTGCGAAAAAGCATAACCAAGAAACCTTGCCATATATGGTCATCATCATTGATGAATTGGCTGACCTGATGATGGTTGCTCCAAGCGACGTAGAAGAGGCAATCTGTCGTATTGCCCAAAAAGCACGTGCTTGC
This sequence comes from Bacillus sp. RO1, assembly GCF_012524115.1. Lineage (GTDB taxonomy): Bacteria > Bacillota > Bacilli > Bacillales > Bacillaceae_I > Sutcliffiella_A. Next base: position 3,831 of record NZ_JAAZWB010000013.1, on the reverse strand, counting down.
GGGATGCATTTATTGATAGCCACACAGCGTCCGTCGGTAGATGTTATTACAGGTCTTATCAAGGCAAATATTCCAACACGGATTGCGTTCTCTGTTTCATCCCAAGTTGATTCCAGAACTATCATTGATATTGGCGGGGCTGAGCGCCTTCTTGGGAGAGGAGATATGCTGTTGCTTGAAAATGGTGCTCCTAAGCCAATCAGGGTACAAGGAAACTTTGTATCAGATGAGGAGATAGAGAGAGCGGTTGACCATGTTCGTAAAGAGCAAAAGCCTAATTATTTGTTTGAGCAAAGCGAATTGCTAAAAGAGAGCACCGTACAAGAAGAAGATGAGCTCTTTTTAGAAGCATGTCAATACGTAATTGATCAAAATGGTGCATCCACTTCCAGTTTACAAAGAAGATTTCGAATTGGCTATAACCGTGCTGCCCGATTAATGGAAATGATGGAGGACCAAGGTGTCATATCGGGTCCAAAAGGTAGCAAACCAAGAGATGTACTTGTTTCAGAAGGGGAGCTTGTCAGTATGCAAGATTCTGACTTTTAATGCTCCTTAACTGAAGTTGTTGTAAATGGATACAAACTTCTATTATTATTAATACTAGTTAACAATAGGAGTCGGTATATCCGACAAGACAGTAACCCAAAAAGGGTCTTAAGGAGCTTTTAAGAGGATGAAAGAAATTGAGTTGAAGCTGCAAGGAAAAATTAAAAGGCTGACCAACCGCACGTTTAAATTTGATGAGCGTGTAAAAGAAGGATGGTTTTCAGCTGTATATTTTTTGAAAACACGAGAAATTGTTAAAGAGTTTAAACCAGATAACATAGTGACGATGCAATTTTTTCAAAAAGATCATGCGGTCTTATGTGGAACAGACGAAGTCATTGCATTGATTAAGACTTTCGCTGATGATCCGGAATCACTGGAAATTTACTCCTTAAAAGATGGAGACAAAATTGCTCCGTTTGAAACAGTGTTAACCATTACAGGCCCTTATCAGAATTTTGGATTCTTGGAAGGAGTAATTGATGGTATTCTGGCCAGAAGAACATCGGTGTCTACGAACGTTTATAATGTAGTGAAAGCTGCAGGACAAAAGCCAGTCATTTTCATGGGAGATCGTGATGATCATTATACCCAACAAGCTGGGGACGGATATGCAGCGCATATTGGAGGCTCCACAGCCCAAGCAACCCATGCGATGAATGAATGGTGGGGTAAAAAAGGGATGGGCACGATGCCGCATGCTCTCATCCAACTATTTAATGGGGATGTAGTAGAAGCTTCTAAAGCATACCATGCCAAATTTCCCGAAGATGACCTGTTGGTTCTCGTAGATTATAACAATGATGTCATAACGGATGCATTGAGAGTAGCAAGAGAATTCGGTGACAAGCTAAAGGGAGTCCGTGTCGATACATCCAGAACCATGATCGATCAGCATTTCATCCGCCATCAGGATGTACTGGGAACCTTTGATCCACGCGGAGTTAATGCCCCACTTGTCTTTGCATTGCGTGAAGCCTTGGATAAAGAAGGTTTCCACCATGTTAAGATAGTAGTAAGTGGTGGTTTCAGTGAACAACGCATCAGGGAATTCGAAGAGCAGAATGTGCCAGTCGATATATATGGTGTGGGAGGAAGCTTGCTGAAAATTCACATTGGTTTTACTGGAGATAATGTTGTGTTAAACGGGGAACCCCAAGCAAAGGCGGGAAGAAAATACCGTTTCAATGAACGATTGGAAAAAGTGGATTAAAGTATACCAGTACGTGGTATATGGAGAAACTGGTAGGAAGACGGTCTATCAGTTTTTTCCTATGATGTTCCGATACATAAGGGTACGGTAGAGGAAATGTTGAATTAGTGCTATAATAGATCGTTGTTAAGAAAAGTCTTTTCTACATATGGTTTTAATCCTTAAACTTCAGGGAATAAGGGAATTAGCATTTTTTGACGCTAATCATATAATGGATTATCTATGCGGAGAAAACTACGTTTGGTACAAAAATAAAAACTATTATTCAGTTCGTTTGCATGAGTAAGCGATTAAATATAGATAAATGTTGGAGGTATTTTCATGACCATTTATCATTTTGTTGGTATTAAAGGATCAGGAATGAGTGCCCTTGCCGGTATATTGGACGATATGCAATTTCAAGTACAAGGGTCAGATATTGAGAAGAGGTTCTTTACGCAAAAAGGTCTCGAAGAAAAAGGGATTACCATCCTCCCTTTTGACAAAGACAATATTACGGAAGATATGACGGTTATTGCCGGTAATGCATTTCCTGACACACATGAGGAGATAGAAGCGGCAAAAGAACTAAATATTCCAGTCATACGGTATCCGCAATTCCTGGGCCAATTTATGGAGAAATACACCAGTATTGCCGTAACGGGAGCGCACGGAAAGACGTCTACAACAGGATTGCTTTCTCATGTCATTCAAGGTGCGAAGCCTACATCTTACCTTATTGGAGATGGCACAGGTCGTGGAGTAGAGGGTAGCGAATATTTTGTATTTGAAGCTTGTGAGTACAAAAGACATTTCTTATCCTATTTTCCTGATTACACGATTATGACAAATATCGATTTTGACCATCCGGATTATTTTGGCAGTATTGATGATGTGTTTTCTGCATTCCAGGAGATGGCTATGCAAGTGAAGAAGGGAATCATTGCATGTGGAGATGACGAGTACCTGCATAAAATCCAGGCAAAAGTTCCAGTTATCTACTATGGTTTCGGGGAAGAGAATGATTTCCAAGCACGTCATGTGGAAAAATCAACAGAAGGTACCACATTTGATGTTTATGTACGTAATAACCATTATGCTACATTTAAAATAAATGGGTATGGTGACCACAACATTATGAACTCCTTGGCTGTCATTGCTTTATGTCACTACGAGGAAATACCTGTCGATGTGATTCAAAGCCAGTTGCTGACATTTGAAGGAGTTAAACGAAGATTTTCAGAGAAAGTAATAGGCTCTCAAGTTTTGATAGATGATTATGCGCATCATCCAACTGAAATCCGTGCGACTATTGATGCAGCCAATCAAAAGTATCCTGATCGCGACGTGATTGCCGTATTCCAACCGCATACATTTACAAGAACTCAAACTTTCTTGAATGAATTTGCAGAAAGCTTAAACGGAGCGGATCAAGTTTACTTGTGTGATATATTCGGGTCTGCTAGAGAGAATCAAGGGAAGCTGACGATTAATGATTTGTTGGAGAAAATAGACCGTGCAGAAATTCTGACAGAAGAAGGAACGGAGTTGTTGGCAAAGCATGAAAATAGCGTCATTATTTTCATGGGAGCCGGTGATGTTACCAAGTTCCAAGAAGCATATGAGAAGTCACTTCAGCATGAAGTAGAATAAAAAATATATGAGAACCGGTTTTCTTCTCACAGGGGGGAAAGCCGGTTTTTATTTTGTTGAATGAAATGAAGACCTCTGTAGCGCGAAAACGGATAGAGAGGTGTTTTGAAAAGAGGTATGAAGACTTCAGCAGCGCCAAAATGAGTAGAGAGAGGTCTTGAGGAGAGGTATGAAGACTTCAGTAAAGCGAAAATGGATAGAGAGAGGTCTTGAGGAGGGGTATGAAGACTGCAGCAGCGCCAATATGGATAGAGAGAGGTGTTGAGGAGAGGTATGAAGACTTCTGTAGCGTGAAAATGTGTAGAGAGAGGTCTTGAGAAGAGGTATGAAGACTTCAGTAGCGCCAAAATGAGTAGAGAGAGGTCTTGAGAAGAGGTATGAAGACTTCAGCAAAGCCAAAATGAGTAGAGAGAGGTCTTGAGAAGGGGTATGAAGAC
>NZ_JAAZWB010000012.1 GCF_012524115.1 Bacillus sp. RO1 | reverse complement strand
GATTTCCACAAATGGCTTCGCTTTCCTAGGGGCGGTGCTTGAGCCTCCTCGCTCCGCTGCGGGGTCTCAAGCTACCGCTATCTCCCTCAGGAGTCTTCGCCTTTTGCTCCAATCAACAGCTGGTGCACCCAAAAGCTAAATGTATCTTTTAAACGAAAACAGACCCGAACTAATTTGAGATTTCAAATTAGTTCGGGTCTCATTTAGACTAAAACACTTTTGTCCCAGCCTCGATATTAATCACGATGTGAGTCGTAATAAGATTGTTTAACGAGTTCTTTGATTGTTGCGTACTCATTTTCTGAGAGTGTTTGTTCATTCAGGGCATGGACGTTAGCTTCCAATTGTTCAATGGAGCTTGCACCAGGGATAACAGCTGCTACGGCAGGGTGTGCCAAACAATAGTGGAAGGCAGTTGCCTGAAGAGGCTTATCGCTAGGAAAGTTCAATAACTTTGGTAAGAGATTCTCCAACTCCTCGTGACTATAATCAAGAAAATCTTTTCCTTTAAATTTGGTCTGTAGCTTTTCAAGACCTTTTTCCGACAAGAGTCCTTTCGCTAGGGGGCCTCGAGCTATTACACTAATCTTATTTTCGTGAAGATAATCCAACCATTCTTCTGGACGTGTATCAAGCAGACTGTACTGCATCATTACCGAAACAATCGAGGAGTTTTCTACAAACCGCTTAATAACGTTCGGTCTAATGGAAGATATCCCGTATTCGCGGATGTACCCCTCTTTTTTTAACTCCTCAAATGCTTCGATTGTTTCTTCGGTTGGATCATCTATCGTTCCACCGTGAAGCTGGTAGAGATCAATATAATCGGTTTGAAGGCGGTGAAGACTGTCTTTGACTGCAGATTGGATATGTAGTTTAGAAGGATCCCATTCCCATCCTTCCTTTCCCTGTGTCCATTTGTTTCCAGCTTTTGTTGCAAGAACGACCTTATCTCGTTGTCCTTTTAAAGCTCTTCCTACCAGTTCCTCGTTTTGTCCAAAATCATACAGATCAGCAGTATCTAGGTAATTGATTCCTAAATCTAGTGCTTTTTTAACAATATCTATCGCTTTTGTTTCTTCCGTGCCAAGGGACATACAGCCAAGCCCCAATTGGCTTACATATATTTCTGAATTGCCAAGTCGATTTTTAGGTAACAAAAAAACGCCTCCTTTTCTTCATTTTACTGAAAAGGAGGGGTCTGCTACAAATCATTCATCTTTTAAGGCGTTGATCCATGTTTTTACATACACGTGATGAAGGGAATATTCTCTAAGCTTATTTCGAATCTCCCAAGCCTTTCCTACCATTACGATATTGTTTGGACGGACATAGACCTTCAATTTACTCCCTCCTAACCCTTATATGGTAGAATGTATGAAGAAATGGATGACTAAAGAACAAGGAGCGGTCGGGATGGAACATTTAAAAGAAAAAACATTACATAGTGAAAAATTATTCTCAGGAAGAATCATTGATTTATATTTAGAGGATGTGGAACTTCCAAACGGTAAAACAAGTAAAAGGGAAATTATCAAACACCCAGGAGCGGTGGCAGTTATAGCTGTAACAGAAGAGAACAAAATCATTATGGTCCGCCAATACCGAAAGGCAATGGAGCGCACATTAGTAGAGATCCCGGCAGGTAAGCTAGAAAAAGGGGAAGAGCCGCTTGTTACCGCTAAACGCGAACTTCAAGAGGAAACTGGCTATACATGTGATGAATTGGAGCCATTGATTTCTTTTTATACTTCACCTGGTTTTGCAGATGAATTGGTACATTTATTCATTGCAAAAGGGCTGCGCAAAGACACCGAAGAACATTATCTAGATGAAGATGAGTTTGTGGACCTATTGGAAGTATCAATAGATGAGGCTCTTGAACTTATTGAAAAGAAGGAAATCTATGATGCGAAGACTGCTTATGCCGTGCAGTATTTGCAAATGCAAACATTGCTTCGAAAGTAGGGGACGGCCATGCAAGATTATTTTATCGATTTACATATACATTTGGGCCGGACTGCGAGTGGTAAGCCAGTAAAAATTACAGCCTCTGATCAATTGACAATGGAGGCTGTATTGGAGGAGGCTCGTTATAAAAAGGGCTTAGACATGGTCGGAGTGATCGATTGCCAGGTACCTGAAGTGCTTATCGGTCTTCGTAATCGGATTGCATCTGGTGAGCTGAGGGAGCTCGTTGATGGCGGTATACGGATAGGTGATATTACGTTGATTCTTGGTACAGAAGTTGAGATATATGATGAGAACTGCCAGGGCGTAATACATGCTCTCTGTTATATGAAGACAGTGGAGAAAATGATGGAGTTTTCAAACTGGTTAAGCAAGCGAATGAAAAATGTGACATTATCCACACAGAGAGTTTATGCGAAAGCTGTTGATATTCAGCATGTAGTTCATCGATTAGATGGACTTTTTATTCCAGCTCATGTTTTTACACCTTTTAAGAGTTTGTATGGCAAAGGAGTGAAAAAGAGTTTGTCTGAAGTATTTGAGCCAGAGCTGATTGATGCGATCGAGCTAGGGTTAAGTGCGGACACGTATATGGCTGAGCGCTTAAAAGAATTGGACAAGTACACATTCCTTTCTAATTCTGATGCTCACTCTGTGGGCAAAATCGCTCGAGAGTATCAGAAGGTGCGCATGAAGCAACCAAGTTTTGAGGAGTTGCGGTTTGCTTTGAAGGAAGTGGATGGGCGAAGAGTGGTGGCAAATTACGGGTTGAGTCCGCAGTTAGGGAAGTACTATACCACAGTTTGCGAAAAGTGCTATATTCCTTTATTAAAGGGGAAAGACATATGTAGCAGTTGCGACCACACCACATTTGTTAAAGGTGTTTCTGATCGAATTGATGAGCTGGCTGATATTGAGCGTCCCTTGAGACACCGCCCGCCATATCTTCACCAGGTTCCGTTAGATTTCATACCAGGTGTAGGACCTAAAACTTTGTGGAAGTTACGCGGAGTATTTGGCACCGAGATGGGAATTTTGCATGAAGCAAGTTACGACGAATTAGTGGAAGTTGTAGGGGAGAAAGTAGCTTCTCTGATTGTGGCTGCTCGAAGCGGAAAATTGACGTTTAAATCTGGCGGTGGGGGCAGGTTTGGTAAGGTAAGTGATGGTGCTACTTCTTTGTGGGGAAGGAGGGAGCCCCAATGACTCCTTCAAGAAGGGTAATGTTAGGAACATTGTCTTCATAGAGGTCCAATGACTCCCTCAAGAAGGGAAATGTTAGGAACATTGTCTTCATAGACTCCTAATGACTCCCTCATTAGGTGAAATGCATGGAACATTGTCCTCATAGAGCCCCAATGACTCCCTCAACAGCTAAAACACATGGAACATTGTCCTCATAGAGCCTCAATGACTCCCTTAAGAAGGAAAATGTTAGGAACATTGTCTTCATAGAGGTCCAATGACTCCTTCAAGAAGGAAAATGTTAGGAACATTGTCTTCATAGACTCCTAATGACTCCCTCATGAGGTAAAATGCATGGAACATTGTCTTCATAGAGCCTCAATGACTCCCTCAACAGCCAAAATACATGAAACATTATCTTCATAGAGTCCCAATGACTCCCTCAACAGCTAAAACACATGAAACATTGTCTTCATAGAGCCTCAATGACACCCTCAACAGCCAAAATACATGAAACATTGTCCTCATAGAGCCCCAATGACTCCCTCAACAGCCAAAATACATGAAACATTGTCTTCATAGAGTCCAAATGACTCCCTTAACAGGTAAAACACAAGAAACCTTGGCCTCATACAACTTAAATCCCACCCGTTCCCCTCGCATAGACGCAATCCCCCTTATAAAAATTCTAATTCTAAAACAAGTCATACTTCCCTGCCTCTATCATACAATCTAGTAAGAGAGTGATAGGAGGAAGAGAGATGAAAAAACAGTCGCGGTTTACTATTTTACTAGGGCATATAAAAGAACACTCCTCTCTATATTTGTTTATAGTGGTACTTTTTTTTATGGGAGTAATCTTCGGGGCCATCGTGGTCAATAGCATGAACTTTTCACAAAAACAAGATCTGTTTGTCTATTTGAGCCGCTTCTTTGGTCAGGTGGAAGAAGGACAGTTTGCAAGCTCGAAAGATATATTTTTTCAGAGCTATTTTCATAATATTAAATACGTTCTTCTCATGTGGGTACTCGGCATATCCATCATTGGACTTCCGGTAATTTTAATCCTGCTGTTTTTAAAAGGAGTGGTAGTAGGATTTACCGTGGGATTCTTAGTGAATCAACTTAGCTGGAAAGGGTTTCTGTTTTCCTTTGTGGCCATACTCCCACAGAACATGATTGCCATTCCAGCGTACATTATTATCGGTACTTTATCCGTGGCCTTTTCCTTAAAAATGATCAGGCAGCAATTTGTAAAAAGAATACAAGAACCGTTTTTTCAACAGTTTATGAGGTACACGATGGCGATGGGGCTCATCTGCTTACTGCTTGTCGGTGCTTCATTAATCGAAGCGTTGGCTTCACCAATATTCATGAAATCAGTCATATCTATATTAGAATAATAATTAAATGATAATAATTATCATCGCTTATTTATAATCATTATTTTTTTCTTTGACAGTTCCCTGCGCTTTCGATAAAATAAAGTGGTATAGCGAGGGAGGGAACGAAATGGAAACTAGGATAGATCGCATAAAAAAGCTACTGCATTCCGCAAGCTATAAGCTAACTCCTCAGCGAGAATCAACAGTCCGAGTCTTGCTGGAACATGAAGAGGACCATTTAAGCGCGGAAGATGTATACCTCCTCGTGAAAGAAAAGTCACCTGAAATTGGACTGGCTACTGTATACCGAACTTTGGAACTACTGACGGAATTGAAAATTGTCGATAAAATAAATTTTGGCGATGGAGTATCACGCTATGATTTACGCCAAGAGGGCGCTAAGCATTTCCATCATCACTTAGTTTGTATAGAGTGTGGAGCCGTTGATGAAATTCAAGACGATCTCTTAGAAGATGTAGAGGCAATTGTAGAACGTGATTGGAATTTCAAAATTAAGGATCATCGTTTAACCTTTCATGGAGTTTGCCATCGATGCCAAGATCCGGAAGATCAAACTGAAGAAGAAAGTACATAAGCCTTTTCCGACGAACACGGAAAAGGTTTTTATTTTGTTTTAAAGGTATAATTGTGCTTGAATTTGTCATACCTTCTAATAAGACAAGTTTATTTGCTTAACTTGCATATTTGGAGGTAGACTTTCATGAAGAAAATTATAGATTCATGCTATAATACATTTAAAGTATTTATCTTATTCACCGGTTGTACGGTCTTATTTTACTATGGAATAATGTGGATTAATCAAGAGTATCAAAATTATCACCGATATGACGAGCCTGAAGGGGCAGCGGTGAAAGTGACAAAAATGGTAGAAGAGAGGGATGAGGGCTGGTTGCAGCGCTTGGTATTCTTTTATCATTACGGGGAGTAGAGGGTATTGCAGGATCAATTAAAAGATTTTATTCATTTTTTAGTAGTGGAAAAAGGCCTGGCATCAAACACAGTCGTTTCCTATGAGCGAGACTTGAAATCTTATCTTTTGTATTTAAATAAGGTAGAGGAGATGACCTCGTTAGATGCGGTGACTCGTTCTACCATCATACAATTTTTAAAGTTTCTTACGGAAAATGGTAAATCATCCAAAACCATTGCCAGACATATTGCCTCCATACGCTCATTTCATCAATTTTTGCTTAGGGAAAAGGTCACAACTCAAGATCCAACCGTACATATTGACCGGCCTAAACAAGAACAAAAACTTCCACAAGTGATGTCTTTAGAAGAGGTGCAAGCATTACTTGATTCACCTGATACAACCAAAGTGTTCGGAATTCGTGATAAAGCGATGCTGGAACTATTGTATGCAACTGGTATGCGTGTCTCCGAGCTAATATCCCTTAATCTTAGTGATGTGCATTTAACTATGGGATTCGTCCGGTGCATTGGTAAGGGTAACAAGGAAAGAATCATTCCCCTTGGATCAATGGCTCAAAACGCAATTAATAATTATATAGAAGAAAGTCGAAGCCAATTGATAAAAAAGAAAACCACGGATGCATTATTTGTTAATCTTTATGGTAATCGTCTTACTAGACAGGGCTTCTGGAAAATATTAAAGAAGTTGACAAAGGAAGCCGGTATTGAAAAGGAATTAACACCGCATACATTGCGTCATTCTTTTGCTACACATCTTTTGGAAAATGGGGCAGATCTTCGTGCCGTTCAAGAGATGTTAGGTCATGCGGATATTTCTACTACTCAAATATACACACATGTCACGAAGACCCGCATGAAGGATGTTTACTCGATGTTCCATCCAAGAGCTTAATAATGGATTCTTTTGCGGGAACAGAAGAAGGCTGTTCGAACAATCTGAACAGTCTTTTTTTATCATTTTAATTGCAACATTGAAAGCGCTTGTTTATACTGGAATCAGAGGTCAGACTTCTGACAAGTAGAAGTGTAGTCTTGTATGACTATCCTAGATAAAAAAGGGGAAAATACAAGAGGTAAAATCAGAACGAAAGTTTGTAGGAGGTTAAAAAATGAGTTCTTATACATATAAAAGAGTGTTTTTAGTAGTGATGGATTCTGTTGGAATTGGCGAAGCACCAGATGCTGAAAAATTTGGTGATAAAGGAGCCGATACTTTAGGTCATATTGCAGAGCATATGAACGGTCTGAACATGCCGAATATGGCAAAGCTTGGTCTTAGCAATATTGAAGTAGTGAAGGGTGTACCAAAAGCAGAAAAACCTCTAGCATTTTTCACAAAAATGGAAGAAGCATCAAGCGGAAAAGATACCATGACAGGTCACTGGGAGATTATGGGTTTACGTATTGATACTCCATTCCGTGTTTTTCCTGATGGATTCCCAGATGAGTTAATTAGTGAACTTGAAGAACGCACTGGCCGTAAAATCATTGGGAACATTCCTGCTAGTGGAACGGAGATTCTTGATCAACTTGGTCAGGAACACGTAGATTCAGGGGCATTAATTGTTTATACTTCTGCAGATTCCGTTCTTCAAATTGCAGCGCATGAAGATGTTGTTCCTATTGAAGAGCTATATGATATATGTAAAATTGCACGTGAATTAACTTTAGATGAAAAATACATGGTCGGTCGTATTATTGCACGTCCATTTATTGGAGAAGCAGGTAACTGGAAACGTACATCCAACCGTCATGACTATGCATTAAAACCATTTGAACGTACTGTTATGAACGAACTGAAAGATAGTGGGTTTGATGTTATTTCCATCGGTAAGATTTCTGACATTTATGATGGTGAAGGAGTAACGAAATCACTACGCACCATCTCTAACATGGATGGAATGGACAAACTGGTTGAAACGACAACCATGGACTTTACTGGTATCAGTTTCTTGAACCTGGTTGATTTCGATGCAGTTTACGGTCACAGAAGGGACCCTGAAGGTTATGGAAAAGCATTGGAAGAGTATGATGCACGCCTTCCTGAAGTGTTTGCAAACTTAAAAGAGGATGATCTTTTGATCATTACTGCTGACCACGGCAACGACCCAACAGCGCCTGGAACAGATCACACGAGAGAATATGTGCCATTATTAGCGTTCTCTCCTCAACATAAAGAAGGTAAACAGTTAGATATCCGTAAAACTTTTGCTGATATCGGAGCAACGATTGCAGACAACTTTAATACAAGAATGCCTAAGCACGGAAAAAGCTTTTTACAAGATTTGAACTAGGAGGAAATACTAAATGAATTTAGAAGCTATTAAAAAATCAGCTGAATATATTAATGCGAAATTATCTAACAAACCAGAGATTGGCCTAATCCTTGGGTCTGGTCTTGGTGTGTTAGCAGAAGAAATTCAAAATCCTGTCGTAATTCCTTACTCAGAGATACCTGAATTCCCAGTATCAACGGTCGAAGGTCATGCAGGCCAGCTTGTTATTGGTGAATTGGAAGGAAAAACAGTTATCGCGATGCAAGGTCGTTTTCATTTCTATGAAGGTTATGCAATGGAAAAAGTAACGTTCCCAGTTCGAGTAATGAAATATATTGGTGTGGAAAAATTAATTGTAACTAATGCTGCCGGAGGAGTGAATGAAAGCTTCGAAGCAGGAGATCTAATGATTCTTACTGACCACATCAACAATATGGGGACGAACCCGCTTATTGGACCGAACAACAATGAGCTTGGCGCGCGCTTCCCGGACATGTCAGAACCATATTGCAAAAATCTTCGTAAATTGGCTAAAGACGTTGCTGCAGAAATCGGCTTAAAGGTACAAGAAGGAGTATATGTTGGGAACACAGGCCCTTCTTATGAAACTCCTGCAGAAGTTAGAATGCTTCGCACACTAGGTGGAGATGCAGTTGGAATGTCCACTGTACCAGAAGTTATCGTTGCCCGTCATAGTGGTATGAAAGTACTTGGAATCTCTTGCATCTCCAACATGGCTGCAGGAATCCTTGACCAGCCATTAACACACGATGAGGTAATGGAAACAACGGAAATGGTAAAAGCAAACTTCCTACAATTCGTAAAAACAATTGTTAAAGGAATGTAAAAAAGAATACATTTGCTGTTGATTGTAGCACTGGGCGAAGACTCCGGCGGGAAGAAGCGGTAGACTCGAGACCCCGCAGCGCAGCGAGGAGGCTCAAGCACCGCCCCCTGGAAAGCGAAGCCTGGTGCGGAAATCACAAGCGGAGTTTTATCGCATTTATTTTATAGAAAATAAGAGGTGTTTCGGTATGAGAATGGTAGACCTTATTCAAAAGAAACGTGACGGAAAAGAACTAACAACAGAAGAAATCCAATTCATCGTAACAGGATTCACAGACGGATCCATTCCTGACTATCAAATGAGCGCTTTCTCTATGGCCATCTTCTTCCAAGGAATGAGTGAACAAGAACGTGCAGACCTTACCATGGCAATGGTTCATTCCGGTGACACTATCGACCTATCTGCCATCGAAGGCATCAAAGTTGATAAACACAGTACTGGAGGTGTTGGCGACACCACTACATTAGTACTTGCACCATTAGTAGCTGCTGTTGGTGTTCCAGTTGCTAAAATGAGTGGACGCGGACTTGGCCATACTGGTGGGACAATTGATAAACTTGAATCTGTACCAGGCTTCCACGTGGAAATCGACAATCAAGAATTTATCGACTACGTAAACAAAAATAAAGTGGCCGTTATCGGACAAAGTGGGAATCTAACACCTGCAGACAAAAAGCTTTATGCATTACGTGATGTAACAGCTACTGTTAACAGTATTCCGTTAATTGCAAGCTCCATCATGAGCAAAAAGATTGCCGCAGGTGCAGACGCAATTGTACTGGACGTAAAAACTGGTGCCGGCGCATTTATGAAAGACTTGGATGAAGCGAAAAAACTTGCAAAAGCAATGGTGGATATCGGAAACAATGTAGGTCGCAGAACAATGGCTGTTATTTCTGATATGAGTCAGCCACTTGGATTTGCGATTGGTAATGCTTTGGAGATCAAAGAAGCTATCGACACGTTACGTGGTGAAGGTCCAAAGGATTTAGAAGAGCTATGCCTAGAATTGGGTAGCTACATGGTTCTTTTAGCAGAAAAAGCATCTACTTTGGAAGAAGCTCGCGGTATGCTGGAAGAAGTTATTCGTTCTGGAGCAGCAATTGAAACGTTAAAAACGTTCCTAGAAGCTCAAGGTGGAGACGCTTCAGTTGTAGATAATCCAGAAAAATTGCCGCAAGCAAAGCATGTTGTGGAACTTGAAGCAAAAGAAGCTGGAGTAGTATCTGAGATAGTGGCTGATTCTGTTGGAACTGCAGCTATGTTACTTGGTGCTGGCCGCGCTACAAAAGACTCTGAAATTGATCTTGCAGTAGGAATTGTTCTTCGCAAGAAGATTGGTGACAAAGTGGAAGCAGGCGAATCCCTTGCAACAATCCACAGTAACACAGAAGATTTAACAAAAGTAAAAGAAGCCTTGTATGAAAGCATTAAAGTAGTGAGTGGCGACGTAAAGGTTCCACCACTTGTGTATGATACGATTTCTGAATAATGTTTAATTGCGTTGAGAGCAGCCCTGCCGTTTGGTGGGGCTGTTTTTATTTTGCGGAAAATACTCGAATTGTGGAAGTGTCTTCATGCTAATTCTTCGTCGTCGTTATGAAGACCTCGGTGACAAGAAACAAGGAAGAGAGAAGTCCTCATGGGTTATGAAGACCTCAGTGACGAGGAAAAAGGAGGAGGGAAGTCCTCATGGTCATGATGAAGACCTCTGTGACAAGGAAAAAGGAGGAGGGAAGTCCTCATGGTCGTAATGAAGACCTCGGTGACAAGGAAAAAGGAGGAAAGAAGTCCTCATGGTCGTGATGAAAACCTCTATGACAAGGAAAAAAGATGAAGTCCTCATCACCGTGATGAAGACCTCGGTGACGAGAAAAAAAGGAGAGAGAAGTCCTCATGGTGGTAATGAAGACCTCAGTGACGAGGGAAGAGGAGGAGAGAAGTCCTCATCACCGTGATGAAGACCTCGGTGACGAGAAAAAAAGGAGAGAGAAGTCCTCATGGTGGTAATGAAGACCTCGGTGACAAGGAAAAAGGAGGAGAGGAGTCCTCATGGTCATGATGAAGACCTCTGTGACAAGCAAAATGGAGGAGAGAAGTCCTCATCGCCGTGATGAAGACCTCAATGACGAGAAGAAAGGAAGAGAGAAGTCCTCATGGTCGTGATGAAGACCTCTATGACAAGGAAAAAAGAGGAAGGCATCCTTCCTGTTAGTAAGGCCTCGGTGAGGAGAAAAGAAGGAGAAGGAAGTCCTCACTGTTGTTATGAAGACCTCCGTGACTAGGAAAGAAGAGGAGAGAAGTCCTCATCACCGTGATGAAGACCTCGGTGACGAGAAAAAAAGGAGAGAGAAGTCCTCATGGTGGTAATGAAGACCTCGGTGACAAGG
>NZ_JAAZWB010000011.1 GCF_012524115.1 Bacillus sp. RO1 | reverse complement strand
GGGGCTGTCGTGGCAGCTCCCTGTTTCCGTTTCCTTCCGGCAGCCCTGTCTTCGGGTTTTGGGGGCCGCTCTCTGTTACCGTTTCCCTCCTGCAACTCGGGTTTCGGTCTTTGAGGGCCGCACTCTGTTACCGTTTCTCTCCTGCAACTCGGCGTTCGGGCCTTGAGAGCCGATCTCTGTTACCCTTTCTCTCCTGCAACTCGGGCTTCGGGCTTTGAGGGCCGCTCTCTGTTACCGTTTCTCGCCTGCAACTCGGCGTTCGGGCCTTGAGAGCCGATCTCTGTTACCACTTCCCTGCTATTGCTCAGCATTCGCGCTTTGAGACCACCCCTATTTCATAAAGTCAGTCTCCACTACACCCTCCCACCAAATCTTCCCGCTCTAAAATCCTCAAACGCCTCCACAATCTCTTCCTCCGTGTTCATCACAAAAGGACCTCTTGCAACTATGGGTTCCCCAATAGGTTTACCAGTATAAATAAGCACCCTAGATCGCTCCTGAGCCGCCGTTATCTCCAGCGTATTGACCGCACCATCGTCTGCTCCCCCATCATATGAAAGCAGTCCCACCTCGGTTTTCCTCAATGTCACAGCTCCCTCACCACCAAATGTCATCTCTCCTTGGAGCATATAAACATGACCGTTATGATTTGCAGGCAATTCAAGAGAGTAACGCTCACCCGCGCGTAAATAAAGCTCAAACATATTAATGGGAACCAATGAGTTCATCGGACCTGTCACTCCCTCTGCGCTTCCCGAGTAAACTCGTAAAGAACCACCTTTCAACTCCACCCAAGGAGCTTCTTCCAAAAGTACATTCTGATAAGAGGACTTCGTCTGCTTCAAGCTCTTCGGCAAATTCAGCCAGAGCTGCAACGTATGAATGACATCCTCATCAACGGCTTCCTCCGCATGGCGAGCACCACTCCCGGCATTCATATATTGAACATCTCCCGCATGCAACACAGAGTGTCCACCCTGATTGTCGGTATGCTCAAGCCTGCCGTCCACCACATAGGTGATAGTCTGGAAACCGCGGTGAGGATGGTCGGAGAAGGTTCCTCGTTTGAACCAATCGTCTGCCATCAATATGAATGGGTCGTACTCTCGCATTCGGTCAGGAGGCAAGATCCATCCTTGCTGAACATGGGGATAGCCTGGATTTTTATATTGCACCTTCCAGTGGTCTCTAATCAGCCGATTACCTGTTTTCATAAAAGAACATCCTTTCGTAAGTTAATACCTATAGCATACATAACCTGGAATATTCGACTCAAGTTTCTAGCTTTTAAAATGTGCATCCATTATACCCTCCACAAAACAAAAAACCTTCAATCCCCTAAGGAATCGAAGGTTTTACCATTTAATCTAATCCTAATGAAAGGAAAGCGCCTTTTGCTCCTTCCCGTCACTAAGAAAGAGGGTTTCCGCCGTAGATGCGAAAAGCTCATCAAATAG
Organism: Bacillus sp. RO1; assembly: GCF_012524115.1. Taxonomy (GTDB): domain Bacteria; phylum Bacillota; class Bacilli; order Bacillales; family Bacillaceae_I; genus Sutcliffiella_A. The sequence continues at coordinate 12,334 of NZ_JAAZWB010000011.1, read as the reverse complement.
CGCAGGATTATCTACTAAAGATACGCCATAGCTAGGAATCATTTCTTGAATTTTCTCTTTCCATTCAAACATTTGCTCAGGGAAGCATTTTTCAAATACTTCGAGCATAACGTGAACGGCAGTGGAAGCTCCTGGAGAAGCGCCGAGCAATGCGGCTATGGAGCCGTCGGATGCACTAACCACTTCAGTACCAAATTGAAGAGTACCTTTTCCGCCTGCTTCCGTGTCCTTAATGACTTGAACACGTTGACCTGCCACAACGATCTCCCAGTCTTCACTTTTAGCGTTCGGGATAAACTCGCGTAGCTCATCCATGCGCTTTTCATTGGATAACAGCACCTGTTGAATCAAGTACTTGGTCAGCGCCATTTCTTTGAATCCAGCCGAAAGCATGGTCATAACATTGTATGGCTTTACGGAGCCAATCAAGTCCAGGTTGGAGCCGGTTTTCAGAAACTTCGGTGAGAAGCCTGCAAATGGGCCAAACAGCAAGCTCTTTTTGTTGTTGATGTATCTAGTATCAAGGTGAGGCACAGACATAGGTGGCGCTCCGACCTTTGCCTTTCCATACACTTTTGCGTGATGTTTCTCGACTACATCAGGATTGTTGCATACTAGGAACAATCCGCTAACTGGGAAGCCACCGATATTCTTCGATTCCGGGATACCGGTTTTTTGTAATAATGGCAGACTGCCACCGCCACCGCCGATGAATACAAACTTGGCATGGTGATACTCAACTTGACCAGTTTTCCCATTGCGAATCTTCAATTCCCATGACCCGTCATTAGCACGCTTAAGGTTCTCTACGCTGTGCTCGTAATGAACTTCTACGTTGTTTTTCTCCAAGTGGTCAAACAACATGCGGGTCAGCGCACCGAAATTGACATCTGTACCAGAGTCAATTTTAGTTGCTGCAATTGGCTCCGTTGAGGTGCGGCCTTCCATCATAAGCGGCATCCATTCCTTCAGCTTTTCCGGATCTTCTGAGTATTCCATTCCTTTGAAAAGCGGGTTCGCTGATAGCGCTTCCATACGTTTTTTCAAAAATGTGACATTTTCTTTCCCTTCCACAAAGCTGATATGTGGAATTGGCATAATAAAGTCCTGTGGGTTGCTGATTAGATTTCGTTTAACTAAATAGGACCAGTATTGGCGCGAAAGCTGGAACTGCTCGTTAACCTTTACCGCCTTGCTGATATCCATCGTTCCGTCCGCTTTTAACGACGTATAGTTCAGCTCGCATAAAGCTGCATGTCCCGTTCCGGCATTATTCCACTCATTTGAGCTTTCTTCCCCTGCACTTGCTAGCTTTTCAAACACTTTAATATTCCAATCCGGTGCAACTTCCTTCAATAATGAACCTAAAGTCGCGCTCATGACACCGGCACCAATTAAGATAACGTCTGTTTTATTCTGCATGTTGCTCATCATTACACATCCCCTAAATTTATAAAAAAGAGCAGGCGCTATAGCTAAAGGCATAACGCTACCTAAAAACATACTTTGTCCATCTTAATCTCTATCATATCACATTTAGGCCTAACTTTTCACCAGATTACACCCTATTATCTGATTATTTTAAACTGTCTGGAGCAAAAAAGAAAACGGTACTGCAAGCCTCCACAAGTATTTGTAGCTCACTGTACCGCTTCCGCTATTAATCTCTTTCTCTTGCGTTTTGCGTGTCTCGAATATTTTTCTGGATGGTGATTGCTGCAAATAAGCTGAGCACAAAGGACATGCCGTAAAAGCCTTTTTCACTCAAAATGATACTTCCGGCATTATAAAGGCCGATTGCCATTAAGGATATGGATACAATAAGGGCAAACCAACTGATCCCGTAATAAATTCCAGAAACAGGAATGTCTTCTTCTCGATCTCGTACTGCTTTTTGTAAGGACACGGCTGCATACAGACCGAAAGTCAATACAGCAAAATAGTAGCCCTTCTCATTGAGTTCCATCGTAGCATTGAACAGGCCGATTAAATAAGCGGAAACACCAACCACAAGTGCGGCCCAACTTGCGCCTTTAAAGGCGGCCGTGGGTTCCCCTTCTTTTCTTTCTACTTTGACCTTTGGTTTATTTTCGTCTCTTTTTAATAACGGGTTATCATTCATCTCTGCCATCCCATTCTCCCCTTTACTGAGTTCACATATGGATAATTATAGCAATATTTTACAAATATGAAATAGGGTAATGGCAAATTTCTTATGCTTCCTTCACAACCTTTTGTATATAGAAAACATAGCATTGTCGGTCTTCATCAATTTCCGTGGAATCGACATGGCATTCCCCTATTCCAGGGAGGTGCACAATATCCTTTAACAAAAATTTGATGGCTTCCCAGTGGCTTTCCAATGGTTGTGTGTGAAGGAGAGGCATATCTTGAAGGTATTTAAATTCACGAAATTCCATGTGAATGCCGGCAGGGTACGATTTTTCCTTATAGAAATTCCTTGCTACCTCATCTTTTTCTACTGTAATAGTTTCGGTACTGTTATCTAAGGAGCCCTCATTGCATATTAATTTATATTGAATTCCTTCTTTTATGAAAAAAGTGCAAAGCTGCCTTGCAAATATTTCATCTTCACTGATTTTTCCTTTTTTGTATTCGTAAATGGGGTCATAGCTACCTCGATCGTGTAAATAATAAATAAGTTCCATTAGGTTGGTTCACCTACCTGTCTTTATTGTCATTTAATCTCATCATAGCAAAGTTACGCAGATTCATCTCCCAAATTATTAAAATTTTTTCCTATTCATTTCCTATTTTTGTTACTATTAGTTTAGTCCAATATGTAAGAAAGGAGTAATCCTCATGACAAAGACAAAAAAAGTATTAAGTAGTGTTTCTGCGACCATATTCGCTTTGGGTATGACAGGCTGTGGTTCCAATACGGAGGAAGTCAGTTCGCTGCCCCCAGAGCCATTAGATGACCGTTGTAATGAGTATGAGTGGGATAATGAAGAGGGTGTCTATCAATGCGACGATGAATCATCCAGTTATTATCGAAGCTATTATCACGGAGGGAGCTTTTTTGGAAGTAAGTCTTCCTTAAAAAAGGATTCATCATATAAGAATTATCGAAACAGTTCTTCTTATAAATCCAATACAACGCCAAGCAAGGGGTTTGGCAGTGGTTCCTCTTATAGTGGAGGCTGAGTTAGATGAAAGAGCAAGCGTATCAAACTGCCCGAGAGGATTTTTATGCAAAGTTCCCAGCCTTCTGGAGCGATTTGTATGGCCAGGAATACGCCCTCTATTCCCTTTATGAAATAGAGGAAGAAGAAGCTGAACACATTCGTAAAGTGACCGATAGAGTAGGGAGAATTTTTTCGAAAATGGCAAAGCTCCTGCGGGGACTTGAGGAAGAAACCCTTCTCGAACTTGGGTATCCCAAAGAGACCATTCCATTCCTGTCACTCAAGGAGATGGAGGCCGAGTCCGTGATCTCCCGGGTGGATCTGGTAAAAACAATAGATACATATAAAGTATTGGAGATTAATAGCGACACCCCAACGTTTATAAAAGAATTATTTCAAATGAACGGGGAAGTTTGTAAAGAGTTTAAACGGGCAGACCCTAATGCCCAAGAAGAGGAGCGCTTAGGAAGAGCGGTAAAGAATGCCATATTTGAGAGCTATCAGGTTTTGGGTAAAAAGAAGTTCCCAAATATTGTGTTTACTTCCCATGATGAAAATTTCGAGGATAAACAAACGGTATTATATTTAAAGGATATTTGTAGACTTCCTGCCCAATATATTCCCCTGCACAAGCTGAAAATTATTGAAGGGGAAGCGTTGTTGGATGATGAGGGAAGAAAGATTGATGTGCTATATCGCCAGACCTTCCCGATAGAATCGCTCATATTAGATAGGGATCAGGAAACTGGTGCGAATGTTGGCCTACATTTGTTAGAGTTGGTCCGCTTGAAGAAGCTTGCAATCGTTAATCCGTTAAGTGCCTTTCTTTTACAATCTAAGTCGGTGCAAGCTGTTATTTGGGGACTTCATGAAGAAAATAGCGATTATTTTACACAAGAGGAGCATAAGTGGATTAGTGAATATTTTCTCGCTACCTACTTAGAGCCCACCCCTTTTTTGACTGCAGGGAAAAAATATGTGGAAAAGCCGACCTTTGGGAGAGAAGGCGATTCTGTCAAAATATACGAGCGTTCAGGGGAAAAGGTAGAGGAAGATCCAAACAATAGTTATATAGATTATGTGCAGGTCTACCAAGAGTATATAGATTTACCAAAGATCTCGTTTCAAACAAATAATGGGGTAAAAGACGGTCATATGATGATTGGTGCTTTTCTTGTGAATGAACAAGCAAGTGCATTTGGATACCGTTTAGGAAAACAAATTATTGATAATTTATCTTATTTTATGCCTGTAGGGTTTAAACATACGAAGGAGTGATTGGAAATGGGCAGTTATTTAGCGTCTTTTGGTTTATATGCTGGTACAGCATTTGTTCTACTGTTTATTGGTTTATTTTTGTTCGATTTAACATCTAGGAATGAGAAAATCAAACTCGTTTCACAAGGAAATACAACGGCAGCGCTGGTGATGGGTGGAAAACTGCTCGGTTTGGCATTTGTTATCGGATCCGCCATCGCACATTCCGTATCCTTCTTGGATATGGTTATCTGGGGAGTTATTGGGATTATCGCGCAGATCGTCTTTTACGTGCTAGCTGAAGTGGTTACAATCAACTACAGCATTAAGGATGCAATCAATGAGGATCGTGTGTCTGTGGGCATCTTATTGATGATGTTCTCCTTGTCCATCGGTTGGATTATTGCCAGTTCGTTAACCTATTAAAAAAAGAAAGCTCAAAGCATCCGTCGCTTTGAGCTTTTATCTATTTATCCCACTTTAAACTTTGATTCATATGTATGTTTATCACAGATGATATACAGTTTTGCGTCGCTTGGAATCTTCTCATCCAACCTTCTATTAATGTCCAGCTCTTTTCCGTTCGATAATAATGTTGCCCCTTTATCGAGGATTTCATGAAATGCTTGCCTATAGGTGCTCCAAGCTGGGTCAGCAGCAACTTCATAAATGTTATCTCCATGCATTCTGCTGGTAAGCTGTCTAAATAGATGCGACGAACCGTTGTACATGGTAGCTTTAGCTAATAACCGAGACGCCGTTTCACCAGAAATGACAAATTCGTCTACATTAGCATGGGAGAAATTTGGTATGCTTTTTTCTTTTCTAATTTCCACGATTGTATAGATGTTACGATTATGTATCTTGGAAAGCCGTTCTACAGATGATGCGACTAACAGCGTTTTTCCATCGGAAAGCGAAGCATCTTCTATCATATCATCTGAAAAAATGGTCACGGATTTTGCTTCAAGAACGTTCGCCTTTAGCAGGACGGCATCTTCACTCGCATCTCCTTGTACGTAATCCACTTCTAACTCACAGGGATTTGTTTTTTTAGAATCTATCAATACAATTTGCGCATTCTGGTTATCTTCTAATATCTCAGCCATTGCTCTTTCTGTCTTATCTGTCCACCCAACAAATACAAAATGATTCGTTTTCTTACTGCTCAATTTCCCTTCCCCCTTCCATTTGCTATATAGTGATAATAAATTTACCACTTTTCCTATCAACACACCGATAAGTCCAATGCCAAAAATAAATAGAAACATGGCAAAAGTCTTTCCTTCCACTGTTGTCGGAGACACATCCCCGTAGCCCACGGTAGTAACCGTCGTCATCGTCCACCATAACCCTTCAAATACAGTCGGAAATGTATCCGGCTCTAACAGATGCATGGTGAGTGAACTTCCGGCAATAACTAGAATGGAAACAAGTACTATAGCAAAATTATTTGTTTTGATTACATTTTTAAAGAATCTCTGTAAAATCCACACTCTCAATCACCCCTTCTTTACACAACCTCTGCCAACACAATCCGGTTTCTACCACCGTTTTTTGCTGTATAAAGCAGTTTATCTACTTTTTCCACCAAAAGATCTGGTCGCTCCCCGTTTTGTTTTCCAGATCCAAAGCTCATCGTGACAGAGAACGCCTCACCATTGTCATAGAATACGTGGCTTGCTACTGCTTGTTTGATTTCATCAAGCACTTTTTTTACCTCAGATTCGTTTTTGTAATAGAGGATAAGGGCGAATTCTTCCCCCCCATAGCGGAACGCTTTTCCTTGCTTATTTGATAGAACAGCGGTCAGAATCTCTCCTATCTGGCGCAGCACTTTATCTCCAGTGACATGTCCATATTTATCATTGATGGTTTTAAATTTATCAATGTCAGTCAAAGCAAGATAAAACTGTTTTTCCTTATCCAGATCATTCCGCAAGCATTCTTGAAAAGAACGGTGATTTGCTAGATTAGTAAGGTAATCACGATTTGCCGCTTCCACCAGCAAGCTATTTTCCCACTGATGTTTCCGTTCTCTAGAAACAATGATACCTCCCAATCCGCCAATAAGAAGTAAAAAGAATACAGCACTAAAATAGTCCATCATGTTATGTAAAGTAATGGAATCTTGCCTCTGAGCGAAAAAAATAATTGTGTACACCAGCGTAAAGAAACCAGCAGAAAGTATACCTCCAAGAAAACGCCAGTAAACCGCCACATGCAAAATAATCAAATAAGCCAGTGGAAACAGGGGACTCGCTACCCCTCCTGTTAACGGAATGAGCGCTGAAAACGCCACAAAGTCAAAGAAAGGTCCACCCTTGGTCATCATGACGTACATCCTTGATCCTTGAGGTGATTTATGTAGATAATAATCCGATACGCCCATATAGAGAAAACCAAAAATCACTAATAAAATAAATAACGTAATCTTCCATTCATCTGTGTTGCCCATATTTTGAACGGCAAAAACCACTATTGATAGGACAAGAAAAAACCAACGCAAAGAAGAAAAAATAATCTCCAGTGCATGATGCGACTGGTAAGCATTCTTTATAAAAGCATTCATAACATCCACATCCTGTAAAAAACTTATACTTCTTCATTATAAAGGAAAGAAGGGTGGAAAGGACAGCTAGAGTACCCATTGAGTCATGTTTTTTTGGGTTGAGGGGACAGGCACACCGACCCGTTTTCTCTCCAAAGGATAAACAGGTATGCATTACCTTTTGCCTCGGCCCATTCATTTATCCAAAAGCTTATACTTCTCCTTCAAGGAAGACGGAGCCATCTTCACTATCCGCTCGAGCACAAACGTCACAACCATCACATCATCCAATACTCCGAAAAACAGAAGATAATCCGGAATTAAATCAAAAGGGAAAATCAAATAAGCAAGGAGGAGCACTACACCAGCTATCTTTTTAGCCCATGATACTTGGTTTGACCTAAAATAATCTATCAGGAAAGGAATGAACCTCCAAAAGGTGAAGATAAACTTTAAACGTCTGACAAACTTCCGCATATAATTTCCTCTTTTCTCTTTTTCTTTTGGTACGTTTTATTATAGCTCGCTTTGTTTTACTTTAATAACTTCAGGGAAGGATCAACAATTCTTCATTAATAATCGTCAACAGTCATTACAACCATACTTGGCTCAATATCCATCGCCTCGTTGCCCTTTATCTTTACACTGCAGCAACTTTTCACGTGAATCAGAATAGGACAGCCTCTATCCCATACTCCCTAAAATAATTTATTAACATTTGGCAAGAATAAAATTGTATTTTATAAAAGGTTAGAAATGAGTGTTCGGTGGATGTTTGTAAAGTATAAAACCTTTTTTTCTGTTCTTACTCAATGGATTATATTGGGAGCAATAGTTGGATTAATAGTAGGGTCCACAACCAATTTTCTTTTAGAAACAAATGATTACCTTGGAGATTTACGATTACAAAACGATTGGCTTATCCTACTCCTCCCCTTTGGAGGAATCATTATTGGTTACATTTATATGAACTATGGAAAAGTTTATTTACATAATACATTAAGCGACACATCTGAATTAAATAACCTGGTAATTGACGCCGTTAACGGGGAAAAAGATGTTCCTATTAGAATGGGGCCCATAGTCTATATTGGTACTTTTATTACAGTTTTGCTTGGGGGCTCTACAGGGAGAGAAGGGGCAGCTGTTCAAATGGGAAGCAGTGTAGCAGCAGCAGTTAACCACTTCTTTAAATTAAATAGATTGGACAAAAAAATTCTAATCATGAGCGGGATTAGTGCTGGTTTTGGAGCTGCTTTTGGAGCACCAGTAACTGGTGTTGTTTTTGGCATGGAGATGGCGACATTAGGTAAATTAAAACTGGAAGCACTTGTTCCATGCTTTACGGCTAGTTTTGTTGCACACTATGTCACCATAGCAGCTTGGGGACATAAACACGAAGAATTCTTCATAAAAAGTGTACCTGAAATTTCAATTATTTCGTTTATGAAAGTAATTTTCCTATCCCTAATCTTCTGTCTGGTCAGCGTTTTATATTGTCAGTTAAGGCATAGGATTCAAAATTTGTCTGAGAAATTTTTTAAGAAGAATCATATGAAAAGAGCTTTCTATGGAGGAGTCCTTGTTGTAGCCTTAACTATCATAATTGGTTCACAAGACTACAATGGCCGGGGAATAGAGATGCTTGAACAATCTTTCAAAGAAGAAGTTCCCCCCTTCTCTTTTCTTGCCAAGTTAATCTTGACTGCGATAACGCTTGGTAGCGGCTTTGTTGGAGGGGAAGCCATCCCCTTATTCTTCATGGGCGCAACATTAGGAAATGCTTTACATAATTTTATGGATTTACCATTATCATTCATCGCTGCATTAGGACTAATTGCCACCTTTAGTGCAGGTGCCAATACCCCTCTGGCAGCATTCCTTTTGGCAATGGAGATGTTTAATGGAAAAGGGATAGAATACTTCTTTGTTGCCTGTCTGATTAGCTATCTATTTTCTGGTCATCACGGACTATGGCCTTCTCAAAAGATATATGAACCGAAGAGCAGGTTATATAAACTCACCCCGGGTGAAACTATCGAAAAGGCAGAAAAATAATAAGTGTTCCGTCATAAATGGCGGAACACTTATTATTTATGTTGTTAAGGACAAAATCGTCTACTTCTACTAAAATAAACGCACCTTTTCACCTTCCCCATTGGGGATTGGCTTACTTATATTTACTCAGTAACGCTTCTGGAATATGACAATAATCATCTGGACATCTAGCCAGCCTATCTTGATGTTCTTCGGCACTTCTCACATAGTTTGTAAGTGGTGATACTTCCACAACAATACGGTCGGAATCATTTCTCCTCTTGATAAAAGTCCTCGCCGCTTCCAAATGTTTGGGATCTTCACTATACACTCCAGTTCTATATTTCTCCCCCACATCATCACCTTGTTTATTCAAGCTATATGGGTCAATAATCTCAAAGAAATATTCCATCAATCTCGTTACAGTTACCACTTTCGGGTCAAACTCTGTTTTTACACACTCCGCATAACCATCATACTCACCTTCAAGAGTATTACTTGTGCCATTCGCTCTGCCCGCTTCTGTAAAGGTAACACCAGGCAAGGTCTTTATGAATGCTTGTACACCCCAAAGACATCCGCCAGCTATATAAATTACTTCCATCCTCTCACTCCTTATGGGTTGATGGAACAGCCCCCTCAAAGTATAAATGGGTTAAATGCCGTGTTCCACTTGAACCTTTATACTTCCATATAATTTGCACAGACTCTATTCCTGCCTGAACGTTTCGCCTTATACAAACACTCATCTGCCATGTCCACAATTTGGTTAGTATCGCTCACTGTTTCCGGATAGGTGGCAACTCCTATTGAAATAGTTAATTTAACCATCTCATTTGGTGATACCTGAAAGCTATGTTTTTCTACTGCCTTTCTAATACGTTCTGCTATTTCTTTCGCTTGATGATGCGGACAATCAGGTAAAATAACGGAAAACTCTTCTCCCCCATTTCGTGACACAACATCAAAAGAACGAGTACTACTTGTTAAAATCTTTCCTAACTCTATTAAAATTTTATCACCGTTCGGATGCCCGTATGTATCATTAATCTGTTTAAAATGGTCAATGTCAATGATTAACAAAGATAACCTTTCACTTTTAGCAGTAGCATTACTTATAAGCGAATTCCATATAACATCGAATTGGCGTACATTATTTAAACCAGTCAGAAAATCTGTTGTAGATTCTTTTTCATATTTCATCAACAGGTATTGTGTTTTCCGTATATATTCAACAAAGAAAACAGAAGTAAGTCCACCTACTACCGAGATAAACCAATAAGAAGGTATAAGACTTTTTAACACTTCACTGTCTCTTACAAGAAATGCTATGATCACACTAAAGACGATATTTGAAAAAATAATCATATATAGGCTGTGTTTATATGAATTTGGGTCAAGATTAGCTTTTTTATATGATTTATAAATGAAAATAAAACCGATAATTAATATTACCATCAAAATCATTGCTGCCACTGCAGAAGTAGTTATACCAAAAATGAACCTGCTGAGTATAATCAAAATTGCGCTTATTATCGCATGTGGTATCCCAATAAACAATATAATCAACATGACTGGGATGAAACGCAAATCAACAATTGTTTCAGATGTTACCTGTATGGAAAAATTCATTAAAATAAAACCTAATAGTCCTCCCGCAAACCCATCAATAATTATCGAGCTAAGGTTAGATCTTTCCTCTAACTTTATTTTCCATCTAAATTGCAAATAGATAAAAATTAAAGCAACTAGTACACACAGATTTATAAATAAATCATTTAATAAAGATAACACCTCTACACATCCCTTTTATCAGTTGAACATCCCTTCATAGGGATTTAATTCTTTCACACTCTACTATACTATATTATTATGAATTATTTTACATTTTTACCGTACTTTTCTCCCATTATCTCTTACAATTAAAGCTTATCCTAGCTACCAATACCAAATTTATACTAGAGTTAATTGAACCCCCCCAAGGATAAATATAGCGACACTATTTGTAGTGAAAAGGGAAATGAATAGTACAAAAGAACTAAAAATTATATATATATTTGTGTATTCCTCTCCTATTCATTCATGTATAATACAGTTGTTAAAATTGTTTGAAAATTATTTGCAAGCGAGGGTATATAATGAGGAAACACTATATAGACGTGATAAGAGTACTAGCAATACTGTTATTAATTCCATTTCATTCTGCAAGAATTTATGATTTTTATCCATTTTACATTAAAGATGATGAAAGCATGATGTTACAACTGTTTGCTATTTTTTTGTCACAATGGCGGATGCCGATTCTTTTCTTGGTTTCTGGTGTAGGGACGTACTTTATCCTTCGATCTAGGAGTAACAGATCCTTCATTTCCGATCGACTGAAACGATTGCTCATCCCCTTTATTTTTGCTATTTTAGTGATTGTACCCCCGCAAGGATATTATGCGTCCTTAAGTAAAGGAATCATTCCTGCTACTACAAGTTATTGGGAGTATTATCCTACATTTTTCACTTTTGATCTTTCACAAATTGACGGATTTACTGGCACATTTACTCCAGCCCACATGTGGTTCATATTATTTTTAGTTTTGTTCTCGTTCATAAGCATCGCTGTTTTCCGTTTTATTCAACAAAAGAAGAGTATGGTTACCCCTTCTACCCATTCTTGGCTGTTATATTTGTTGATTATCCCTATTTTCATTACTGATATTTCCTTATTAGGTATGGAATTTAATCCATTCTATTATTTTACTTTTTTTCTTTACGGAGCATACATCGTAAAGGAACCAGAAGTAGAGCGGATGATAACGATAGAACGAACACGCTTATTAGTAATCGCTATAATTAGCATGGGTGCTGTGCTTTGCTTATATTGGCTGCATATTATAAATGGTCTTATTACTCCGCTGATACTATTCACCTTGTTACAAGCGATCACCACTTTTACATGGATTTTTGCAATTATTGGCTACTTTAAAACATATATGAATAAAAAAATTGAATGGATTTCAGCTTTGAATAAAATGGCATTTACCATATATATACTTCACCAAACATTGATCGTGGTAATTGGGTATTACTTGCAGCAAACCTCTATATGGATGTGGACTCAATTTATATTGATTAACCTACTTACCTTCTTCTCTATTGGTTTACTATATTTCCTTTTCATCAAACGTTTTACCTTTGTAAAAATTTTATTTGGAGCAAAATGAAAGAGGCTGGGACAAAACTAAAAAAGCCTAATAAAAGACGAACAATTTAGGTGTCATAGGTATTGGCTCTAAATACCGCTGTTGATCTCCACAAATGGCTTCGCTTTCCTAGGGGCGGTGCTTGA
>NZ_JAAZWB010000010.1 GCF_012524115.1 Bacillus sp. RO1 | reverse complement strand
AGAAAAAAGGAGAAGAGAGGTTCTCATCGCCCGTATGAAGACCCCAGTGGCTAGAAAAAAGGAGAAGAGAGGTTCTCATCGCCCGTATGAAGACCTCAGTGGCGAGAAAAAAGGAGAAGAGAGGTTCTCATCGCCCGTATGAAGACCTCAGTGGCGAGAAAAAAGGAGAAGAGAGGTTCTCATCGCCCGTATGAAGACCCCAGTGGCGAGAAAAAAGGAGAAGAGAAGTTCTCACCCCCCGACGATATGCAAATCTCAGTGACAAGGGTAATATAGTCAAATTCGAAACATTCTAGTACGTATAAAAGATATACAACAAAATCGATATGGAGGTATTCGATGAATATTAACTCATATCTTATTCAATTAGCAATTACCATAATTGCCATTTTTGGAGGTGCTTTTACGATTCGTGTTATCAGAACGGGTGAACTACTATTAGACCAAATTATTGGGGCTTCAGTGGGTGTTATACTCCTGATTGCATCATTGACCTGGAGGAAAATGAACAATTAAGCGATAAGTTGATTAGAAGTTAGATAGATGATTCTATTTTACAAAAATACTCCCCTATGGCATCAATCAACCAATAGGGAAGCATCAAAATCAACTTATTTTTTCGCTGTGCTGGTTTTATCGGTGAATTTCAACAAGTCAATTAGTACAGCTGAATAGGTGTGTAGCCTCTCTTCCAATCTCCCAGGATATTCCTGTTGAATGAATTCCAAAGTGTCATGATCAGTATGCCAAATACCTCCATGCTCCTCAGTTTGCTCATATCCATCCAAGTCCCCGATCTCCCAATTCGTTGATTCAAAATAAGCATATGGGATACCTACTTCTTTAAAAGGCGCATGATCACTCCAATCACCAGTTGTACCGGCAGGGTAATTAGGGTTTAATCCTTGGTTGATGCGAAGATCTAACTTTTTCTTATCAGCAATCGCAAGAGCTTGATCACGCAAGAAACCTTCCGCTCCAGCACTTCCATGAACATACATATAATCTCCGACTGCCAAGCTGTCCAAGTTAATCATTCCTACAGTATTCTGAATTTCTTCAGTATTCATTTGACTGACAAAGTACTTCGATCCTTGCAGCCCAACTTCCTCCGCTCCAAATGCCACAAACACGATACTGTATGGCGTTGGAATCTTTTTCAGCACTTCAGCCGCTTCAAGCATCACCGCGACACCAGAAGCATTATCATCTGAACCTTGTCCTCTTGCCACAGAATCGTAATGGGCACCTACCACTAATACTTTCGCACTTTTTCCAGGCTTAAATGCCACCACATTGGCAGAATCGTAAGATGAACCTCTGCTTGTATAAGAAAAATCTTGGATATTCGTTTCATACCCCATCTTTTCGAATTGAGATTTAATATACTCCCTTGCCGCAGCCTCTTCATCTGAAGCAGCTACACGGGCTCCGATTGTTTCGGATAAGAATTGTGTATGCTTGTAGGAAAGGGCTCCTGTTTTATGTACCAAAGAACCTCCATTGGCCGCGGAAACTGCTGACACTGCCACCATCCATATTAATGTTGTTACTAATAGTATCTTTTTCATACTGCTATCCCCTAACTTATAATTATTAACAAACATGAATAATTATAAAATTAAAGATTCATAGTTTCAACAATAAACTAATCAAAGTGTGCAAGATAGTTCTTAATATCTATTTGGTAACTATTTTACCCAAATTCGGCTTTTCTCCTTATTTGCGTTATAATACAACCACACTAAAAACCCAAAAGATTGGATGAAAGCATGCGACAGAAACTAACACTTAAAGTGAAAAATAAATTCGCCAAACCGTATAAAGGCGGCTACCCGCTTATCTCGAAGCAATCCCTCATCAACGGGAATGACCTAAAAGAAGAGGGCACACTCGTAAAACTGGTAGACGAACAGAACAACTTTCTCGGCAAAGGCTACTACGGTAACCAAAACAAAGGATACGGCTGGATTGTCAGCAAAGATCCCAACGAAGAAATGGACATCCCTTTCTTCAAACGTGCCCTTCAAAAAGCTGTAAACAAACGCCCCGCCCTTATGAAAGCAGATGACACCACTGCTTTCCGCCTTTTTAACGGAGAAGGAGACGGAATTGGCGGCTTCACCATCGAATACTTTGACGGCTACCTTGTAATTAACTGGTACAGCAAAGGAATTTACTCCTTCAGCGAGGAAATTTTAGAAGCCATCGAAGGAGTCATTGAATATAAAGGAATTTACGAAAAGAAACGATTCAACATGGACGGCCAGTATGTAGAGGACGATGATTTTATAAGAGGAGAACGGGCACCATCACCTCTTATCATTAAAGAAAACGGCGTAAACTTCGCCGTACATCTAAACGATGGCGCGATGGTCGGGGTATTCCTCGATCAACGGGAAGTAAGAAAAACCATCCGGGATAAATACGCCAAAGGGAAAACAGTCCTTAACACCTTTTCCTATACAGGAGCGTTCTCTGTATATGCAGCATTAGGCGGTGCCGTCAAAACCACAAGCGTAGATTTGGCCAAACGCAGCTTGCCAAAAACAACCGAGCAATTCAACGTAAATAATATCGACGAAAAAACGCAGTCGATTCTTGTAGAAGAGGTATTCCATTACTTCAAGTACGCGAAAAAGAAGAATCTGAAATTTGATGTCGTCATCATGGACCCACCAAGCTTTGCTCGTTCAAAAAAAGTGACATTCCGGGCCGAGAAAGACTACACAAGCTTAGTTTCTGATGCCATTGCCATTACCGAAAAGAACGGCCTGATTGTCGCTTCCACCAACGCCGCTACATTCGGCATGGACAAATTCAAAGGTTTTATCGACCAAGCATTTAAAGAAAACAACGTAAAATACAAAATCGTTGAGGAGTTCTCCCTGCCAAGCGACTTTGCTACCATCAAGGAGTTTAAAGAAGGGAACTATCTGAAGGTATTGTTTATAAAAAGAATTGGATAAAGAAAAGGAGTCAGCTTGTTAGCTGGCTCCTTTCAACTTATGACCCATCCCTCAACATATACTGATAGGACTTCGATTCCTCCACCATCCCCATCTCGAGATAAAGCTTCGACAACCATTTTATAGAACGAATATTGGTAGGATCTAGCTCCAACTCCCAGTTAAAGCACTCCACCGCTTCTGAGAGTTGTTTAAATTCATAATATAGTTCACCAAGCGCATACATTTGGTCCGGATCGTCCTTCAGGGCAGCCATTTTCTTGATCTTCATCAAGATCGGGATGCCTGGATATCTTGAGAAATAAGGAGCGATCCAATTTTCTGTATAATCAAGCCCTTTTATTTGAAGTAACTTAGGCACAAATGATTGAAAAAGTGTCTGAACATCTTTTGGTGATACATCATCATCAAAATGAAAGGTAAGTTTGCTGAGCCAATCGGAATTCTCTATCCATTTTACATGCAGTAAAGCTTCCTGCACGTAAGGCAGGTCTTTTTCTGTGATGAGTGCTTTGTTTTTTGTAAGTAAAATTAAAAGGTCTTCATACCGGTTGGATTTTTTTAATAACCCAAGCAAATCTTGATACAACCCTACATGATGAGTGGCGCGCTTCCTTAGGATATAGCTTAGGAGATCCACTTTCTCATTATTTGTGAAATCGGCCGGTAAGCTGGCTATCATTTGTATATAGAGAGTGTGGTCAGTGGGTGTACTCATGACTAGTAAGTGGGAGTACAGGCTGAGCTGCTCCATTTTCCGGTCTTCCTTTTGCAGTAATTGCAACAACAGGGTTTTCGAATCGTCTTGTTTTATGTGTTTGTAGCAATATTCTTCAACATAAAGTGGATCCTTGGAAAGCAAGGAGGATGGATGGGTAGTATATGGTGCTTGATAGGACTGATATTGAAGGCTCTTAGACATTTCTTGTGCCCATTTGTTGGCTGGGTATATGGCGGTTATTAGTCGCAGAAGTTGGTAGGTGTGCAGGAGTTGACCTTCCCTGCGGTATTGCAGCGCAAATTCTTTCATCACTTTGGTTATTTTCTCTTTTTTCATATAGTTGTCGAAAATGGTAAGGATGTTGGATGCTTCAAGCGGCGAATATCTTTTCTGAATTTTTTCCCACAACGGAGTCAGGGCAGGGAATGTGAGAATTCGGTTATGAGTGAGTAGATATGCTAATAGTGGATGATCTGGTGAGAAGTGAATGCCTTTTTGTAGAATGGTGCTTAGCTGAGACCTGCGTTTAATTTTAGATGTGGATTTTCCGGTGAGGTACGATGTTTTATAGAAAAATAAGTAATAACATTCTGCGTGCTCTTCATTGTAAGCTTCTATGATTTGAAATCCTTGATACATATAGAGGTTTGTAGGGTTGAGGTGTAGATGTTTCTTTTCATGTTGGATGTTAATACTTGTCGTATATTTTGTCATATAATTCCCTCCTAATTGGTCTTACGCCTTTTTGAGAGATTGCTTAATTAGAGTGTAACATGAAAAAGCAAAAAAGAAAAAACGAAGAAGCGGACGACCTGGGGCCATCCGCTTCTCTATATTTTAAAAGGGGGATTCAACTTCGTTCAAGTCTTAAAACGTCGTGCTTGCTGTTTTATCTTTTACCACCAGGATCACTTTACCTTGATCAAGCTTTTCCTCTAACTGTTCCGCTTCTGGAGCTGTGAATCCTAACTCCTCGAATTGAGCACGAAGCTCGTCTCCTTTTTTGCGGAAAATATTTTTTACATAAGTATCCATACCAACTTCACCGGCGCCAACAGTATTAGCATCAGCGTTATCAGCTACACGTTTTGTACGGTCATCATCATGAGTGATAACAAAGATATCGTCCTCATGAACACCTTTAGTTTTTAGCTCCTGTACTGCTCCTACTACTTGTTCATCATTTTGAAACTCTTTATAAGTGGGTTTCATTTTTTATCGCCTCCTTGGTTATGTAATAAAGATACCCGGCTGACAGAAAGTGAAACATACTCTTAAATAAATTTTTTTGTGTAGGAAAAAGCTTTTCTGATAATACGCAAAAAACTTCAAATACTAATAAGCAAATGATGAGAGAATGGGGAGCTTACTGTGGTGTATGACTGTATGATTATTGGGGGAGGTATTGCCGGACTTCAGGCAGCTATCCAACTGGGAAGGTACCAACATAACGTCCTTGTTTTAGATGATGGAAAGGGTCGTTCGAGTATTTGTCATTGCTATCATAATCTTCTAGGATGGCCAGATGGAGTGAGCGGAGAGAAGCTTAGGAGTATTGGGCAAACGCAAGCGTTGAAATTAGGAGTTCAGTTTGAAAAACAGCGTGTAGAAGCAGTGGAGGAAACGGGAGGGAAGTTTTGTGCAACCACCTCAACTTCGCAGCAGTTTTTTGGGAAAAGGCTGCTGCTAGCAACCGGAATTAAAGATAATATTCCTCCACTTGAAGGCCTGTTGCCTTGCCTTGGAAAAAGTGTGTTCGTCTGTCCAGATTGTGACGGGTACGAAATTACGAATAAGAAAGCTCTTGTGATTGGCTCCGGAAATGCGGGAGCTTCCATGGCGTTAACGCTGACATATTGGACAGATGCGCTTACTTTTATCAACCACGGAAAAGGAGAAATTGATGCTGACTTAATGGATAAATTAGTTGGAAAAGGCATCCGTCTTGTTTCTGATGAGATTTCGGATATACATGCGGATTGTTCTGATTTTATAGGAGTAACACTTGCTAACGGAGACCGTCTTGAGTCTGCATATGCCTTTTTAGCATTTGGTGGCAACATGCCCAATACAGGACTTGCCTTGCAAATTGGGGTAAAGTTGGATAAAAATAAACACATTCTGGTGGATCCTCGGACAAAGAATACCTCTGTGGAGAATATTTGGGCGGCCGGTGATATAACTGTTCATTCTGAACAAGCCGCCATTGCTATGGGGGACGGCATTCAAGCGGCAATCTGGATTCATAAAAGCTTGTTGGAAAGTTGATGTGGGTTTATTTGTAGCTTGACAGTTATTTGTCCGAGTGCGTAACATAAAATGTAAGGGTTTACATATACGTTTGAGTGGAAGATAGAAGACATTAGCTGCTAGCGCCTTTCCATTTATTCGATAGTAGGAGGAGAAAAAATGGAAGAGAAGAAAGTGACAGATTATGAAAAGTATATTCGTACCGAAGAGCTATTAAGCTTACAAAAGGGAGCTGGGGAACTCTCTTGTGATGACGAGCTCACGTTTCAAATGATTCACCAAATTGCTGAGTTGCATTTCAAGCTGATCATTCAGTACATTCACTTAGCGGATGCAAATATGAAGCACGGGGAAGTCTTGGGGGCAACACAACAGCTACAAAGGGTGAATATGCATCTGAAGCATCTGCCGCCAGTGTTTGATATGGTAAAAGTGATCACTCCAAGAGACTACCATACTATCAGGCTCGCACTTGGACGTGGAAGCGGACAGGACTCACCTGGATTCAATGAAATACTAAGACTTGGACCTACATTATGGGGGCCGTTTGAACAGCTGTTGAACGACAAGCAACTGACACCGTTCATGCTTCATAAGACTGCCGGTGACAATTATGAGCTGTACTTGCTGATGCAAGAATTGATTGCGTTTGACGAAAACTTCCAAACGTTCCGTAAGCATCACATACAGCTTGTACGCAGGATGATTGGATTGAATACGAAAAGCTTGAAGGGGATACCTGCTCAGGCGTTGGAAAGAGGAGCAAAGTTTGAGTTTTACCCTAAACTTTGGGAAGCAGTTTGTGAATTGACGGACTGGACGGGTTCGAGCTACGATCCGAAGCCGTTGTGATATGGAAGGCTGTTCTGAAGGGCGTGTGTTGTTGCCGCCTTTTGGGGCGGTCTTTTTTGTGTTTGTTTTTGAAATGATGAGTTACGCGGTAGGGGTGTTAATGTGAATGCCCGAAGTGCTCGCTGAACAGGGGGGTATCCAAATAGATACTTTATCAAGCCCTGAAGCGATGCCTCAAACAGTCAAACGGTAACAGAGGAGCCGTCTCAGGACCTGAAGCCCCGCAGCAAACAGTCAAACGGTAACAGAGGAGCTGTCTCAATGCCCGAAGCCCCGCCTCAAACAGCAAAACGGTAACAGAGAAGCCGTCTCAGGACCTGAAGCCCCGCCACAAACAGCAAAACGGTAACAGAGGAGCCGTCTCAATGCCCGAAGCGATGCCACAAACAGCAAAACGGTAACAGAGGAGCCGTCTCAATGCCCGAAGCCCCGCCTCAAACAGCAAAACGGTAACAGAGGAGCCGTCTCAGGACCTGAAGCCCCGCCACAAACGGCAAAACGGTAACAGAGGAGCCGTCTCAATGCCCGAAGCCCCGCCTCAAACAGCCAAACGGTAACAGAGGAGCCGTCTCAGGACCTGAAGCCCCGCAGCAAACAGTAAA
>NZ_JAAZWB010000001.1 GCF_012524115.1 Bacillus sp. RO1 | reverse complement strand
TTTCTAATAAGAATATTCGTTCCTACTTGCCAGTCATTAAAGTGATGGTATAATGATAGTTAAGTAGATTAATAGAAGGAGGGATTTTGCATGTCTGTTAGAGTGAATACCAAAATTTCCGAAAGGTCTAATGA
This sequence comes from Bacillus sp. RO1, assembly GCF_012524115.1. Lineage (GTDB taxonomy): Bacteria > Bacillota > Bacilli > Bacillales > Bacillaceae_I > Sutcliffiella_A. Next base: position 1,533 of record NZ_JAAZWB010000001.1, on the reverse strand, counting down.
TTGGTTGGACAAGAAGTCTGTTGAGATGGCTGTAAGTAAGTCAGCCTTGATTAATATTGCAATTGAGCAATACAGAACTCAAACAGAAGTAATAGACGTTTTACCGCAGATTATGGCGGAGTTAGAAAAGCAAGGAATTAAATTGACTAATCTTATTACTTGATTAGCAGCTGCCAGTGGAAGTCGAGCGCAGCGGTCCCTTTATACTGGGAGACCCCCTAAGGTATCCTAGCGCCAGCGGTGGGGGGGAGTGCCTTTCTCCCCCTCAAGGATACGGGGTTCTTAGGGGGTAGGGCCCCAGTGTCAAGGGCGACTGGGAACGGCGGGTACGGACTGTTCCCCTTAATAACTTGATTGTACCACCGAGTTAGACGAAAAATAATCTGAACGGAGGAAACCCTTGCTTGAAAATGCCTGTTAGAACCTATAAAAAAGTGATTGTAACTAACCATGTTATTGAGGTCTATGAGTATCAAAAAGAGCCTTCAGGTCGTCGAGATTTGGATTCTAATGACGATTATGACGCTTTAGATATTACGAATACCAAAATCGACTTAAAAGACGAAATTGATAGGGTAGAAGAGCGTAGAGGTCAAACTGTAAGAGATGCACGACATATTACCAGACGTTTAGCTTTAAAAAATTTTAGCAGCGGTGATAAATTTATCACTTTGACTTTTGACCCTAAAAAATTAAAAGATAAACGGGATCTATTTTTTTTAGACTTCGTAGATAAAGAGTTTAAGAAGTTTATACAGCGTTTTAATTATCGTTTTAAAACTAAGTTGAAATATATTGCAGTTAGGGAGACACACAAAAGCGGAGCATTTCACATTCATATGATTTGTGACTGGGATAAGCTATTAGTTTTCGAAGATGAGATAAAAGAGTGGGAAAGGATATTAGGTCAAGAAGTTTGGAAACATGGTTTCGTTGATATAAAGTCGATAGATCATGTCGATAATGTTGGAGCTTACATAATCAAATACATGACTAAAGATTTACCGGTTGACCTATTCAGTAACAAGAAGTTGTATCTTTGTTCAAAAGGCTTAGAAAGACCGTTTGTTTATCGTGGGTATGAAGCGGAAAAGATTATCGAAGCTTATGAATTAGGGCAAAAAAAAGAAGTATTCACAAACTCCTACGAAAGTGAATACCTCGGCAACATTACATATAAAGAATTTAATCTTAAGCGCCTGTAATGTTTTATATTTATTTGCATTATTCAAAGCCTATAACCCATTATAACACAACCTCTCTATGTGGTGTGTAAATGGGCCATAAAGAGAAAAGCAACAATATCTAAAACTGGCAGGGGGGTCGCCCTTTGCGACCAGGAGGGACCCTGTTAAGGGAGGTATCCTGGTCGTGAGGGGTGTCCTCCCTGTTTTAATTTGGACATTTTTCTAATAAGAATATTCGTTCCTACTTGCCAGTCATTAAAGTGATGGTATAATGATAGTTAAGTAGATTAATAGAAGGAGGGATTTTGCATGTCTGTTAGAGTGAATACCAAAATTTCCGAAAGGT